>JBFMEX010000069.1:0-90750 GCA_040752215.1 Pseudomonadota bacterium | reverse complement strand
CGAGCATCAGGCCCGCCCGCACGCCGAGGGCGAGCGCAAGGGCGAGCCGCGCATGGCCGAGAAGCCGCAGCGGCAGGAAGGGGGCAAGCCGCCGCGCCGTGGTGGCGATGCGGGTCCCGCCAGTGGCGCAGGCAAAGGCTTCGCGGCCGACAATGTGCCGGCATTCATGCGGAAACCCGCCCGCGCCAAGGCGGTGAACGAATAGCACGCCGCCCCGGCTGCCTTGCATCCCCGCCTCGAAGGCGATAGTCGATGCCCGGCCGTGGTGTCGCCGAGCCGGCGTGCGCGCCCTACTCCTCAACCCGCGAGATCCGATGCCCGCCTCCGCCCTGATGAACGTGATGGTCGCCGCCGCGCGCAAGGCGGGGCGCAGCCTCGCGCGCGATTTCGGCGAGGTCGAGCAGCTGCAGGTGTCGGTCAAGGGACCGTCGAACTTCGTCACCGCCGCCGACCACCGCGCCGAGGAGATCCTCTATCGCGAGCTCAGCCGGGCGCGCCCCGACTATGCATTCCTCATGGAAGAGCGCGGCGAGGTCGACGGCGCCGACAAGAGCCACCGCTGGATCGTCGATCCGCTCGACGGAACCACCAACTTCCTGCACGGCATCCCGCTGTTCTCGATCTCGATCGGGCTGGAGCGCGAGGGACAGCTGGTGGCCGGCCTGATCTACAATCCGATCCTCGACGAGCTCTATGCCGCCGAGAAGGGCAAGGGCGCCTACCTCAATGACCGCCGCCGGCTACGCGTCGCCGCGCGCAAGACGCTTGCCGACACGGTGGTCGTGACCGGAGTCCCGCACCGCGGCCGCCCCGGCCACACGCGCTTCATCGACGAGGCGCGCACGGTGATGGGCGAGGTCGCCGGCATCCGCCGCACCGGGTCCGCCTCGGTCGATCTCGCCTGGGTCGCGGCCGGGCGCTTCGACGCCTACTGGGAGGCCGGCATCCAGCCTTGGGACATGGCGGCCGGCATCGTCATCGTCCGCGAGGCCGGCGGCATCGTCAGCGACCTCGACGGCGGCGACAAGATGCTCGAGAAGGGTAACATCCTCGCCGCCAACGCAAACGTGCACAAGGGGCTGCTGGGGCTGCTGCATGGGGTGCCAAGCCCGGCGTGAAGATCCGGGCCGGAGCCACGGGCTGATCATCGGCACGATGTTGCCGGTTTGCGCTGCCATGAGGGTAGGCTAAGCTTCCCGACCGGACGGCGGCGTGCAGGGCAGACCCGAGGAAGAGATGGCGAGGAAGCGCAGCAGCGACCGGGACCTGACCCCGTTCCACCGCACCCTGACGCCGCCCGGCGTGTTCCTGCTGCGCATGCTCATCTTCCTGACGCTGGTCGTGTTCCTCGGCGCGATCCTCCACGAGCAGCTGCTCTCGGCACTGAAGACCAATCCGGGCCTCAACGGGCTGATCATCGGCGTGCTGGCGTTCGGCATTCTCTACTCGTTCCGTCAAGTGGTGCGGCTCTATCCCGAGATCCGCTGGGTCAACGCGTTCCGGATCGCCGATCCGGGCCTCTCGATCACCCACCAGCCGCGCCTCCTGCTGCCGATGGCGACCATGTTGCGCGACCGCACCGGCACGCTGTCGCTGTCGACGACGTCGATGCGCTCGATCATGGATTCGATCTCCTCTCGTCTGGACGAGGCGCGCGATACGGGACGCTATCTGGTCGGGCTCCTGGTGTTCCTCGGCCTGCTCGGAACCTTCTGGGGGCTCTTGGAGACGATTTCCTCCGTCGGCAAGGCGATCGGCACCATCGACACGAGCGGCTCGGACACGGTCAACCTGTTCGACGACCTCAAGAACAATCTCGCCGCGCCGCTCAAGGGCATGGGCACCGCGTTCTCGTCGTCGCTGTTCGGACTTGCCGGCTCGCTGGTGCTCGGATTTCTCGAGCTGCAGGCGAGCCACGCCCACAACCGGTTCTACAACGAGCTCGAGGAATGGCTCTCGGGCATCACCGAGCTGACGCCGGGCAGCGACGCCACCAGCGACCAGATCAACCGCCATCTCGCCGCCGTGCTCTACGACGTGCAGCGGGCGATCGAGGAGCTCAACATCCGCCTCGCCGCGACCGGCGCCCCGGGCACGCCGGGAGGCGGCGATTCCGTCCGCGAGCTGGCGCAGGGCGTCAACCAGATCATCAACCAGATGCGCGCCGAGCAGAAGGTGGTGCGCGAGTGGATCGACGAGCAGGCGTCGCAGAGCGCCGAGGTGGCGCACGTCCTGAAGGACCTGGCCAACAACCTCCAGCGCCACGGGAGCTGAGATGGCCGGCGGCCGCACACGGCGTGGGGGCGACTACGGCGAGTACTGGCCGGGCTTCGTCGACGTGCTCTCGACGCTCTTGCTGGTCGTCACGTTCCTGATGTCGATCTTCATGCTGGCGCAGTATTTCGCCAGCCAGGAGGCGAGCGGCAAGGACACCGCCTTGAAGCGCCTCAACCGCCAGATCGCGGAGCTGACCAACCTGCTGGCGCTGGAGAAGGGCAAGGGCAAGGCGAGCGAGGACGAGATCGCCTCGCTGCAGGCGACGCTGTCCTCGCTCCGCGAGGAGAATGCAAAGCTCTCGGGCTTCGCGCTCACCGGCGACGAGCGCGCGAAAACTGCGAGCGCCCGCATCTCCTCGCTCGAGAGCGACCTGGAGAAGCAGAAGGAGGTCTCCAACGAGGCGCTGGCCAAGGTCGACCTCCTGAATCAGCAGTTGCTGGCATTGCGCCGCCAGATCGCCGCCCTGAACGAGGCGCTGGAGGCGAGCGAGCAGAAGGACAAGGAGGCGCAGGACCGGATCAAGGACCTCGGCTCGCGTCTCAACGCGGCGCTGGCCCGCCAGGTGCAGGAGTTGCAGCGCTATCGCTCCGACTTCTTCGGCCGCCTGCGCGAGCTGCTGAAGGACCGCAAGGACATCCGCGTCGTCGGCGACCGGTTCGTGTTCCAGTCCGAGGTGCTGTTCCCCTCCGGCCAGGCGCATATGACGCCCGAAGGCCTCGCCGCGATGGATCAGCTCGCGGCCGCCATCGTCGAGCTGGAGCGGCAGATCCCGAAGGAGATCGACTGGGCGCTGCAGGTCGACGGCCACACCGACATCCGCCCGATCGCCAGCGCACAGTTTCCCTCCAATTGGGAGCTGTCGACGGCGCGCGCGATCTCGGTCGTGCGCTACCTCACGTCGCGCGGCGTGCCGGCCAAGCGCGTCGTCGCCGCCGGACACGGCGAGTTCGCTCCGCTCGAGAAGGGCACCGACGAGGACTCGCTGAGCAAGAACCGGCGTATCGAGCTGAAGCTCACCAATCGATAGGCCTGCCTCACGCGGGCGCTTACGAGACATTCGCACCACTTGGCGGAGCAGGATCGCCGGGCGCCTCCCGGCCGCCGGCAGCACCCATCCCCCAGGACGGCGAGCCCGTCGCGAGCATGGACCTTGGTCGGGATCCAGGCGGCTAGTTGACGAACCGCAGCTCCACTCGGCGGTCGAGCTGATAGAGCTCCTCGCGGTCGAAGAGTGTGCGGTCGACGCCGGTGAACGGCTCGCTCTCGCCGCGCGGCTCCAGCCTCAGCGCTCCGGCGTATCCGCCCGACTTCAGGAACGAAGCCACGGTCGCCAGTCGCTCGCGCGAGAGATCGAGGTTGAACCGCTCCGAGCCGCGCTCGTCGGCATGACCCGACAGGGTCACCACGTCGAGCCGTTTCAGCTTCAGATACTCGAGCAGCAGCCCGGCCGCACGCTTTCCTTCCTCGGTGAATACGGCCTCGTTGTAGACGAACAGCACCGGGATCGGGATCGCGGCCGGCACCTTGGCCGGCTCGTCGGCACTCGCGAACGAGGTTCCGGCGGCCACCGCCGGGGATGTCTCCGCGGCCGCGATCCGGGTCGGCGCCGGCGAGGGCGACGGCTTGGCCGGCTGGTCGACGGGAGAGGCCGGCGGGGCGGTTGTCGGCGGAGGCGGCGCGCGGGTGGGCGCGCCCTCCGCCACCGTTCCGGCCGGCGCGGCGGTCGAAGCGGCGCGCTCCTGCTTGGCCGACTCGACCATGTGCTCGAGGGTGGCCATCATCTGCGAGGTGATCGCGCGTACGCCCGGCGATGGCGGCGGCTCGTCGCGCGCCGCCACGCGAGGCGGCTCCGCTTTCGGTCTCGGATCGGGCATGCTGCCGGCGGCAGCGATGCGCAGCTCGGGATCGCGGCTCTTGAACTTGTGGTCGGTGACCACGACCCACTCGCCGTTGTCGTCGGCGCTCACGCTGGCGATCGACTCGCCGTCGGCGAGCACGGTCAGGCGGGCATTCGGCGCGGCGCGACCGGCGATGACCGACGTGCCGTCGGGATTAATGCGGGCGACGTCGAACGGCGCGCTGGCCTTGGCGCCTTCCGCCGCAGGTCGCGCGGGCGTTTCCGCTCCGAGAAGCGAGGCCGCGGTCTCGGACGCTTTGGCCAGCGCTTTGCGGACGGCTTCCTCCGGCGTGGCCCGGGACTCTAGCCTCGCGGTCGGTCCGAGCCAGCCGTTGACGTAGGAGACTGCGCCGGCTCCGACGCCCAGCAGCGTCAGCCCGGCGACTGTGAGGACGATACGCTTGGACATGGCAATGGCCTCATTGCATTGCCTAATCATCGCGCAATCGGCAGGCGCATTCAACCGCCGGCTCGGCCGAGGGTTACGTTGCAGCACCCGCCGTCGAACGAGGCCGGGCGCGATCTGGCGTCGGTTCACTCGGCCGCGGCACGCTCGAACTGCAACTTGGCGAGGCGGGCGTAGAGGCCACCGGCCTTGACCAGGCTCTGGTGGGTCCCCTCTTCGACCACGCGGCCCTCGTCCAGCACGAGAATCCGGTCAGCCTTCTGAACAGTCGCGAGGCGGTGGGCGATCACGAGCGTCGTGCGGTTGCGCATCACCCCTTCCAGCGCCCTCTGCACGGCGCGCTCGTTCTCAGCATCGAGCGCACTCGTCGCCTCGTCGAGGAGCAGGATCGGTGCGTCCTTCAGGATCGCGCGGGCGATGGCAATGCGCTGGCGCTGGCCGCCAGACAAGGTGACGCCGCGCTCGCCGAGCCGCGACTCGTAGCCCTGCGGCAGGGCGGCGATGAACTCCGCGGCCTGCGCCGCCGCAGCCGCCCGCTCGACGTCCGCATGGCTCGCCGCGGGCGATCCATAGCGAATGTTCTCCAGCACCGTATCGGCGAAGATCGCCGGCTCCTGGGGCACCAGCGCGATGCGTCGGCGCAGCTCGCCGAGGTCGGCGGAGCGGATGTCGACGCCGTCGACCAGAACGGTGCCCGCGGTCGGATCGTAGAAGCGCAACAGCAGGTTGAAGATCGTCGACTTGCCGGCGCCCGAGGGGCCGACCAGCGCCAGCGTCTCGCCCGGAGCGACCCTGAGCGAGAGACCCTCGATCGCGGCGATGTCCTGGCGCGAGGGATAGGAGAACGACACACGCTCGAAGCGGATGTCACCCCTGCCGGCGGACGGCAGCGGCACGGGAGCTTCGGGCGAGCCGATCTCGGGCGTCACTGCCATCAGCTCGGTCAGCCGCTCGGCGGCTCCCGCCGCCTGGCTCATCTCGCCCCACACCTCGGAGAGCTCGGCCAGCGCACCGGCCGCGAACAGGGCATAGAGCACGAACTGGCCGAGGCGGCCGCCGCTCATCTCGCCGGTCACCACCGACTGGGCGCCGTACCACAGCACGCCGACCACGCTCGCGACGACGAGGAAGATGGCCAGCGCGGTCAGACCGGCGCGGGCCTTCAAGCGATCGCGCGCCGCCTCGAAGGCACGCTCGACGGCAGAGCCGAAGCGCGCGGTGACCACACCTTCATGCGTGAACGCCTGCATGGTCCGAACCGCACCGAGATTCTCGGCGGCGTAGGCGGAGGCGTCGGCGAGCGTGTCCTGCGCGCGCCGCGACAGCCGCCGGACGACACGCCCATAGCCGACTAGCGGCAGCACGATCGCGGGGATCGCGATCAGCACCATCAGCGACAGGCGTGGACTGGTGACGATCATCAGCGCCAGCGCGCCGACGAGCATGATCAAATTGCGCAGCGCCTGGCTCAACGCGACGCCCGCGGCCGACTTGATCTGGGTGGTGTCCGCCGTCAGGCGGCTCATTACCTCGCCCGAGTGCGCAGAATCGAAAAACGCCGGTCCCAAGCGCGAAAGGTGGCGGAACACATCCGTGCGCAGATCTGCGACCACGCGCTCGCCGAGCCAGTTGACGAAGTAGAAGCGGGCTGCCGAGGCCAGCGCCAGCACCAAGCCGATGACGATCAGGCTGACGAAATACTGGCCAATGAGCCGGCCGTCGCCACCGGCGAAGCCCTCGTCGATCATGCGTCGGACCGCCATCGGCACCACCAGCATGGCGGCGGCGGAGACGACCAGTGCGACGCCGGCCGCGGCGAGATGGCGCGGGTAGCGCAGGACGTACGGCTTGAGGCTCGCCAGCGGCCTCAGCGAGCGCCGCCGCCGCTCCTCTCCGGCATCATCCGTGGCGGAGGCGGCGGGCACGGCGGCCTCGTCGGGCTTTGCTCGGCGGCTCAAGGGTCTCGCTCTCGCTCAGGCTTCGGGTCGGGCCGCACCATGCCCCAATCCGTCCGCCGCCTCAAGGCTTTGGCAGGTCGCCGCCGACGCCGTCGACGACCCCGCCGGGGACCGGCGGCGGCTTGCCACGCGCCGGCAACTCCCTTATAGAGGCGGCTTCGAGATTTCCGGACAGAACGGACGAGCGCCGCGGGCCAGAGTGCCCGCCTCGGCCCTGGCCATTGCCGCGGGAGCGACACCATGAAGAAAGACGCCGATTGCCACCCCGACTACCACCAGATCAAGGTCGTCATGACCGACGGATCCTCGTTCGTCACCTACTCGACCTACGGCAAGGAGGGCGACGAGCTGCACCTCGATATCGATCCTTCGACCCACCCGGCGTGGACCGGCGGCGACCAGAAGCTGACCGACCGCGGCGGCCGTCTGTCGCGGTTCAAGAAGAAGTTCGAGGGCCTCTTCTGAGCGCTGCACAGCGCGCGGCAAGCGTATGCACGAAGGCCCGGAGCGATCCGGGCCTTTGGCTCTTCGTGGCGTGATCGACGAACTCAGCCGCGCACGAGGCGTGGCTTGAAGGCCTGCTCCAGCAGGCTCATCTGCTGGCCGACCGGATTGGCGGCGCGCGGGGCCGCCTCCTCCTCGACGCGCACGGTCATCGCGCGGTCGAGCTGCACGATGCGGTCGTGAAGTGCGAAGCTCTGGGTGATGAGATCGCGCAGGCCGTCCGGCAGCTCGGCGAAGCCCTTGATGTGCGACGGCCGGCCGAGGCTCTGCAGCTTGACGCGCTGGCGCTTCTTGGCTGCCTCCTCGGGCGTGATGTCGCCCTCCTTGAGCGCGCGGCGGATCAGCAGCCAGGAGGCCAAGTCCAGGAGCCGTGTCGTCAGGCGCATGCTTTCGGTTGCATAGAGGACATTGGTCGGCGGCTTCAGGCCCTTGGCCTCGCGACGCCCGACGCCATCGAGATAGGAGGCGGTGCGCTCGACCAGCGCCATACCCTCCTTGAACACGGAATCGAACTGCTCGGAAGCCTGGAACCGCTCTCCGAAGGAGACGGTTGCCGCGCCTCCCGAAACGCCACCTTGCACGCTCGTTCGATCGGTCATGATACGCCGTGACACAGACTGCTACGCTCCAATAACCCTGTACACCCGGTGACTGTAGAAGGCCATAGTTAACAAGAAGGCCCAAATCGGGGCATCGGCGAAGGCTGCTGTGGACGATGCAAAAAAAGAGCCGCTCGGATGAGCGGCTCGAAAGTCGAAAACAGGGAGGCGTCAAAACAGAGTGGACAGGTCCCACTCAGGATCCAGGTGTCTGGATGCGAGCGACACTACGCCTGCTTCGCTAATGAACGCTTAAGGGGCATCGCGCGCTGGCCGCGTGCGCCTTCACGATTGTAGCGAGCGCAACATCTGGCCGCTGGTCGCGGGCCGCGCCGTGACCGCACCAATTCCTGGCGCGACGGCAATGCTTCGTTAGCGCTTGAAGAGCGAGGCGGCAGCACTCTCATGGGCGCGCTTGCGCGCGATCTCGGCGCGGACACGGGCGATCTCCGTCTCCAGCGCGGCGATGCGCTCGTCGAGCTCGCCGATCGAGAGCGCCGACAGATCCTCACCGACCGTCACCGCCTTCTTCGGCGCCGGCCTGACATCGTCCCAGTCCATGCCATGCTCCTTGATTGCCGGCCGATGCGCGGGCGGCTTGTCTCCCGCCGCCGTCTCGGGCATCTCTGCCGGTGCCATTGCGACCGCCGACGAGGACACCGACATGAGCCCGCTTCCCGCCACCATGACCGCCATTGCCATCGACGGCAAGGGCGGGCCCGAGGTGCTGGTGCCGCGCGAGATCGCGAGACCCGAGCCGGGGCCGGGACAGGTGCTGATCGCGGTCGCATTCGCCGGCGTCAATCGGCCCGACGTGCTGCAGCGGCAGGGCCTCTATCCGGCGCCGAAAGGCCACTCCGAGATCCCGGGCCTCGAGGTCGCCGGCCGGATTGCCGCCGCCGGTCCCGGAGCCACGCGCTTCGCCGTCGGCGACCAGGTGATGGCGCTTGTCAACGGCGGCGGCTACGCCGCCTACTGCCTCGCCGAGGAGCCGGCCTGCCTGCCGGTGCCCTCCGGCCTGACGCTCGCCGAGGCGGCGGCGATACCGGAGACGTTCTTCACCGTCTGGCACAACGTCTTCGAGCGCGGTGCCTTGAAGAGCGGCGAGTGGCTGCTCGTGCACGGCGGCACTTCGGGCATCGGCGTCACCGCGATCCAGCTCGCGCGAGCGCTCGGCGCGCGCGTGATCACGACCGTGGGCTCGGCGGAGAAGTGCGAGGCCGCCCGCGCGCTCGGCGCCGACGTTGCCGTCGACTACAGAGCCGAGGACTTCGGCGAGGCGGTCAAGGCGGCGACCGAGGGCCGCGGAGTCGACGTGATCCTCGACATGGTCGGCGGCGACTACGTCGACCGCAACATTCGTGCACTCGCCGACGACGGCCGCCTCGTCAATATCGCCTTCCAAAAGGGCTCGAAGGTGCAGGTCGACATGATGCGGGTGATGCTGAAGCGCCTGACGCTGACCGGCTCGACGCTGCGCATCCGACCGACGGCAGTCAAGGGCGCCATCGCGCGTGCGGTCGAGGCAACGGCGTTGCCGCTCGTCGCTGCCGGCAAGATCAAAATCGTCATCGACCGGACCTTCCCGCTCCGCGACGCCGCCGCCGCCCATGCCCGCATGGAAAGCGGCGCGCATATCGGCAAGATCGTGCTGGCGGTGTGATGGGCGACAGGCATCACGCCTCGCAAGCATGATGTGCCGTGCGGATTGTCATTCTCGGGAGCCGAGGCGGTGACTATGTGGCTCATCGCACCTGCGCCAGCACCGCGGCGATACGGTCGCGGATGTCGGCGAGGTCGTCCATGGTGGCAATGAGTGGCGGGGCGAGCGTGATGGTCTCGCCGACGACGCGCAGGTAGAGGTCGTGCTCGTGGAAGGCGCGCTCGAGGATCTCGTATCCGCGCGTGCCGGGCGCATCGGGTCGTGGCGCGAGGTCGATGCCGGCCATCAAGCCGACGGTGCGGATGTCGAGCACGCCGGGTGAGCCTTTCAGACTCATCATGATCTCGGCGAACACCGGCTCCAGCGCCCCGGCGCGCGGGTAAAGCCCCTCGTCGCGATAGAGATCGAGCGCGGCCAGACCCGCCGCCACCGCCAGTGGATGGCCCGAGTAGGTATAGCCGTGGAACAATTCGGGCAAGTGCTCCGGGCCCTGCATGTGCGCGTCGTAGATCGCCCGCGACACGATCGTGCCGGCGAGCGGCACGGCGCCATTGCTGACACCCTTCGCGAACGTGATCATGTCCGGCCGGACATTGTAGCGCTCGGCGGCGAACGCGGTGCCGAGTCTGCCGAAGCCGGTGATGACCTCGTCGAAAATGAGCAGGATGCCGTGCTCGGCGGTGAGCTTGCGCAATCGCTCGAGATAGCCCTTGGGTGGCGGCAGGCAGCCCGTCGAGCCGGCGACCGGCTCGACGATCACGGCGGCGATGGTCGAGGCGTCGTGCAGGTTGACGAGCCGCTGGATCTCGTCGGCGAGATGGGCGCCCCACTCCGGCTCACCGGCCGTGAACGCCTGGCGCGCGCGGTCGTAGGTCGTCGGCAGGTGATCGACGCCGGCCAGCATGGTGCCGTAGGCGCGCCGGTTGGCAACCATCCCGCCGACCGAGATGCCGCCGAAGCCGACACCGTGATAGCCGCGCTCGCGGCCGATGAGGCGCGTGCGCGAGGCCTCGCCGCGGGCGCGATGGTAGCTCAAGGCGATCTTGAGCGCGGTATCGACCGCCTCCGAGCCGGAGCTGGCCAGGAAGACGTGCTCGAGCGGGTCCGGTGCAAGCAGCGCGAGCCGGCTCGTCAGCTCGAACGCGGCCGGATGGCCGAACTGGAACGCCGGGGAATAGTCGAGCGCCGCCGCCGCCACCTGGATCGCGCGCACGATCGGCGCGCGGCAGTGGCCGGCGTTGACGCAGTAGAGGCCCGACGTGGTGTCGAGAACGCGCCGCCCGTCCGGCGTCAGGTAGTGCATGCCGCTGGCACCGGCGATCATGCGCGGCCGGCGCTGGAACGCACGGTTGGCGGTGAAAGGCATCCAGTAGGACTGCAGCGCGTTCGGGCTGGTCTCGAAGGGTGGCATGGTCGGCTCCGTTTTTCTCCGCGCCATCATAAGGCCCTGCAAAGTCCAGCGGCGGTCCGGGCGTAGCGTCCACGCAACCATCGGCCTGTGGATCATGGGGATATGCCGCAATGGCGACAAGCTGTGGCCAGCACGCCACCCCAATCACAGCGCTGTTTAGCTCCTGTTAGTCGAATCGGCGTGGTATCGTCCGAACCGGGCGAGCCAAGTCCCGGCGTCGAGGAGGAGAGCCCGAATGTACATGAGCGTCGCAACCCGCACCGATGCCGCGTCGGTCTACGCCGAGCTTGCAGGTGCCCGCATCCTCATCACCGGCCTCACTGCCGACCTGGGCGTCGATATTGCGCGCGCGTTCGCCGATCACAGGGCGCGCTTGGTGCTGCAATCGGCCGACCCCTCGCCTGCGGTCGCCGAGCTCGCCGCGATCCTGGCCGAGAGCGCCAGCGACATGAAGCTGTTCCTCGAAGCCCCGCTCGACCGCGACAGTGCGGTGCGCTTCGCGCAGGCTGCGGCGGCCACCTTCGGCGGGCTCGACGCGGTGGTCAACCTGGTCACGATCCGCCGCAGCGATCTGGCCGGCTTGGCCAGCCTCGAGGCGTGCGAGGCGTTCATCGCCGACAAGATGATCGTGCCGACGCTGGTCGGCCGCGTCGCCGCCAACCGGATGCGGCTGACCTGGACCGAGGGGCTGGTGCTCAACGTGATCGTGGTGGAGGAGCCGGCCAATGCCGCCGAGGCCGCGCTCGCGGGTCTCGTCCGCGCCGCGCTCGCCGCCCTGACGCGCGGGGAAGCCGACGATTGGGCCGACAAGGCGATCCGCTTCAATGCCATCGGCCCCAAGAGCCACGCCGTGGGCGAGAGCGCCGGCGCCACGCTCGGCTCCGAGCCCGACATCGCCGCACTCGCGCTCTATCTCGCCGCCAGGAAGGGCCGCTCGCTCAGCGGCCACGTGTTCGACGCCGAAGGCGTCGCGCGCCGCGGGTGCTGAAAGACGGTGCCCGCAGCTAACTCGTGATGTAGTGCTCGAGCTGCTCGATCACGAACCGCTGCTCGCTGATGATGCTCTTGACGAGGTCGCCGATCGACAGCACGCCGATCACGCGTCCACTCTCGATCACCGGCAGGTGTCGGACGAACTTGGCGGTCATCAGCGCCATGCACTCCTCCACCGTCTGCGTCGGCCCGACCCACAGCACCTGGGACTCCATGATCTCTCGGACCGGCGTCGAAGGAGAGGCACGGCCCTTGAGAATGACGTTGCGGGCGTAGTGACGCTCGGTGACGATGCCGACGAGGCGATCGCCGGCCATGACGAGCAGCGCGCCGACGTTCTTCTCGTCCATCATCCTGATGGCTTCGAGCACCGTCTGCTCCGGCCGAACCGACCAGACCTCCTTGCCCTTCTCGAGCAGCAGCTGCTGAACCGTTGTCATCGCGATGCCTCCAGTGCGCCGGCCCGCGCAGATGCCCACGCCGGACCACGCCGGACACTCCCGGCCGCTGACCGACCAGGGGACGAAGCCCCGCGCCTCAGCGGTGACGGGCCGCGATCACATTGTCGCGCAGGATGTTCTTCTCGAGCTCGGACTGCTCGAGCCGATAGGCGAGGCCATCGCGGATCGAGACGACGCCGATGATGCGCCCGTCCTGCACCACCGGCAAGTGGCGGAAGTTGTGCTGGTTCATCAGCTGGCACGCCTTGGCCATGGTGTCCTCCGGCGTGCAGGTGACGACGCGGCTCGACATCAGGTCCCGGACGCGCATCGCCGCGATCTGCTCGGCGGTGTGCGAGAGCGCACGCACGAGATCGCGCTCGGAGATGATGCCGATCAGGTCGCCCTTGTCGCCGCGCACCGGCATGGCGCCGATGCGGTTCGAGGACAGCAGCGTGGCCGCCGTCGTGACCGTGTCCTCGGCACGGCAGGTGATGATGCGCTGCTTCATCTTGGTGAGATAGTCGCCGACCTTCATGGGTTCCTCCGACGCTCGAGGCGATAGCCCGCTCGCTCATTGTTGGGGGCTCGGGGCGACGTGCCCCCGATGCCCCAAGAGTGCCATAGGTGCATGGGCTTGCCCAGTGCCGTCATTGGCGCGGATGCGTGGCGGAAGCCCGCATCGCGCTGCATCATGAACGAGGCCGATCGGCCAATCGAGCTCACCACCGGCTCGCACGCTATTTCTGATGCGAGCGGCGCTTCTCGGGATGCTGGACCTTGCCGAGGATGTGCTGGTCGCGGCCGATGACGTGGGCGCTGGAGCCGACGAGCAGCGGATCGGGCCCGTTCACCACCCGGCGGTCCTTGTTCGGATAATCGAGCGTGGAAAGGAAATGCTCCATGCTGTTCAGCCGCGCGCGCTTCTTGCAGTCCGACTTGACGATGATCCAGGGCGCGTCGGCGGTGTCGGTGTAGAAGAACATCGCCTCCTTGGCCTCGGTATAGTCGTCCCACTTGTCGAGCGAGGCGCGGTCGATCGGCGACAGCTTCCACTGCTTCAGCGGATCGGTCTCGCGCGCCTTGAAGCGGCGGCGCTGCTCCTCCTGGGTGACCGAGAACCAATACTTGTAGAGGCGGATGCCGGAGCGCACGAGCATGCGCTCGAGCTCGGGGCACTGGCGCATGAACTCGAGGTAGTCGTTGGCGGTGCAAAAGCCCATCACGCGCTCGACGCCGGCGCGGTTGTACCAGGAGCGGTCGAAGAACACCATCTCGCCCGCCGCCGGCAGGTGCTCGATGTAGCGCTGGAAGTACCACTGGGTCCTTTCGCGGTCGGTCGGCTTCTCGAGCGCCACCACACGCGCGCCGCGCGGGTTCAGGTGCTCCATGAAACGCTTGATGGTGCCACCCTTGCCGGCCGCGTCGCGGCCCTCGAACAGGACGACAATGCGCTCTCCGGCCGCCTTGACCCAGTTTTGCGCCTTCAGCAGCTCGGCCTGCAGGCGCTCCATGCGCTCCAGGTAGTCGCGATTGGATAGCTTGGTCGAATAGGGGTACTCGCCGGTCTCGAAGGCGTGGCGGATGGCATCCGGGCTGTGGCGCAGCTCGCCGAGCTTGTGACGTTTCATGGCGCCGGTGTCGACGGACGCCGCTGGCGCCTCGGGACGGATCGCCGGATTGGCTCCGTCCGCTTGGCCCGCGGGCGTCGCACCCTGGCCGTTGGTCGCCGGCGGCCCGGCATTGACATCGGTTGCCTTGACCATGCGCACACTCCCCTCCGCTTGCCGATCCGCGACGGGCGGGCTAGCCGAGCAAAAACAAAATGCGAACCTACGATGACGGCTCACGCCCGCCCTGCCCTTGATCGCCGTCAAAATCGACGGACCGGCGACAGAGGCGGCCCGCATACCGACCCTTGACACCTGGACGGCCGCCAACCTATCTACCCGCAGCCCTGCTAGCACTCGTCAATTTTGAGTGCTAACGGGCGATCCACAGTCCAACGAGCATCGGCCGGGCGTCGCCCGCGCCTCTGATCCCGGAGCCAATTTTCCCATGAAGTTCCGTCCTCTACACGACCGCGTGGTCGTCAAGCGCGTCGACAGCGAGACCAAGACCGCCGGCGGCATCATCATTCCCGACACTGCCGCCGAGAAGCCGCAGCAGGGCGAGGTCATCGCCGTTGGGCCGGGTGCCCGCGACGAGACCGGCAAGCTGGTTCCCCTCGACATCAAGAAGGGCGACCGGGTGCTGTTCGGCAAATGGTCGGGCACCGAGGTCAAGATCGACGGCCAGGAGCTGTTGATCATGAAGGAGAGCGACGTGATGGGCGTGCTCGAAAAGTAAGGAGCCGCCAGCGATGTTTCCGGCCCGGCCGCTGATCACCGAGGTTTGGCAGGTCGCCCTGCTGTTCGCCGTCGGGATCGGCATCGTGGCCCTCATCACCAGGTACGCACGACGGCGCGCCGAGCGCGACCGCCGCAACGCCGACGAAAGGAACTAGACCCCATGGCTGCCAAAGACGTTCGCTTTTCCACCGAGGCCCGCGAGAAGATGCTGCGCGGCGTCGACATTCTCGCCAACGCCGTCAAGGTGACGCTCGGCCCCAAGGGCCGCAACGTCATCATCGACAAGTCGTTCGGCGCGCCCCGCACGACCAAGGACGGCGTCACCGTCGCCAAGGAGATCGAGCTCGAGGACAAGTTCGAGAACATGGGCGCGCAGATGGTGCGCGAGGTGGCGTCCAAGACCAACGACGTCGCCGGTGACGGCACCACGACCGCGACCGTGCTCGCCCAGGCGATCGTCCGCGAGGGCTTGAAGTCGGTCGCCGCCGGCATGAACCCGATGGACCTGAAGCGCGGCATCGACAAGGCCGTCACGCAGGTCGTCGAGGAGATCGGTAAGCGCGCCAAGAAGGTGAAGAACTCCGGCGAGATCGCCCAGGTCGGCACCATCTCCGCCAACGGCGAGACGGCGATCGGCAAGATGATCGCCGACGCCATGCAGAAAGTCGGCAACGAGGGCGTGATCACGGTCGAGGAGGCCAAGAGCCTCGACACCGAGCTCGACGTCGTCGAGGGCATGCAGTTCGACCGCGGCTACCTCTCGCCGTACTTCATCACCAACGCCGAGAAGATGGTCGCCGAGCTCGACGAGCCCTTCATCCTGATCCACGAGAAGAAGCTCTCCGGCCTGCAGCCGCTGCTCCCGGTGCTCGAGTCCGTCGTGCAGACCGGCAAGCCGCTCCTCATCATCGCCGAGGACATCGAGGGCGAGGCGCTGGCGACGCTGGTCGTCAACAAGCTGCGCGGCGGGCTCAAGGTTGCGGCCGTCAAGGCGCCGGGCTTCGGCGATCGCCGCAAGGCGATGCTCGAGGACATCGCGGTGCTGACCAACGGCCAGACCATCAGCGAGGACCTCGGCATCAAGCTCGAGAACGTGACGCTCGCGATGCTCGGCAAGGCGAAGCGCGTGCGCATCACCAAGGACGACACGACGATCGTCGACGGCGCCGGCAAGAAGAAGGACATCGAGGCCCGCGTCTCGCAGATCAAGGCGCAGATCGAGGAGACCACCTCCGACTACGACCGCGAGAAGCTGCAGGAGCGGCTGGCGAAGCTCGCTGGCGGCGTCGCGGTGATCAAGGTCGGCGGCGCCACCGAGGTCGAGGTGAAGGAGCGCAAGGATCGCGTCGACGACGCGCTCAATGCGACCCGCGCCGCGGTCGAGGAGGGCGTGGTGCCGGGCGGCGGCGTGATGCTGCTGAAGGCCACCCAGGCGATCAGCGTCAAGGGTGAGAACGACGACCAGGAGGCCGGCATCGCCATCGTCAAGAAGGCGCTGCAGTCGCCGATCCGCCAGATCGCCGAGAACGCCGGCGTCGAGGGCTCGATCGTGGTCGGCAAGGTGCTGGACTCGAAGAGCCAGACCTTCGGCTACGACGCGCAAGCGGACGAGTACGGCGACATGATCGAGAAGGGCATCATCGACCCGGCCAAGGTCGTGCGCACCGCGCTGCAGGACGCCGCCTCGATCGCCGGCCTGATGATCACCACCGAGGCCGCGGTCGCCGAGGCGCCGAAGAAGGACGCCGGCCACAGCCATGGCGGCGGCGGTGGCATGGGCGGAATGGGCGGCATGGACATGATGTGATCGCTCGTTCACGCTGACGAAATCAAGGCATGGGTGGCCCCGCCGCCCATGCTTTTTTGTTGGCAAAATCGGGCAAGCCCGACTTCGCATGGCGGCATGGACATGACCTAGCGTCGACGGTGCCTGACCCTGCGGGTCTGGCCCCAGCCGACGACATCGGCCGCGAAAGACGAAAGGGCGGCCTGCGAGCGTCGCCCCTTCGAGATTTCGGCTTCAACCTTGCTGTTCGGCCGCCGCGTACCGATATCCAGCGAATGGACAAATTCGATTTCTCGGCTCCGGCGGAGCTGTTCGCGAGCAAGAGCCGCGGTGCGAGCCGGCGTCCGATGACCTATCATCGGTTCGATTCCAGTGCCGATGCAGTCCGCTTCGCGATCGAGGAGCTACCTGCCGCGATGCTTGTCGGCGCAGTGCTGGAAAGCGGGGACGAGCGCTATGGCGCCGCCGCCATCCGGGCATTCTACGACAGCGCCGCTTACCCGCTTCATCGCCAGAAGTGATGCGGCCGCGCGCTCGTTCACCCTGTGCACCGCTTGCCTCCCCGTCCCGCCAGATGCCGCTCGAAGCCGCGGGACGCCACTACCCGAAGTCGAGTACAGTCCCCCCGACGCACCCCTGACCGGCGAGGACACTCGGACGCTTGCGTCCGGTATTGGAGCAAGCCATGCAGCATCCGGGTTTCTTCCTGAGGGCGGGGCCGTTTCCACTGGCCGCCGTCGCCGAGGCGATCGGCGCCGGGCTCGTCTGCGCCGACGACGGAGCCCGGATGATCGAGGATGTGCGCCCGCTGCAGAGCGCCGACGCCCGACACCTCACCTTTTTCGAGAACCGCAAGTACGTCGCGCAGCTCGAGGCGACCAAGGCCGGGGCCTGCATCCTGGCCGCCGGCGATGCCGCCCGCATGCCGCATGCGACCGCGGCGCTGACCAGCACTACGCCCTATCGCACGTTCGCGCGCGCAATGTCGCTGTTCTATGCCGATGCACTCCGCAGCAAGGCCTCGCAGAGCGCGGCCGACCGGCAAGCCGGCCTCGTCCACCCGAGCGCGCGGGTCGCCGAGGGCGTGACCATCGAGCCCGGCGCGGTCGTCGGTCGCGAGGCGGAGATCGGGCCCGGCTCGACGATCGCTGCCGGAGCCGTCGTCGGCTACCGCGTCGTGCTCGGCTCGGACTGCTATATTGGCCCCGGTGCGTCGATCACGCATGCGATCGCCGGCAATGGCGTCGTCATCCACGCCGGGGCGCGCATCGGACAGGACGGCTTCGGCTTCGCCATGAGCGCCAAAGGGCACGAGAAGGTGCCGCAGATCGGCCGCGTGCTGATCGGCGACGACGTCGAGATCGGCGCCAACACCACGGTCGATCGCGGCTCGCTTGCCGACACGATCATCGGCACGGGCACCAAGATCGACAACCTCGTGCAGATCGCCCACAACGTGATCATCGGACGCCACTGCATCATCGTCGCCCAGAGCGGTGTCGCCGGCTCCGCAGTGCTTGGTGACCTGGTGGTCATGGGCGCGCACTCCGGCGTCATCGGCCACGTCAAGGTCGGCAGCGGCGCGCAAATCGCCGGCATGGCGCACGTCAAGGACGACGTACCCCCCGGTGCGCGGATGGGCGGCACGCCGGCGCGGCCGTTCAAGGACTGGGCGCGCGAGGTGGCGGCATTGAAGCAACTCGGCCGTAAGGGCCAGCGAGAGCGCGAGTAAGACACGCCTGATTTGTTAATGTTTGAAGCGCTTTGTGGACGAGCGAGCCAGTCGCAGCAACGCTCGCCCCACGTAGCACTTGGGGATCGAGGCTGCCGGAGTATCGAGACGTGCAGTCGATCCTGGGCGGTGTGGCGCTGCTGGGCGCCGGTTTCTTTGGCTATCGAACGTGGAGCCATTACTGGCGTCCCAAGGTCGCCGCCGAGAGGCCGGCGGAAAAGTCGATGTTTCAGGCTGCCGCCGACCGGCGTGCCGAGCTGGCCGCGCGCGAGGCAGGGCAAGCGGTAATTCCTCGGCGCAGGGCGCCAAAGTTCGGCCGTCGCTGAACTCGGAGGGCACTCCCTCCGCCCGCAGTATAGACGACGACTGTGCTTCGCCGCACATGGCGGCCTACGCGCGCGGCGAAATCTCACTCTCCCGCGCGACGCGCTCGAACGGCTCGCGCTCGGACTTGATGCGGTACATGCATTCCCCTGATTCCGCAGGAAGCTGGCGGATGATCTTGAACTCGCTCGACGTCGTCGACATCGTCAGCTTGCCTGGCGTATAGCTGACGCGCTGGCCAATTCTGAAGCGGTGCTGTGCCATGCTGCCCTTTCTCACTGGATGGCGCGGCGAGGGCTCGGGGCGCTGGCGCTCGGCGGCCCGTCGCGGCAGGCCATTCGAGTAACGCACGTCTCGGGTCAGAGCGGTGGGCGCCTCGGCGTGCCACGCTGGCGCTTGGCCTTCGGCACGGCGAGCGCATGCGCGACGGTGTCGGTCGCGATCGCCAACCCGCCGGCAGCCTCGCGAGCGGCTGCGATCTGCAGTGCGAGCGCACGCGTCCACAAGTCGTTCATTGCGCCATCGAGTAGATCGAGGGCCTCGCTGCTGAATCCGTCCGGTGCTTTGATGAACGGTGACATTGGCGGCTCCTTCGCATCAGGCGGGAGCGCGAAATGTCTCTCAGCCACCGACGCCTGCTGCGCTCGGCCGATGGTAATACACTATGCGCCCCGCGGCCGGGCTTGTCGACTGAATGCTGCCGGAGTCTCGGGGCGCGCGGGCGGGCTCACGCAGCATTCTGCATGCCGATCGCGCAGCGTCCTTGCAAAGCGCGCGCGCATCGCCTATTTAGGGGCATCGACTTTGGCCGGACGACAGGGCCGCAACATCTCGGCTATTGTGCCGGGCGCGCGTTCAGAACCCTCCAAAAATCGACATCAGAGGCCAGCCGATCGCCTTCGCGCGATGTGCTGGTCGGCGAGCATACGCTCATCACAGCTAAAGGACGTGCGATGGAAAAGGGTACCGTCAAGTTCTACAACGATCAGAAGGGCTACGGCTTCATCCAGCCGGACAACGGCGGCAAGGACGTGTTCGTGCACGCGACCGCGCTCGAGCGCGCCGGCCTGCGCGGCCTGCACGAGGGCCAGAAGGTCTCATTTGACACCGAGGTCGATCGCCGCTCCGGCAAGACCGCGGTCGCCAACATCCAGGCCGCTTGAGGCCGACGCGTCGCTGACGCGTTTCGACAAGATGTCGCCAGCCCCCACGACGTGGCGAGCGGGCGACGCCGAGACAGGGCCGCCACGGCTGCAAGCCGGCGGCGGCCCGTCGACTTTGCGGCCGGGGACCGGCCGACCAACGGCGCTATACGGACACTCGATCCGCCAAAATCGCGCCCGGCCACACCGGCCAACCCACTCGAGCACAGGGAGGGGCTATGGCGAGACCCCCACAAACCGGATCGCGCGCGATCGGCCGCCACGACGGCCGGCCGCATTACCGGCGCAACAAGACCACCACCTCACGCGGCGGCATTTCGGCGCGTGCGAGCTACGAGCGCTACCTGGCACTGGCCCGCGACGCCGCCAGTGCCGGCAACACGATCGAGGCGGAGAACTTCTACCAGCACGCCGACCACTACTTCCGCGTCATGCGCGCGGATCAGGGGGAGTGAAGGGGGCGGGGCTTCCGCTCATTCATTCCAAGCCGGTGAGCCCATGCGCGCGACACGCAATGACTCGAACCGCACCCCCTACCCCAGCTCCGTCAGCACGCATTTGAGTACGCCATAGCCGTAGCGGCCGTCGAGCGCCTTGTGGGCGGGGCCGAGCTTGCCGGTTTCCAGCGTCGCACACCGCTCGAACGCGGCGTGGATCTCGTCGATCTCCGCGGCGTCGAGACCGAGCACCGCGTCGGCGGCGACGACGCCGGCCTCGATCGCGGCGGCGAAGTGGCTCCACACCGTCTCCACGTCGAGGCCGCGCGCGGCGGCGATCGCGTCCGCGTCGTTGCCAGCGAGGTGCAACCTGAGCGTCTCGTTGACCGTCGCCGGCAGGCGGCTGTCGAGCGCGGGGTGCCGCTCGAATCCGGCGATCACGGCGAGGAACGCGGCGCCGTAGCGCTTTATCTTGCTGGCGCCGAGACCGATGATGTCGTGCAGCGCCGCCTCGCTCGCCGGGCGCTTCTCGGCCAGCTCGACCAGCGTGCGGTCGTGGCAGACGACGTAGGGCGGCAACTTGGCCTCGCGGGCCAGCTCGAGACGCCGCGTGCGGAGCGCCGCGAACAGCGCCTCGTCGCCGGGCTTCGAGGTCGTCGCCCCGCTTTTGGCGCCGCGCGCCTTCTCGCGCTTGGCCGGCTTGGCGGCGCGCCGCATCAGGAAGCGGGCCTCACCCTTCAACAGCGGACGCGCCTTCTCGGTCAGCAGCAGCGTGCCGTGGCCCTCGTCGTCGCCGGCGAGGTACCCGGCCGCAACCAGTTGGCGGAACAGCGAACGCCAACCGGCGGCGTCGAGCTCGCTGCCGATGCCGAATACGCTGAGACGATCGTGGCTGTTGGCGACCACGCGCTCGCCCGCCTTGCCGGTCAGTACGTCGATGACGTGGCCGGCGCCGAACCGCTGGCCGGTGCGGTAGACGGCGGACAAGGCCTTTTGCGCGGCGACCGTGCCGTCGGCGGTCTCGGGCGGCGCGAGGCAGTTGTCGCAGTTGCCGCAGGGCTCGGCGAGGCGCTCGCCGAAGTAGGCGAGCAGCGCCTGGCGGCGGCAGCCGGCCATCTCGGCGAGCCCGATCAGCGCGTCGAGCTTGCCGCGGGAGACCTGCTTGAAGGCGTCGCTGCCGTCCGACTGGGCGATCCATTGGCGCAGCTGGATCACGTCGCTGAGGCCGTAGGCCAGCCAGGCGTCGGCCGGCTCGCCGTCGCGGCCAGCGCGCCCGGTCTCCTGGTAGTAGGCCTCGATCGACTTCGGCAGATTGAGGTGAGCGACGAAGCGCACGTCCGGCTTGTCGATGCCCATGCCGAAGGCGATGGTGGCGACGATGATCAGCCCGTCCTCGGCGAGGAACGCCTGCTGGGCGGCGCGGCGGATGTGCGGCTCGAGCCCGGCGTGGTAGGCGAGCGCGCGGCGGCCCTTCGCGGAAAGCCACGCCGCGGTCTCCTCGACCGCGCGCCGCGACAGGCAATAGACGATGCCCGCATCCGTCGAGTGCTCGGCCTCGATGAACTGCCACAGCCGCTCGCGCGCGCTCATCGAGCCCATCTCGGCGATGGTGTAGCGGATGTTGGGCCGGTCGAAGGAGGCGATGAAGGTGGCGGCGCCCTCGAGTGCCAGCTCGGTGACGATCTCCTGGCGCGTGCGCTCGTCGGCGGTGGCGGTCAGCGCGATGCGCGGCACGCCTGGGAATCGCTCGGCGAGCACTTTCAGCTGACGGTACTCGGGGCGAAAGTCGTGGCCCCACTGCGAGACGCAGTGCGCCTCGTCGATAGCGAAGAGGGCGATTTTCGAGCGACCGAGGAGGGCGAGCGTGCGGTCCTGCAACAGGCGCTCGGGGGCCACGTAGACGAGATCGAGCTCACCCCTCGCCAGCGCCCCTTCCACCGCCTGCTGCTCGGCGAAGGTCTGCGAGGAGTTCAGGAAGCGGGCGCGGACGCCGAGATCGGCGAGCGCATCGACCTGATCCTGCATCAGCGCGATCAGCGGCGAGACGACGACGCCGGTGCCGGGCCGGATCAGCGCCGGGATCTGGTAGCAGAGCGACTTGCCGCCGCCGGTCGGCATCAGCGCCAGCGCGTCGCGGCCCGCCAGCAGGGCGGCGATGGTGCCCTCCTGCTCGAGCCGAAAGCTCTTGTAGCCGAACACCTCCTCGAGCACGGCGTGCGCCTGCCCGAGGCCGGTGCCGCCGGTTTCGCGTTTCTCCGCCGCCAGCGTCATGGTCCCCCGCCCCGTCCACGGCCGGGCAATCCGCGCCTGGCCGAGGCGTCCCCACTCCCCGCTTGTGGGGAGAGGGGACCGGTCGTGCCGGATGCGATTGCTCTGCCGTCGGGCGGACCGTAGGCGATTCTGCCCCCCTTCGCCCCGGCATTGTTGCATCGCCACGGGAAAACCTTGACGCCGGGCGCCGTTCGGTCATCGTGAACGGGGGCGCCGGGGCGCATTCAGTCCGGGTTCAGGAGCGGACGGATAGGTTCGACGGCGAGATCCGGGGCATCGAGGCATGCTCCCGGCGAGAACGAGCGAGGGAAGCTTGCCATGAGATCGATCCGCACCGGCGCCGCAGTGCTGGCCGTGGTGGCTGCCGGCTGGAGCCTGGCGGCGGCCACGGGCGCGGCGGCCCAATCCAATTGCCAGTGGTACGGCACGACGGCGCTGAAGCAGCAGCAGGAGAACGAGCGGCTCAAGTGCGGCTTCAAGGGCGCCGAGTGGCACTCCGACCTCAAGGCGCACGTCGCTTGGTGCAACAGGATGCCGCCGGACGCGTGGAAGCGATCGGCGCAGGAGCGTGACAAAGCACTCTCGGCCTGCGCTGCCGGCAAGAAGTAGATCGCCGGCACTGCGAGACACGGTCGGGGCCGGCGGACTGAGGCTCGGCCTGCGTTCCTTTTTGTCACGCATCGGTGACGGGCGGCGCGGAACGCGATAGCAAAGGGTGGAAACCGATTCTCTGCCGCCCCTCGCGGCGGGCCGTCGTCCAGGTGCGGAGCATGAGGCGCGTTGCCATTCTGCTGGTGGTGCTCGCGGCGGCTTTCTATGGCGTCTGGCCGGCGCTGAGCCTTTACCAACTTCAACTCGCGTTCGAGCGCGGCGACGGCGACCTGCTGGCCCGCAAGGTGGACCTCGCGAGCGTCGCCGCCGGCCTCGCGCCTCTGGCGGTGCCCGCAGATGCGATCGATCCCGAGCGCCGGGAGCGAGCGCGGGCGGCGCTGGCCCGCCCGGCCGCACTGCTCGACCTATTTGCGCGCGCGCAGGAGCCGTCGGCAGCACTTTCCGAGATCGTCGCCGGCATCGTGCGCGCGGCACCGGCTGGGCTGCTGGTGCCGTCCGCGACCGTGGCCGATGGGAGGAGCAAGGCGGGCGCGGTGACCGCACCCGGCGACAGGCCGGCGAGCCCGTTCCGGACTCTTTCCGAGGCGGAGGCCGAGCAAAAGACCGCGCGGCGCCAGCAACAGGCGCCGGCCGCCAGCCCCGTGCGCACGCTATCGGCTGGCGAGGCGGAGCAGCGCGCCGAGCGCACCGCCGCCCAAGCGCGCCAGACCGGAAGTCCGGTGCGCACGCTATCGGCCGAGGAGGCGGAGGCCAAGCAGCAGGGCCGGCGTGTTGCGGCCCCGTCGGCGGCGACCTCACCTTCAAGGTCGACGTCCGCTCCGCCACCCGCACGCGCAATCGGCTTCGCCAATCTGCGTCGAATTGCACCGAAGGGACCGCTGTCGATCTCTGTCGGCCTCGCCCGCGATGCCGCATCGGCAGGCTCCGACCTGACCGCCGAGCTCGCCTTCCGCGGCTTCGACTGGAAGCTGGTCGCGCTCGGGCCGTAATGCCGTCGCGCGAAAGTCTCGGCCTGTTGCCGGCGTCATCCTGCGCGCCGGCATTTTATATGCTTGCGCGCGGCCAGCGGCGGCGCACGTCGAAATTTTCGCTCATGGGGCTAACACTGTCGGGTTGCATGTGGCCATCGCGAGCACAATCCGTGCGCGCGGGCCGGCCGTTGGTGTCGGCCGATTATTTCGACAATTCCGTCTTGTTGTCTTTCGCCGCATTCACCAGCTAAACAAGGGGAGCGTGCATGTCCGGATGGGGGCCGGCATGCTCGCGTGCAGCCAGGAGCCCCGTCATGGTTCGCGTATCCGCCCTCCTCGCCGCCTCCGCGGTGCTCGCCTTCGCCACCCCTGCCGCCGCCCAGGACCTCTCGCCGTGGGGCGGCTGGAACGACTATGGCCACGGCTGGCAGGGCACCAAGCCCAAGCGCCGCGGTGGCGGCGGCTACTTCTCCCCCTACAGCTACACGCCGCCCAACTATCGCGCTCCGCCCGAGGAGGAGGACGACTACTATTGGCCCTACGAGCGACCGGCGTTCCCCGCGCTGCTCGACGGCGGACCGCGCCCGGTGATCGATCCCGAGGCGCCGCCACTGGTCGCGTTCGCCAATACGGAGCCGGCCGGGACGGTGCTGATCGACACCGAGGCCCGCCGCCTCTACTTCACCGTCAATGCCAAGCAGGCGTTCGAGTATCCGATCTCGGTTGGCCGCGAGGGCTTCACCTGGACCGGCTCGGAACAGATCTCGCGCATCGCTGAGTGGCCCGACTGGCATCCGCCGAAGGAGATGCGCGAGCGCGACCCGAAGCTGCCCGAGAAGATGACTGGCGGTATTCGCAATCCGTTGGGCGCGATGGCGATCTATCTCGGCAACACGCTCTACCGCATCCACGGCACCAACGACCCGAAGACGATCGGCCAAGCGGCCTCGTCGGGCTGCTTCCGGATGATGAACCAGCACGTCGTGCATCTGGCCAGCCTCGCCAGCGTCGGCACGACGGTGAAGGTGCTGCCCCGCGTGGTCGGCTCGAACGCCGTGTCGCGCGGCACGCTGGCACCGCTGCCGGGCGGGCTCGGTGGGTCGAAGCCGCGCGGGTGAGATCGGGTCCATCGCCGCAGATCACGGCCGGCCTCTCCAGGCTTCAGCTCGACGCCGCGCCGTCGAGGCGGCCGTCGCGGAGCTGGTAGATGCGATCGAAGCGGTCGAAAATCTTCTCGTCGTGAGTGACGGCGATGATTGCCGCGTCCTGCTCGGCGGCGAGCTTGCGAAGCAGGTCCATCACGATCCCCGCACGCTTGGAATCGAGTGCAGCGGTCGGCTCGTCGGCAAGGATGATGCGCGGCCGGTTGGCGAGCGCGCGCGCGATCGCCACCCGCTGCGCCTCGCCGCCCGAAAGCTTGGCCGGCATCGCGTGCTTGCGATGACCGACCTCGAGGTAGTCCAGAAGCTCGATCGCGCGGCGGCGCTGCTCGGCAGCGTCGACGCCTGCGAGCTGCATGGCGACGGCGACGTTGTCAGCGGCGTCGAGAAACGGCAGCAGATTGTGGAACTGGAAGATGAAGCCGATCTTCTCCAACCTGAGGCGCCTGAGGTCAGATCGCAGCCAGCGGCCGTCAAACACCACCTCGCCGTCGAGCGCCATCCACCCCTGCGAAGGATCGATGATGCAGCCGATGACGTTGAGCAGCGTCGTCTTGCCTGAACCCGAAGGGCCAAGCAGTGCCACCACCTCGCGCGGGTGCACATCCAAGGTGACGTCCTTCAACGCGTCGACCCGCGTCTCGCCCTCGCCAAAATGCTTGTACACGCCGTGGACGCTGACGAGAGGCGGCCGAGACACGCTATCCGCCATGCTCAGCTCCCGAGCGCGGTGGCGGGATCGACCCTGAGCGCGGCGCGCACGCCGAGCCCGCTCGCCAGGATGCAGACCACGAACACGATGCCGCCGAGGATCAGCACGTTCTCCGGCTCCAGCACGACGCGGCGCGGAAAGAAATCCTTGACCAGCAGGATCAGTGCGGCTCCCGAGGTAAAGCCGATCATGCCGAGCGCCAGCGCCTGCTGGACGATCATGCCGACGATCGTCCTGTCGGGCGCACCGATCAGCTTCAAGGTCGCGATCTGTTTCAGCTTCTCCATCGTCATCGTGTAGACGATGAGAGCGATGATGACGGCCGAGACCACCAGCAGGATCGACATGAAGAGCCCGATCTGACGCCGCGCGCGATCGACGACCGACTGGGTGAGCGTCGCCTCCTGCTCGGCTTGGGTCATGGCGGCGAGATGCTTCCAGCGGCGCACCGCGTCGGCAACTGCCTCGGGTGCCGCGCCTTCGGTCACCTGCGCGATCACGGCGTTGACCGTGTCGCGGCTGGCACCGGCGGCGCCCCGCGCAACCTGTACCCGGGCTGCCGGTGGGGCGAGATCGAACTGGAGCCGCTGCGAGTCGAGCAGGGTGATGAAGACGACCGGATCACCGCCCGAGGCGACCTGCTCCTCGGTCAGGCCGACGACCTCGAACGTGTGCCGCCCGAGGTCGATGCGATCGCCGAGCACGAGGCCGGAGCGGCGGTCGGCGATCATCTCGTAGTGGCTGCGCCCGATTGCCCGGCCGGCGGAGATCGTGCGCGGCCCGCCCGGCCGCGTCGGCTCGAAGCCGATCACGTAGAGACGCACCTTGGCGCCGCCGTGCCGCGCCTCGATGGTCTGAAAGGTCACCGAGCCGGCAGCAGCAACACCGGCGAGGCGCTGAACGGCCTCGCGCGTGTCGCCGGGAATGCGCGAGGCCTCGGCGAAGGGCCCGAGAGTTCCCGCTTCGACCACCCACAGGTCGGCGGCCTGGGTCCGCACCACCGTCAGCGCGTCGACAACGATGCCGCGATAAATGCCGATCATGCCGAGCACCACGCCGAGCAGCAGGCCGAGACCGAGGCAGGTGAGCAGAAAGCGAAACAGGTTGTGGCGCACATCTCGATAGGCGAGGTTCATTGGCCTGCCTCCCGCACAATGCGCGCGCGGCGGCCCTCGCGGAAGCCGGCACCAGTGACGGCTGCCACCTCGGCACCCTTGGGCAGGCCGCCGACGATCTCCAGCCGGGCATCGTCGGTACGATGGCGGATCTCGACGGTGCGTTGCGCCAGCCGGCCGCCCTCGACCGTCCACACTCGCGCGGTGCGGCCGTCGAAGGCCTGCGCCGCGGATTCCGGTACGAGCAGCGCCTCGTCGAGGGTTGCGACCGTGATCCAGGCCTCGACCTGCTCGCCGAGGAACACCCGCGGCGGCGGGCTGTCGCCCTTGACGTAGACGCGCCGCTCCTCGGTCACGCGGTCGCTCTCGAGGCCGATGCGTGCCACCTGGCCGGTGAACGTCTCGCGCGGTCGCGAGCGCATGCGCACCTCCGCGCGCTGTCCCTCCGTGATTGGGCCGGCGCGCGATTCGTCGACATAGAAGAGTCCCCAGACCGACTTGGGATCGACGAGGGTGTAGATGGGGTCGCCGGCCTTGACCACCGAGCCGAGCTCGCGGTGACGCTCGATCACGATCCCGTCATATGGTGCGCGCAGCTCGTGGTTGGCGAGCGCCGTCTCCTCGATCGCCAACGACGCGCGTGCGTCTGCCACCCCTGCCCGCGCCACCTCCACCTCACTCGCGGCGACAGCAAGCTCGGCACGGGCGACGTCCTCGTCGCGCTGTGCCTCCTCGGCCGACTGCTCGGAAACGACGCTGCGGCCGACCAGGGCCTGCTTGCGCTTGTTGGCCTCCTGGCGCTGCGCCAGCACCGCGCGCCCCTTCTCGACGTTGGATTCCGCCTTCTTGAGATTGACCTCCGCAGACAGCACCCCGGCGCGCGCCTTCTCGACCCGGCCGACCTGCGTAGCGCTAGCGAGCCGAGACAGCACGGCTCCCGCCTTGACCGCATCGCCATGATCGGCGTTGAGCTCCGTCAGCGTCGCACCGACCTCGAAGCCGATCCGCGAAAGCACGCGCGCCTCGATCGTACCGAGGCCGAACACGCGCACTGGCACATTGTACTCGAGGCTCACGACTCGGACACTGATCGGCCGATTGCGCACGAGGTAGCTGCCGCCGAGCGCCAGCGCCACCGCGATGGCGACGGCCATGATCCAATGCCACTTCGACATCCGCCCCCCTGAGCCTCGCGTCGGCAACCATCACACTCGTCGTGTGGCCGCCGCTTGACCGATGTCAACGCCGTCGGGCCTCACGCGCCCTCGTAGAAGCGCACTGGGCGACCCTCGGCGGCGCCGAGAATCTCGCCCTGCCACATGACCCGTCTGCCGCGCACGAATGTGCCGACCGGCCAGCCCTTCACGGTGACGCCATGGTAGGGTGTCCAGCCGGCGCGGCTCTCGATCCACTCGTTGGTGATCGTCTCCTCGCGCGCGAGATCGACGATCGTGAGATCGGCATCATAGCCGACCGCGATCCGGCCCTTGCCGCGGATGCCGAACAGGCGCTGCGGGCCGGCGCTGGTCAGATCGACGAAGCGCTCGAGCGTCAAGCGCCCCGCGTTGACATGATCGAGCATGATCGGCACCAGCGTCTGCACGCCGGTCATGCCGGAGTGCGAGCCGGGATAGGGGTGATCCTTCTCCTCGCGCGTGTGCGGCGCGTGGTCCGAGCCGAGGATGTCGACCACGCCCGATTGCAGCGCCGCCCACAGCGCATCGCGGTGGCGGGCGTCGCGCACGGGCGGGTTCATCTGCACATAGGTGCCCTGCTCGGCGTAGCATTCGGGGCCGGCCAGAGTCAGATGGTGCGGCGTCACCTCGACGCTCGCCCACTCCTTGTGTTCGGCGAGGAACGCCATCTCGGCCGCGCTCGAGACGTGCAGCACGTGCACGCGCCTGCCGTGCCGCTCGGCGAGCCGCACCAGCCTGGTGGTCGCAATGAGCGCCGCCTCCTCGTCGCGCCAGATCGGGTGCGTGGATGGGTCACCCGGCGCGCGCAAGTCCACACGGGCCTTGAGGCGCGCCTCATCCTCGGCGTGGAACGAGGCGCGGCGCGAGATACGGGCGACAATCCGGTCGAGCGAGGCCTCGTCGTCGACCAGGAGGTTGCCGGTCGAGGAGCCCATGAACACCTTGATGCCGGCCGAGCCCTCGAGCCGCTCGAGGCGCGGGATGTCGTCGATGTTCTCGCGCGTGCCGCCGACGAAGAAGGCGAAGTCACAGTGCATGCGCCCATTCGCGCGGCGGACCTTGTCGGCGAGCGTCTCGGCGCTGGTCGTCAGCGGATTGGTGTTCGGCATCTCGAACACGGCCGTCACGCCGCCCACCACCGCGCCGCGCGCGCCGGTCGACAGGTCCTCCTTGTGCTCGAGGCCCGGCTCGCGGAAATGCACCTGGGTGTCGATCACGCCGGGCAGCACATGCAAACCGCGGGCATCCACCACCTCCGCCGCAGCCCCCGCATCGATCCAGCCGATCGCCGCGATCCGCCCGTCGCGGATGGCGAGGTCGCGCTCGGCCCGCCCGTCGTGGTTGACGATGGTCGCGCCCTTGACGACCAGATCGTACCTGCCGCTCATGCGTATGCGCTCCCAGCCCCGCTTGCCTTCATGCCGCGAGACGCATACCTAAATCCGGCGAGCCACAAAAGCCAGAGCGCAGAGATGACCGAGACCCGCATTGCGCTGCTCCCCGACAGGGGCGTCGTCGCCGTCACCGGCGAGGACGCCGGCAAGCTGCTGCAGCGGGTGGTCACCAACGAAATGGCCAATCTCGACACGGCACCGGCACTGCATGCCGGCCTGCTGTCGCCGCAGGGCAAGATCCTGCTCGACTTCTTTGTCGTGAAGGCCGCCGACGGCTTTCGCCTGGATACGTCCCGCGACAAGGCACGCGAGCTGGCGCAACGCCTCACGCTCTACAGGCTCCGCGCGAAGGTCGAGATCGCCGACGTCTCACCTCATTATACCGTGGCGGCGATCTGGGGCGGGTCGCCACCCGCATGCGATGCCAGGAACGCGCTGCTGTTTCCCGATCCGCGCCTTGCCGCCCTCGGCCACCGCTGTCTCGTCGCGATGGGCGGCGACTGGCTGATCGGCGCCGCCGGCCGGGCGGCGACGCAGCAGGAGTATGCCGCCCACAGGATTGCGCTCGGCGTGCCGGAGGCCGGCAAGGACTTCGCGCTCGGCGACACCTATCCGCATGAGGCGCTCTACGACCAGCTGGCCGGCGTCTCGTTCAAGAAGGGTTGCTACGTCGGCCAGGAGGTGGTGAGCCGCATGCAGCACCGCGGCACGACGCGAAAGCGGGTAGTGATCGTGGTCGGCACGGCGCCGCTGCCAGCGCCCGGCACCGCGGTCCGGGCGGGCGAGGCGCTGATCGGCACGCTCGGCTCCACCGACGGCTCGCGCGGGCTTGCGCTCCTTCGCCTCGACCGCGCGGTCGAGATGCAGGCCAAGGGCGCGACGCTGGAAGCCGCCGGAGTGGCACTCGGCATCGAGATCCCATCGTTCGCGACCTTCACGCTGCCGTCGCCCGGCGCAGCCGTCGCGGGCGAGAGCCCGCAGGACCCGACATGAGCACCCCTGAGAGTGTCGGCCCGACGCGCTGCCCATGGCCCGGCATCGCCGACCCGGAGTACGCGCGCTATCACGACGAGGAGTGGGGCGTGCCGCGGACGGGCGACCGCGAACTCTACGAGAAGATCGTGCTCGAAGGCTTCCAGGCGGGGCTGTCGTGGCTGACGATCCTGAGGAAGCGCGAGGCGTTCCGCCGCGCGTTCGCCGGCTTCGATCCAGCGCGCATCGCCCGCTTCGGACCGCGCGACGTCGAGCGGCTGATGCAGGATCGGGGAATCGTTCGCAACCGCGCCAAGATCGAGGCGACGATCGCCAATGCCGAGGCGATGCTGGCGCTGGCCGCAAAGGGCGGTCTCGCGCGGCTCGTGTGGAGCTTTCTGCCCGACGGTCCGATTGTCCACCGGCGCCGCAGCCTGGCCGAGGTGCCGTCCGAGACGGAGCTGTCGCGGGCGATCTCGAAGGCGCTGAAGCGCGAGGGGTTCCGCTTCGTCGGGCCGACGACGGTCTACGCGCTCATGCAATCCTCGGGGCTGGTCAACGACCATATCGTCGGCTGCCATCGCCATGCCTCGTGCGCCGAACTCCAGCGCACCGCAATCATTCCACGCTTCTGAGTGAGAGATGACCAAATCGTCCATCTCGCCAGCGGATGAACCTGCCTCGACCAGCGAGCCGCCGCGCGCCTGGCAGCGGATGCTGTCGGGCCGCCGGCTCGATCTGCTCGCCCCGTCGCCGGACGACATCGCCATCGAGGACATCGCCCACGGCCTCGCCCGCGTCGCGCGCTGGAACGGACAGACGCTCGGCGCGCACGCGCTCTCGGTCGCGCAGCACGTGCTGATCGTCGAGGACATCGCCGCCGATCTCAACGCTGGATGGGATGCGCGCTGGCGGCTCGCGGCGCTGCTGCACGACGCACCAGAGTACGTGATCGGCGATCTCATCAGCCCGTTCAAGACCGCGATCGGGCTCGACTACAAGGCGTTCGAGATGCGCCTGCTCGGCGCCATCCACACACGCTTCGGCCTGCCGGCCGAGCTGCCGGCCGAGGTCGTCAGCGCGATCAAGGAGTCCGATCGCATTGCCGCCTTTTTCGAGGCGCGCGTGCTCGCCGGCTTCGCCGAGGACGAGGCGTTGAGATTTTTTGGGGCCCCACCGGCGCGGCTTTCCAACACGCTCGCGGATGCGCTTGCCGGGCTCGCGGCGGAAGCGGCGGAGACGGCACAAATGCGCTTTCTGGCGCGCTTTCGCGCGCTTTCCGCCGCGCTCTGAAGGCTGCGCGCGCGGCGCCCGCCAATGACGAATTCGCAAGTGGGTTCGGCCGCTTGCGAGGCCTTTGGTCCGACATCGAGCACAACAATTGTTCCGAAAAACGCCATGATCGACCCGTAGCTCGGCTTCACGCTGGAGGAGCTGATTCATGACCACAGAGGCCCACATGAGACGCCCGCGCATCGCGCGGCGCGACATGCCACCGCCGACGAGTATGCGTCCTCGCGAGGAGCATGCCGGCGTCGCGATCGGACTGAACGCTGCAATCGTAGCGGTGGCGGCCGATGAGCCAGTGGTGCTCGTCGTTCGCGACGAGGCGGACGCCTCGGGTGCCGTCGACGGGCTCCCGTTCGGCCCGTTCTCGCCGCTCGATCATCGCACGCTCGAGATCGGCCTCAGAAGCTGGGTGCACGAGCAGACCGGCCTCGATTTCGGCTACGTCGAGCAGCTCTACACGTTCGGCGACCGCGGCCGCCATGCCGAGCCGGGCGATCGCACGCCGCACATCGTCTCGATCGGCTATCTGGCGCTCACCTCGCCGGGGCCCGGCCGCGAGCTGCAACGCGGCACGTGGCGCAGCTGGTATCACTTCTTCCCGTGGGAGGACTGGCGCAAGGGCCGGCCCGAGATCCTCGATGCCGAGATCGTGCCGCGACTCCGCGAGTGGGCGGCGCGCCCACAGCTGCATGCCGCGCCGGCACGCCCGGTGATGCGCGAGGAGCGCGTCAGGGTGTGCTTCGGTCTCGACGGCGCGGCATGGGACGAGGAGAAGGTGCTCGAGCGCTACGAGCTGCTCTACGAGGCCGGCCTCGTCGAGGAGGCGAGCCGTGACGGCCGCGAGGCCGCACGCTTCTGGCACGATGCGCCCCGACTCGGCGCGCCGATGCGGTTCGATCATCGCCGCATCCTCGCGACTGCCATCAGCCGGCTTCGTGCGAAGATCAAATATCGTCCGGTGGTGTTCGAGCTGATGCCGGCCGAGTTCACGCTCTACGAATTGCAGAAGACGGTGGAGGCCATTCTCGGGCCGCACCTGCACAAGCAGAACTTCCGCAGATTGGTCGAGAGCGCCGGCCTCGTCGAGCCGACCGGAGAGGTGAAGACGCGCACCGGCGGGCGTCCGGCGAAGCTCTACCGCTACCGCCGCGAGGTGCTGCTGGAGCGGCCATCACCGGGCGTGCGGGTCAAGCCGGGGCGGGCGTGAGCGACGAAGCAAGCAACGCTGGATCTGGCCAGCCCGGCGTCTATTGTTTCGAGCGAGCCGACCAGGCCAAGGGCACCGCGCCACTGGAACTCGGGGCCGGTATCGCTTATGTTGGGTAAATGAGGGCGGGCTCAGGTGCCCGCCGAGTGGCACCCGGCGTTCAGCCGGCTCTTTTCGGGCTCTACATATACTCAATCGGAGCATATGGCAAGCCCGCGACGAGGAGGATCAAGTATGGCCGCTTCCGCCGCTGCCCGTTCGATCCCGGCTCAGGGCCCCACGCGCGGCTCCGCGCCCAAGGCCCGGCAGGATGGCAATCGCCCGGCGCTGCCCCCGTTCACGGCCGAGCTGGCGCGCGAGATGGAGCCGCTCTACGAGCGCGTGAAGCACGTCGTCACGCCGATGGAGTGGGTCCACTACGCCCCGCTGATCAAGGCCATCAATACGCTCAAGAAGGAGCGTGACGCGGTGATCCTGGCGCACAACTACATGACGCCCGAGATCTTCCATTGCGTCGGCGACTTCAAGGGCGACAGCCTGCAGCTGGCCAAGGAGGCAGCGCGCACCAAGGCCAAGGTGATCGTCCAGGCCGGCGTCCACTTCATGGCCGAGACCTCCAAGCTGTTGAACCCCGACAAGACGGTGCTGATTCCGGACCTCGAGGCCGGCTGCTCGCTCGCCGCCTCGATCACCGCCGATGACGTGCGCATGCTGCGCGCGGCCTATCCGGGCGTGCCGATCGTGACCTACGTCAACACCAGCGCGGCGGTGAAGGCCGAGTGCGACATCTGCTGCACCTCCTCCAACGCGGTGAAGGTGGTCGAGAGCCTCGGCGCGCCGCGCGTGCTGCTGATCCCGGACGAGTATCTCGCCAAGTACGTGCAGACCAAGACCAAGGTCGAGATCATCGCGTGGAAGGGCCATTGCGAGGTGCACGAGCGCTTCACCGCCGAGGAGCTGGAGGCGTTCCGCGCCGCCGACCCGGCGACGCGCATCATCGCCCATCCCGAGTGCCCGCCGGACGTCATCAAGGCGGCCGACTTCACTGGCTCGACCGCGGCGATGATCGACTGGGTCAAGACCAAGCGGCCGAAGAAGGTCGTGCTGGTCACCGAGTGCTCGATGTCATCGAACGTCGCCGCCGAGGCGCCCGACGTCGAGTTCATCCGGCCGTGCAACCTCTGCCCACACATGAAGCGTATCAGCCTGGAGAAGATCTACGAGAGCCTTCTCTATATGCGCCACGAGGTGACGGTCGACCCGGACGTGGCCGCGCGCGCGCGCCGGGCGGTCGAGCGGATGGTCAACCTCACCAGCTGAGCCTTGGATCGCGAGCGGCGGCGCGGGCCGCCGGTCCGCAGAGCGAAGGGCAGAGCCAATGCCTGACAACGCCGGCGATACGCTGATCGCGAGCTTCCGCTCACCCGACACGGTGCTTGGCGAGGGCGACATCGTCGTCATTGGGGCCGGCCTCGCCGGCCTGTTCACGGCCCTGAAGCTCGCGCCGCGACCGGTGACGGTGATCGCCGCCGCGCCGCTCGGACAGGGCGCATCGAGCGTTTGGGCACAGGGCGGCATCGCCGCCGCCGTCGGCGAGGGCGACACGCCCGAGGCCCACGCCGCCGACACCATCGCCGCCGGCGCCGGCATCGTCGACGAGGTGATCGCCCGCCTCGTCGCCGCTGAGGCGCCGGACCGCATCCGTGATCTCCTCGGCTACGGTGTGCCGTTCGACCGCGACCTCGAAGGCCACTACGTGCTCTCGCGCGAGGCCGCCCATTCCGCGAAACGCGTGGTGCGCGTCTCCGGTGACCGCGCCGGCGCGGCGATCATGCAGGCGCTGATCGCGGCCGTGCGCCAGACCCCCTCGATCCGCGTGCTCGAAGGCTACGAGGCCGAGGACTTGATCGTCGCGGCGGGACGGGTGACCGGCGTCAGGCTGATCCGCTCGCCGGAGCGCGGCAACGGAACGTACGAGCTGCTGCCCGCCTCGGCCGTCGTGCTGGCGACCGGCGGTGTCGGCGGGCTCTTCGCCGTCACCACCAATCCGGCTTACGCGCGCGGGGAGGCCATCGCGTTCGCGGCACGTGCGGGTGCGGTGATCGCGGACGCCGAGTTCGTGCAATTCCATCCGACCGCGCTCGACGTCGGCGTCGACCCGGCTCCGCTCGCCACCGAAGCGCTGCGCGGGGAAGGCGCGACGTTGGTCAATGCCCGGGGCGAGCGCTTCATGACCCGGATCGATCCCGCCGCCGAGCTGGCGCCGCGTGACATCGTCGCGCGCGGGGTGTTCGGCGAGATCGCGGCCGGTCGCGGCGCGTTCCTCGACTGCCGCACGGCGATCGGCAAGCGCTTCGCGAGCGCGTTCCCGACCGTCCATGCGCATGCACGCGCCGCCGGCCTCGATCCCGAGCGTGACCTCCTGCCCGTGGCACCGGCCGCGCACTACCACATGGGCGGCGTCGCCACCGACACGCGCGGACGCACTACCGTCGAGGGCCTGTGGGCGGTCGGCGAGGTGGCCTCGACCGGGCTGCACGGCGCCAACCGGCTGGCGTCGAACTCGCTGCTCGAGGCGGTGGTGTTCGGCGCCCGTGCCGCTGCCGACATCGACGCGCTGGCCCGGCACGCGTGCCACGAACGCTCGGCCGAGCTGCGCCGCGTCGAGGGCGCGCGCGTGAGCGATCCCGTTCGGCGCCGGCACGAGATCGCCCGCATCCGCAAGCTGATGAGCGAGCACGTCGGCGTCGCACGCTCCGCCACTAGTCTCGAAACCGCCGTCCTGGCGCTCGCCCAGATCGAGCGCGCCGCCAAGGGCGACACCGTGCTCGCCAACATGGCGCTCGCCGCCCGCTTCATCGCCGCCGCGGCGCTGGTCCGCCGCGAGAGCCGGGGTGGGCACTTCCGCACTGATCACCCAAAGCCTTCGGAGCGGCTCGCGAAGCGCAGCCACCTGACGCTCGACGAGGTCGATCGCATCACCGGCTCCCTGCGCCGGGCGCGCGCCGCCGTCGCGGTCGGCTCGGCCGCCGGCGCGAGGGCGATGCCGTGAGCGAGCCGCGAGCGGGCGCGCTGCCGCGCGGGCTGGTGGAAGCCGCGATCCGTCATGCCCTCGACGAGGACCTCGGTCTCGCCGGCGACATCACGACCAACGCCACCATTGCGGCCGAGGCACGCGCGCGTGGCGTGATCGCGGCGCGCAAGCCGGGCGTGGTCGCCGGCATGGCGCTGGCCGAGGCGGCGTTCCGCGCGCTCGACCCCGCGGTCGCGATCGAGATCGTCGCCGACGACGGGGCGCGCGTCGCCGCCGGTGGTCATATCTGCCGCCTGGCCGGCAACGCGCGCGCGCTGCTGACCGCGGAGCGCGTGGCGCTCAACTTCCTCGGCCAGCTGTCGGGCGTGGCGACGCTGACGCGCCAATTCGCCGACGCCATTGCCGGAACCAAGGCGGCGATCGTCGACACGCGCAAGACGACGCCGGGTCTCAGGGCATTCGAAAAGTATGCCGTTCGCTGCGGTGGCGGCATGAACCACCGCTTCGGGCTCTACGATGCGGTGCTGATCAAGGACAACCACGTCATCGCCGCGGGTGGCATCGGCGCGGCGATCGCTGCGGCGCGCGCGCATGCCGGCCACATGGTCAGGATCGAAGTCGAGGTGGACAGTCTGGCGCAGCTCGCCGAGCTCATGCATCAAAGAGTCGATGCCGTGCTACTCGACAACATGACCCCGGCCATGCTCGCCGAGGCTGTGGCGCTGGTCGGCGGGCGGATGCTGACCGAGGCCTCGGGCGGGGTCACGCTTGCCACCGTCCGCGCCATCGCCGAGACCGGGGTCGACTTGATCTCGGTCGGCGCCTTGACCCACTCCGCCCCGGTGCTCGACATCGGCCTCGATTTTACGGCTTGAGGGCTGAGACGCCGCCGATGCTTGATTTCGCCCCGTTTGCAGCTTAACCGGGCTGCGCGGCACCCGTTGGAAGGAGCGCGAGAGTGACCTGGATCGTCGCCTGGGGCCTTTCGGCCATTGCCGCCGCCATCGCCGGTGGATTGCTCGCCGGGATCAAGAACCGCGACTGGTCCCACTGGACGGCGTGGTGCTTTCTAGTGCCGCCGCTGGTGCTGGTGTTGCTGGCGTTGCCGAAGCGACAAGGCCCGCGCCCGCGCCGGCCGTCCCTCGACGAGGAGGATCGCCAGCCCTGGTGATCACTCCGCCGCGACCGGCCGCGCGGCGGCCATCGGGAGGCGAATATCCCCATTGGCGGCTTGACGCACCGCAACAGTTGGAGAACCTCTGAGCCGGCAGCGCGAATCTGGCCCGACGGGCCGGACGGAATGCGGCGTGGAGGGTGACATGACCCAAAGGGCGCGGCGGCCGGTGACGGCGCTCAGCACGATGGACAAGGGCAAGATCGTGCCGGCATCGGCGGCGGTCGGACTCATTCGCTCCGGCGACACGGTGGCGACCGGCGGCTTCGTCGGCATCGGCTTCGCCGAGAACATCGCGGTGGCGCTCGAGCAACGATTTCTGGCGAGTCGCGCCGAAAGTCCCGACGGCCTCGGCGAGCCGCGCGATCTCACCCTCGTCTACGCGGCCGGCCAGGGCGACGGCAAGGAGCGCGGTCTCAATCACCTCGGCCACCAGGGCCTCGTCGGCAAGGTGATCGGCGGCCACTGGGGGCTGGTGCCGAAGCTGCAGGAACTCGCGGTCGCCGGCGACATCGAGGCCTACAACCTGCCGCAGGGCGTCATCACGCATCTCTATCGTGATATCGCCGCCGGCAAGCCGGGGCATCTCTCGCGCGTCGGGCTCGGCACCTTCGCCGACCCGCGCCATGGCGGCGGCAAGATCAATGCCCGCACCACGGCCGATCTCGTCAGGCTGATGGAGATCGACGGCGAGGAGTACCTGTTCTACCGGACGTTCCCGATCGACGTGGCGATCGTGCGCGGCACCACCGCCGATCCCGACGGCAACGTCACCATGGAGCGCGAGGCGCTGACGCTCGAGGCCCTGGCGCTGGCGATGGCGGCGAAGAACTCGGGCGGCATCACGATCGTCCAGGTCGAGCGCGTCGCCGAGCGGGGCTCGCTCAACCCGCGGCAGGTGAAGATCCCCGGCATCATGGTCGATTGCGTGGTCGTGGCCGAGAAGCCCGAGTACCACATGCAGACCTTCGCCGAGCCCTACAGCCCGGCGTTCGCCGGCGAAATCCGCGTGCCGATGACGTCGATCCCGCCAATGGAGATGAGCGAGCGAAAGATCATCGCCCGGCGCGCGGCGATGGAACTGCGCCCCAACGCCATCGTCAACCTCGGCATCGGCATGCCGGAAGGCGTCGCCGGCGTCGCCGCCGAGGAGCGCGTGATCGACCTGATGACGCTGACCGCGGAGCCGGGCGTCGTTGGCGGCGTGCCGGCCTCCGGCCTCAACTTCGGCGCGGCGACCAACACGCAGGCGATCATCGACCAGCCCTACCAGTTCGACTTCTATGACGGCGGCGGCCTCGATCTCGCCGTGCTCGGCCTCGCGCAGGCCGACAGAGAGGGCAATCTCAACGTGTCGCGATTCGGCCCGCGGCTCGCCGGCGCCGGCGGCTTCATCAACATCTCCCAGAACGCCAAGAGTGTGGTGTTCGTCGGCACCTTCACCGCCGGCGGACTCGAGATCGCGGTCAAGGACGGGCGGCTCGTCATCCTGAAGGAAGGCCGATCGCGCAAATTCGTCGCCGAGGTCGAGCACCGCACGTTCTCCGGCACCTATGCGCTCAAACGCGGCCAGCCGGTACTCTACGTCACCGAGCGCTGCGTATTCCGCCTGACGGACGCCGGCATGGAGCTGGTCGAGGTCGCACCGGGCATCGACATCCAGCGCGACATCCTCGCCCACATGGCGTTCCGCCCGGTGATCCGCGAGCCGGAGACGATGGAGGAGGCGATCTTCCTCGCCGAGCCGATGGCGCTCCGTGAGCGCATGCTGACGCTGCCGCTCGACAGGCGCTTCAGCTACGACCCCAAGCTCAACATGCTGTTCATCGACTTCGAGCGGATCGTCATCCGCACCGAGCGCGACGTGGCGCGGATCAGGAGCGCGGTCGAGCGCATCGTCAAGCCGCTCGGCCACAAGGTATCAGCGATCGTCAACTACAACGGCGCCACGATCGAGCCCGCGGTATTCGAAGCCTACGCGGCGATGGTCGAGGGGCTGGTCGCCACCTACTACAGCGACGTCACCCGCTACGGCACCAGCGGCTTCCTGAAGATGAAGCTCGCGAGCGGGGGTGGTGATGCGGCGGAAACCGCCGAGTCCACCCTCGGCGCGCTTGTCCCCAACGACCGCAGGCTCGCACGGTGATAGCGGCGGGACCTCGGTCCAGTCGGGAAGCGTTCACATGCGTCGCGGAAACGGGGGGCGCCCCGCGCAAAAGAAAAGTGCGAACACCTATGTCTTTGAAGTTACGATATGACTTTCGGCGATTTTCGACGTCTCAAGACTTCCGCTTCTTCAAGAGAATCGGCACGGCAAACGCCCGTCGGTCTCTCTTGGGCGACGCCCTCAAATCCCGGATGGCATCTTCTGCCTGCTGTATCGCGTCCAATGCGTCCGCCCTCAGGACGCGATAGTCCGGATCATAGTCCGCTTCATGACGTTTCTGCTGTAAGGCCACGAAAGCATCCGCGCACGACTGAATGGTGTTCGGGAAGTCGAGGTTCCGCACGGCCTCGCACGCTGACCTTGCGTCGCCGTGCTGCAGGGAGCGATAAGCATGCGTCCATGCATTGTCCGGCCTGTTCGGTCCGACGCCCACGAGCATGTCGGCGGCTTCCTTCGCCATGGCATGAAAGAGCGCGTAGTAGGCCGTGCTGATGGCGCGCCTGAGATCAGCCTGGCGTGGCTTCATTGGACTGGCATTGGCCAGCTTGCGCGCCGTCACGATCACGCATTCGCTCTCCGGCGCGGCCTGACCTTCTGCGCTTCAGGAAACTTGTGACGAATGTGCGGAAACCGTGCCTCCCCGGCCGCCCACAGCTTGTCGCGTAGTTTGGTTGTCAGCGCTGCCGTCACGGTCGTGTCGATCGGCCTGTCCGTCAGGTCGTAGTCGGCCTCGATGAACAGCGCGGGCTCGCCCTCGTGGTCCTCGTCAGCCCGCACGGACACGTCACGCAAACCGTAGACTTGCATGCTCTCACGCACAGTCGCTTTGATCAGTTCGACGATCTTGTCGTCAACAGCCATGAGCACTGTACCGCTCATAGAAATATCTTATGCCATAAAATGGCGGCCGCCAAACATGGCTGCTTGCTCGAACTCCGATGTCCACCAGACTGTCGATCATGGCGGCGCGCGAACAGGCTGATGGCTTGTTCTTGGGATGCCGCAGGGTTCTGCTCGGGGAAGTCGACGCAATCATGCGGGAGGCACGGCAGGTGTCCGGACGCGCTGGCGTTCGAACCGACTATGGAGAAATGGCGCCCCGTAGGAGCGCCACGCCAGCCTGCTATCAGATTGAACTAGCGAACTTTTCCAAAATGCTTGGTATTCGGCCCCAATACGGGTCCCAACTCGGCGCCGCACGTCAGGTGTCCCTGTGGATGCCGGTTGTGTCAGGCATCGGAGGCCCTTGGCCGCGCTTTCGAGCCCTTGTTTCCGCCCTACTAATGGCAGTTGTATCAGTGAGGCCCTTCGTTACCGTGCGCGCTCGCGCGCAGGGTCCCGGCGTCGCGACGGGCGTCGCGGATTGCGCTCAGAGTAGCGTTATTTCACTTGAAATATCAAATGGTTGTACGGGGTCGCGGCAACCTGTTTGTGGTATACTTATTTTTGTTTCATCGAGGAGACTCTCCGTATGGATCGCCGTTGCTTTCTTGCCGCCGCCGCGGGAGCCGTAGCACTCGCTTCCTATCGATCTGGGGCTCTTGCCGCACGGCCAGACCTTCCGGTCGGCTCTCCCAGCGAGACCCTTAACTCGCTCAGTTGGACTTTCGTGAATTGCGGTGCCCCTCCTGAAATGATGGAAGCCATGCATCGGCGCGGGCTTCTGATCGAGGATGAGCTACCGATCACAGACATCGATCGCCAACATGCCACCTACCTGGCCGAAGTCCTGACGTGGGTGTTGGTGCCCATGTATTTGCGGGTGGCGGGTGCTCCTGAAATGGCCGAGGAGGTGATGTCAGCCGGTACGCTCGAGGCGGCCAGTCACGCGGCCAATGTGGCAGGATGGACCATCGGCCACGTAACCAACGAAGAGCGTTTTCGCGATGCCCGCGGCCACCTCCTGCCTGCCGCCAGCCGCGCCTACGGTGCCTGCTCGCATGCCAGGACCGCCGCCTGGTACACGACGTTGGCGCCCCGAAACTGGGTCATGGTCAGCTACCACGCGGGCGGCTGCTTCCCAATTCCCGACGAGCCGGACGAGCCGTGGCCCACCGGTACCGTGCTGGCAGCCATTGCAATGATCGATCGTGCGCTCGCCGGAGCGTACTCGCTCGAAAAGGTCCGACAGCACCTGCCGCAATGTTGACTGTTGCCGGTACGCGCGACCGTGCTTCCGAAGCCGTTGTCTCCACCCTCTTAACGGCTGTTGTATCAGCAGGCCCCTTTTTCTTCGCGCGCGCCCGCGCGTACAGGTCAGGAAATGCCTTACCGACCCGCTGATGTTGCCCTGTTGTTACAGGGGTCTGGACGCGGGCTCGGCGTCCTGGTGGGTCGCCATCTCGCGCTGGTCTTCAAGCGGACCGGAACGGGTCAGCCGTACTGGTACGGGCCACTGGTACGGCAAACGGGGCCGGTTCAACCGTACCACCTGCATCCGACTGGTACGGTTCCGCGCTGTCGAGTGGCCGCTGCACGGCGATCGCGAGCCAGTGCGAGCGCACAGTCGGTGAAGGGGTGCAGAGTGTGCCCGAAAACAGACTGACGAGAGAGCCGTTGACCAGCGTGGCGAGATCGGTTCCGGCCTCGCTCGCAGTCTCGATGACAATGAGATCGCCCGGCAAAGGCTTCGCGCGAGCGGCTGCGATGGGGACGCAGAGCAGTACGTCACCAGCCTGAAAGCTGCCGTCGCGGCTCGCCTCATTGAGTTCGAATGCGCGCTGCGTCTCGGGAGCGAATTTGCTGATCACTTTGACCTCCATAGGCTACGGTCGTCCGTCAATTCGTCAACGCGTAAGCACTCCCACCAACAGACAGCACCATTCATGGCCATCGTGAACCGGCGGTACGTCTGCCGCGCTCCCGAATTGGTGCGTATCAGCGCGCCGTCCTCAGCCAAGACTTCCACTCTCCCGCCAATGGGTGACAGCGCCAGCGACGTGACCAGCCCTTGCTCGCCGACGCGGACGCGTGGCGCGACTGGGGCAACCCCGAATAGGTCGATCAGGGCCCAGCCCAGCGCGACGGCCTGTGGAAACGAGGGCGAGGCAACGAAGGTGCGCGTCATCTCGAGGAGCCGACGCCCCTCTGCGTCTCGCGGCGCTGGCAGGCGATCCAAGGCGGCGCGGATGTGCTCGCGATGCGCTTCGGCAAGGGCATCCCAATGTGCGAACCCATGTTCGGCCAGCGCGTCTAGGCCCGCTTCGATGCGAGAGAGACCGGCGCTCTCTTGAAGGAAGGCGGCACGCTCGGCAACGTCGGCTGGGCATGGCGGAGGCAGCTCCAGCCCGCCAACGTCGCCAGGGCTGCCTTCGGCTCCATGGTTGGCAGATCGCCGTTGCAGCTCGGCAATGATGTCGCCCTTGCGAGCCTTGATCTCGTCCAGCAGGGCTGTTCCAAGTGCGCCGCGTGGCCCCCGGTGCAGGATGTCGGTGCCGTCGGGCTGCAACGAGACCCCGCGGGCAGTGGCATCGCGGACAATGTCAAGCGCGGGCCTCAAATGCGCCCCTCCTCTACATCGTCATCAAAGTGTGGCGCGACCGCCTGAAGACCGCCAAGACCGCCAAGACCGCCAAGATTTTTGGGCGGGCGGTCTTGGCGGACTTCGTGCCTTGTGCCGTTCCGGCACCCAACTCCGCCATCCCTGGCGTCCATTGGCGAGTGGCGGTCTTGGCGGTCTTCGGGATTTTTGGCGGCCTTCGCCGTGGGCAATTCCCAGCTCCAGCCTTCGCCAAACCCACCCTTTCTAGCGATCACGCCTAGCCGCTCCTTTGCACGCTCGATGGTCCGCCATTTGTGGCCCGCATCATCAACGGCCTTTTTGAGATATTTGACCGGCCGCACTCCGTCTCGCAGCTCTTCGCGCAGAAACTCTTCCGCGTCCTCGAGCCTGCCGGCCTCATCGCCGTTGCTGGGGGTGAGTGCTTCCTCCGGGCTGACGCGAACGGGCGTCGGGTCGATCTCCACGCAGGACGTGCTGATGCCGTTTTCGAGGATCACACCTTTGATCTCGTAGGCGAACCCCGTCTGATCGTCGCCTATGTTGTTCTTGAGGGGTGTGAAAACGCGCCGCTGCTCGTCCGATGGGTGCTGCGCCACGAGCCAGGCCGACCGCGCTGCGGCGACAAAGGCTCCAGAGCCGGACACGCGCGACATGGCGGCGCCATCAGTCGAGCCCTTGTTCAAATGGGAGACTAGGATCACGCAGGCGCCAATCTCGGCGGCCACCTCCTGCAACGGCGCGAGGGCACCGCGAACGTCCGAGTTCTTGTGACTGTCAACCTTGCCGACGTATGCGGAGATGGGGTCGATGACGATTAGGCGCACTTCACCAATCTGGTTTGCCGTCGTGCGCAGAGCCTCAGCGTCGCGGCCGATGTCGAATATCCGCCGCCTCAGTTGGCCGTTCTCGTCAGTCTCAATGCGCCAATCGAGAACATGAACCCGGCTGAGGTCGGCGCCGACGGCTATCATTCGGGGCACGACAGTATCGGCAACGTCGTCCTCGCACGATATCATCACCACGCTCCCGCGCGGCGCACGAGCTCCGTCGGGCCATAGGCCGCCATTCGTAACCGTGGCGGCGAGAAGCGCCGTCAGTTGGGACTTGCCGAGGCAGGGCTGACCGGCGATCAGGTTGAGCTTGCCGAGTGCCAAACGGCTCTCCCAAAGCCAAGCAATCGGTGTGGGCTCAATATCGGCCAGGCAACGCGTCACGCAGGCCGGCTGAGAGCGATCCGCTTCAGGCGCGAATAATCGGCCTTCGTCCCGCGCCAGATCGCCATCGAGTGCTTGCGCGACCGCGTCATCATCACCCGCGCTCGCCAAATCTCCGATGTTAGCCCACCGATTTCCGTCGGGCGGCAGCCAAAGGCAGACGGTAATCCCGTCACGCTGCCAGCGTGTAATTGGCACCTGCCAGCGCGCAGCCGCGTCCCGGCTGTCGGCCAGCAGTGTGACGTATCGAGCGCCCCTTGGGAGCTCCATTTCACCGGGCTCGCTGCCTGGCAGCACGTGATTGTCCAGTCGCGCCTTCACGAGAGCGGTTATGAGGTGGCGGCATCTGGCGTCATTTGCGCCGGGCACGATGTAGACGACCGATCCAGCTTCGTCGTCATCGTTGGACGGCCCAGCGCCGTTCAGTTCATGGGAGGTGTTGTGCATGATGGTCGATCCTCTTTGGATCGACAGCGTGCCCCTTGTCTTTCAGGGGCCGACGCGATACACACTCGCTGTCTTAGCTTTTGATTTGCCGCCGCTTCCGGGTGCCACCGGGGCGGCGGAGTTGTTTTCGGACATTGCTTTGCGGACGCGAGACAGGATCGGCGATTGCTGCGTTACGGGGCCGCGCTTTGGCGGCCGCTGGCTGTTTTGGCTGGGGTGGTAGCCGACCGATCGCGTTTGGCCGTTCCTGCCCTTCCCCGCACACCGGCAATCGGCGTCGGAGTTCGCGGGCGCGGTCGCCACATGCGCAGGCGCGGGCCATGCCTCTCGCTCTCGACAACCGTCCGAACGGCCGATTGCTCGATGTCTAGGCGGATGGCCGGATGGGCGGCCCCGATGTGCCAGACTTCCACCATGCCGGTGTATCCCAGCGCCAGAAGGGCACGCGCCGCTCCATGCTCGGGATCGCGGGCGCTGGCGATCAGGACCGCGCCTTTGAACCAGACGCGCCAGCGGTCGCCGCGCGCGGTGCAGCCCATGCGTTCGAGCTCGATCCTGTGCATCAAGCTGCCCTCCGGTATCGGAGCACGATGGCAGCGCTGGGCTCGTCAACGGCGTAGTGCCACGGCCGGCCGGGCCGGCTTGTTCGGTAGCGCACGAAGCCGGCGGGCTTCAGCGACCGATCGAAACGCCCCCACGGCAGCGGGCGCACCTCGTTGACCTCGCAATATTCGGCATAGAGGCTGGTGAGTTTCCGGCGTGGCAGGTCGGTTTCGCCGATCTCCGCCAACCAAGCCGCGAACGCCTTCAGGTCGGGCTCGAAACGGTACCGTTCGAACTGAGGCGGCCAAGCGAACGTCCACGTTCGGGTGCACGCTAGCTGATGGGCGACAAGGGCAGCGCATTGCGCGCTATCGCCTGTCTTGGGACACGCCGGTTGCGGTGCCCCGCTGGCATAGGTCGCCATGGGACACCTCACCGCGCGTCGCGGCAGGAGGCGAGGAAGTCTTCGAGGTCGGCCTTGAGGATCAGGCGCCGGCCAGCGGCTTTGACCGCGCGCAGCTTTCCGTCCGCGATCAGCATGTAAAGGGATGTCCTACCGATGCCGGTTGCTGCACTTGCCTCCGACACCGTGAAGGAGAGCTTCTGAACTGGAATCGTACTGCCGGAAACCCTGTTACGGGTGGCAGTCTCGGTTGCGCTGGGATTCGTCATGGGCACCTCGCGTAATCATTGGTGCCAATGTGTTCCCTTGGAACCGTGCACCTGCACAACCCCAGAAAATTGGGCGCCGAATTATTTGTGCCTGCGCTCGCTGGCGCCACCCCTGGCAGCAGCACACCTCTTCAGTCGGTCAATGTGGGCCTTTTCCGATTTGTCCGGGCTTAGACGGCCGGTCTCAAGTGCTTCTCTCGCCACTCTTCTGATCTGCTTCCTGAATTCAAACTCGGGGAAGAGGTGGCTGATAACCCCTTCGAGTGTGTCGAGCTTGTCCAAACTGCCGGCGGCTGCCGCCCGCGCCGCTGCTTGTTGGACTAGCACCCGATCGCTCTCATCGTATGTTTCCACGCTGTTTCGAGAGCCAGGTTTCCTGCCCCTACGCTTGCGGGGTTTGAACTCAGGGGTATCGCGGGCGAGTTCAAGGCCGATCAGCACCCACAGCCAGATAGGTTCGGTGCCGAAATCGATGCCCAACCGCAGGCAGAGCCTTTCGAGAGCCGCGCGCCGTTCAGGCTGGTCAGGGAATTTCAGCGTTTCCAGATCCCGGTACGCGGCCAGCGCCTCCAAGCACTCGTAGAGCGCTTCATGGCACGCGGTGAGCGCTTCCCGACACGCCTTCAGCGTTTGCGGGTAAGCGTCAGGCGGAAGCTTTGCCGGTAGCTGGTGCTTCGGTTTGCGCGCTGGCATGGCGGTGTTCCTTCAGGCTTGCGCGATGGACCGTCGGGGAATTCCCAGCGGGACGCTTCCCACCAGGTGAGATGGCGGGGCGTTCCGCAGCGCTGGACTGCTACGCGCCGGCATGGGCGCGCAGCAGCGGCACGACGTTGCCGGCTTTCCCGCCCTCAAGGTGGCGCGCCCACGCGTCCATCAGCTCGCGGCGGCGATCGAGCGCGTCACCGCGTCGGTAGGCGCGTTCGGTGGCATCGCCTGCGACGTGGGCGAGTGCGGCCTCGGCGAGCTCCCTCGGGAAATGCGTGGCATCACCGGCCCAATCGCGGAACGACGAGCGGAAGCCGTGAACGGTGGCGTTCTCGACCTTCATGCGGCGCAAGAGCATTTCGAGCGCCATGGTGGACAGCGGCCGATCTGTCGAAGCGCTGGCGTTTTCCCCGCCGTTCTCGGGCGCGCGATGGGACTTATCCCGTCGCCTCACCCGGCCCACTGGTGTTTTCCCCGTCAGCCTCGGGCGGGCGCTGGGAAACACGAACGCGCCCGTGCGGACCGCTTGCATCGCCGTCAGGATTTCGAGCCCCCGCGCCGAGAGTGGAACGCGATGCTCGCGGCCTCCCTTCATGCGCTCGGCGGGGATGGTCCAGACCCGCGCTTCCATGTCCATCTCGGCCCAGCGCGCGCCCAGCACCTCACTCGTCCGAGATGCGGTGAGGATCAGGAACTCGAGTGCCAGGGCCGCGACGGCCTCTCGCTCTCGCAAGCGACCAACAAAGGTCGGCACGTCGTGATAGGGCATGGCGGCATGATGCCCCCGGGAGAGCTTCTTGCGCTTCGACAAGAGGTGGAAGAGATGCCCCCGCCAACGGGCGGGGTTGGCTTCATTGGCAGGGATATGGCCGCTCACCCGCGCCGCATCGAGAACCGCCTCGACGCGACCGCGAACGCGCGAAGCGGTCTCCGGTTTCTTGGTCCAGATCGGTTTCAGGACCGCCAGCACGTCCTCGGTGCCGATCTCGTTGACGGGCAACGACAGGATGGGGGCGGCATAGGTCCGCAGTGGTGTCAGCCACTGCTTGCGCACCTTCCCATTTCGCCAGTCGTGGGATTTCGCCTCGTAGAACGCCTGGGCCATGTCGCCGAAGGTTGGCACGCCGGCTTGAGCGCGGCGCTCGGCCTCTCGGGCTGCAAGGGGGTCACGGCCTGCTGCCAGCTCGGAACGCCACTTGGCGGCCAGCTCGCGGGCCTGGGCAAGCGACACCGTAGAGGCAGGCCCGAGGCCCATCTCCTTCAGCTTGCCGTGCCGGCGGTAGAGGAAAACCCACCTTCGCCGGACCGTGCGCCCATCATGAGAGATTGATAGGTAGAGCCCGCCGCCATCGGCGTGTCGTCCCGCCTTGCTGAGCGTCGCAACCGCGCGCGCATTAAGCCTGTTCACCTGTCGTGCCATGTTCCCCGCCTCCGTTGCCGGCCCCTACACCGGCCCCAACAAAATGCACGGATTTGGGCGAACTGGGAAGGACAGACACGCACGGATCAACGGGAGATTTTCAAACGCATCAGCAGGTTATCGAGACGGTGATGAACGGCTGCGGACGGTGGTTTGGCGCCCCGTAGGGGACTCGAACCCCTGTTACCAACGTGAGAGGCTGGTGTCCTAGGCCACTAGACGAACGGGGCTTGCCTCGAGCGGCCTTCTATAGGCGAGGGCTCGCCGGCAATCAAGCGTGATCGTGGGCTGCGAGGCAGGAGGCAGCAGGTAACGGGCAGCCGGCATACGGGAGTGGTGCAGGGGCCGGCCGAACGCGGTCGCGAGCCAGCCGCGACTGCGCGGATGGGCACGCAGGCACTCCCGATATCCCACTACCCACTGCCCACCACCTGCTGCCTACCTGCCGGCTTCCGGCACCAGCCGCAGGCGGCCGAGCTCCCGCCCGCTGCCGATCTCGATGATCGCTATTCCCTTCTCCGCGCCGGCCCTGTAGTGCACGGCGAGCCGGTCGCCATCGAGCGCCATCGCGGAGACCTCGGCGCCGGCCGGCAGCGCGATCTCGACCCCCGGCGGCAGCTTGGCCGGAGCCGGGGCGGCGCTCGGTGCGGTGGCCGCAGCCGCAGGCTGCGACGCGCGCCCGGACCCGAGCTGCAGCACGCGCCAGGCAACAGCGGCGAGACCGGCGAGAATGAGCACGGCGAGCGCAATGACGACGACGATGAGGAGCCGCTCGGTGGTGGAGCGAGGAGGCGCCGTCTCGATGTCGCTGGTCACAGGCCGGCTCCGTTGGTTGCACTTCCCGCGCGCCACCCGAGGAAGGAGCGCCGCATGATGTCCGGCGGCCGCGCCACCCACGAACTTGCTGTCACCGCCGAGGAGGCCGGTGAGCGCCTCGACCGCTTTCTCGCCCGCCGCCTGCCGGAACTCAGCCGCTCGCGGCTGCAAGCGCTCATCCGCGACGGCCACGTCTGCGAGGGCGGCGCGACAGTAGGCGAGCCGGGTGCAAGGGTCAAACCGGGCCAGACGTACCGCGTGACGGTGCCACCTGCCGCTCCCGCCGGGCCTGCCGGCGAGCAGATCGCGCTCGCCGTCGTCTACGAGGACGAGCACCTCGTGGTCGTCGACAAGCCGGCCGGCCTCGTCGTCCATCCTGCCGCCGGGCACGCGAGCGGCACGCTCGTCAACGCGCTCATCGCCCACTGCGGCGCCAGCCTGTCGGGCGTCGGCGGCGTGGCGCGGCCGGGGATCGTCCACCGGCTCGACAAGGACACCTCCGGGCTCCTGGTCGTGGCCAAGACGGATGCCGCCCACCAGGGTCTTGCCGAGCAGTTCGCCGCCCATGGCCGCGATGGTCGGCTGACGCGGGCCTACCTTGGCCTCTGCTGGCGAGTACCGGAACGCCCCAGGGGGTGCATCGAGGCGGCGTTGGCGCGCAGCTCGCGCGACCGCACGCGCATCGCCGTCACCCGCAGCGCGAGCGGGCGACCGGCGGTCACGCATTACGCGGTCGTCGAGCGCTTCCATGGGCAGGGTGGCGCCCCGGTCGCTGCGCTGCTGCGGCTCGAGCTCGAGACCGGGCGCACGCACCAGATCCGCGTCCACCTCGCCCACATCGGCCATCCGATCATCGGCGATCCGGTCTATTCCGCCGGGTTCAAGGCGAGCAGAGCGACGCTCGGTGTCGAGGCGCGGGCGGCGCTCGACGACCTCGGCCGGCAGGCGCTGCATGCGGCGCACCTCGGCTTCGAGCACCCGGTCACCGGACGGCGGCTGGCGTTCGACTCACCCCTGCCGGCCGACTTCGCCCGCCTGCTGGCGGCGCTCAGATCGATGCAATAATCCTCGAATGATACCCGCCCGATGAGCACTGCCTTAAGCCAATCGGATCTTTTTCCACCCCCGCTCCGCCGAGCACACAGCGCTGTTAACCGGATCCGGGCAAGGATCGCTGCAGTCAGCCTCGACCAGGGAAGGGTTCCCCGTGCCGATCCGGTTCAAAGTCCTCGCCGTCGTGTTCTGCCTGCTGATCCTGATCGCCAACGACAGCGTCATGCGGCCATTCGACAACATCGTCGACGTGTTCGTCGCGCTCGGCTCGCTGCTGGTGCTGTCGGCGATCGCGCTGTGGCCGAACCCCTCGCGCGCCGACCGGGTGGACCGGGCCATGACCGGTGAGAGCTGGGCCGACCGCATCGATTTCAAGAAGCGCCAGACGCCGCCGGCCGAGTAATCCGGCCGGGCCCATCGTCGGCTCAATCCTATGCTATAAATATTCGAGTTGCAGTTGCGACCACTCATCCGGAGTCCGCTCGGATCGGTCGGCTGGTGGACCTCTTTCCGGTGGCGATGTCAGGCTCCCCGAAATCGGCGTGGGGCGCCATGCACAGAGCGTGGGGCTGGATTGCTCCGACACGCTTGCTCGTTCGACGGTCTTCGCATAGCAATAACTTGACAATGACGGTCGGGTTTATCGTGGACGGGAACCAAGTCGGTCCAATTTGTGTTGCCGATCAAAGCCGCGTGACGGGGCGTGAGCGCCGAAACACGACGACGTGGCTGGCATCGGCTGCGCCGACTGCCTTAGATTGTAGCCCGAACCGACCCACAGGCATCCGAGCGCGGGCCACCCCTGCCGAGCGCTCGAAACAGAGGGAGTGATCGGTATCATGGCCACCAAGGCGCTTCCGACCATTGCCGGCGGCTCGATGGGCCTGTCTCGCTATCTCGAGGAGATCCGCCGCTTCCCGATGCTCGAGCCGGACCAGGAGTACATGCTGGCCAAGCGCTGGCAGGAGCATGCCGATTCCGAGGCCGCCCAGGAGCTGGTGACATCGCACCTCAGGCTCGTCGCGCGCATCGCAATGGGCTATCGCGGCTACGGCCTGCCGATCGGCGAGGTGATCTCGGAAGGCAACGTCGGCCTGATGCAGGCGGTGAAGCGGTTCGATCCCGACAAGGGATTCCGGCTCGCGACCTACGCGATGTGGTGGATCCGCGCGTCGATCCAGGAGTACATCCTGCGCTCGTGGAGCCTGGTCAAGATGGGCACCACGGCCGCGCAGAAGAAGCTGTTCTTCAACCTGCGCCGGATCAAAGGCCAGCTGCAGGCGCTCGAGGAGGGCGATCTCAAGCCCGATCAGGTCAAGACGATCGCGCGCAAGCTCGGCGTGACCGAGGAGGACGTGGTGTCGATGAACCGCCGGCTCGGCGGCGACGCCTCGCTCAACGCGCCGCTTCGCACCGATGCGGAGTCGGGCGAGTGGCAGGACTGGCTGGTCGACGAGACGCCCGACCAGGAGGAGCGGCTCGCCGAGAGCGAGGAGCTCGCTCAGCGCAAGGCCTATCTGGCCTCTGCGCTGTCGGCGCTCAACGACCGCGAGCGGCGCATCTTCGAGGCACGACGCCTCGCCGAGGATCCGGTGACGCTCGAGGACCTCTCGGCAGAGTTCGGCGTCAGCCGCGAGCGCATCCGCCAGATCGAGGTGCGCGCCTTCGAGAAGGTGCAGAAGGCGGTCCAGAGCGCAGCAAAGTCCGGCGCCGGCGCGGCGGGGGCCTGAGGGCCCTCGCTTCGCCCGCGCTGTCGCGCCGGCTATTTCGCTGGCCGCTGCCTGCTCCTCTTCGTCCACTCTCAGTGATGCGCGCCAGCCACCGATGCCGCTGCAACGGCAGAGCCGGGCGCGCTTTCGGCGACGCTACCTTCATACGAATCACCTACCTTCAGATGTGCGAGGTGCATCGTCCTTGCCAGGGCTCGGGCTCCGGCTTGGCAAATGCCTCGGTCGGGTGCGCGTCAGACCTGCAGAGGATCATTATACCCTTGCAGAGATCGAGCCAGGTAGCTTCTGCGCTGGCACGCAATGCTGGTGAGACGTGTGGCGGACGTGGATGGGTCTGCCCGAGGGAACGTCTCCCGATCGTCGTCTCCGACCGTCTCGCGATCCCGTCCTGGACCGCCACGGATCTCCAACGCCCACAATCCGACTCGCACCCCCGATGCCGTCCTCCTCGGCGCCATCGGCGGTCGTGCCGTGTCGAGACGGATGGCGGGCTGCCTCGTCGGCTGGAGCCGCGGCAAGCTCACGAAGATGGAGTGGCCCATGCTGATGCGCCTGCTTCCACCCCTCGTCCCGGTCCCACTGTTGTCGCGTGTCAAAGCCGCCGTGCCGCCGTTCGATCCGAGCTGGCTTTTCGTGCTGCTCTGGCGTCTCAAACCCTCGCACCCGCCAAGTAGGGCGTGACTGAGCCTTGCCGGTGCCTCGAGCTCGTTCGGCTCCTCGCATCGGCCACGACAAGACGAAAAGCCGGTCGATCTCGACCGGCTTTTTGCTTTCGGCCAGCGGAGCGTGGAGAGCGAGTTCTGCATATTGCTGACGATCCGATATCGCATTTCGATCGCGAACGTTCCGGTGCGTGCTCGCTGGTCCGTTCGCTACCGTCTGCACGAGTTGCAACCCTTGCCGCGGCCAGAGACACCTGTGAAATGATATCGCTGGATTTGCCGGCACGGATCGGGTAGCAGCGGCTTCGCAGCGCAGTTCTCGATATAGTACCCACCTCGCATCCACATTCCCCGCCGTCTCGAGCCAATTGCTGGAGGACGTTCGATGACACCCGAGCAGCACCCCGCAGCGAGCCACCAGCTGCCCTTCTTCATCCCCTCGGCCGACGGCTCCGACCCGTTGCTCGCTATTATGGCGGTCGTCCTGGTCGGCTCGCTGCTCGCGTTCGGCGTGTTCTTCTTCTGGCTGCACTCGCTGCCCGAGCGGATGGTGCACAACAAGGTGCAGTTCGACATCGTCGCCGTGCTCGCCCTGCTGTCGCTGTTCACGCACATCCACGCGTTCTGGGTCGCGGCCCTGCTGATCGCGCTGATCAACTTCCCGGATTTCGCACTGCCGGACTTCTCAAGCTCTCTGAGACGGATCGCCGGCTCGCTTGAGACACTTACCGAGCGGGCGAGCGGCGCCACCGGGGGCAGCGCCCCGCCCAAGTCCCCGGACCCCGCGGCGGAGAAGAAGGTCTGAAATCATGCTCGAGCTGATGCTGTGCTCGCTGTTCACGATCGTGCCCGACTATCTCTATCGGCGCTACGCCCAGGGCAAGCGGTTCGGGGCGGAGATCAATCTCTACTCGGTCTGGTACGAGCTGAGGTACGGCATCACGGCCTGCCTGATGCTGACCATCACGTTGATCACGATCGTCTTCTACCATCATCCGTCGACAGTCCACGTCAACGCCCTGTTCCGCACCATCCCGATCCTGCCGGAGACGATCGGCCGCGTCGCCGAGGTCAACGTCGGGCTTTCCGGAGAGGTCGAGAAAGGCGCCCCGATCTTCAAGCTCGACAGCGCCAAGCAGCAGGCCGCGCTCGAGGTCGCGATCAAGCGTATCGCCGAGGTGGATGCCTCGATGGTGATGGCGAAGGCCGACATCGCCGCCGCCGAAGGCCAGATCCAGCAAGCGAAGGGTGCCTACGAGCAGGCGGTCGAGGAGCTGCAGACCAAGGAGGAGCTGCAGCGGCGCAGCCCCGGTGTCGTAGCCCAGCGCGAGATCGACCGGCTCCGGAACCTCGTGGAGGCACGCCAAGGCGGGGTCGTAGCGGCCGAAGCGGCGAAGCTCGCCGCTGAGACGAAGCTGTCGACGCTCCTGCCCGCCGAGAAGGCCAGCGCCGAGGCCACGCGCGCGCAGGCCGAGGTCGACCTCGCCAAGACCACGATCTATGCCGGTGTCTCGGGCCGCGTCGAGCAATTCGTGCTCAGGGTCGGCGACATCGTCAACCCGCTCGGCCGGCCGGCCGGCATCCTCGTTCCGAGCGGTGCCGGCGAAGGCAGGCTGATTGCCGGCTTCGGTCAGATCGAGGCACAGGTGATGAAGGTCGGCATGGTAGCGGAGGTCACCTGCGCCTCGAAGCCGTGGACCATCATTCCTATGGTCGTCATCCAGGTGCAGGACTACATCGCCGCGGGCCAGGTGCGCGCTGGAGAGCAGCTGATCGACGTGCAGCAGGTCAGCCGGCCCGGCACGCTGACTGTCTTCATGGAGCCATTGTACAAGGCCGGGCTCGCGGGCATCACGCCCGGCAGCAGCTGCATCGCCAATGCCTATTCTAACAACCACGAGCTTTTGGCCTCGGGCAAGGTCGGGTTCTGGCGCGGGATCTATCTGCACATCGTCGACACGGTGGGCCTCGTGCATGCGCTGATCCTGCGGCTACAAGCTCTGGTACTGCCGATCAAGGTGCTCGTGTTCGGCGGCCATTGATGCAACCAGCAGAGCCCATCATCGAAGGCTCCCGGATCTTGAGCGGAGTGGCGCTTCGGGACTTGCGCCGTGCACTCTTGCGTGAATGGAGCGGGCACCGAGCCGACGGCGCCCTTGCCATGGGCGCCAGGCGCGCCGACATTGACGGGTGACGTGCTCACTCAGCGAGGTAAGTCTGATGCTACGGATCCCCGCCTTGGCCATTGCGAGCCTGATCGCGCTCTCACTCCCTACGGGGTCCGCCAGTGCGGAGTCGCTGGCCGGAACTTGGTCCGGGACCGGCTATGCGGCACCGGCCTCCGGCCAGCGCGAGAAGGTCGCCTGCCGGATCACCTACAGCCCGCAGGGTAGCAAGGTATTTGCGGTCGTCGCCACCTGCGCGTCGCCCTCGACCAAAGTGGTGCAGACCGGTCAGCTGACCATGGTCGACCGGAACCGCTACATCGGCGAGGTCTACAACGCCGAGTACAACATCTCCGGGCGCGTGCGCGTCGTGATCTCCGGCTCGCGGCAGACGGTCACTTTCACCAGCTCGCAGGGCAGCGGACAGGCGACGCTCACCAAGCGGTAGACGCGCAAAGAAGCCGACGCCGACACGCCGAGCCGCTCCACCGATCAGGGCGCGATCGATTGCGTCAGCACGCGCGAGGCCGCATCCTCGCCGGTCTCGTTTGGACCTTCGTCGCGATTGTAGAGGTCGTTGCGGAACTGGATCTCGCCACCCTCGACCCACGCGGTCAGATAGACGAAGTGGACCGGCACGGGCCTTTTCAGCTTGATGGTCTCTGCCATGCCGCTCTCCGCCGCCTGCTGCAGGCGGGCAGCGGTCCAGCCGTCCTGGCCGGCGAGCACCCACGCGGCAAGGTCGTAGAAGCCCTGCACGCGAATGCAGCCGGCGCTGTAGGCGCGCTCGAAATAGCCGAACAGCTTCTTCATCGGCGTGTCGTGCATGTAGACGATGTGCTTGTTCGGCATGTCGAAGCGCAACAGGCCGAGGGCGTTGTGCGGCCCCGGTTCCTGGCGAAACGCGTAGCGCTCGGCCTCGGGGCCCCACCAGTTGACGGTCGATGGATCGATCTCCTCGCCGCCGAAGGAGGAGAACACGCGGATACGCTCGCGATAGAGATAGGACGGATCCTTGCGCACCGCAGGAATCAGCGCCGCCTTGGCGATGGTGCCGGGCACGTGCCAATAGGGCAGCAGGTTGATGGCCTGGATGCTGGCGCTGACAACCGGGGTCGGCGTGGCGCGCTTGCCGGCGATTGTGCGGCTCGCGACCTCGACCCGACCGGCGCTGATCGCCTGCAGCTCGAAGCTCGCGGCATTCATGACGACGTAGCGCGGCGCGGCTGCGATGCGCGGCGCCAGCTCGCGGACGCGGGCGAGGTTGCGCTCGAGCTGTTGCACCCGGTCGGCCGCGCTGACGTTCATCGAGCGCTGCGTGATGCCGTAGACGACTCCGGTCGGATCGAGCCCGTGACGGCGCTGGTAGCGCTTGACCGCTGCCTCGACCACCTGGTCGAAGGCCTGATCGTCGCCAACGTTGGCGGCGAGGTCACCGCTCAGCTGCAGGCGCCGGCGCAGGATCGATACGTTGGCATCGCTGTCGCCCAGGCGCAGCACCGTGCGTCCCGGCAGCTCGGGCCAGCCACCCTCGGCGGCGATGCGGCGGTAGCGTCGGATCGCCTGCTCCAGCGCGCGCTCCGAGCCAGGGTCGATCCACGGCACATTGCTCGGCTCCGGCGGCCCGGCGCGCTTGCGCTCGGAGCTCTCAGCGGCGCCGCTGCTCGCGGCGGCGGCGAGAAGGACGATTGCCAGTCCGAGGAGACATGCGCGGGATCGCAAGTGGGTGGAGTGATGCTGCATGAGGCGACGGCTCGACCGAATGGTGGGGACGCAAGGAGCGGGATCGGCAGGCACCGGCCGCCTCACCACATCGGCGGCGCGTAGAGGATGCCGCCCTTCTTCCACAGCGCGTTGATGCCGCGATCCATGCCGAGCGGGCTCGATCTGCCGACGTTCGCATCGAACATCTCGCCGTAGTGACCGACGCCGGCGACTACGCTGCGCAGCCAGCCCTTGTCGAGGCGTAGCCGCGCACCGCTCGCCGCCGCGCCCTCGAGTAGGCGCTGAGCGTCGCCGCCGGGCGTCGAGGGCGCCGATGCTGCCGCCTTGTCGAGCCCGACCTCCTCGGCATTGACGAGTCCGGCGAGCGTCCAGCGCACGATCTCGGTCCACTCCTGGTCGCCCTGCAGCACCGCCGGACCGAGCGGCTCCTTGGAGATCACCTCCGGCAGAACGACGTGGCGCAAGGGCTCCTCGAGCCCGGCGCGATCGGAGAACAGCGACGAGCGGTCGGCGCTGTAGGCATCGCAGTCTCCATTCAAATAGGCCTGCACCAGATCCTCTCGGGTCGTGTACCGGCGCGTCTCGGCATCGATCTTCTGAGTGCCGAAGTAGTAGCCCATGTTCTTCTCGGTGGTCGTCGCAGAGAGCACGCAGACCTTGGTGCCGGCGAGCTGCTGTGCAGAGACGAGGCCGCGCTCCTCGCCGGTCATAAAGCTCTGGCCGTCGAAATAGAGCACGCCGACGAACTCGAGCCCCATGTCGACGTCGCGGCTCATGGTCCAGGTCGTGTTGCGCGACAGCAGATCGATCCTGCCGGCCTTCAATGCCTCGAAGCGCTCGGCGGTGTCGAGCGGCACGAATTCGACCTTGCCAGCATCACCGAGGGTGGCGATGGCGACCGCGCGGCAGAAGTCCACGTCGATGCCGGACCAGTCGCCGGAGCCGGTGCGGTGTGCGAAGCCGAGCAGACCGGGGTTGACGCCGCACAGCAGCTTGCCGCGAGCGCGCACCGCATCGAGCCGCGAGGGTGCCGAAGGCAGCGCGCTGGTCGTCACCGGTGCGCCTGCGGCAGGTGCGGCGGCGGCAGGTGCAGCAGCGGAGCTGGCCGGGGTGGCTGCAGGCGCCGTGGCAGCACTCGCCGGCTTGGCCATGGTCGCTGGGGTGGCCGCGGGCGGCCGCGCATCACCGGCGGCGGCCGGCTTGTCCGCAGACGGCTTCTCCGCTGCCGGGTTGTCCCTGGCTGCCTTCGCCCCGCGCCGACAGCGGGAGCGGTCGACAATTGTGAACTGGCCGACGCCGTCGTCCGGGGTGCGGCAGGTGCACGGTCCTTCCGGTCCCGATCTCAGCGCGCACATTGTGTAGCCGGCGGCAACGACGGTACCCGGCCCTGCAAGTGCACCGAGCATCGCCGCCAGTGCGAGGAAAAGTGCCCATCGCATTCGCGCCATCACCGTCATTCCTTGTATCCCGGTGGTGTCTTGGACCATTTGTAGCCTGCCTTGCCCTTCGCGAAGCCATATGCGAACAGCTTGCGCATGTAGGCCTTCTCGAATGGGCCGGAGTATGGCGTATCGAAGTCGTCGTCGATGTAGGCGAGATTGAAGTCGACGCCGTCGCGCTTGGTCGTCAGGTAGATGCGATATGTATCGTTGACGCCGCTCGCCGCGGTCATGGTGGTAATGGTCTGGCCGACGATCGCCAGCGTCTGCTTCTTGACGCTCTCCTCCGGCCGGAACAGCCGTCCGTTGCGGATCACATAGGCAATGCGCTGCGATGTGCCACCGAGCCGTGCATCGATCTTCTTCAGCTTGACGGAAGGCGGGTAGAGGAACGACTGGGCGATGGCGCCCCCGTCGACGTGCATCTCCTCGTAATGCTTGCCCTCGACGGTGACGTCGAGCATCACCGGCGGGAAAACACCGGGTATGGAGGCAGATGCACGCAAGACCTCGATGATCAGATCGCGGGCGCGCGGATCCTTGCTCTTGGCGATCGCACCGATGTTCCAGATGACGGAGCGAGCCTGATCGAGATTTGTGGTGGCGATCAGGAGCAGGCGTCCCTTGTCGTATTCCTCGGCGATGCGCGTCAGCATTCTCTGATCGAGATAGCCGGCAATCATGTCGCGTAGCGGTGTCGAATCCGTCATGGCGTCGTCGGCAACCGCAGCGATCATGCTCCGTTTGGTGAAAATGTCGTCTGCCGTGGTGTCGGTGTAGACTTGCTTCAGCTTGGCATCGTACTCGGGCCCGAGAAAGGCGAATGGCGCCGAGAGCGCACCGGTGCTGATGCCGGTCACGATGCGGAATGCAGGCCGGTCACCCCGCTCGGTCCACCCGAGCAACAGACCGGCCCCGAACGCTCCATCGTCGCCGCCGCCCGAGATGGCCAGGAAGTGCTGGGTCGAAAACGGGCCCCTGTTGAACGACGCACCTTCGAACCTTTTCCTGTTCTCGAGCAGCTCGCGCGCCACCGCCTCTGCACCTGCGACGTCACCATAGTAGAAGCGCGCGTTGGGTACGCCGAGCGGCTTGACCTCGGGAGCCATGGCGAGTGGCACCGCGGGCAGTCTGCCGCCGGTGGCACACCCGCCGAGCGAGGCGAGGCCCGCGATGGCGAGCGCCGCCACGGTCGCGCAAAGTGAAGCTTGGCGCGACCCGAGAGTCCGGCTCGGGCACACCGACACTCTGGAGGAGGCTCGACGCATGGAGCGGCGCCGGCGGTCAGCTCTTACTCAACTTGAGACCGGCGACGCCAACGGCGAGGTTGAGGCCGGTCTGCCCTTGCACGCTTAGCGGCTGCAGCACGACCGAGTTCTTGGCGCCGCCGACGAGCGCGTTTGCGCCTGCGCCGACCGCCACCGACGCCTCGGCCGACACGCCGGCATAGTTGCCGGCGAGTGCACCGGCCGGCAGCTCCGACGTCGCCGAGAGAACGGTCCACACCATCACGCTCGGTCCCTTGATGCCGATATCGAGGCCGACCTTGGTGATGGTGGCGTTGTACGACTGCGGGGGCGTCTTGCCCGCAGGATCGAACTTGCAGGCGAGCGTCTGCTTGGAGCCGATGATGAGGCCGACGCTGCCCTTGCCCTGGCAGGTCAGTGTGCCGGCGACCACCTTCGCCTCCTGGGCGGTGGAGCCTGCAGGGGCGCCGAAAACCGCGGCCACCATAGCGGCGGCCGGCAACAGAACTGCGATTGCGCGTGTCATGCTCACTCCCTCCAGAGGGCCATCGGCCCTTCCCCAAGAAGATTTCCTTCGGACCGCTACAGGTCATTGGCGAGTAGTCGCACAACCCCCATCAGGCCGTCCTGCGCCCGCCGGCAATCGCAGGCCGCCTCGCTGCCCCCCGATCTTCCCCTCGGTCGATCTCACTGTCTACATGAAACTGAGATCGAAATACCAAATAGGATGCCAACTTCTGAGCCTTGCTAGCAAGGTACCTCGATAGAGACCAATCAAAAACCGCTCTTGCTGCAAACCGTATCAATCGAGATAGACCGCTCACGGATCGGCACCTGACGGCCAGTCGATCGCCTCAGTCAACCCGCGGCTCGGTTGCGGCGGGTGCGGGGGCCGCCGGCCCGGCGCTGGTCGCGCGACCCTCGCGCATGCGCTCGAACACGACATAGAGCATCGGGATCACAAACACGCCGAACGCCGCGGCCGCCAGCATGCCGGCCAGAACCGGTACGCCGACTGCGATCATGCTGTCGGCCCCCGGCCCGTTGGCGATCACCAGCGGCACGAGGCCCATGATGAAGGCGAAGCTCGTCATCATCACAGGGCGAAAGCGCAGCCGCGCGCCCTCGATCGCCGACTGGACGAGGCTCGCGCCGGCCTCGCGCCGCTCCAAAGAGAACGCGACGATGAGGATCGCGTTCTTGGCCGCCAGCGCGATCAGCACGACGATGCCGATCTGCGCGTAGAGCACGAAGCTCATCGGGAACAACCACAAGGCGGCGACGGCGCCGAGGATTGCAACCACCACCGACAGCAGTACGGGGATCGGCACGATCCAGCTCTCGTAGAGGGCGACCAGGAACAGGAACGCGAACACGAGCGCAAGGCCGATTACGATCGGGGTCTGCCCGGCCGACTGCTTCTGCTCCAGCGCCTGGCCGGTCCACTCGAAGCCGTAGCCCTTCGGCAACGTGCCGGCCGAGATCTGCTCCATGGCCTGGATCGCCTCGCCGGGGCCGCGGCCGGGTGCCGGGCCGCCGTTGATCGACACCGCGCGATAGTTGTTGTAGCGGGTGATCGTGCGCGGGCCGACGACCAGCTCGGCGCGCGCGAACGCGGAGAGTGCGATCGCCTGCCCGGACGCGTTCTTGACGTAGATCGCATAGATATCGTCGAGACGGCCGCGGAACTGACGCTCGGCCTGCAGGCGGACGGTCCAGGTGCGGCCGTAGAGATTGAAGTCGTTGACATAGTAGCCGCCGAGCGTCGCCTGCAGCGCGTTGAAGACATCAGCGAGGTTGACGCCCAGCGCCTGCACCTTGTCGCGATCGATGTCGAGGGCGATCTGCGGCGTCTCCGCTTCGAAGGTCGAGAACACGCCGGCCAGCTCGGCGCGCTGGTTGGCGGCGACGATGAGCCCGCGCATGGTCGCAGCCATCTCTGCCGGCGCCTGCCCCTGCAGCGCCTCGAGGATGTACTCGAAGCCGCCGACCTGACCGAGACCCGAGATGGCCGGCGGATTGAGCGGGACGAAGCGACCCTCCGGGAGCGGCGCCAGCGCACCGGCGAGGCGGCCTGCGACACGGAGCGAGTGCATGCTGCGCGCGGTGCGCTGCTCATAGGGCTTCAAGCGCACGAACATGACGCCGGCGTTGGACGAGGTGCCGCCGCCGAGGAAGTCCACGCCGATGACGCTCATCACCGAATCCACCGCCGGATCGGTGACGATGATCGCCTCCGCCTTCTTCGCCGCCTCGACGGTGCGGTTGAGGGAGGCCCCCGGCGGCAACGACAGAACGGTGATGAGATAGCCCTTGTCCTCCTCGGGCAGAAACCCGGACGGCGTCCGCGAGAACACGAAGTAGGTCAGCGCCGCCGTCAGCACCACGGCGACGAGGCTCAACGCCGAGTAGGTCACGAGCCTCTCGACGATCCGCCCATAGCCGTCGGCGACGCGGTCGATCGCGGCGGTCAGTCGCTTCATGATGCCGACCGGATGGCCCGGCTTCAGCAGTAGCGAGCACAGCGCCGGAGAGAGCGTCAGCGCGTTGATCGCCGAGATCACCATCGCCGCCGAGATCGTGACCGCGAACTGGCGGAACAGCACCCCGGAGGAGCCCGGCAGGAATGCGACCGGCACGAACACGGAGAGCAGCACCAGCGTGATGGCGATGACCGGCCCGGCAATCTCGCTCATCGCCTTGCGTGTCGCCTCCGCAGGCGTCAGGTGCGGCTCGTGCTCCATGATGCGCTCGACGTTCTCGACGACGATGATCGCGTCGTCGACGACGATGCCGATCGCCAGCACGAGCGCCAGCAGCGAGATGGTGTTGGCCGAATAGCCGAGTGCCAGCATCACCGCCAGCGCGCCGATGATGGCGACCGGTACCGCGATCAGCGGGATCAGCGTCGGGCGCGCGCGGCCGAGGAACACGAACACGACGATGGCAACGAGCGCGAACGCCTCGACGAGGGTGTGGATGACCTTCTCGATCATCGCCTCGACGAACTCGGCCGTGTTGTAGATGTAGGCGTACGCGACGCCCTCGGGGAAGCGGCCTTTCAGCTCATCGAGCCGCTTGGCGACGGCGTTTGCCACGCTGACCGCATTCGCTCCCGGTGCAAGATAGACGCCGACACCGGCCGCCGGCTTGCCGTCGTAGCTGGTCGCGGAATCGAACGACGCCGCCTCCATCTCGACCCGTGCCACATCCTTCAATCGCACGAACGAGCCGTCCGGCGCGGCGCGAAGGATGATGCTCGAGAACTCCTCGGTGCTCGTCAGGCGGCCCTTAGTGGTGATGGTCAGTTGAAGGCGCTGGTCGAACTGGAGCGGCGCAGCGCCGATGCGGCCGGCGGCGGCCTGGACATTCTGCGACTGGACCGCGCGGATCACCTCGCCGGTCGACAGGTCGAAGTTGCCGAGCTTCTCGGGATCGAGCCAGATCCGCATCGCATAGTCGCGCGCGCCGAAGATCGAGGCGTCGCCGACGCCCGGTACGCGCTTGATCTCGTCGATGATGTTGATGGTGACGAAGTTGGACAGGAACAGCTGGTCGCGCGTGCCGTCGGAAGCATAGAACTGGAACACCTGCAGCAGGTCGGTCGAGACCTTGGAGATGGTGAGGCCGGTGCGGCGCACCTCCTCGGGCAGCTTGGCGGTGGCGAGATTGGCCCGGTTCTGGACGTTGACGGTGTCGATGTCCGGATTGGTGCCGAGCAGGAACGACACGGTCAGGCTGTAGGAGCCGTCGGCGGCGGAGGTCGACTTCATGTAGCGCATGTCGGTCACGCCGTTGATGGCGTTCTCAAGCGGCTGCGCGATGCTCTCCTCCACCGTCTTGGCGTCGGCGCCGGCATAGGTGGCGGCGACCTTGACCGTCGGCGGCGCGATCTCTGGGTACTGGGCGACCGGGATCACCATCATGGCGATGAGCCCGGCGAGGGTGATCACGATCGAGATCACCATCGCGAGGCGCGGCCGGCGGATGAAAACGTCGAAGATCATGTCGGCCGCCTATTTGCCGGATGCTGCCGACTTCGGCTCGTGGACCTCGACCTTGATGCCGGGGCGCACCTTCTGCAGGCCGTAGATGATCACCCGATCGCCGGCTGCGAGGCCGTTGTTGACAACGATGTCGGGGCCGCGCTGCTCGCCGAGCTCGACCCGCCGGCTCTGCACTGTGCTGTCGTCGCCGACCACCATCACGTAGGCACCCTTCTGATCGAGCAGGATCGTCGACTGCGAGACGACGAGCTTCCTCTGGGGCTCCCGGGAGACCACCGAGACGCCCACCAGCTGCTGGTCGATCAGGATGCGCTTGGGGTTGGGGAAGCTCGCCCGGACGGTGATCGTGTCCGTGCCGACGTTGGTCTCGACCTCGGCAAATGTGACGACTCCGGCATGCTCGTAGGTGCTGCCGTCGGCGAGCTGCAACGTCACGTCGACGGTATCGGCGGCCTTCCCCTGGCGCCGCACCTCGAGGAAGATACGCTGTGGCACCGGAAATGCGACGTAGATCGGGTCCTGGGCAACCACCGTCGCCAGCGGATCGCTACTCGGGCCGACCAGCTCGCCGACCGAGTAGGTCGCCTTGCCGATTCGTCCGTCGAGGGGCGAGCGGATCTCGGTGTAGCCGAGATCGAGCTTGGCACGATCGAGGCTCGCCTCCTGGGCGGCCACGGCGGCGAGCGCCTGCGACCGCTTGGAGCGCGCGTCGTCGAGCTGGGCCTCGGAAGCCGTGCCGCGGCCGGTCAGGGTGCTGGTGCGATCGAACGTCGACTGCGCGAGCTCGAGCGCCGCCTTGGCGTTGGCGACATTGGCGACCGCAAGCGCGAGCGCCGCCTCGTAGGGCTCCCTCTCGATCTCGAACAGAACCTGATCCTTCTTGACCTCCTGCCCTTCCTCGAAATTGCGCGACTTCACGAAACCCTGCACGCGGGCCCGGATCCTGACCTTGTCGATCGCCTCGACGCGCCCGGTGAAGGTCTGCCGGTCGGAAACGTCGGCGAGGCGCGCCGGCTCGATCACCACGCTCGGGGGCGGCTGTCCACCCGGCGGAGCCTTGCCCTGCGCCAGCGCCGAGCCGGACGTCAGCAACAGCGCTCCGGCTGCAAGCGTGATCAGAGCCCGCGGGGAGAGAACGCTCCTGCACGAGGCCCGGCGCAAGAGGCGCACAGGAACGGCAGCGGGCTGGCTGTCGGCTGCGGTAGGGTCCACGACGACCTCATGTTGTAGCGGCAGATCACGATCACCACCGGAGGGGCCGAGGCCGGGTGGCTCCCCCGGGCGCGCGAGAGAGACGCCATTGTCCACACGCGAAGCGAGAGCCGACTAAACCAATGATAGTCGATCCTGTCGAGGCCAATCGAGCGGAAGAGGTCGGGCGTCCGCCGATCACGGAGTCACCGCCAAGGGCGGGCGATGGCGGGGCGGGAACGATCAAAGGTCAAAGCGGCAAGCGCGCCAGCTGGTGGCCGAAGTAGTTCTCGACCGCAGTCACGATCGAGCGCGACACCTTCTCGCGCCACGTCCCGCTCTTCAGCAGCGCCGCATCCTCCTTGTTCGAGACGTAGGCGAGCTCGATCAGAACGGAGGGGAATTGCGCGGTCTTCAGCACGCGAAACGCGGCCTGCTTGTCGGGGTCGTCGCGCAGATTGGTGGAGGAGCCCATGTACTCGATCACCGAGCGCGACAGGATGCTGGTGCGCTCCTGCGTCACGTCGAGCTCGCGCCGGGCGAGGTCGGCGAGAATGCCCTTGACCGTGCCGACGTCACCGCTCGCCTCCTTGACCACTGTCTCCTCGCGCGAGGAGAGCAGGTGGTCCTCGACGTCGGCGCTCGCCGAGCGCTTCAGGTCCCTGGCCACGCTCTCGCGCAGCGAGTAGATGGTGGCGCCGCGCGCTTTGGTCGAGGCGTAGTCGGCATGCACGGCAATGAACAGGTTCGCGCCATGGCGCTCGCCGAACGCGCGTCGCTCATCGAGATCGACGAATACGTCGCTCTCGCGAGTCATCAGCACCTTGTAGCGGCCGGTGGCCTCGAGCTGCCGCTTCAGCACGCGCGAGAACTCGAGCACGACCTCCTTCTCCACCGTACCACGATGCAGAGCCCCGCTGTCGTGGCCACCATGGCCGGGGTCGATGACGATGATCGGCTTGAACGAGCGCGCGGCGCGGGCATCGGGTCGCTCGGCGGGCTGCGGCAGCGGCGGTTGCAGCCCCTGTGCGCCGAGGCCATAGGGCTCGCTTGCCAACGGCTTCCTGGCGATCGACTTGGCCGGAGCGATCTGGATGTCGAGCTGATGCCCCTTGGCGCCGACGGCTGCGATGATCCTGGCGCTCTCGACGACGACCGGCTCGGTCACGTCGATGACAATGCGCATCCTGCCGGGCGCAGAGAGCCCGCCACGGAAGGATTTCACTAGCCCGGCCGCCTTGCCTTCGGGGGGAGCCGGAAGCTGCAACTTCACGTCGGGCAGATCGACGATCACCCGATTGGGTCCGGTGAGCGAGAACACTTGGAATTCGACCGGCCGGTCGAGCCCGACCACGAATCGGGTGCCGGCAGGGGCTTGCTCGGCCGCCGGGGCCGGCGCCAGCACAACGGTCGCGGCGGTGGACAGGGCGAGCAGGGTCGGCGGAGGCTCGGATGGGGTCGTGGGCTCGGCGTGAAGCGGAGCAACCGTGCCGCCGAGGAGCAGGCCGGCAATGGATAGACAGCTCCCCCTCGCGGCCAGAAGGCGCCGCGCAGCAATCGCGAAGCTCACGTTCGACCCCCGTCTACGCAACTCGGTCCAATCCCCAGGACGGTCTCGTCATGGCCGACGAGTGTGGTCTTTTTCGGGTCGTAAGGTTATTGGGCAGGAAGGGTTAAGGAGACCTTAACGGTCGATGGCCATGCCGGCTGATCTCCGCCCGCCCGCGGCGGCTGTTCCCGCAGGGGCGCGCCATGCGAACAGTGATCACTTCCACCGCGTCAGCGCCGCCTCGTCCGCCTCGCGGGCATCGACCCAGCTGCCCTCACGACCGGGCCCCGTCTCCTTCTTCCAGAACGGCGCCCGCGTCTTGAGATAGTCCATCAGGAACTCGGCTGCCTCGAACGCCGCCTGACGGTGCGCGGAGGCGGTGACGACGAGGACGATGTTGTCGCCGGGGGCCAGCGTGCCGTATCGGTGCACGACGAGGCTCGCCGCCAGCGGCCAGCGCGCCAGCGCCTCGCGCTCGACGCGCTCGATCTCGACTTCCGTCATGCCGGGATAGTGCTCGAGGGTCATCTCGGCGATCTCACCCGCGCCCGTGCCGCCGCGCACGGTGCCGGTGAAAGTGACGATGGCGCCGACATCGGTGCGCCCGGCGGTCAGCGCCGCGACTTCGCGGCCGAGGTCGAAGTCCTCGCGTTGCACGCGCACCGCCATTCGCTAGCCTCCCGTGACCGGTGGGAAGAAGGCGATCTCGCGCGCGCCGGCGATCCGTGCATCGGGCTTCACGTGCGCCTTGTCGATCGCCGCGCGGATCACCTCCGGGCGGCGGAAGGCGTGCTCGTACTCCGGCCCCCGCCGTTTCAGCCACAGCACGAGATCGGCGACCGTGGCGACATCGGCCGGGACGGCGAGCTCCTCCTCGGCGCGGCCCATCGCCTCACGCACCCAGGCGAAATAGAGCAGCTTCACGTTCGAGGAGCCGGCCGGCGCCATTTGCCTAGCGCTCCATCGCGTGGCGGACACCCGCCTTGAGATAATCGTAGCCGGTCCACAGCGTCAGCAACGCCGCCAGCCACAGCAGCACGATGCCGCCGGCCGTGATCCCCGGCACGACCTTGTCGGCCGCCGGCCCGGCGATCAGCACCGCCAGCGCGATCATCTGCAGCGTGGTCTTCCACTTGGCGAGCTCGGTGACGTGCACCTTGACGTTGAGCTCGGCGAGGAACTCGCGCAGTCCAGAGACCAGGATCTCGCGGCACAGAATGATGATCGCCGCCCACACCGAGAAACCGGAGATGGTGTGGTCGTGGACCAGCATGATCAACACCGCGCCGACCAGCAGCTTGTCGGCGATCGGGTCGAGCATCCGTCCGAGGGCGGATACCTGCTCCCACATGCGGGCCAGATAGCCGTCGAGCCAGTCGGTGAAGCTAGCCGCCACGAACAGACCGAATGCCGACCAGCGGGCGATGTCACCCTCCAGGAAATAGAGGCACGCGACCAGTGCCGGCACGGCGGCGATGCGCCCGTACGTCAGCACGTTGGGCAGCGACAAGGGCATCGCTCTCGCCATCGTCTCGCTCATCCCAGCACTGGTACACCAAGAGGCCGGGCAACCGCAAATCGACCCGTCGGAGCCGGTCCGGAGCACTGCTCCCGCCCCGCGCCGCGCGGGCTCAGGCTTCCGACGGACCCTTGCGCTCGCCGCGCGCTTCGCGGATCGCGGACTGGGCGGCGGCGAGGCGCGCGACCGGCACGCGGAACGGCGAGCAGGACACATAGTCGAGCCCGGCCCGGTGGAAGAAGTCGACCGAATCCGGGTCGCCGCCATGCTCGCCGCAGATGCCGATCTTGAGGTCTGGCTTGGCACGACGCCCGCGCGCGACGCCGATCTCCACCAACTCGCCAACCCCGCTCTGGTCGATCGACACGAACGGATCGATCTCCATCACCCCTTCCTGCGTGTAGGAGGAGATGATTGGCGCGGCGTCGTCGCGCGACAGGCCGATGCAGGTCTGGGTCAGGTCGTTGGTGCCGAAAGAGAAAAAGGCGGCGCCGTCCTCACCGGTGGCGATCTCCTCGGCACGCAGGGCTGCGCGCGGTAGCTCGATCATGGTGCCGATGTCGAAGGCGAGCAGGCTGCCGGTCTCGCGGGCGACGTCGCGGGCCACCCGGCGCACGACGGCGGCCAGGATGTCGAACTCGCGGCGGTAGGCGACGAGCGGGATCATGATCTCCGGCCGCACCGGCTTGCCGGTCGTCCTCGCCGCCGCCACCGCCGCCTCGAAAATGGCGCGCGCCTGCATCTCGGTGATTTCGGGATGGCGGATGCCGAGACGACAGCCGCGAAGTCCGAGCATCGGATTGAACTCCTGGAGCTCGACAACGCGCGCCTCGAGCTTCTCTGCCGAGACGCCGAGCGCCTCTGCGACCACCTGCTGCTCGCGCGGCTCGTGGGGCAGGAACTCGTGCAGCGGCGGGTCGAGCAGCCGGATGGTGACCGGCAACCCGGCCATGATCTCGAACAGGCTCTCGAAATCGGAGCGCTGCATCGGCAGGATGCGGGCCAGCGCCGCCCGGCGCCCGCTCTCGTCGTCGGCGAGGATCATCTCGCGCACGGCGAGGATGCGCGCCTCGTCGAAGAACATGTGCTCGGTGCGGCACAGCCCGATGCCCTCGGCGCCGAACAGGCGTGCCTGGCGGGCGTCGGCCGGCGTATCGGCATTGGCGCGCACCCCGAGCCGTCGGGCCGCGTCGGCCCAGCCCATCAGCGTGCCGAAGGCGCCGGACAGCTCGGGCTGGCGCATCTTGACGCGACCCTTGAACACCTCCCCGGTGGCACCGTCGATGGTGATGACGTCGCCTTTGGCGAAGGTCTCGGTGCCGGCCTTCATGACATTGGCCTTGGTATCGATCCTGAGCCCGCCGGCGCCGGCGACGCAGGGCCGGCCCATGCCGCGCGCGACCACCGCGGCATGGCTGGTCATGCCGCCCCGCGCTGTCAGGATGCCGGCGGCGGCGTGCATTCCGTGGATGTCCTCGGGGCTCGTCTCGACGCGAACCAGGATCACCTCACGGCCCTTGCCCTTCAGCGCCTCGGCCTCGTCGGCGTGGAACACGATCTCGCCGGAGGCCGCGCCCGGCGAGGCCGGCAGGCCGCGCGCGACGAGGATGCGCTCGGCAGCCGGATCGATGGTCGGGTGCAGCAGCTGGTCGATGGCGCCGGCGTTGATCCGGAGCACCGCCTCGTCACGGTCGATCAGGCCCTCCTCGGCCATGTCGACGGCGATGTTGAGCGCCGCCTCGGCCGTGCGCTTGCCGGCGCGCGTCTGCAGCATCCACAGCTTTCCGTCCTGGATCGTGAACTCGACGTCCTGCATGTCGCGGTAGCGCCGCTCGAGACGCTCGAACACGTCGCGTAGCTCGCGGAAGGCCTCCGGCATCAGCGCCTCGAGCGAAGGCTCCTCGTTGCCGGCCTCGCGGCGCGCATTCTCGGTCAGCGGCTGCGGCGTGCGGATGCCGGCGACGACGTCCTCGCCCTGCGCGTTGACCAGGAACTCGCCGTAGACCTCGCGCGCGCCGGTCGCGGGGTTGCGGGTGAAGGCGACGCCGGTGGCGCTGCTCGGGCCCATGTTGCCGAACACCATCGCCTGCACGTTGACGGCGGTGCCCCAATCGTCGGGAATGTCGTGCAGGCGCCGATAGGTGATGGCGCGGGCATTCTGCCATGAGCCGAACACCGCACCGATCGCGCCCCACAGCTGGGCGGCCGTGTCCTGCGGGAACGGCTCGCCGAGCTCGTGCTCCACCGCCTCCTTGAACTCGGCGACGATCTCCTGCCAGTCCGCGGCGGCGAGATCGGTATCGTAGGTGAAGCCATTCAGGTTCTTGTAGTTCTCCAGGAGATCCTCGAACACGCCGTGGTCGACGCCCATGACCACGTCGGCATACATCTGGATGAAGCGGCGGTAGCTGTCGTAGGCGCAGCGCGCGTCGCCGATGCGCTCGGCCAACCCCTTCACGGTCTCGTCGTTGAGGCCGAGATTGAGGATGGTGTCCATCATGCCGGGCATCGAGGCGCGGGCCCCGGAGCGCACCGATACGAGCAGCGGTCGCGTGACGTCGCCGAAGCGCCCGCCCACCGCTGCACCGATACGGTCGAGCGCCGCGTGCACCTCCTCGCGCAGCCCCTCCGGCAACTTGCGCCCGCCGGAAGAGTAGGCGGCGCAGACCTCGGTGGTGATGGTGAAGCCGGGCGGCACCGGCAGGCCGAGGTTCGACATCTCGGCCAGATTGGCTCCCTTGCCGCCGAGCAGGGCCTTCATCTCCGCGTTGCCGTCGGCCGATCCCAACCCGAACACGTACACCCGCTTCGACCGTGCCTCGAGTCCAGTCCCCGTCATCGCTCGCCTCCGTCGGGCACCCATACCAACGGGTGCGCAATTGCCGCGCCGGGCCAGAGGCATAGCAACAGGGCGGCGGTTGCGGAAGCCCTCCTCGCAGCGCACTGCCGGTGGCACACGCCAGGGGCGCGCGGCCCGATCAGCTCTTGGGCGACGTTCGGCCCCGCGCCTTGGCACGAGCCGCGACGGTCGAAGCCGCAGCGGCCGTCGGCGGCGGGCTCATCGGCGAGCTGACCGATTCGGGTAGGTCGGGGTCGACCGAGCAGACGACTGCGCCCGCGGACACGGGGCGGACGTCGGTGCGCTGCGCCCCCCGCCGGGCGTGACGCTGCGCGGTCTGCCAATAGGCGGCCATGCGACGGGTGAAATCGCGCGGCTCCTCAGCCAGCAGCTGCTCGCCGATGAGACGTGCGAGCGAGCGCAGCTCCTCCTGACGCTCCCGTGCGGCCGCCACGATGAGCCTCGCCTCGCCCCGCTTCAGCCGCGATGGCGACAGGCGAGAGACGAGCTCCGCCAGCACGGCGAGGTCGTGGTCGTCGCCCAGCCCCTGCGACAGATTGCGTGCGGCGGTGGCGCGCGCGGCGAACATCGCCGGCCATGCGCGCGAGAGCAGCAGCATGTGCCGCCAGTGGTGCTGGACGTGCTTTCTCAGCTCGTGGAACGCCTCGTCGGTACCGATCCGGTAGGCCTCCGGCAGCGCCTCGCGGGCGTCGGCATAGGTTCGCCGCAGGCCGCCCTCCATCGTCTTGAAGCCGCGGCCGGAGAGCGCGATGCGCTCGAACCTGCTCCGGGCCTCGAGGAGTGCGGTCCGCGCCTTGCGCTCGGCGGTGGGCGGCACGACCATCTGCTCGCTGTCGGCATCGAGAACTGCGCGCGCCCTGGCGATTGCCGCGACGAGCCGTGCGTTGTCGGTCCCGCGAGCGGCCTGCAGCTTGACCAGCGTCTCCAGAAGCACATGACGATCGCGGGTCGCGGCCAACAGCTGGGCGATGTCTCGGAAGCACGCGTTCTCGCGCTTGAACGCGGCCTCGCCGATGCCCGACCGGGCGATGCGCAAGAGCGCCCTCAGACGCTTCATGCACTTGCGCGTCTCGTGCACGTCGATGGTGTGATCGCCGGACTTGCTGGCAAGGCGTGCCAGCGAATAATCGATCTGCTCCAGGCCGATGCGCCGGAAGCTCTTGTCTAGTCTCTGGCTGGGCTTGAAGCGGTAGGCCATGAGGTCTGGACTGTCGACGCCCGGAACGGACACTATGCGAGGCGCTCGTGTGATGGCAGAGAAGTCCGCAGCACACTTTTCGGCGGGGCTGCGGGGCGGACTTCCCGGTCTCGATCACATTAGAGCACTGATATTGCTAATGTCGTTCAGATAGCGAAACTCGTTCGACGCTTGGCTCTCGGAACGTCACGAGTTGCGCGATCACGACACCAGCGGGCGACCCTAATCCAAGTCTCTGTCACAATGAAAAGGGTTCGCGGCGGGCACCGGAACGTGGTTAACGGACTGCGACTCGTCGCACCCGCGCCGTCTCGGCCCACTCGAGCCAGGTCGCGACGCGCCGCTCCGGCTCGGCGTGGGTCAGGAAGTCGGTGACGACGGCGAGCGAGCCGGCCCCGGCCGCGAGCACGGCGTCGGCACGCTCCGGCGTCAGGCCGCCGATCGCGACCAGCGGCAGCGAGCCGATCCGGCGCTTCCAGTCCGTGAGCCGCGCCAATCCCTGCGGCGCCCATTTCATGACTTTGAGCCGGGTCTCGTAGATCGGACCCAGCGCGACGTAGTCGGGCTCGGCCGCAAGCGCGATGGCGAGCTCGCCCTCGGAGTGGGTTGAAATGCCGAGCCGCACGCCGGCGTCAGCGAGCGCGGCGCGGTCGGCGGCGGCGAGGTCCTCCTGGCCAAGGTGAACGTAGTCGGCGCCGAGCGCGATCGCCTCGCGCCAATAGTCGTTGACGATCAGCTGCACGCCGTAGCGCGCCGCCAGCTCGAGGCTCTCGGCGAGCTGCCGGCGCACCTCCTCGCCGCTCGCGTCCTTGAGCCGCAGCTGGATCGTGCGCACGCCGAGCGGAGCGAGCCGGCGTAGCCAGCCGACGTCGGGCACGATCGGATAGAACACATCGAGGCCCGCGTACGGATCGGCCTTCGCTCGAATCTGCTCGGATCGGGGCATCAGCTCTTCGCGCCGATGTCGAAGAACGGCGTGCCGGCGACCGGCGTCGACGGCTCGGCCATGTCGCGCGGCTCCATGAGGCCGGCGATGTAGGCCTCGCGGCCGGCACGGATCGCATCCGCAAACGCGCGCGCCATGCGCACGGGATCCCTGGCCTTGGCGACCGCCGTGTTGAGCAGCACCGCGTCGTAGCCCATCTCCATCGCTGCGGCGGCATGAGATGGAGCACCGATACCGGCATCGACGACCAGCGGCACACCGGGGAAATAGGCCCGCATGGTCTCGAGGCCGTAGCGGTTGTTGAGGCCGAGCCCGGTGCCGATCGGGGCCCCCCACGGCATCAGGATCTCGCAGCCGGCAGCGAGCAGCCGTTCGGCGGCGCCGAGATCCTCGGTCGTATACGGGAACACCTTGAATCCCTCGCCCGCCAGCGTGCGCGCCGCCTCGACGAGGCCGAACAGGTCGGGCTGCAGCGTGTCGTCGTTGGCGATCACCTCGAGCTTGATCCAGTCGGTCGACAAGAGCTCGCGCGCCATCAGCGCCGTCGTCACCGCTTCCTTGGCGCTGCGGCAGCCGGCGGTGTTCGGCAGCACCTTCACGCCGAGGCCCTCGATCAGGGCGAGAAAGCGGTCGCCTACACGCCCGCGCGCGGCCTCGCGCCGGAGCGACACCGTGACGATACCGGCACCCGATGCTGCGACCGCGTCCGCCATGACCTGCGGCGAAGGATATTGTGCGGTGCCGAGCAGCAGGCGCGAGCCGATCTCGGTGCCATAGACGGAGAACGGGTCGGCATCGGGCATCCTGGTCGTCGATCTCTTCACGCGCTCATCTCACTTGTCGTCGGGAGGCCTCGGGCTATTTGTCCGAAAGGTGGGACGGCGGCGCAAGTTCGACTCATCCGCCCTGACGCGCCGACACGACCTCGATGCGGTCGCCGGCGACGATCGCCGTGCCCGCGCGAGCGGCAGCGGGAACGAACGCGCCGTTGCGCGCCGTGGCAACGCGCGCCTCGCCTAGGCCAAGCTCACACAGCAGCTCGAACAGGCTCGCCGCCGTCGTCTCCATCGGCGCACCATTGACGACGATTGCCAGCGGCCCCGCCGCGCCATCAACACCCCCGATCACCTGCTGCACGCCCATTTCGTCCACGCGATTACCCTATGGGTCGACCTCTCCTCTCAAAAAGGCCCATCGGGGCGCCGACTTCAAGGGGGCCGGAGCAGTCGGCCGAAAACCGGCCGCGGCAACCGATCGTCAACCATCACGCAAACCGACCCACCGACGCTATTGAACATCATTCAGTCACATTCTAGATTATATTGAACGTTGTTCACATGGCCGAAGGAGTGGCATGTCGATGATCCGCAATCTCTGCTGCACGCTGATCGACCGCCTGATCGGATCGGCCGCGCGCGCCGCCCGCCAGGTCGCCGATGCCGAAGCGCGGCTGGTGCAGCCGGCCCGCCCGCCGAGGTGGCCGGTCGCAACGACGCCCGCGCCCGCCCCTGCCGGCACCGGCCGGCGCACACGTCGGCCCCGGATCATGGTGCCGCCGCGGCGCGGCAGGGCCGTTCTTTAACCAAACATCGGGCCAATGGTGCCAGCCGATCTTCCGCCGCCCGACCGCCCCCAGCTCCGAGACCGGGACCCTCTCATGTTCGCCTCGCTGATGACCACCCGGCGCTTCGCGCCGCTGTTCTGGTGCCAGTTCCTTTCGGCGCTCAACGACAACCTCGTCAAGAACGCGCTCGTCATGCTGATCCTGTTCGGAATCGCCGGGACGGGCGGCTCGGCCCTGGTACCGCTCGCCGGAGCGGTGCTGATCGCGCCGTTCTTCGTGCTCTCGGCACTCGGAGGAGAGCTCGCCGACAAGTACGACAAGGCGTGGCTTGCCGCGCAGTTGAAGCTCGCCGAGATCCCGATCGCTGCCGTGGCGGCGATCGGCTTCCTGCTGCACTCGGTGCCGATCCTGTTCGTCGCGCTCGCGGGCTACGGCATCGTCGGCGCGCTGTTCGGGCCCATCAAGTACGGCATTCTGCCGGTGCATCTCGAGACCAAGGAGTTGCCGGCAGGCAACGCGCTGGTGGAGGGCGCAACGTTCCTCGCCATTCTGATCGGCACCATCGCCGGCGGTCTCGCCGCGACCAACTCCGGCACACCGTGGCTGTTGGCCGGCATCGTACTGTCGCTCGCGGTCGCCTGCTGGCTCGCCGCCAAGCTGATCCCGGCCTCCGGCCGCGCCGCCCCGGATCTCCTCGTCACGAGAAATCCGCTGACCTCGACCCTGCATCTCGTCAAGGATCTCGAGGCCGACCGCCGGCTGTGGATCGGCGGCCTCATCACGAGCTGGTTCTGGCTGGTCGGCGCGGTGGTGCTGGCGCTGCAGCCGCAGGTGATGAAGGACGCCGTTGGCGGCAGCGAAGGTGTCATCACGCTCGGCCTCGTCGTGTTCACGATCGGCATCGCCATCGGCTCGGCGCTCGCCGCCCGCGCGAGCAAGGAGCGCCCGAACCTCGCCCTGGTGCCGATCGGCGCCTTGATGATGGGCCTGTTCCTGCTCGATCTCGCGTTCACCGTGTCGGGCCTCGCCGCGCCCGCGACGCCGGTCGATGTGGCCGGCTTCCTCGCCGCGGTCTCCGGCTGGCGCATCCTGGTCGATTTCGGCGGCCTCGCGATTGCCGGCGGCTTGTTCATCGTGCCGTCGTTCGCCGCCGTGCAGGCTTGGGCGCCCGAGGACCGCCGCGCGCGGGTCATCGCCGCGTGCAACGTGATCGGCGCGGCGTTCATGGCCGTTGCGGGCCTCGCCGTGACCGGCCTGCAGATGCTGGGCGTCAGCGTCGCAGCGCTGCTCGCCGGCCTCGGGCTCGCAAATCTGATCGTCGTCGGCTTGGTGCTGCGTGCCTGGGGGCGCGAGGGCGTGCAGGACGTGGCGCTGTTCCTGTTCAAGACCTTCCTGCGACTGGAGGTCAAAGGCCGCGAGCACCTGCCGAAGCCCGGCGAGAGCGCGATCATCGCGCCCAATCACGTCAGCCTGATCGACGCGCCGATGATGCACGCGATCCTGCCCTCTCACGCCGCGTTCGCGATCGACACCGGCATGGCCAATACGTGGTGGGTGAAGCCGTTCCTCGGCCTCGTCAAAGCGCATGCGATCGACCCGACGCGTCCGCTCGGCACGCGCCACCTGATCAATGCGGTCAAGGAGGGCTCCTCGCTGGTCATCTTCCCCGAGGGGCGCCTCACCGTCACCGGTGGCCTGATGAAGGTCTACGACGGCACGGCGATGATCGCCGACAAGGCCGGCGCCCGCGTGATCCCGGTTCGCATCGACGGCCCCGAGCGCTCGCACTTCGGCTACCTGAACCGTTACCAGACCCGAAAGGCCTGGCTGCCAAAGACCACGGTCACCATTCTGCCGCCGGTCGAGCTCGCGATCGATCCCGGGCTCAAGGGCCGCGCCCGCCGGCAGGCCGCCGGGGCCGCACTGCAGGACGTGATGGTCAACGCTGCCGTCGCCACGGCACCCATCGAGCAGACGCTGTTCGAGGCGCTGGTCGAGGCGCGCGAGGAGCGCGACACGGGCAAGCCGGCAATCCAGGATCCGCTCGGCACCAAGCTCAGCTACAAGAAGCTGATCACCGCCTCGCAGGTGCTCGGAGCCAAGCTCGCGCCGCTGGCGCCAGAGGGCGCCAACGTCGGCGTGATGCTGCCGAATACGGCCGGCGTCGCGGTCACCTTCTTCGCCCTGCAATCGATCGGCCGCGTGCCGGCGATGCTGAACTTCACCGCCGGCGCGGCCAACATCGCCGCGGCGGCGACGGCGGCAAGGATCGAAGTGATCCTGACCTCGCGCACGTTCGTCGAGAAGGCGCGCCTCGGCGAGGTGATCGACCGGCTCGCGAACCAGGCGCGGATCGTCTACCTCGAGGACGTGAAGGCGTCGATCTCGCTGGCCGACAAGATCCGCGGCGCCCTGCTCGGCGGCCGGCCGCAGGTCGCACGCGCTCCGGACGACCCGGCCGCGATTCTCTTCACCTCCGGCTCGGAAGGCACGCCGAAGGGCGTCGTGCTCTCGCACCGGAACATCCTCGCCAACGCGATGCAGAGCCTGACCCGCGTCGCTGTGAACGGCCAGGACAAGGTGTTCAACGTACTGCCGGTATTCCACTCGTTCGGGCTGACGGCCGGCCTGGTCATGCCGCTCGTCGCCGGCGTGCCGGTCTATCTCTACCCGACGCCGCTGCACTACAGAATCGTGCCGGAGCTGGTTTATCAGTCGAACGCCACCATCCTGTTCGGCACCGATACGTTCCTCAACGGTTACGCGCGCGCCGCCCACCCCTACGACTTCGCCCGCGTGCGGCTGATCCTCGCCGGCGCCGAGGCGGTCAAGGACCGGACGCGCCAGATCTACATGGAGAGGTTCGGCGTGCGCATCCTCGAGGGCTACGGCGTCACCGAGACCGCACCGGTGCTCGCCATCAACACGCCGCTCGCCAACCGGCAGGGGACTGTCGGCCGCCTGTCGCCGCTGATGGAGGCGCGATTGGAGCCAGTGCCGGGCATTTCCGAAGGCGGCCGGCTCTATGTGCGCGGCCCCAACGTCATGCTCGGCTATCTTAGAGCCGAGAATCCGGGCGTGCTGGAGCCCCCGACCGACGGCTGGCACGACACCGGCGACATCGTGTCGATCGACGCCGACGGCTTCATCCGCATCCTTGGCCGCGCCAAGCGGTTCGCCAAGATCGCCGGCGAGATGGTGTCGCTGTCGGCGGTCGAGGCGATGGCGAGCGAGCTGTGGCCGAGCGTGCTGTCGGTCGTCGTCTCGCTGCCAGATGCCCGCAAGGGTGAGCGCCTCGTGCTGCTGACGACCGAGGCCGACGCTTCGCGCGAGGCGTTCCTGCGCCACGCAAAGGCGAAGGGCGCGACCGAGCTCGCGGTGCCGGCCGAGATCGAGCGGGTGGCGGCGATCCCGCTGCTCGGCTCCGGCAAGCCGGACTACGTCGCGGCAACCAAGCTCGCCAGGGAGCGCGCGGGCGGCGCACCCGTCACTGCCGCTGCGTGAGAGACCTGCCGTGTGCCCCTTCCGGGTAGACGTGCCGAGCGCTCGCGAGAGATGCCAAGGCGCGCCATTCGACGGTCCTGCGACTGTCCGCTTGCCTCACCGCCAATTCAGGCTAGGTTCATTGAGAGGTGAGTAGAAGGCAGTTGTCTGCGCCGGGTGGCAGAGGGGATTGGCATCACCCCGGCTCGATTCGAGGACTGTCAAAGTGGCACGTCGAGCGTTCATATCTGCGGTTGCATCCGCCGTGCCGGCGATATCCCTGGCGCTCGGCCTCCTGGTCACGGGCACCGATCCGGTCTCGGCCAACGCCTGCGCGGCCTCCTGCCGGGCCCAGCACAATCAGTGCCGCATCCAAACCAAGGGCAGCCCGGCGTGCGATGCACGTCTGCAGGCCTGCCTCCAGGGCTGCCTGAAGAAGTAGTCGCCCGTTTCGGCTCCGATCGAACCCGCGATCACGCCCCTGGAGGCGCCGGCTCGCCGACGATTACCACCACCAGCCGGCGCGGACCGTGCGCACCGATGACGATGCGGCCGCCGATGTCGGCGGTGCGCGACGGACCCGAGACGAGGTTCAGCGTGCGCGGCATCTGTCGCGCGCCGAACGATTTGCGCACGATCGCGAACGCGTCCTCGTAGCACCCGACGATGTCGGCCTCGGCGACGACGACCACGTGAACCGGGGGCAGGAAGGCGAGAGTCACCGGATTGTCCGCTCCCGAGGCCAGAACCAGTGTGCCGGTCTCCGAGACCCCAGCGAGCGCCCGCGACAGGCCGACCTCGTCGGCCGGCTCGGCGGGGCCGAAGCGGCGCTCGAGACTAGCGGCGCGCTCCCATGGCATCGCTGCAAGAACGGGATCGCGCCCCATCCGCACGCGTGGCGGCAGGTCGGCAGCGCGCAGGGCCTCGGCGATCGCCTCCGGCACGGCCTCGTTGGACGCGGCCTCGATCACGTCGGCCGGCTGGGCGCGGAGAAAGTCCCGGAACTGCGCGAGCAGTGCGGTGCGCGGCTTCGCAGCCCGCTCGGGGATCAGGTGGCGAGGCCGATCTGCGAGTCGCGCGGCGACCGTCGCCCCGCGCGGATCGGTACGGGGCGAGATGCCGAGCGAGGCTCTCACGTGCGCAAGGATCGCAGTGCGGCTCGTCACGACACACCCCTCTCGCGCTCGGACCATAGCTGCTGGAACGTGCGGCCCTGCGGCGCCGGCAGGTCGCGATGGCGTGTCCAGCCGCCGGCGAGCGGCAGCCAGGAGAACGCCCCGCGCCGGCGGCCGAGCGCGCCGAGTCCGGCGGCGGCGAAGCGCGCCAGCAGGTGATAGAGCCGCGGCCGGCGGGCGAGATACGCCCACGCGGCGAGCCCGGCGCGAAAGCCGCGCTTGCCGCCGCCGGCATCGAACTCCGCCTCGCGCCAGTGACGCATCAACTTCGGCAGCGGGATCTTCATCGGGCACACGCTTTCGCACCTGCCGCAGAAGGTCGAGGCGCTCGCCAGGTTGCCGCCCTGCTCGACGCCGATCAGCGCCGGCGTCAGCACCGCACCGATCGGCCCCGGGTAGACCCAGCCATAAGCGTGGCCGCCGATTGCGTTGTAGACCGGGCAGTGGTTCATGCAGGCGCCGCAGCGGATGCAGCGCAGCACCTCGCGGAGCTCGGTGCCGAGCAGCTCGGCGCGGCCGTTGTCCAAGAGCACGACATGATAGCTGGCGGGCCCGTCCTCGTCACTCGGGCGGCGCGGGCCGGTCGAGAACGTCGTGTAGCTGGTGATCTCCTGGCCGGTCGCCGAGCGCGCGAGCAGGCGCAGCAGCGTCGTCACGTCCTCGAGCGTCGGAACCACCTTGTCGATCGAGGCGATGACAATGTGCATCCGCGGCAGCGACTGGCTGAGATCGCCGTTGCCCTCGTTGGTGACGATAATCGAGGAGCCGGTCTCGGCGACCAGGAAGTTGGCGCCGGTGATGCCGACGTCGGCCGCAAGGAACTTCTCGCGCAGCACGGCGCGCGCCTCGCCGACCAGCTCTGCCGGCTCGACGAGGCGGCGGTCGGTGGGCAGGTGGGCATGCTGGCGGCGAAAATCGGCCTCGACCTGCTCCTGCGTCAAATGGATGGCCGGGGCGATGATGTGGCTCGGTGTCTCGTGCCGGATCTGGAGGATGTACTCGCCGAGGTCGGTCTCGACAATCTCGAGCCCTGCCGCCTCGAGATGGGCGTTGAGACCGATCTCCTCCGAGATCATCGACTTGCCCTTGGCGACAAGCCTGGCGCCCGCCTCGCGGCACAGCCTCAAAATGATGTCGTTGGCCTCGCGCGGGGTTTCCGCCCAGTGGACGACGGCGCCGGCCGCGGCGGCGTTGCTCTCGTAGGCCTCGAGGTAGAGGTCGAGATGGGCGAGCGCATGGTTGCGGATGTCGCGTCCGACCTCGCGCAGGGCCTCGAACTCCGGCAGCCGGTCACGCGCGGCGGCACGCTGCGCGACGAGCCCGCCCGGCAACCCGGCGAGCGCGCGCTGAAGCTGGACGTCGTCGAGTGCGACGCGGGCGTTGTGAGCGAGCTCGAGGGTGCTGGGCTGCATCGCCGAACGCTGGCCCAATCCGCATCTCCTCGCAAGCCATATTCGCCGGAGCGGCCGACGGCGAGCTGGCTGGCTCCGCCGTGGGCGTCAGCCATGCAGCAATCGCGAGATCTCGTCGAGCATGACGAGACGCCGCTTCTTCAACGTCTCGAACGCCGCGTCGTCCATGTCGATGCCGTTGGCCTCGACACGATGAATCTCCCGGTTCAACTCGTGATAGTCCTCGGCCAGCCGGGCGAAGTGGGCGTTCGACACCTTGAGATCGTGGATCTTGTCCTTGAGCTCGGGGAACTGCTCGGCGAGCTCATGGGGAACGTGCGACATGCAGAAGGCTCCTTGCGGGGTGGAGAGGTGGTGAGATCGTGAGTGGTGAGTGGTGAGTTGTCAGCAATGTCGCATTCTCATCACTGACCACTGACCACTCACCACTTCATTCCGATCGGCGGGTCGGACAGCTCGCCGGCCAGCACCTCGGCGACGTGCCGGGCCGCAACCGGGCGCCCCTCGCGCGAGAGCTTGCCGGCCATGTTCATCAGGCAGCCGAGGTCGCCAGCGAGGACGAGCACCGGCTCTGCCGCGGCGATATTCGCCGTCTTCTTCTCGACCATGGCATTGGAGATGTCCGGATACTTGATCGAGAAAGTGCCGCCGAAGCCGCAGCAGATCTCGCAATCTGCCATCTCGACCAGCTCCAGCCCCTTGATCGCGGTCAACAATCGGCGAGGCTGGGACTTGATCGCGAGCTCCCTGAGGCCGGCGCAGCTGTCATGGTAGGTGACACGCCCCTCGAACCGCCCCGGCACCTCGCGCAGCCCGCGCACGTCGACCAGGAACGAGACCAACTCGTGCACGCGCTCGGCGAACGCGCGAGCCGAGGCAGCGGCGGCCGGGTCGGCCTGCAGCAGGCGCGGATAATGGCATTTCAGCATGCCGGCACAGGAGCCGGACGGAGCAACCACGTAATCGCAGCCCTCGAAGGCGGCCATGGTCGCCGTGGCCAGTGCAATCGCGGTCTTGCGGTCGCCCGAGTTGTAGGCGGGCTGGCCACAGCAGGTCTGGGCCGCCGGCACGACGACATCGCAGCCGGCGGCCTCGAGCAGGCGCACCGACGCGAAGCCGACCGAGGGCCGGATCAGATCGACGAGACAGGTGACGAACAGGCCAACGCGCGGACGACCGCTGGCGGAGTGCTCGGGCATGGACCTGTCGAAGCCTCCGCTTCTGGCGTTGCCGGCCACCGCGCCGCCGGTCGGGATGCCATTGGTAGTGCCTCGACGCACACGCGGCAAGCCGGAACGCGAGCGCCCCGGCCTCCCCCCGCTTCGAGGCAAGCGCGTCTCACGCCTCAGGCCGTGTTCGCGGCACGCTTCGACGATTTCTTGTCCGAGCCAGCACGCCCGGGAACGGGCTTGCGGGCGATGTCCGGCATCACGAACGACTTCTCCCAATACGGCTCCGAGCCGTAGCGCTCGGCCAGGTGCTCGATGAACGCGTTGACCTTGGCCGGCATGAACTCGCGGCACGGATAGACCGCATAGATGGCGACATTGGACGAGCCGCGGTACTCGGGCAGCACCACCTGGAGGGCCCCGCTCGCCAGCTCCGGGCCAATGTCCCAGGTGGCGCGGAGCGCGAGGCCGAGCCCCGAGAGCAGCGCGTCGCGTACCAGCTCGGCCGAGCTCGAGCGGATGTTGCCTTTGACGCGGAACGGGACCAGCCCCTCCTTGCCTTCGAGCCGCCAGACGTCCTGCGCGCCGGCCGAGAGGCAGTTGTGGTTCTCGAGATCGGCGAGCGATTTCGGGCTCCCGGCGCGCTCGAGATAGGCGGGCGCGGCGCAGATCACGCGGGTCTCGGCGGCGAGCTTGCGGGCGACGAGGGAGGAATCGCGCAGCTCGCCGATGCGGATCGCGACGTCGAAGCCCTCGCGGATGATGTCGACGAAATTGTCGGTCAGGTGCATGTCGAGTTCAATCTGCGGGTAGCGCACGAGGAACTCCGGCAGATAGGGCGTGATGTGCATGCGGCTGAACGAGGTCGGCGCGGTGACCTTCAGCACGCCGCGCGGATTGGTGTTGCGACGGCTGACGAAGTCCTCCGCCTCCTCGACCAGCGCCAGGATGTCGACGACGCGCTTGAAGTAGCCTTCCCCGGTCTCGGTCAGCGTCAGCTGGCGCGTGGTGCGCTGGAACAGGCGCGCGCCGAGCTGCTCCTCGAGCAGGCTGATGCGCTTGGAGACGACCGCGGGCGAAAGCCCGATCTCGCGACCTGCGGCCGACATGTTGCCGGTGCGGGCGACGCGTGCGAAGATATCGAGGTCGCTGATTGCGGTCATGACGTACATCCCAACATGAGCTTCGTTCGGGCTCGCCGGGCCGCCAGTCGGGCGGCGCGTCTCTCCGAACTGTTCTTTTTCGCGGGTGACTAAAGTGTGTCGCCGAACCCGCGAAAACGATACGGTCTTTCAATATTTCGTTGAAAATGGAAGCGCCCCGGAGAGCAAGTTGGAACGCCTTGTTTTCGCAGAATATTATGCACATCCGCGCGACTTGAGGAGGTCCGCATGAGCACCATCGCGCTGCCGACGCCGGACGGCGCCATCATCGCCCGCCGGCGCGAGATCGTCGCCGAGCTCGAGCGCCTCGTCAGCGAAGGCGCGGTCATTTCCGACGAGGAGGGCCGGCGCACGTTCGAGACCGACGCCTTGACCGCCTACCGGCGGCTGCCGCTCGCGGTGGTGCTGCCGGCCAGCACCGAGGAGGTGGCGAAGGTGCTGCGCTACTGCCATGATCGCGGCATCAAGGTCACCGCGCGCGGTGCCGGCACGTCGCTCTGCGGCGGCGCGCTGCCGGCCGAGGACACGATCGTCGTCGGCGTGTCGAAGATGACGCGCGTGCTCGAGATCGACACGGAGGGGCGCTTCGCCCGCGTCGAGGCCGGCATCACCAATCTCGCCATCACCGGCGCCGTCGCCGAGAAAGGCTTCTTCTATGCGCCGGACCCGTCGAGCCAGCTCGCCTGCACGCTGGCCGGCAACCTCGCCATGAACTCCGGCGGCGCGCACTGCCTCAAGTACGGCGTCACCACCAACAACGTGCTCGGGCTGAAAATGGTGCTGACGAGCGGCGAGGTGATCGAGATCGGCGGCGCGCACCTCGACGCCGAGGGCTACGACCTGCTCGGCCTCGTGGTCGGATCGGAAGGCCAGTTCGGCATCGTCACCGAGGCCACCGTGCGTATCCTTCCCGCCGCCGAGGGCGCGCGGCCGATGCTGCTCGGCTTCGCCTCCAGCGAGGCGGCGGGGCGCTGCGTGTCCGGCATCATCGCCTCCGGCATCATCCCGGTCGCGATCGAGTTCATGGATCGGCCGGCGATCGCGGTGTGCGAATCCTTCGCCAAGGCCGGCTACCCGCTCGACGTCGAGGCGCTGCTGATCGTCGAGGTCGAGGGCTCCGAGGCCGAGATCAGCACGCTGCTCGGCCGCATCAAGGAGATCGCGGCGCCGTTCGAGCCGACGACGGTGATCGTCAGCGGGAGCGCGGCACAGAGCGCCAAGATCTGGAAGGGGCGCAAGTCGGCGTTCGGCGCCATCGGCCGCATCTCCGACTACTACTGCATGGACGGCGTCATCCCGCTCGGCCGGCTGCCCGAGGTGTTGACGCGGATCTCGGCGATCTGCGGCCGTCACGGGCTCAAGGTCGCCAACATCTTCCACGCCGGCGACGGCAACCTGCATCCACTGATCCTCTACGATGCCAACAACCAGGGCGAGGCTGACCGCGCCGAGGAGGCCGGCGCGGAGATCCTGACGCTGTGCGTCGAGGTCGGCGGCTGCCTGACCGGCGAGCACGGCGTCGGCATCGAGAAGCGCGACCTGATGCGGGTCCAGTTCAGTGACGTCGACCTCGGCCTGCAGATCCGCATCAAAACCGTATTCGACCCGAAATGGCTGCTCAATCCGGCCAAGGTGTTCCCGCTCGATCTGACGCATGGGGAAGCCGCGTGAGAAGGAACGGCGGAGCCGAGGTGGTGCGCCCGGCCACGGACTGGGAACTCAGAGGCATGATCGCCTCGCTGGCCGCCGAGCACCGGCCGGTCGAGGTGATCGGCAACGGGACCAAGCGCGCGATCGGCCGGCCGATGCAGACCGCGGCGACACTGACCACGGCGTCGCTGCGCGGCATCCCCCTCTACGAGCCGACCGAGCTGGTGATGACGGCACGCGCCGGCACGCCGCTCGCGACGATCGAGGCGGAGCTGGCCGCGCGTGGGCAGATGCTGGCGTTCGAGCCGATCGACCTCGGGCCGGCGGTCGGCAGCCAGCCCGGCGGGCAGACCATCGGCGCCGTGTTCGCTACCAATCTCTCCGGATCGCGGCGCATCGCGGCCGGCGCGGCGCGCGATCACCTCATCGGCATCCAGGGCGTCAACGGCCGCGCGGAGCTGTTCAAGTCAGGCGGCCGGGTGATGAAGAACGTGACCGGCTACGATCTCGCGCGCGGGCTCGCCGGCAGCTGGGGCACGCTCGCCGTTCTGACGCAGGTGACATTCAAGGTGCTGCCCTACCCGGAGATTGCGGCGACGCTGGTCTATCCCGGACTGCCCGACGACATCGCCGCGGAGTTGATGTGCGCCGCGCTCGGCACACCCTACGAGGTATCGGGCACGGTGCACCTGACGGCCGCGCTCGCCCAACGCCTGCCCGACCCGTCGCTCGCGGCCGCCGGCCAGCCGCTGACGCTGATCAGACTGGAGAACTTCGCCCCCTCGGTCGCCTACCGCAAGGACATGCTGAAGCAGCACCTCAAGGTCTATGGCGCACCGCTCGAGCTGGACTATGCCGAGACCGCGGCGCTGTGGAGCGCGCTGCGCCGTCTCGTAGTGTTCCCCTATGGCGAGACGCTGCTGTGGCGCATCTCGACCGCGCCGCGAAACGGACCCAAGGTGGTCGCCGCGATCCGCCGCCACATGCGCGCGGAGGCGATGTACGACTGGTCCGGCGGCCTCGTTTGGCTCGAGGCGCCGGCCTCGGCCGACGCTGGCGCCTCCGACATCCGCCGCGCGGTCGCGGTCAGCGGCGGGCACGCGACGCTGATCCGCGCCGCACCCGAGATCCGCGCGAGCGTTGATGTGTTCCAGCCGTCGAGCGCGCCGCTGGAGCGGATCACGCGCGGCCTCAAGGCGGCGTTCGATCCCGAAGGCCTCCTCAATCCGGGGCGCATGTACGCCGGCGTGTGAGGCAGAGACGAAACCAGTCGAAGGCGGCGACCAACCCGATGCAGACCAACTTCACGCCTGAGCAGCTCGACAATCCGCGCATCAAGGAGGCCGACCGGATCCTGAGGCGCTGCGTGCACTGCGGGCTGTGCACGGCCGTGTGCTCGACCTACGTCGTGCTCGGCGACGAGCGCGACAGCCCGCGCGGGCGCATCTATCTCGTCAAGGACATGCTGGAGCGCGGCCGCAGGGCCAGCGAGGAGGTGCAGCACCACATCGACCGCTGCCTGTCGTGCCTCTCCTGCATGACCACCTGCCCCGGCGGGGTCGACTACATGCACCTCGTCGATCTCGCCCGCGTGCACATCGAGGAAACCGGACGGCGCAGCCTCAAGGACCGGGTCATGCGCGAACTGCTGGCGCGCGTGGTGCCTTATCCCAGCCGCTTCCGCCTCGCCGTCAACGCCGCCCCGCTGGCGCGCCCCTTCATCCCGCTGATGAAGCGGCTCGGCCTCAAGGAGCTCGCCGCAATGCTGGAGCTGGCGCCGGCGCGGCTCGGCAATGTTGCCCGCTTCGAAGGCCCCGGCACCGCGGTGACCGCTTCCGAGCGGCGCGCGCGCGTCATCATGCTCGCCGGTTGTGCGCAACAGGTGCTGCGACCGGAGATCAACGACGCCACCATCCGCCTGCTCGCGCGCCACGGCGTCGACGTGATCGTCGCCAACCGCTCCGGCTGCTGCGGCGCGCTCGTACATCACATGGGCCGCGAGCACGAGGCGCTCGCCCAGGCGCGGCGCAACGTCGACGCGTGGTCCAACGAGATGACCAAGGGTCCGATCGACGCCATCATCATCAACGCCTCCGGTTGCGGCACGACGGTCAAGGACTACGGCTACATGCTGCGCGCCGATCCCGGCTACGCCCACCGCGCCAGGACGATCTCCGACATGACCAAGGACGTGACGGAGTTCCTGGCCGGATACGACCTCGGCCCGCCCAAGCGCTGGTCGAGCCTCAAGGTCGCCTATCACTCGGCCTGCTCGATGCAGCACGGCCAGCGCATCACCGATGAGCCGAAGGCGCTGTTGGTCAAAGCCGGCTACTCGGTCGCCGACATTCCCGAGGGGCACATCTGCTGCGGCTCGGCCGGAACCTACAACATCATGCAGCCGGAGATCGCGGGCGAGCTGCGCGAGCGCAAGGTGCGCAACATCCGCCGCGTCAAGCCCGACCTCGTCGCCGCCGGCAACATCGGCTGCATCACCCAGCTCGCGGGCGGCATGGACATTCCGATCGCGCACACGATCGAGCTTCTCGACTGGGCCTATGGCGGGCCGGTGCCCCGCGGTCTCCAGGGCCTCGCGCGGTTCGTCTCCGACGTGCCGCAGCCGGCGCGCACGGCCGGCGATTACATTAGCGCCTGAGCGGCATGCGGCCGGCATGACCAACTCCATTCCCGACTACTGCCTCGCGCTCGTGCTCGGCGAGGCGGACGCGCTCGACGCCGCCGCACGCCTCTTCGCCGATGACGAGGTGGTGCGCGTCGGGCGCGGGGCATCGGCGGTCTCGACCATCCTTGGCGTGGAGCAGGCGCTCGCACGCGCCGCGTCGGGGCTCGCCGAGCGCCGGCTGGTCGCGGTGCTGGGCGAGGCGCTCGGCGGGCATGCGCGGGCGAGCCTCGCCGCCACCGCCAAGAGCCATTTTGCCAAGGCGGTGGTGCTGCTCGGCGGCGACGAGGACGATCCCGCCTTCGCTGCCAGTGCCGAGCGCCTCGCCCACGAAGGGTTTGCCGCCGTGCTGCCGCTTGCCGGCGCGCTGCGGACGGGCCGCATACACCGCTCGCGCCTCGACGTCGACAAGCGCGACGAAACGGGACCGTTCGACATCATCGGCGACGTACACGGCTGTACCGACGAGCTGGAGGCGCTGCTCGCCCGGCTCGGCTATCCGGTCTCTCTCGAGGGCCGAGGCGACGCGCGCCGGGCTGTCACGGCCGCCCCGACCGGCCGGCGCGCTATTTTCGTCGGCGACCTCGTGGACCGCGGGCCGCGCTCGGCGGACGCGCTCAGGATTGCGATGGCGATGGTCGCCGCTGGGCAGGCCTACTGCGTTCCGGGCAACCACGACATGAAGCTGCTGCGCTGGCTCAAGGGCGCGCGAGTGAAGATCGCGCACGGGCTGCAGGCCTCGATCGACGACATGGCAAGGGAAAGCGACCGCTTCCGCGAGGAGGTTGTCGCCTTCCTCGAGCGCCTGCCGATCCACCTCTGGCTCGAGGCGGGCCGGCTCGTCGTCGCCCATGCGGGGCTTCGCGCCGACATGATCGGCCGCGTCGCTCCGCGGGTGCGCGAGTTCTGCCTCTACGGCGACACCTCCGGAGAGAGCGACGCGCAGGGCCTGCCGGTGCGCTACCACTGGGCGGCCGACTACCGGGGCGCGGCGGCGATCGTCTACGGCCACACCCCGGTATCGGCCGCGGAGTGGGTCAACGGTACACTGTGCATCGATACCGGGTGCTGCTTCGGCGGCAGGCTGACGGCGCTCCGATGGCCCGAGCGCGAGATCGTTTCCGTGCCGGCCCGGCGCGCCTACGCCGACCGCTTGCGCCCGTTCGGCCATCCGCCCGTGCGCCCCGCCAGCGCGCGGCGGGGCGGGTAATCGGTCGCGCGAGCTAAGCGACTCGCTCCATCGCCTCGAGCTCGTCGATCATGCCGGAGATGACGTCGAGGCCCTTGCTCCAGAACGCGGGCTCGCTGGCGTCGAGGCCGAACGGGGCCAGCATCTCGGAGTGATGCTTGGAGCCGCCGGCGCGCAGCATGTCGAAGTACTTGGCGACGAAGCCCGGGTGGCTCTCCTGGTAGAGGCCATAGAGCGAGTTCACCAGGCAGTCGCCGAACGCGTAGGCGTAGACATAGAACGGCGAATGGATGAAGTGCGGGATGTAGGTCCAGAACACCTCGTAGCCGGAGCCGAGCTCGATCGCGGGCCCGAGGCTCTCGCCCTGCACCTCCATCCAGATCTCACCGAGCCGGTCGCTGGTCAGCTCGCCCTTGCGGCGCTCCTCGTGCACCTTGCGCTCGAAGGTATAGAACGCGATCTGACGCACGACTGTGTTCAGCATGTCCTCGACCTTGCCGGCGATCATCGCCTTGCGCTCCTTGGCGTCAGCGGTCTCGGCCAAGAGCGCCTTGAAGGTCAGCATCTCGCCGAACACGCTCGCGGTCTCGGCCAGCGTCAGCGGCGTCGGCGCGAGGAGCGGCCCCTGCTCGCGAGCCAGCCACTGGTGCACGCCGTGGCCGAGCTCGTGCGCCAAGGTCATCACATCGCGCGGCTTGCCCTGGTAGTTCATCAGCACGTAAGGGTGCACGGATGGCACGGTCGAGGCCGAGAACGCGCCCGGCGACTTGCCCGGCCGGACGCCGGCGTCGATCCAGGCTTGCTCGAAGAAGTTGCGGGCGATACCGGCCATCTCGGGCGCGAAGCCCCCGTAGGCTTTCAGCACCATCGCCTCGGCCTCGGGCCAGGTGATGGTGCGGTCGGGCTTGTCGGGGAGCGGCGCGTTGCGGTCCCAGAACGAGAGCCGGTCGAGGCCGAGCCAGCGTGCCTTCATCGCGTAGTAGCGGTGCGACAGGCGCGGATAGGCCGCGCGCACGCTCGCGACCAGCGCCTCGACCACCGGCGCCTCGACGCGGTTGGCGAGGTGGCGGCTGTCGGCGACGTCCTTGAAACCGCGCCAGCGATCCGAGATCTCCTTGTCCTTGGCGAGCGTATTGGTGATCAGCGTGAACAAGCGCACGTTGTCCTTGAACACCTTGGCCAGCGCCTCGGCGCCCGCCCGGCGCCGGCCGCGGTCCGGGTTCGACAGGAGGTTCAGCGTCGGCTCGAGCGTCAGCGGCTCGAACTCGCCCGCGACCTGGAAGCGCAGCCCCGTCATGGTCTCGTTGAACAGCCGGTCGAAGGCCGCGCGCGATGTCTGCCCCTTCTCGGCGAACAGCCGCTCTATCTTCTCCTCGAGCTGATAGGGTTTCTCTTTGCGCAGGTCGTCGAACCACGGCTTGAAGCGGGCGAGGCGGGAATCCGTCAGCGCTTTGGCGAGGGCCGCATCGTCGATCTGGTTGAGCTCGAGCTCGAGGAAGATCAGGTCGGTCGAGATCTCGGTCAGCTTCTCCGAGACGTCGCCGTAGAACTTGGCGCGCTTGGCATCGGACTGGTCGGCGGCATAGAGCAGGCCGGCGTAGGAGCCGAGCTTGCCGACGAGGTCGGAGAGCTTCTCGTAGGCCTCGATGGCGTCGGCGAGCGGGGTGATGTCGCGTGCCGCCTCGGAAAGCTTGCCCTGGTAGGTGTCTTTGAGGCGCCTGGCCTCGGCGGCGGCGGCGGCAAGATCGCGCGCGACCTCCGGCGCGTCGGGTGCGCGATAGAGGTCGTCGAGATTCCACTCCGGCATCGGCCCGAGGTTGGCGACGGCGCTGGCCGCGTCCGCCGGCATGCGGGCGATCGCTCGGGAGGCGGCTTCGATTGCTCTGGCGCGCGGGCTCGGCGTCATCTTCGGCTCCACAATGAGGTGAGAAGGCGCCAATGTGACGGTTCCCCGAGCCGCTTTCAAGCGCCGCGGCCCCTCGCCCGGCCGCCCGATCGCTCCATTCTGGGAAAAAAGCTTCAAGGTGAGGAAAACCGAAACGCCTTGTTTACCCCTGTCGGGCAGTCTCGGGCTGTTGAGTGAGTTGCCGGTCGCCCGGTGTCCAATCCTGGACCACCCTTCGCGAGCGACGGCCGGCGCAGTCTCTGTAGAGTTGAGTACGTGTGACACATGGCGAAACGTGTCCTTATCGTCGACGACGATCCCGCCCAGCGCCGCATCCTCGAGGAGACGATCAGGCGCCTCGGATTCGACACCCGCTCGGCCTCCTCCGGTGAGCAGACGATCGAGATCCTGGAAGGCGCCGATCGCGGTTCCGTCTCCATCGTCCTGCTCGACCTCATGATGCCCGGCCTCGACGGCATGGGTGTGCTCGAGCGGCTGCATGAGAAGCCCGGCACCCCGCCGATCATCGTACTAACCGCAAACGGCTCGATCGACGCCGCCATCAATGCGATGCGCATGGGCGCGGTCGACTTCGTCGTCAAGCCGGCAAGCCCCGAACGGCTCGAGATCTCCATTCGAAGCGCACTCAAGATCGAGGCGCTGGCGGGCGAGATCTCGCGCTTGAAGAAGCGCCAGGAAGGCACGCTGACATTCGACGACCTGGTGCTGCGCGGCAACTCGATGCAGCGCGTGATCGCGCTCGGCAAGCGTGCGGCAACCTCCAACATTCCGGTCCTCGTCGAGGGCGAATCCGGCGTCGGCAAGGAACTGATCGCCCGCGCCATCCAGGGCGAAAGTGAGCGTGCCGGCAAGCCGTTCGTGGTCGTCAACTGCGGCGCGATACCGGAGAATCTGGTCGAATCGATCCTTTTCGGCCACGAGAAGGGCGCCTTCACCGGCGCCGTCGACAAGCGCATCGGCAAGTTCCAGGAGGCCGACGGCGGCACGCTGTTCCTCGACGAGATCGGCGAGCTCCCGCTGGACGCGCAGGTCAAGCTGTTGCGCGCACTGCAGGAGGGCGAGATCGATCCGGTCGGCGCCAAGAAGCCGGTCAAGGTCGACTTCCGCCTCGTCTCTGCGACCAACCGCGACATGATCCAGCTGGTCAAGGACGGCAAGTTCCGCGAGGACCTCTACTACCGGCTCAACGTGTTCCCGATCTGGGTGCCGCCACTGCGCGAGCGGCTCGAGGACATCCCCGAGCTCGTGCGCCACTTCATCGCCCGCTTCGCTGCCGAGGAAGGCAAGCGCATCACCGGCATCGAGGAGCAGGCGATGCGCATGCTCATGGCCTACGGCTGGCCCGGCAACGTGCGACAGCTCGAGAACGCAGTGTTCCGCGCGGTCGTGCTCGCCGACGGCAGCGAGCTCTCGACCAACGAGTTTCCGCAGATCGCGGCTCACGTCGAGGGCTTCGACGTCGAGATCCCGGCGGCACCGTCGCTCGCGCCGCGCACGCCCATCTATACCGGCCCCGCGCTGCTCGGTGCCGAG
>JBFMEX010000068.1:0-75957 GCA_040752215.1 Pseudomonadota bacterium | reverse complement strand
GCTCGTCGGCGAGCTCTCGGTAGGTGAGCGAGCGGCCACCCTGGTCGAGCCGGCGGCGCCACGAGCCCAGGTGCACCTCATAGATGCTGATCGGCGCGTCGCGGGAGTTGTGGTGCTGGCGCTCGCCCATCCATTGGCCGTCGGTCCAGGCGAAGGCCCCGTGCCGCACGACGCGCGAGGCAGTGCGCGGCGGCGGCTCCATCGCGAATGCATAGGGGTCTGCCTTGAGCGGCAGGATGCGGCCGTCGCGGGCCTTGATCTCGAGCTTGTAGAGCGTGCCCTCGGCGAGGCCGGGGATGAAGATCTCCCACACGCCGACGCCCGGGTGCAGCCGCATCGGATGGCAACGCCCGTCCCAGCGGTTGAAGTCACCGACCACGCTGACGCGGCGTGCATTCGGCGCCCACACCGCGAAGTGCACGCCGGCGACGCCTTGGTGGGTAACGAGGTGGGCGCCGAGCTTCTCATAGTTGCGGTAGTGGGTGCCTTCGCCGAGCAGGTGGAGGTCGAGGTCGCCGAGCACGGGGCCGAAACGATAGGGGTCGTCGATCTCGCGCCCCGAGCCGAGCCGCAGGCGATAGGCGCCGCGGAGCGCCCCCGCGGGCAGACGGGCCTCGAGCAGGCCGGCGCCGTGCACGCGGCGCATCGGGGCCAGCGCCGTGCCGTCGACGGCAATGATCTCGGCCGGCTCCTCGCCGGGCAGGAAGGCACGGATCACCGTCTCGCCGGTGACCCGGTCGGCATGCGGGCCGAGAAAGGAGAACGGATCGGCGTGGTCGCCGGCGACGATTGCCTCGACCGCGGCGCTGTCCGTCGTGCGATCGCTCATGGGTGTGCTTCCGGTCGTACGCTCACGCTCGCTCTTGCACCGCTTCGCCGCTGCTTGGCAATGGCATGCTGCCTCCTCGACGAGAGTCGATTTGCGCGCAGCTCTGGCCGAGCCAAGCACGGAGCCGAGACTGTTGCAACCGATGCAACGCCGCGCGGCGCGCGCGTGCTCGCGCAAGCTTGGTGCAGTGCACTTTGACACAGGATAAGTCTGTCCGGAGCCGCGTGTGGTAGGCGAGCCAATCGGTGCTTTCCCACCCGCAGTGGTGACATGTTCCAGACGCGTATTCATGGTCGGGGCGGCCAGGGCGTGGTGACGGCCGCCGAGGTGTTGTCGGTCGCCGCGTTCCTGGAGGGCCGCTACGCGCAGGCATTTCCGAGCTTCGGCTCCGAGCGCATGGGCGCGCCGGTGATGGCATTCTGCCGGATCGACGACAAGGAGATCCGGCTGCGCGAGCCGGTCGCCCGACCCGACGCGCTGATCATCCAGGATCCGACGCTGCTCCACCAGGTCGATCTGTTCAGTGGCCTCGAGGGCACGGGCTTCCTGCTCATCAACACCTCGCGCAGCCCGGCCGAGCTCGGCATCGACGAGGTCGCGAGCCGGTTGCCGGCGCATCACGTTTGCACAGTGGCGGCGAGCGAGATCAGCCAGCGCCACATCGGTCGAGCGTTGCCGAATGCGGCGTTGCTCGGCGCGTTCGCCGCTGTCACCGGGCAGATCCGGCTGGATTCGGTCCGGGCGGCGATCGCCGACAAGCTCAAGGGTGAGATCGGCCGCAGGAATGCCGACGCCGCGGCGGAGGCGCACGACGCGGTGCGGCTCGGCTGAGGAACATCACGAGAAGGACCACAGGACCGAGGCAGAGAGCACAAGAGAGCCGGAAGCGATGCTGAAGCAAGTCGAGGGATCGGAGGCGATGGCCGAGGCGGTCGCGCTGTGTCGCCCGGAGGTCATCTGTGCCTATCCGATCACGCCGCAGACGCATATCGTCGAGAACCTTTCGCGGATCGTGCGCGAGGGCCGGCTCGGCGCCTGCCAGTTCATCAACGTCGAGAGCGAGTTCGCGGCGATGAGCGCCTCGATCGGCGCGTCGGCGGCCGGCGCGCGGGCCTACACTGCCTCCTCGAGCCAGGGCCTGCTGTTCATGGCGGAGGCGGTCTACAACGCGTCGGGACTCGGCCTGCCGATCGTGATGACGGTCGGCAACCGCGCGATCGGTGCGCCGATCAACATCTGGAACGATCACTCCGACTCGATGGCGCTCGCCAACTCGGGCTGGATCCAGCTGCACGCGGAATCGAACCAGGAGGCGGTCGACCTGCACATCCAGGCATTCCGTCTCGCCGAGGCGCTGAGCGTGCCGGTGATGGTGTGCGTCGACGGGTTCATCCTCACTCACGCCTACGAGCGGGTGGACGTCCCGAGCCAGGAGTTGGTCGACGCCTACCTGCCGCCGTTCGAGCCGGTGCAGGTGCTCGACCCCGCCGACCCGGTCACGATCGGGGCGATGGTCGGACCGGAGGCGTTTGCCGAGGTGCGCTATCTCGCTCACCACAAGCAGCTACAGGCGCTGGGGTTGATCCCGGAGCTGGCGGAGGAGTTCACGCGCGCATTCGGACGGCAGAGTGGCGGCCTGATCGCGCCCTATCGCACCGAGGGGGCGGAGACGATCGTGGTCGCGCTCGGCTCGATCAACGGCACGATCAAGGATCTGGTCGACGAGCTGCGAGACGACGGACAGGCGGTCGGCGCGGTGAAAATCGTCTCGTTCCGCCCGTTCCCGCTCGGCGAGCTGAGGGGCGCGCTCGCGGGCGCGGCGCGCGTCGTGGTGGTCGAGAAGGATCTGGCGCTCGGGCTCGGCGGCATCGTCGCCTCCAACGTGCGCATGGCGCTCAGAGGCCTCACCACACCCGTCTATACCGTCATCGCCGGGCTCGGCGGGCGGCCGATCACCAAGGCATCGCTCGCCCGTGCGGTCGGCGATGCGGTGGCCGACCGGCTCGACGACCCGCACTTCCTCGATCTCGACTGGCCAATCGTCGACCGCGAGCTGGCGCGCGCGAAGGAGCGCCGCCGCTCGGGGCCGATCGCGGAGAACATCCTGCGCGAGATGGGCCTCGTCGGTGTCGGACGACGGGCGGGGGACGGCGCATGACACAGCGGGTCAAGTTCTATCAGACTGGCACGTTCACGGTCGGCAACCGGCTGCTCGACGCCGGGAGCCGCACCGTGCAGGCGACGATCGAGCGCAACAACTCGCTGACCAGCGGCCACCGCGCCTGCCAGGGCTGCGGGGAGGCGCTCGGCGCACGCTACGCCGTCGATGCGGCGATGCGGGCAGCGGACGGCCAGCTCATCTGCGTCAACGCCACCGGCTGCCTCGAGGTGTTCTCGACGCCCTATCCGCAGTCGTCGTGGCGGGTCGCGTGGCTGCATTCGCTGTTCGGCAACGCCCCGGCGGTGGCAACCGGCGTGGCGGCGGCGCTGCGCGCCAAGGGCAAGACGACGACACGGGTGTTGGCGCAGGGCGGCGACGGCGGCACGGTCGACATCGGCATGGGATGCCTCTCCGGAATGCTGGAGCGCAACGATGACGTGCTCTACGTCTGCTATGATAACGAAGCTTACATGAACACAGGCGTCCAGCGCTCGGGCTGCACGCCGCCGGGCGCACGCACCTCGACCACGCCGGCCGTCGGCGTGCATCCCGGCAACGTGTTCGGCCAGGGCAAGCACCCGGCCGTCATCGCGATGGCGCACGACATTCCTTATGTCGCGACGGCCACCGTCGCCGATCTCCACGACCTCGAGGCGAAGGTGACGCGGGCGATGGCGATGAGCGGCGCGCGCTTCATCCACATCCACGTGCCGTGCCCGCTCGGCTGGGGCGCCGAGCCTTGCAACACGATCCTGCTGGCGCGGCTCGCCGTCGAGACGGGGCTGTTCCCGCTGTTCGAGGCGGAGGCGGGCGAGGTGACCGACGTGACGGCGATCCGGCGCCGGCAACCGGTCGAGGCCTATCTCTCGCTGCAGAAGCGGTTCCGCCATCTCCTCGACGACGCCGACGCGATCGCGGCCATCCAGGCGATCGCCGACCGCAACATCCGCCGCTTCAAGCTTGTGCCGGAGAGTGCCGCGTGACGCAGAGGAAGCCGTTCGCGATCACGCTCGACATCGGGTCGAGCCTGGCCAACCACACAGGCAGCTGGCGCACACAGCGCCCGGTCTACGTGCATCGCCTGCCTCCCTGTAACGACGCCTGCCCGGCGGGGGAGAACATCCAGGGCTGGCTGCACGCCGCCGAGGAGGGCGACTACGAGGGGGCGTGGCGCATCATTACCGCCGACAACCCCTTTCCGGCGCTGCACGGGCGCGTCTGCTATCACCCCTGCGAGGGCGCATGCAACCGCGGCAAGCTGGATCGCGCCGTCAATATTCACGCGGTCGAGCGGTTCCTCGGCGACGAGGCGCTGGAGCGCGGCTGGCGCGTCGATTGCGCTCCCGATTCGGGCAAGCGCGTGCTGGTGGTCGGCGCGGGGCCGAGCGGGCTTTCGGCCGCGTATCACCTGCGCCGCCTCGGTCACGCGGTCGTCATCCACGAGGCCGGGCCGGTCGCCGGCGGCATGATGCGTTTCGGCATTCCGGCCTATCGCCTGCCGCGCGACGTGCTCGATGCCGAGATCGCGCGCATCACCGGCCTCGGCGTCGAGATTCGCCTGTCGAGCCGCATCGAGGACCTCGAGCGGACGATGCGCGAGGAGCATTGCGACGCCGCGTTCGTCGCCATCGGCGCGCATCTCGCCAAGCGGGTCGACATCCCGGCGCGGGACGCGGGCGGCATTCTCGATGCAGTCGGCGTGCTCAAGGACGTGGAGGCTGGCTCGCCGCCGTCGTTCCTCGGCCGCCGTGTTGCGGTCTACGGCGGCGGCAACACCGCGCTCGACGTGGCGCGGACCGCCGAGCGACTCGGCGCCAAGGAGGCGATGATCATCTACCGGCGCTCGCGCGACATGATGCCGGCGCATGATTTCGAGGTCGCCGAGGCGCTCGAGGAGGGCGTCGAGGTCCATTGGCTCAGGACGATTGCCGGGATCGAGGGCTCGACGATCAAGGTCGAGCGGATGGCACTCGACGCGAAGGGATGGCCGCAGCCGACGGGAGAGTTCGAGTCGCTGGAGGCGGACACGCTGGTGCTGGCGCTCGGCCAGGCCTCAGACTCGGCCTTCCTCTCAGCGCTACCGGGCGTCGTCATCTCCAAGGACGGCGTGGTCGAGGTCGATGCCGGGATGATGACCGGGCATCCGGGTGTCTTCGCGGGAGGCGACCTGGTGCCGGCCGAGCGCTCGGTGACGGTCGCCGTCGGTCACGGCAAGCTCGCGGCGCGCAACATCGACGCCTATCTCAGGGGCACGCACTACGTGCATCCCGCCCGACCGGAGCTCGCCGGCTTCGAGCGGCTCAACACCTGGTATTTCTCCGACGCCGATAAGACCCACCAGCCGACGCTCGATCTGGCGCGGCGGATGAGCTCGTTCAAGGAAATCGTGCAGGGCCTCGACGCCGAGACGGCGCTCTATGAGTCGCGCCGCTGCCTGTCGTGCGGCAACTGTTTCGAATGCGACAACTGCTACGGGCTGTGCCCGGACAACGCGGTCGACAAGCTCGGACCGGGCAAGGGCTACGCGTTCGACTACGACTTCTGCAAGGGCTGCGGGTTGTGCGCGGCCGAATGCCCGTGCGGCGCCATCGCGATGGTGCCGGAGCAGATTTGAAGCCCGACGACGACGCGGAGATCTCTCGATGACCAAGCTCCTCTTTGGCCGCGTGTGCGGCACACGCAAGCGTCGCGCCTGAGCGAGAGCCCTGTCGCATGCCGGGTCTGAAGCAGCTCAGACAGCGGATCGTAACGGTCCGCTCGACGCAGAAGATGACGCGCGCCATGCATCTCGTGGCGACGACACGGCTGCGCGGTGCGCGCGTCGCGATCGAGGCGACGCGTCCCTACGCCAAGGGGCTCGACGAGCTGATGGCGCAGATCTGCGCCCGCGCGCCGGCGATCGCCGAGCGGATGCCGCTGTTCGCCGGCAGGGGTCGTGAGACAGTGCACCTGCTGGTCGCGTTCACGACCGATCGCGGCCTGTGCGGCGGCCTCAATGGGGGTGTGATCAAGCTCGTCAAGCAGCGCATCGCGCGGCTGGAGGTAAATGGCCAGCAGGCTCGTGTGCTGTGCATCGGCCGTAAGGGGCGCCGGCTGCTCGAGCGCGAGCATGGCAAGAAGATCGTCGCCACGATCGAGCACGGGCACTTCCACAGAATCGGGTTCCAGCATGCAGTGCCGATCGCGGATCGGATCCTCGCCATGTTCGCGGCCGGCGAGTTCGACGTCTGCTGCCAGATCTATGCGCGCTTCCGCTCGATCTTGCATCAGCCGCCGCAATCGCAGCAGCTGATCCCGACGCGCTATGCCGTGACGACGACGGCGGCGGAGGCGGACGCGTATCGGCTCAAAGGGATGCCGGCGCCGTTCTACGAGCCGGACGAGGCGGCCGTGCTCAATCGGCTGCTTCCGCATCACGTGACGACGCAGGTCTACCGCGCGCTGCTCGAGTGCGCGGCCTCGGAGGAAGGCGCGCGTGTGGCTGCGACGGATCGGGCCACGCGCAACGCCGGCGAGCTGATCCGCAAGCTGTCGATCTCCTACAACCGCCAGCGACAGGCGGCGATCACGCGCGAGATCACCGAGATCGTCGCCGGCGTCGAGGCGCAGCGCGCACGGTGAGGCACTGCAGGCTCAAGGGCTGGCGCCGAAGCGCACGCCGAGGCCGCCGATCACTTGGTGGCTGGTGAGCCGCGTGTCGAGGTATCCGCCAGGCGGCGGCTCGCCCGAGAGCCAGCGGCGGATCTGGCGATAGAGGTCGAGGAACAGCCAGCTGCCGTCCATGTTCGAGAGCGGGGCCGAGTAGCTGGCGAGGCTGAACTTGTACTCGAGGAAGTAGGACATGCGCGGGATGCGCAGCTCGACGCCGAGCACGGCCTGCACGACGGGGCCGGTGTACTGGTACTCGTATGTGCGTCCGCGCTCGCCGACGAGCTGGACCTCGGTGTGGGGCAGGTTGATGCCGAGGCCGAGGCCGACGTAGGGCCACAACCTCGGGCCGATGCTGCCGAGCCGCATGAGGCCGTTGAGCGTCAGCATGTTGTGGCCATGGCTGAATTCCAGCCGGCGGAACACGTCGCCGAGCTTGGCCGACGCCGGAGCCGGCTTGCCGGACACGGCACCCTTGAACGAGGCCTGCTCGCCGAGCTGGGCGAGAGCCTTCGAGTGAGTGAAGTCGAGCATCGCGCCGGTGCGGCCGCCCTCCAGCCAGCGCACGATGCGCACGCCGTAGTAGATCGGGTCGACGAACGGCTCGCCGTCCCAGCCGACGCTGTCGACGGTGAGATCGTGGCTGCCGGGCCTGGCGAGGCGAACCTCACTCGGATAGGTGTACTGCGCGCCGCCGTAGGCGCCGACCATCCATTCGCGCGTCGGCAGGGCGAGCCGCCGGCGCTCCTCTGCCTCGGCCCGCGCGACTTCGTCAGCAGCGCCGTTCTCGCCCGAGTGCTCGAAAATGCCGGCCGCCGACATCGCCAGCGCGACGATCGCAACGAGGCTCGCAAGGCGCTCTCCCCGCTGGGTCGACCCAACATGTTCGCCAGACCAGGCGAGCGCCGCAATCGAGCGCGCTATGTGCGTCCCGTCTCTCACTTCGTCTTCCCCCGTCCCCGTGGTGGCTGTGAGCCGAGCTCCCCCGCGCCGGACCCCCTCCAGGCGCGGGCGCACATTAGCCGACCTTTGCGGTGCACCCAAATCCGTTTTGCGCCGGCCTGTCGATGTTCGTCCGCCTACGACGAGGCACGAGGCGCGGCGAGCGCGTCCAGCATGCGCCGCACGGCCGTGATCTGCGGCGCATCGCGCGTCAGGTAGTCGCGCCCCGTGTAGCCCCACCAATCCCAGCAGGCCTGTGGATTGAACGGGCTCGTCGCGGTCTGTGGAAAAAGCACGATCAGCCGGTTGGTGTCGGCCCAGCGGTCGAAGCCGGTGCCGCGGACGAACGCCTCCTCGACCAGTGCCCGATTCTGGCCGCAGCCGTGGAATGCGATGTGGATGCGACAGCCGGATCCGGTGCGGCACCCTTCCGGGACGTACACGACGCCCGCATCGCTCATGCCGTGGTCGCCGAGATCGCGCGTGAAGGGCCGCTGGTCGAATGTATGGTAGGTGCCGGTCGGTGCCGGTGATCGTGGCGCCAGCGCGCCATAGATGTGGGTCAGCAGCGCGCCGGCCTGATCGTAATCGCAATCGACGAGGTAGGGCTTGGTGGAGCGGTCGCAGGCGAGCCCCTGGTCCTCGGTGACGAAGCCATGCCCGGCATCGAGCCGCGTCTCGAGGCCGATGCGATCGGACGGCACGCCGAGCGCGGCATAGAACTCGGCCGCCGCGACGACGATCGCCGGGACCACGGTGCGATCCTCCTTGCCGGAGAAAAGATAGATGCGATCGCCGGTCACGGATTCGATCGGAGCGATGCGTCGGCTGTCGGCCAGCCGGCGCGCCTTGTCGGCGAGCAGGCGCGGATTTGGCACGCCCCAGATCTGCATCGCATTCAGCATGCAGCCGTTGATCGCCTTGGTGGCGTTGAGCAGCGCGGAGCCCGGGCCCGGCAGCATATCCGCGAACAGGCTCTCGGCGCAGCCGTAGGGCCCGCCGGCGATGATCGCGGCGCCGACCACGACATCGCCGTGCGCGATCTGGAATTGTCCGGCCATGTAGGCACCCGACGAGATGCCGGAGACCGACGTCTCGGCGACGGTTGCGCCGAGGTGCGGCAGCTCGGCGGTATGCTCCGGCGTGCAGGCGACGAGCGTCAACAGTGCGAGCATGGCCGGTGCGAGCCGCACGGGTGAGGTCGTGTCGTGGATCCCTGTCGACATGCCAATCCCGGGGCTGGCCATTGTGCTGTTGACGAAACGTAGCGACCTGCCGCCAGCTATTTCAATCGCACGGTTACGCGATCGCTGCGACCTTTGGCATCGATGACAGAGAGTCTGGCGAAGCCGGCGCCGGCCGGCTGCCACAGCACCTCGCGCCGGCGCGGATCGGAGCCGATCGGCGCGCCATCGACGAGCCAGGTGAGCGGAAGCGCACCACCTGCGGCTCTCAGCAGTATGGGATCGGGTCCGCTCGCCTCGATCTCGAGCTCGGCGCGATCGGGCGGAAAGGTGATGGCGACCGGCGGGTCCAGGTAGGGGCCCTCGGGGCCGGCCTGGCGGTCGGCACCGAAACGCTTCAACGGGACCGGCAGATCGGCGGCGGCGATGCGCCCCGCGCCGCGCGGTGGCGGCGCGAGCGGTGCACGGCGCTCGCCGAGGCGGCCGAAGGAGTCGAACAGCAGCGGCGCGGCGGCACTGCGGCCCATCAGGCCGGGCGTCGAGGCCGCGTCCGGCCGGCCGATCCACACCGCGACCGTGTGGCGGCCGTCGTAGCCGATGGCCCAGGCGTCGCGGTAGCCGTAGGAGGTGCCGGTCTTGTAGGCGATGCGTCCGCCGCGGGCGCTCGCGGGTGGCGGCGCGTCCTTCAGGATGTCGGTCACCTGCCAGGCGGCGATCGCGCCGAGCAGGCGGGTCTTGCGCTCGGAAGCTCCAGGTGCGGGCCGCGCATCGAGGCGGCGATGCGTGAGGCGGATCGACTCACCACCGCGCGCGAGCGCGACATAGAGCTCGGTGAGATCGACGAGCGTGGTGCCGATGCCGCCGAGCGCGACCGCGAGCGAGGGCTCGCTCCCCTGCGGCAGCCTCGTCTCGATGCCGGCCTGCTGCATGCGGCCGACGAGACGACCGGGGCCGACCGCCTCGAGGACCTTGACGGCCGGCACGTTGAGCGAGCGGGCGAGCGCCTCGCGGACGGAGACCGTGCCGTGGAACGCCTCGTCGAAATTCTCCGGCCGGTAGCTGCCGAAGCGAGTCGGGCGATCCTCGATCAGCGTCTCGGGATGTGCGAGGCCGAGTTCGAAGGAAAGGCCGTAGATCAGCGGTTTCAAGGTCGAGCCAGGGGAGCGGACGGCGGCCGCCATATCGACCGCACCGAAGCGGCTATCGTCGAGATAGCCGGCGGAGCCGACGCGTGCCAGCACCTCGCCGCTCAGATGGTCAGCGACGACGATCGCCGCTGAGAGGCGCGATCCGACGAGGCGCGCATGCTCCTCGGCAAGCGCCTCGAGCGCACGCTGCAAGTCGCGGTCGATGGTCAGGCGGTGGATGGTGGTGGCCGGTGCCGCATTGTGCTCGGCCTCGGCGAGGTGCGGGGCGAGCATCGGGAACGGGCGGCGGGCGGTCGGCACCGGCTCGAGCCGGGCACGCTCGGCCTCCTCGCGGGTGACGATGCCGGCGGCGACGGCGCGATCGAGCACGCGGGTGCGGGCGCGACGGGCGGCGTCGGGATGGCGGTCGGGCCGGCGCGTCTCGGGCGACTGGGGCAGCGCGACGAGCAGCGCCGCCTCGCCGATCGACAGCCGCCGCGGCTCCTTGCCGAAGTAGGCGAGCGAGGCGGCGCGCACGCCCTCGATATTGCCACCGAACGGGGCGAGCGTCAGATAGAGGCGCAGGATCTCCGGCTTGGAAAGACGCTCCTCGATCTGCAACGCCCGAACGATCTGCGCGAGCTTCGATCGCGCCGAGCGCTCGAAGCGCTCGTCGAGGAGGCGCGCAACCTGCATGGTGAGCGTCGAGCCGCCGGAGACGATGCGCTGCTCGCCGACGAGTTGTGACGCGGCGCGCAGCAAGGCTTGCACATCGACGCCGCCATGGCTCCAGAAGCGCTTGTCTTCGAAGGCGAGCAGCATGGCGAGATAGCGCGCATCGACATCGTCGACCGCGACCGGCAGGCGCCAGCGGCCCTCGGGTGTGGTGAACGCGCGCAGCAGGCGTTCCTCGCGGTCGAGCACGGTGACGGACACCGCATCGGCCGCGGGCAGGACCGGCGCGCCGAGCGCGAGCTTGCTGATCGCGACGCCCGCCCACAAAGCGCCCGCCGCCAGCACCGGCAGCAGCGCCGCGGCGGTGCGCATGCGGCGCCATGCTCGTGCGAGCGGCGCGCGCGTCTCCCCTCCTCCTCGCGGGGAGGCCCATCGCAAATGAACGAGATCGAGGGTCGCCGCCCCTCGAGCACCCCGCCAGGGACTGGTCCCTGGACCCGAAACTTGGGGTTTCCAAAGGCCCTCGGCCTCAAGTGGGGATTGCGGCAGAGCCCCGAGGAGCCAAATGCGATTGCCCTGCCCTTGCGGAGTGGGGTTGGGGGGAATCCCTTCGGCGGCCGCTCTGTCACAACCGCCTCCCGCCCTCTCCGAGGATAGGGGTGCATCTGGGTCCCGGCTCAGCGCGTCGGCGCGTCGCGCCGTCGCTGCGGCCGGGATGACAGGATTCGTCGATCCGCCACCTGTCATCCCGGCCGAGCCCTCTTGCGAGCGCCGGGACCCAGCTGGATGCGGTCGCGCGCCGCGCTGAGAAAGCGCAGGTCCAGCCTGGTCTGACGCCTCGCTCACCACTCCGCCAGGGGGAGTGGGGTCGGTCGGATCGCATCCAGTCTTGTCGCCGACGCTCATGGCGAAGTCTCCCCGCTACTTGACCGCCTTGACGGTGAGGCGGCCGGCGGCGGAGCGGGCGTGGCGCTCGGGGCGGTACATGTCCTCGACCGTAGCGGCAGGGTGCACGAAGCTGCCCGGCGTCACCGCGCGCACGATATAGGCGACGGTCGCCGAGCCGACCGGCGCGGCGGGGGGCTGGCCGCCGTTGCCAATGGCGGGTTTCTCCGCGAACAGGTTGAAGGCGGCGACGAAACGGTCATCGCGGAACTCGGTGTGCTCCGGCTTCAGCGCCGAGGTTAGCCAGGAGAGGCTGGAGATGTCGCCCGAGTCGACGAGGCGCGGGTTCTCGATCTCGAGTCCGGCCGGCAGGCGATCGACGAGCAGCACCCGGCCGCCGGCCTCGCGCGAGTCGATTTTCAGCACTACCACCATGCGCTCGTTCTGCCTGATCTCGCTGGTGCCGCCGGTGGCGCTGGCAAGATCGAGCTTCTTGCCGTCGAGTGTGTAGTAGCTGCGCTCGATGGCGAAGCCCTTGGCGATCGCCGGCTCCGGCGTCATCGCCGCGCCGAGCACGGAGACGACCACGTCGGTCGGCTCGTCGCCGTCGTTGACGATTTCGATCGCGCCGGCCTGCAGCTCGGCGACCGAGAGGCTCAACGCCTTGGCGCCCTCGACGCGCTTGCCTGCGACGCTGACGCGGGTCGCGGCGCTCTCGTCGCCGAGCGCCTTGGCGGCCATCAGCAGCCACGCCTGCTCCTGGGTCGAGGTATAGGTCCGCGCGCCATAGGCCTTGGCGACCACGTCGACGAGACGCGGGGTATCGCCCTTGGCGATGCCGGTCTCGGCGGCGAGCGTGACGAGGGCCGCTCCATCGCGGATGGAGGAGCCGTAGTCGGCGCGGGCGACCTCGACCGGCTGCTTGTCGAGCTCCGCCATTGCGGCGCGGAAAGCGCGCTCGGCGCGTTCCCTGTCGGCCATCATGGCGAGCGCGGCGCCGAGCTGGGCCTTGGCCAGCGGGGACGCGAAGCGGTCGAGCCGAGTGTCGACGTAATAGCGCAGCTCGCCGATCGGGGCGCGGCCGTTGCGGGCCAGCACGTAGAGCGCGTAGGCGCGGTCCTCGCCGCCCTTGTCGAAGTCCTGTGCGTAGGAAACGAAGTTCTGCAGCCGGTCGAGTGCCTGGCCGAGCCGCCCGGCCGGCACCGCGTAGCCGGTCTCCTTGGCACGGGTGAGGAAGTCGGTGACGTAGCTCGTCAGCCAGACATCCTCGCTCGCCGGCCCCCAGGCGCCGAACGCGCCGGAGCCGTCCTGCATCTCCATCACGCGATCGATCGCCTTTTCGACGCGCGCCTTCAGCTCCTTGTCGGTGCCGAGGCCGATGCGGCTCGCAACGAGGTTGGAGTAGAGCAGCGGCAGCGCGCGCGACACGGTCTGCTCGGCGCAGCCGTAGGGATAGCGGTCGAGCTGCGCCAGCAGGCCCGGCACGTCGAGGCGCGCCATCGGTCCGATGGCGAGGTCGATGCGGGTGCGCGACGCGATCAGGTCGTGCACGAGATCGGCGCCGAGCGTCAGCTTGCCGCCTTTGCCGGGAAGCTTGGCGACGGTGGTGCGCCTGACGTCGCCCGCCGGCGGCTTCACGTCGTAGGTCAGGCGGCGCTTGACGAGGATGCCGTCGGGGCCCTTGACGGCGACGTCGAGCGTCTGCAGGCCGACGTCGCGTGGCTTCAGGCTGATCCACTCGACCTTGCGCTTGCCGGCGTCGAGCTGCACGGCCCGCGTTGCGAGCGGCTTGGCGGCGCCTGTCGGCGCGGCGTCCGTCAGGCTCGCCTCGTAGAGCGCGCCCGGGCCCTCGATGTTGTGCATGGCGAGCTCCAGTCGGAGCTCGTCGCCGAGGGTGATGAAGCGCGGCCCCGAGGCGGTGAGCGCGATTGGATCGCGGACGATGACTTCGCGGTCTGCGTGGCCGACCTTGGCCCTGCTCCAGGCAACCGCCATCAGGCGGACCGAGCCGTTGAAATCGGGCAGCGCGAACGAGACCTTGGCGGTGCCGTCGGCGCCGACCTTGGTAATGCCGGAGAACAGGGCGACAGTCTCCTCGACCGGCGGGGCACCATCGGCGGTCATACCCTCGTCGCCGTCGCCGCCAGAGCGCAGCGTGCCGCGCTCGGCGCGCATGCCGTCGATCAGGCGGCCATAGAAATCGCGGATCTCGAGGCCGAGGCGGCGCTGGGCGTTGAACCAGGCATCCGGCGCCGGCGACTTGAAGCGCGTCATGTTGAGGATGCCGACATCGACCGCGGCGACGGTGACGCGCGCGTCCTCGCCGGGTGTCAGACCCGTGATGCGGACCGGAACGTCGAGCATGGCGCCTGAGGCGATCTTGTCGGGTGCTCCTATTTTGACTCCGAGCGTGCGTGGCTCGGCGTCGAGCGCCAGCCATCGGACGCCGATGGCGCGGGTCGGCATGCGCTTCGCCGCCTCGTCCATGGCGCGATAGAGGATCGCGGTGACGTAGGCGCCGGGGCCCCAGTCGCCGGAGACAGTGACCGGCACGTCGCCACCGCCCTTGGCGATGTCGACCTCCTGGACATGATGGACCGAGCTGCCGAGCACGGCGACGAGCGCCTTGCCGGCATGCTTGCTGGCGATGCGGAGCTTGGCGGTCTCGCCGGCCTTGTAGGTTGCCTTGTCGAGAGCGACGTCGAGCGCCTCGGGGCTGTCGGCGGTGTCCTCGCCGACCACCCAGCCGGCGTTGAAGACGACCGTCGTCATCGCGCCCTCGGCGCCGCCGGATGCAACCTCGAGGCGATAGCGGCCATACGTGACCGGCGCCGAGATGCGCGCCGGCTTGCCGGCCTCGAGGTCGAGCGTGCCGGCGGCGACGCGGCGGGGAATGGTGACGGCTTCGAAATTCCACGAGCCGTCGCGGCTGTACCACTGCCAGCTGGTGTCCAGGCGCGAGAGTTGCCACTCGACGCCCTTTACCGTTAGCTGTCTACCGCTGCCGTCGAGCGAGACAACGTCGAAGTCGGCGGGCCGATCCTCGCCGAGTGCGCCGACATCGAACAGCGGCTTGATGCCGATGCGCGCGCCACCGGCGGCGACAGGGAGTGTCAGGCTGCGCTGGATCGTGCGGCCGCCGGACTCCTGCAGCTTCACGATCAGCTCCGCTTCGAGCGGACGCGCTGTCTTGGGGATCGCGGGTAGCATGACGGACAGCTCGGCCTTGCCCTCGGCATCCGTATCGGGAAGCTCGGGTATGGACTCGCGCACCGGCGTGATGGTCTCGTCGGCGAGGCCGAAGCGGTAGCCCGGATAGCCTTCGACGTCCCTGGTCGAGGCCTTGACGATGATCTCGCCCTCAAGACCGAGCTCGGCGGCGGGCGGGCCATAGAGATAGCGGCCGACGGCCTTGATCCTGGCCGGCAGCTCGGGGCGCAACTCCTTGTCGATCGCCTCGAGCGACATGTCGATGCGCTCGGGGACGAAGTCCTCGACCAGGAACGAGACGCGGGCGAACGGCTCGTCCTTGGCGCTGGTGGCGAGGCTCGCGCGCCAGGTGCCGGTCATGACTCCGGTGCCGAGGCTCATGGAGACGGCGCGGCCACCGAGGCCCTGGTCGGCGAGCGTGTAGCTCCTGTGCTCGACGCCGTCGGGGCGGGTGACGACGAGCGTCGTCGGAACGCTGGCGGCCTTGCCGGCTGCATCGCGCGCCAGGGCAGCGAAGTGGACGTCCTCGCCCGGGCGGTAGACGCCGCGCTCGGTCCACAGATAGCCGTCGATCGGGCCCGGCGCCTCGCGCCCCTTGACGCCGCGGTCGGAGAGGTCGAACGCGGCAGCGGTGAGGTCGAGGAAGGCGTACTCGCCGCCGTTGCGCTCGGCGACCAGCAAAGCGGGCTGCAGGCCACCCTCGCCGCGGGAGAGCCCCGCATCGAACCGGACGTAGCCGGCGGCGTCGGTGCTGGCCGTCGCGAGCACCTCGTTGTTGCGGGCGACGAGGCGCACGCTCGCGCCTGTTACGGGTCTCGCATCGGCGAGCGAGCGCACGAAGGCGTGCACGCCGTCGGTCCCCGAAAGGGCGGTGAGTCCGAGATCGGAGACGATGAACCATTGCGTGGCGAGCGTGCCGTCGCCGTCGCCTTCGCCGCCACCGGCCTTGGCGGGACGGGCGATCATCGCATAGGCACCGGGCTTCAGCTCCTTGACCGCATCGCTCAGCGGGAACGCGGTGGTCACGTCCTCGTTCAGGCGCGACTTGACTTCGAGGCGCCCCTCGTAGACGCGCTCGCCGGAGCGGCTCTTCAGCGTCTCGACGTCCCAGCTCGACAGCTGGCGCTGCAACTCGCCCTGCTCGATGGCGCCGACGAGATTGCGGTCGCCGATGCGGTAGATCTCGACCGCGACCGCGTCGGTGTTGACGGAGACGAGCGGGATGCCCTGCTGGCCGCGGCTCGGCAGCACGTAGGCGCGCCCCGTGAAGCGCACCAGCGGCTTGCGGTCGGGGACGTAGACGGCGAGCGTCGCTGTCCTCTGCAGCGTCTCGCCGACCGCAGACGGCAGGCCCGAGCGGATCTGGATCTCGTAGCGCTGGCCGTGGGCAAGGCCCTCGATGCAGAGCTGCTTGTCCTCGGGTGTGACGGATTCGGGATCCTTGCCGCCGACGGAGACGAACTTCGCGAAGTCGACCTGGCCGCGCGCCAGCGGCTCCGAGAACTGGGCGCACAGCCGCGGGCGCTCGGCGTCGCTGTCGGTCTTGTAGTCGGTCATGCGGAAGCCGTGCTCGGCGGTGAGCTTGTCGAGCGCCTCGCGCGCGGTGGAATCATCGACGAGCGCCAAGCTCGTCTTCAGCGCCTCGATCGCCGGTCGCCAGTAGGAACGCTTGCGCAAGGCCTCCGACAGCACGACGAGCGCCTCCGCCTTGGTGGCAACATCCTTGGCGCGCAGGTAGGCGAGGTAGGCGGAGCCCGAGGCGTTGACCGGCAGGTCGTAGCGCTCGCTGCCCTTGGTCGGATCCGGCTGGATGGCGAGCAGGGCACGGGCGAGGCCGATCCACGCCCGCGTGTTGCCTTCCTCTGCGACCACGGCCATCGCATAGTTGCGGGCGGCGAGGCGTGCGTCCTGTGCCAGCGCCTTGGCGCCCGCAGCCACGAGCTCGGCCGGCTTGGCTTTGCCCGGCTTCCAGTTGCTCTTCAGGTAAGTCTCGTAGCGCTCGGCATCCTTGGCGATGCCGGAGTGGGCGAAGGTGCGCTCGGCGGCGGTGGCCGGAAGGGCGAGGCACAGGACCAGGAGGGAGGCGAGAGCTCGGGCGAGAAGCCGCATGGGAGCGATCCTTCGATCGGAAGAGCAGGTCTGGGCGCGGGGCCGCGGAGACGGGGCGCAAGCGCAGGTAGCATGGCGCCGGCGGCCGGCACTCGTGAAGTCTATCCGAGCGGAATGACCGAGCCGCGGCAGCAAGGAAGGACTTATCCATTTTTTCCGGACAATGCGCCTCGATCCTGCCCAGGGTCCGCCAGCCAAAGGAAAAGGCCGGCAGGTGCGCCGGCCTTGTTCGAGGCTCATGGATCGGTGGAAGCTGCGGCTCGCCCGTGTCAGTGGCAGGTGCCGGCCTCGACCTCGCCGTCGGTCGCGGCATCGCCAGGGCCGGGCAGCACCGGGGCGACCGCGGCGGTGGCGGGCTCGTCGGCGGGGCGTCGCCCAGCGACCGAGAGCGGCTCGGCGACGCGCCAGAGGCGGGCGAAGCAGGCGCGGGCCCAGGCTACCACCTCGGCGGCATCCTCCGCATAGCACTCGAAGGCATCGCGCTTCTCGGGATCGCGTCGCATGCAGTCGCCGATCCAGATGGCGGTGTCGTCGAGGATGATCTGCTCGTGCGCGTCGAGCAGGCGCGGATCGCTCGCCAGGCGGCAGCGGACGCGGCCGGCAAGCGGGGCGGTGAACGCCTCGGCGTCGGCGGCGTCAGAAGGCTTGAGCACGATGGCGTCGATCATGACGTCGAGGCTGCCGGCCTCGGCCGCCAGCGCCTTGATCGCCGGGCTGTCGAACGAGCGGGCGATGACGCCGAGCGAGGGCAGTGCGCCGCGACCTGCGATCCGGCGCTGAACGAACTCCCTCAGCCGTGCCTCCTTCTCCTCCTTCTTGACGACGTGAACGGCGGGAGAAGCTGGCTTGGCGGTCATGGGCTGTCTCGTCGGTTGGGCTCTGGACCGAGCCGAGGGCGGGTAGCCGGCCCGGTCCGGAGCGTCGTTGTCGGAGCCCAATTAGGCGGCAATAGGGTTAAACAAGCGTTGAGCCCCGCGCCGTTTGTGGACGAGACGGGGCTCCTCTGATCGAGATCAGGTTATTCTACTCTGCAGCGGGCGGAGCGAAGCGGCGCGCGAGTGTCATGGCCTCGGGGCTGAGATCGGGATCCGCCGCGTCCTCGCCCGGATCTTCGTTCGGCGGCACGATCGCCATCGGTGCAGCCTCCGGCAAGGTCAGCTCGAGCTGATCCTCGACGGCCAGCGCCCGGGCGGTGTCGATCCGTCGGCCCATCATCCGGGCGAGCGAGTGCGGCAGGGCGGCCTCGCTGACAGGCACGGTGAAAGTCGCGGTCTCGCGCCGGAGGACGACGTCGATCGTCTCGGAGGACTTGGCCGGCTGAGGCTCGCTCGCGGTATCGGGCGCGGCGAGCGACGTGGGCTCCGACGCTGGGCCCGGCGGCAGCGGCTTCACGCCCGGCAGTGCGATGACCTTGGCCGATTCCTCCGGCACCACGGCGAGGCGGCGGCCGGCGGGAGACATGGCAGCGTCGAAGCGCGGGTGCGGCAAGGTGTTGCTGTTGGCGGCGCGGGCCGCGACCTCGTCCGCGACGGGCTCATGTACCTCGGGGCTCCCACCGGCGGGAGTGATGGAGACGGCAGCCTCGCGGTGCTCGTCCTGCTCGCGCTCCGTGTCGGCCCGGGCGCGCGACAGCTCGTCGCCGGCGGCGCGGGCATAGATGCCGAACTTGGCGTCGATATGCGACGGGATCGGCCACTCGGCGGTCGCTCGCGAGGGGTCGCGCGGGACGGCGGACGGCGCGGCGCGACGCGGGCGATCGGTGGCGGTGTGGCGCGGCGGCGCGTTCGAGGTGCTGCCCGGCGCCGCTGCGGCACACGCGGCGGCGGCGTCGAGGCTCGGCCAGTCGACGGGACGGAAGCCGGTCGTCGGGGCGAACGGCACGTCGTTGGCGGGCGCGAGGGTCGGCCCGCTCGACGGCTGATCTGCGGCGCACGCAGCTCGGCGGCGCTTCTCGCCCTCGACGCGACGGGCGGCGCCCATCACCGCGCCGAGCACGATCTCCGACCACGCGCCGTCGCGGAACTTGTAGACACGGAACGCCTCCGAGCCGGCGAACTTGCTCCCTTGCCGCCATAGCTTCTTGCGGATGCCGGCGGTGGTGATCAACGGCTGCAGCACGCGGGTGAAGATGCGCTCCTTTTCGAAGCTGGTGAACAGGTTGGCGAGCAGGTGCGCCTCGAGCCGCAGTGCCTCGCGCTCCTCGGGGTTCATGCGCGCGGGCGCATCGAGCGGGACGGCGACGTAGTAGGAGCCGTGGTGGTCGAAGACGACGTGGCGGAACACCTCGAAGTTCTCGCGGATCGCGGGATCGCGGTGGATCTCGTTGAACCGGGACAGGATCTCGATCACCGGGCCTTGCTCGGCGGCGCGCATCTTCGGCACCAGGCCGTGGAGGCGATTGATCGGCCGGCCCATCGAGACCAGCAGCAGACAGAGGTCGACGAACAGCGCGACCGCGAGCGGGATGTAGTCGCGCTTGGAGAGACCGGCCTGGATCTGGTGGGCAGCACGCGCGCCAGCGGCCGGCTGCTCGACCGACTGCACCGCCTTCTTCTGCAGCTCGCGCAGCTCGTCGGCGGACGGCGGCAGCTTGAAGGCGAGCATGCCGTAGAAGGTCGCGGTCAGCCGACGGAACGCCTCGATGGTGGCCTCCGAGCCCTCGACGGCGGCGATCTCCGGCTTCTCCAGCAGGGGCAGCTGGTCGATCGCGCCGACGACGCCTTTGAGCGCGGTCTGCAGCTGGGCGTCGGGGCAGAAGAACGTGCCGCCCTTACCGTCGGGGAAGGTCGTACGCTCCGCGCGGTCGGCGAGGTCGCTGCGGATCTGGCGCAACTGGGGATCGCTGCGGAAGGCGTTGAAGCCGGTCACCGTCATGTCGAGCTTGCGCCCCAAGCCCTTCATGAACTCGTTGCGGGTGCCGGTCTTGGCGTCGAACGTAGAGGGGTCGGCGCTGGCGATCTTGGCGAGATCGCCGTCGAGCGCCTTGAGCTCGCCGGTAACCGCAGCGGCGCGGCCCTTGACCATCTCGGCGGCGAAGCCGAAGCGTTGTGCGTCGTCGTCGCGCAGCTTGCGGCGCGGGCCGTCGCCGGGGCGACTGTTGGGACAGGACGTGCCCTTGTCGCGCTCGATCGCGGCCTTCTCGCCGGACACCGCGGTCAGCTGCTCGAGCGTCGCGGAAAGTTGCTGCAAGCGCGTCGAGGCGCCATGCATTGCGGACTGCACCTGGCCGACCGCGGATTCGGCCGAGCGCGAGGCCTCTGAGCGGCTCTCCAGCACCTTCCAGTAAAAGCCGAACCCGAAGCCGACCGAGATGATGGTGAGGAACACGTAGCCGGCGACATAGCTGAACTTGGTCGTGAGCGGCAGCGGCGCGAACATCTGGTCGAGCAGCCAGACGATCATCGTCATCAGCATGGCGACGGAAAAGCCGATCACCGCTTTGTGGGTCAGCGGCAGCTCGCCCATGTTGGATTCGATCAGCTCCAGCATGCCGATGTAGGTCGCCACCCACGACAGCGCGCCGAGACCGATGATCAAGACGAGCTTCTTCCAGTCGCGGCCGTCGTCGGCGGACGTCGACCAGGGGTCGCGATCGTGCTGGAGGGTGAAGTGGCCATTGCGCGGCGCGCTCGTGCGCGCGGTCGCCTCTCCGGGGAACGCCATGGGGTCCTGCCACATCCTGCGCGTCGTGAGGGGGGTTGGTTGTCATGGCGGGCGCGATGCGGCCCGCGTGCTGGCCCCGTCCTCTGGTACGCCTACTGCCTCTCGTGACCCATCAGCCCCGGTCGTGTGATCCGTCGATGTGGGTAGACGGCGTTTTTGTCGCCAGTGCGGCCAAGGCGTGGCGGGGTGCGGCCGAGGCGTATGTGAACGTGAGCGAGGAGGTTGCGCTACTCGGCGGCGGCGCGAGCGGGCTCGGTGCCGCGGAGCGCCGCGAGCAGATCGGCCTCCTTCGCCTTCATGCGGGCATGGCTCGCCGCCTCGACGTGGCCGTAGCCCTTCACTTCCAATGGCAGCGCGGCGAGGGCGACGGCGGTCGCATGCGTCTCGGGTGAAAGGCGATCGGCGATCTCGTCGAGCAGATGCTCGTAGTCGGTGATGCGCCGGTGCTGGCGGCGGCGCTCCTCGGTGTAGCCAAAGAGGTCGGCCCAGCTGCCGCGCAGCCCTCTCAATCGGGCGAGCAGACGCAGCACCGGCAGCGCCCACCAGCCGGCGAGGCGCAGCTTGCGCGGGTGGCCGGTCGACTTGTCCCTGGGTGCGATGAGCGGTGGCGCCATGTGGAGGGTGATCGCCTTGACGCCCTCGAAGTGCTCGTCGAGCAGGGCCTTGAGCCGGCCATCGGTGAGCAGCCGCGCGACCTCGTACTCGTCCTTGACCATCAGCAGCTTGCGGTAGGCGTCGGCGGTCGCCTCGGCGAGGCCGGCGCGGCCCGGGGTGCGCGTGCGCTCGGTTTCGGCGATGCGCGCGAGACGGGAGCGATAGCGCTCGGCCAGCGCGGCATCCTGGTAGGCCTCGATGTCCCGCGCGTGGAAGGCGACGCGGTCGGCAAGCGTGGCGAGCGCGGTCCGTCGCTGCTCGGCGGGCAGCGCCAGCGCGGCGAGCTTGTCCGGCGCGTGGACGGCGAGTCGGCCGGCGCGAAAGGCGTCGCGGTTGGTCTCGACTGCCGCGCCGTTGACGGCAATCGCCTGCTCGATCGCGCTCGCTGCGATCGGCACGTGGCCCTGCTGATAGGCGGCGCCGAGCAGCACCATGTTGGCATAGAGCGTGTCGCCGAACAGCGCGAGGCTCAGCGCCTGGGTGTCGAGCTCGGTCACCGAAGCGGAGCCGGCGCGCCGGCGGATGGCCTCCTGCAACTCGGCGCGCGGCACGGTCAGCGCCGGATCGCGCGTGAAATCGCCGGTGGTGACCTCGTGCGGCGAGTAGACGAGCGCGGTGCGGTCGGGCGCGATCGCGTCAAGCACCTTGGCCGAGGCAGCGACGACGAGATCGCCGCCGAGCACCAGGTCGGCTCCGGTCGTGCCGACGCGGATGGCGTGGATGTCCTCCTGGCGTGCGGCGACGCGCATGTGGCAGGCGACCGCACCGCCCTTCTGGGCGAGGCCGGTGGCGTCGATGGCGCCAAAACCGAGGCCAGCGAGATAGGCCGCCTCCGCCAGCACCGCCGAGACGGTGACGACGCCGGTGCCGCCGATGCCGGTCGCGAGCATCGCGTAGGGCCGCTCGAGATCCGGCCGCGTCGGCTCGGGCAGAGGCTCGGCGAGCGCGGGTAGCCCCCGGCGGTCGCTCGTCCTCTTGCGCACCGTGGCGCCTTTCAGCGTCACAAAGCTCGGGCAGAAGCCTTCGATGCAGGAGAGGTCCTTGTTGCAGGCCGACTGGTCGATGGCGCGCTTGCGCCCCAAGGGTGTCTCGTGCGGCAGGATCGCGACGCAATTGGATTTGACGCCACAGTCGCCGCAGCCCTCGCACACCTCGGGATCGATGAACGCCCGCAGCGGCGGATCGGCGAGCGCGCCGCGCTTGCGGCGGCGGCGCTTCTCGGCGGCGCAGGTCTGGTCGTAGATCAGCACCGTGGTGCCGTCGACAGCAGCCAGCGCCCGCTGCACGGCGTCGAGGTCGCGACGGTGGTGCAGCTCGACGCGGGAGGGCAGCGTGCCGGCGCGGTAGCGGGTGGGGTCGTCGGTGACGACTGCGACCCGGCGCGCGCCCTCGGCCAGCAGCTGGCCCGCCATCTGCGCCACGCTCATGCCGCCTTCGAGCGGCTGCCCGCCGGTCATCGCTACGGCGTCGTTGTAGAGCAGCTTGAACGTAATCCGCGTGCCGGCGGCGATGGCGGCGCGGATGGCGAGACTGCCGGAGTGAATGAAGGTGCCGTCGCCGATGTTCTGGAACACGTGCTCGCGTTTGGAGAACGGCGCCTCGCCGACCCAGTTGGCGCCTTCCCCGCCCATTTGCGTGAAGCCCTCGGTCGAGCGGTCCATCCATTGCGCCATGTAGTGGCAACCGATGCCGGCGTAGGCGCGGGCGCCGTCGGGCACCCGGGTCGAGGTATTGTGCGGGCAGCCGGCGCAGAAGTAGGGGATGCGGTGGAACGCCTCGGCCGGCGGCGGCGCGCTGCGCAGGCGCTCCAGCTCGGCGACGCGGGCGGCGAGTGCGGCGTCACCGCTCGCGCCAGCGAGCCGCCGGCCGATGGCGATGGCGATGTCGAGCGGGTCGAGCGCGCCCTTGGCCGGGAACAGCCAGCGCCCCTCCTCGTCGCGCTTGCCGAGCACGCGCGGCCGGACCGCAGAATCGAACAGCTGCTCCTTGACCTGAGTCTCGATCAGCGAGCGCTTCTCCTCGACGACGAGGATCGTCTCGAGGCGCTGCGCAAAGCGGGCGAGGCCCTGTGGCTCCAGCGGCCAGACCAGCGCCACCTTGTAGAGCGCGAGGCCGAGCGCTGCCGCGCGGGCCGCATCGAGACCCAGCATGTCGAGCGCTTGGCGGGTGTCGAGGTAGCTCTTGCCGGTGGTGACAATTCCGATGCGCGGCTGGGCGCCGCCGTCCACTATGACGCGATCGAGGCGGTTGGCGCGTGCGAAGGCGAGCACGGCGGCGCGCTTGTGATCGTGGAGGCGGGCCTCCTTGGCGAGCGGGGGATCTTGCAAGCGGATATTGAGGCCGCCCGGCGGCATGGCGAACGCGCTCTCGTCCGGCAGCCTGAGCGCGAGCCGGTCGGCGCGCGCATCGACGACTGCGGTGCTCTCCATGTTGTCCTTGACGCACTTGAGGCCGACCCACACGCCGGCGTAGCGCGACAGCGCAAAGCCAGTGAGGCCGTAGTCGAGGATCTCCTGTACGCCGGAGGGGTTGAGGATCGGGATCATCGCGTCGACGAGCGCGAACTCGGATTGGTGGGCGCTGGTCGAGCTCTCGCAGGTGTGGTCATCCCCCATCAGTGCCACGACGCCGCCATGCCGCGAGGTGCCGGCGTGGTTGGCGTGGCGCAATACGTCGCCGGAGCGGTCGACGCCGGGGCCCTTGCCGTACCAGACCGCGAACACGCCGTCGAACTTGCCCTCCCCGCGCAGCTCGGCCTGCTGCGAGCCCCAGATGGCGGTGGCGGCCAGATCCTCGTTGATGGCCGGATGGAACACGATGTCGTTGGCGGGTATCGCTCCGCCGGCACGCTCGAAGGCGGCCTCCAGCGTCGCAATCGGCGAGCCCCGGTAGCCGGTCACGTAGCCGGCGGTATGGAGGCCGGCGGCAGCGTCGCGGGCCTTCTGCATCAGTACCAGGCGCACGATCGCCTGGGCGCCGGACAGGAGCTGGCGCGTCTCGGCGAGATCGAACTTGTCGGCGAGGCTCGGCCGCCGGTCGCTCATGTGTCACTCCGGCTCGTTCCGGGACCGGAAACGGGGCCCAGCAATATGCAGGCCCTGCCGAGAAGCGTGTCATGCTTCGCAAATGTGTGCAAACGCCCCCGGACCCGGTGGTTGCAGCTCCGCGGTGCCGGCAAAGGGCGCGCCAACGCGGAACAGGGATGCGGTGGTGCCGCTGACAACGCTCGGCGAAGTGCTCGCGCCTCGTGCGGGCGTGGCGGGCGGGGGATTGGTCATCCGTAGTCGTCCAATCGGCACGGCGAAAACCGGATGCGAGGGATAGCTGGGCCAAGCAACCTGCCGATGCCTCGGCTCGCTGAGGCCAGGCGCCTACGCGCGCTCGAAGGCCTCTGCCAGATGGGTGCCGAGCAGGCTGTCGTAGACGGCGAGCGTCTGGCGCTGCATGGCGGCGAGCGAGAACGCGGCGAGCACGTGACGGCGGGCGCGCTCGCCCATGGCCGCGCGCGACTCGGCGGAGAGTGCCAGCGCCTCGGCGAGCACGTCGGCAAGCGCGGCCGCGTTGCCTGGTGGCACCAGCCAGCCGGTCGCCGCCTCTGGTGCGACGTCGGGGGGGGCCAGCACCGTCTCCCGCGGTGCGCCTATTCTGGTGGCGATCACCGGACAGGCCACCGCCTCGGCCTCCGTCGCGGCGCGGCCGAAGGCTTCCGGCTCGATCGAGGCGACGACCGCGACGTGTGCCGTGCGGAAGGCTGCCGCCATGTCGGCGACGTGGCCGACGAGGTGCACGCGCCCACCGAGCCCGGCAGCGGCGATGGCCGCCGCGAGGCCTTCGCGGTAGTTCTCGCGGCCCTGCGCGTCGCCGGCGAGGATGACGTGGGCGTCACCGAGTGCGCCCCGCTCGCGCAACAGCCGCGCCGCCTCGACGACGACGGTTTGTCCCTTCCAGCCGGTCAGGCGTGCGGCATGCAGTATGAGCGGCGCATCGGCGCCGACCTTCCACGCAGCGCGCAGCGCCGCGATGCGGGCCGGCGCAATCGCGCCGGGATCGAACAGGGTGCCGTCGACGCCGCGGTAGACGACGCGCAGGCGGTCCTCGGGTGTGCCGTAGCGGCTGGCGACGAGGCGGGCTGTGTAGCGCGAGTTGGCGATGGTGATGTCGCCCTTGGCCATCACCGCGTTGTAGGCCTTCTTGGCGGCATTGGTCTCGTTGTAGGCGCCGTGATAGGTGGTGACGAACGCACGGCGCGTGCGCCGCGTGGCGAGCAGCGCGCTCCACGCCGGCGCGCGGCTGCGCGCATGGACGAGATCGACGTTCTCGGCTGCGATGATGCGGCTGATGCGGCCGGCGTTGGCCAGCATGCGAAACGGGTTCTTGGTGCCTGCGGGACAGCGAACGAGCTCGCCCCCGGCGGCGGCGAGATCAGCCTCGAGCCGGCCGCCCTCGGAGAGCACCAGCGCGCGACCGCCGGCGCGGGTGATCGCCGCTGCGATCTCGATCGTGGTGCGCTCGGCGCCGCCGGTGTCGAGCTCGGGGATGACCTGCAGTATGGTCGGGCGCGTCGGGGCCACGGCCCACCTCGTGTCTCAACTGGGACGGACCTGCGGGTCCGAACCCCTATTTCAGAGCGCCGGATCAGACCCCGACAAGCGAAGGGGCTTATTAGGATGGGCGAGACGGAACTGCAATTCCTGGACGTCGGCGAGGGCGCACATCGCCGCCGCATCGCCGCGCTGACGGCTCCGGCGCGCCGACCGGACGGGCTCGGCCTCGTGTGGCTGATCGGCTTGAAGTCGGACATGGCGAGTACGAAGGCGGAGATGCTGGCCCGCTACGCGGCCGAGCAAGGTCTCGCCATGACGCGGTTCGACTACTCGGGCCATGGTCGCTCCGGCGGACGCTTCGAGGAGGCGACGATCGGCGACTGGGTCGAGGAGGCGGAAGCGGTGCTCACGCAACTGACGCGCGGGCCGCAGATCGTGCTCGGCTCGTCGACCGGAGCGCACGTCGCGCTGCTGCTGTTGCGCAGGATGATGCTGCAGCGCGCGGATGAGGCGGGGCGGATTAAAGGCCTGGTGCTGGTTGCGCCGGCGTGGGATCTGACCGAGGAGCTGATGTGGAAGAAGTTTCCCGCAGAGGCACGGCGCGCGATCCTGGAGCAGGGCTATTACGATCTCCCGTCGGAGTACGGCGAGTCATATCGGATCACGCGGCGGTTCATTGAGGAGGGACGCAATCACCTGTTCGCCGGCAGGCCGTTCGATCCCGGCCGTCCGGTGGTGATCCTGCAAGGCGTGCAGGATGTCGACGTCCCGGTCGCGCATGCCCGTGCGCTGACGAGGCTGCTGACGGGCGGCTGGACCGAGCTGATCGAGATCCCGGACGGCGATCACCGCCTGTCGCGACCCGAGGATCTGGAGCTGCTTTGCCGGACCGTCAGCGTGCTTGCGAGGCGCGTTGCTGACTGAGCGAGCGCGGCCCGAGCTACCGGCAAGTGCGGGCGATCACCGTCTCCATGTCGGCCATGCAGCGCAACTGCGGCGTGCAATAGAGCCGCTCCACCGGCGAGTAGGTGATGATGGCGGTGCCGACCGGGCAGCGCACGATCAGCTTCTTGATCGGGCCGCGGTCCGTGATCGCCTCGACGCGGGCGTCGGTGGCCTTCTTGCCCGGATAGAGGGTGAAGGTGGCGGCGAGCACGACCCCGCCGATCGTACTCGCGATGACCGACATGACGCCTCCTGACGCGATGCAGGCGCTAACGCCTCGTTGACCCTGAGGTCACTACATATCGCGCGGAGCGTGTCGGGCGGAATCAAACTGCAACTAATGGTTACAGGAGGGCATAGCCACGATCGAAAATTTCGAGCTCCGCAGTCGCTGGCCGCGCGCAGCGGTCGGCTCTGAGAACGAGAGTCGCCGCGCGCAACGAAACGAAATACCGGCACGCTGATTGGCGCTGGCAACAGGTCGAAACTTTCGCGCGCCGGCATCAATTCCCCTCTTTGAGCGAGAGGATGTAGGCGACGATGTTGCGGATCTCATCGATGGTCAGCTGCACGTTGGGCATCGAGGGGTGGGGAATGATGATCTTGCCGGCGAGCCGCTCCGGCGTCTGATCGGGAAGCCGGGCGATGGTGCCGAACGGCGGCACGTCGCCGCGCGCCGATTGGGCGTTGGGACCGACCGCGTGGCAGTTCGAGCAGAGGCGCTCGGCCACCTCGCGACCGGCGGCGGGGTCGGCGAAAAACCCGGCGATCTGAGCCACGGCGCCAGTGGCACCAACGACGATCGGCGCCGAAGCGGCGGCGACCAAGACGGCAATTCTCATGATGGTTGTCCTGCTTGCGGTCGCCGGGGCGGCGACTCCCTCGCCGGCGATCTTGCCAAATCGGCCGCGCCGCCGGCAACCCGGAAACCGGGGACCCGGCACGTCCTCGTGCCTCGGTAGAGCGAGAGGGGCCGGAGCCTCCCGGGCCCGGCCCCTTGCGCACCAGCCGGCCTGTAAGCCGGGTTCTGTCTGGAGTTGACTCCGCGACGGCCATTCATCTGGGACGCGGATTGCTCCGCGCCTCGTGCAACCAACCCGAGCAGCAGGCCCGGAGACGGGCGCGAAGCCACTGGGCGTCGCCGCCCCGCGCTTCCGGCTGCTCCTATTTGGTCTTGCTCCGGGTGGGGTTTGCCGTGCCGCGCCTGTCGCCAGGCACGCGGTGCGCTCTTACCGCACCCTTTCACCCTTGCCGCGCGGCCGAGGCCGCATGGCGGTTTGCTTTCTGTGGCACTTTCCCTGGGGTCGCCCCCGGCGGCCGTTAGCCGCCACCCTGTCTCCGTGGAGCCCGGACTTTCCTCTGCCGATCCGCGCTTTGATGGGCCATAAGCGCCCACGCAGCGGCAGCGGCCGTCCGGCCGGCTGGTGACCTCAATAAGGGTGGCGGATGCGCGCCCGTCAAGCCCGCCGCGGCCGGCTGCTCAGGCGACGAGCGGGGCAGGAAGCGCCGCCAGCAGGCGCTCGAGGGTGGTGATCGTCGACTGGTCGATGCGTCCGTCGACCCGCTCCGGGCGGAAATGGAGCTGGAACGCGCGCAGCACGCACCCCGTCAGCTCGTCGAGTTCGCCGTGCTCCTCGACGCCGTACCCGTAGCGTCGGAGCAGGCGTTGCACCTCGGCAACCAGCGGCCCGGAGGTGCCGAAGCCGAGGCCCTTGTCGCGCTTGCTCGCCGGCTCGGGCTCGACCCAGTGGCCGAGGCCCTCGGCGGCCAGGCGGCGCCAGTCGAACCTCTCGCCCGGATCGGTCTTGCGCGCCGGCGCCACGTCGGAGTGGGCCAGGATACGCTCGGGCCGAATGCGGTGGCGGGTGACGATGTCGAGCGAGAGCGCGATGACGGCACGCATCTGCGGCTCGGTGAAATCGGGATAGCCGTCGTTGTGGCCGGGGTTGTGGATCTCGATGCCGATCGAGGCAGAGTTGATGTCCTCCTCGCCGTGCCAGCGGGAGAGGCCGGCGTGCCAGGCGCGCATGCGCTCGGCGACCATCTGGGTGATGCGGCCCGCCTCGTCGACGACGTAGTGGCAGGAGACCTTGCTCCTCGGGTCGCGGAGCACGTCGATCGCCTGGGTCGCGGTCGGAAGACCGGTGTAGTGCATCAGCAGGATGGTCGGCGTGAGGCCGCGCTTACGCTCCTCGATGTTGCCGGACGGAACGATCTCCGCGACCAGCGGACTGTCGGGCGCCGTGATCATCGCGCGGCTTCCTCGCCGAAGGGCTGGGCGCGCTTCAATCCGCGCTCGGTGCGGATGCGGTCATAAGCGGCATTGATGTGGGCGAGCTTGCGGTCGGCGTAGACGCGATACTCCTCGGGCACGCCGTCGGCGGCCAGCGTATCGGGGTGGTTCTCGCGCACTAGCTCGCGATGGCGGGCCTTCAGCGCCTCGTCGCTGACGCCGGGCTCGAGGCCGAGCACGCGGTAGGGGTCATCGGGGTCAATCACGAACAGCCGGCGCACGCGCTGGTACTCGACCTCCGACAGCGCGAACTGGCGCGCAACCTCCTCGAGGAAGCCGGCCTCGGCATCGTGCAGCAGGCCGTCGGCCGAGGCGACGTGGAACAGGCACTCGAACACGTCGATCAGGAGCTTGCGATCGTCGGACAGCAGTTTGGCGAGCTGGGCGGCGTAGCGCTCGTAGCCGGCGGTGTCCTGCTTAGCGAGGTTGAACACGCGGCGGATGTTGTCGCGCTCGGCCGGCGGCACGTGGAAGCAGCGTTCGAACGCTTCGAGCTCGGCGCCGACGGTGACGCCATCGGCCTTGGTCATCTTTGCGGCGAGGGCGACGAAGGCGATGGTGAATGCGGTGCGCTGGTGGGCGGGTGTGCGCTCGCTGTGGCGGTCGAGGCCCATGCCCGACCACAGCGTCTCGACGGCGTTGCGCACCGCGCCGCCTTCGCCCAGTCCGAGCCACGACTTCAGACGATGCCAGATCATGCCTTCCCATAGCGGCTTTCGCGCCTGAGTTGAAGGCGATTGCCGGCCGCACCAGGGTTGCTGCCAAAGTGGCTGGCTGCAATCTGCCGGGGTGCGACGCCACAGAGGAGCCCGACGTCGAGATGGGCGAGCGCGAGCGCAGTGAGCGCTGGGTTGCGCCGGCGGAGCACGACTCGTGCTCGGTCTCACCAGCGTCGTCGTGTGCGGAGTGACCCTTCCGGCGACGCGGCTCGCGGCCGCTCGTCTCGACGCCTGGGCGGTCGCGTTTGGACGCGCGCTTCTCGCCGGCCTGCTGGCAGCGGCGTTGCTCGGCGAGGCGGTCGGTGTAGCGGAGATCGTGCGCGCCGTCGTGGTGGCCGCGACGGTGCTGGTCGGCTGGCGGGCACGGATCGTCCGCAGCTCGTCCACAGCTAATTGCGCGACTGAGTGTATCGCCGGAGCAAGTTCTGTTTGACGGTGACGGCCAAAGGTCGCACCTTAAACGAAAGTCTTAGCAAGCGGGTCCGCGTGGGTTGCGGGGCTCGACTGAAGATCGCCTCAGGTGTCTGGAGAGGCGCTGTCGGATGGTTTGGGTGGAAGCGAGGAACTACGGCGGCCCGCCACGGCCGCAAGTGGGGAGGGTGCGTCCATGAAGGGTCTTCTGTTGGCGATCGCGGTCGCGGCAGTGCTGGCGATCTGGACCGGTGGCGTTCGCGCCGACGATCTGCTCCTTTCGACCTCCGTCGCAGCGACGGCACACGCTTTCGTACCACGCTGATACGCCGAACGGCCGCCGATCGCGGTGTCCGGCTGCGGCGCGTTCGCGCTCAATTGGGTTGATCGAACCCGGCGATCAGCTCCATCCCGTCCGCGCCAGCGCCAATGGCCCATTCGCGCGCCATTTGCGCACCGATCCGGGCCAATCCGGTCACCAGCCCGCGCGCGGGCGCCACCACCTCGATCGTCTCACCATCGCCAGCCGGCGCATCGGCCCTAAGCTCCGCCTCGTCCGCGCCAACGGGCTGCCAAGCCGCATCCTCGATGTCGAGTGCTGCCGCCAGCATCTCGGCCCGCTCCGGTGTCGGCAGCGCGTCGATCAGCGCCGCGCCGCAGACGACCGCGACGGCTCCGCGCCAGCCCTCGAGCGGCATCAACACCGGTCGCGGCAGCTGTCGCGGCCGGCGCCGCGCCTCGGCCAGGCTGACGAAGGCGGCGTCGGCCTGCTCTGTTGCGGGGTGTGCGCCGATCAGCTCGATAAGACGCGCGCCGGCAGCGCCCGGAGCGACCACCGAGAGCGCGGCGAGATCGCCGATGCGACGTATGCCGGGCGGGGCGAGGAGTCCGCGCGGCGCGCCGGGCAGCAGCATGACGAGCTTCAACCCGTCCTCGGCGAGCCGCCGCTCGAGCATCGGCCGCCAACGGTCGAACAATCGGGCGAGGTCATGCTCGTCGGTGGTCAGGAACGGAATCTCTGCGGCGCCATATATTGCCCCCTCGCGGGACAGCGCTCCGACATCGATCACACCGCAAGCGTAGCGGCCCGAGCGCACCTCGCTCTTTATGCGCCGCGCCGAGACCGACTCCGCCTGGCGCTCGAGCGACAAGGCGAGGTCCCCGCCGGACAGCGACGACAGCACCTGGGCCCATCGCTCGAGCGGGGCGATGCCGGCAATCGCCACCGGGCGATCAATTGCGACGACCCAGTTCGGGCCGGCATCGGCCTTGCTGCTTTGCAGCAGGAATAGTGCAAGTGCGAGGACACCGAGTGAGCGAATTGTCGCTTCGGTCCTCCTCACTCGGTTCTCCCTTGCGCGCGGTCCGCGTGCGTGTCCCACTAGCGGTGGTATTCTACCAGCCCGCTCTCGACGCCGTAATTCGGCCGGCAAGAATTCGCAACCGTCGGGCGGGAGGAGAACGCGGATCTTGGAGACCTCGATGATGCGATCGACCCTGGCGACGGCCGCCGCCCTCATGCTTTTCGCCAGCACGCTCGCCGCGGCGCAGAGCGCCGATGACGTATTCGGCATCTGGCGCCACCCGGAGAACGGCAGCCACGTCGAGATGTACCGCTGCGGCGACGCACTTTGCGCCAGGATCGTTCGGGTCGAGGACGGACAGAAAACCGACGACAAGAACCCCGATCCGATGAAGCGCAACAGGTCCATTCTCGGCCTCGCGATCATGTCCGGGGCCTCGCCGAGCGGGCCCGCGAGCTGGAAGGGCGAGCTCTACAATCGTGCCGACGGCAAGACCTACTCCGGCACCGCCACTGTCAAGACCAAGGATAGCCTCGAATTGTCGGGCTGCTCGATGATCGTATGGTGCAAAACGGTGACGTGGACGCGGGTGAAGTAGCGAGGCAGCAGGGCCGAAGGCGCGTAGGGCAGTAAGGCAGTGGGCATTCAGGGGACGATCGCGATCGCGCACTTGTCGCGAGTAGACAGCGCGTGGGGTGCAGGCAATCGGGTCTTGTCCCCCGCAAGTCCGGCTCGACCCCGGCGCGCTCGCACGCTCAATCGGGCTTCGCGGCAGCGGCCATGTAGTTGACGTCGGTCGCGGCGCCGAGCGACCAGCGGTCGGCGAAGGGATCGTAGGCGAGGCCCTCGAAGCGCGGTGCTGAAAGGCCGGCGGCGGCGAGGTGGGTGGCAAGCTCGTCGGGGGTGACGAAGCGGTCCCAGTCGTGGGTGCCGGGCGGCAGCCAGCGCAGGATGTACTCGGCGGCGATGATCGCCAGCGCATAGGACTTCGCGGTGCGGTTGATGGTCGAGAGGATCAAGAGGCCGCCAGGGCGGAGGAGGCCGGCTGCCATGGCGATGAAGGCGCCGACATCGGGGACGTGCTCTACGACCTCGAGCGCCAGCACGGCGTCGTAGCGTCCCGCCCAGGCGTCGGCCACGTCCTCCACCATGCCGGCGCGGTAGGCCACCCCGAGCCCCTGGGCAGCGGCGTGGGCCTCGGCGACGGCAATACTCTCGGGTGCGGGATCGAGACCGGTGACGTTGGCGCCCAAGCGGGCGAGCGGCTCGGCGATCAGCCCGCCGCCGCAGCCGATGTCGAGCACGGCGAGGCCGGTCAGTGGTCGCAGCGAGTGCGCCGACAGGCCGAAGTGGGCGATCAGCGCCTCGCGCACGAAGGCGAGGCGAGCCGGGCCGATCTGGTGCAGGGGGCGGAACTTGCCGCTCGTGTCCCACCATTCGGCGGCCATCGCGGCAAAGCGGTCGACCTGGTCGCGGTCGACGTTGCGGACGGTTTCGGGCCGGGCCGCCGAGGGGTGCTCGGGGCTGGCGCGATAGGGGGTGTCGGCAGCAGTGGCCATGACCCGCATTGGCGTGTCCGGGGCAGGAAAAGTCAAGGTCGTGCAGGGAGGTTGCGGTGAGGACGGGTTGTCGCTATGAGTCCGCGCCGTTCACCGGGGTTTTTTCCGCCTTCAGAGACCAAGAACCGGACAGTTGCCCGCCCGCAAGGGTCGGCCGCGCCCGGTCACGATCGCGGCAGCTCCGACGAGCTTCGGACGGCAACGCGCCAAGCGAGTGCACAATGGCCGTAGTGGTGATGAAATTCGGCGGCACCTCGGTCGCCAACGTCGAACGCATCCGCAACGTGGCGCGCCACGTCAAGCGCGAGGTGGACGCCGGCAACCATGTGGCGGTGGTCGTCTCGGCGATGGCCGGGGCGACCAACCAGCTCGTCGCCTGGGTCAAGGAAGCGTCGCTTCTGCACGACGCGCGCGAGTACGACGCGGTCGTCGCCTCGGGCGAGCAGGTGACGGCGGGACTGACCGCGATCGTTCTGCAGTCGATGGGGATCAGGGCGCGCTCCTGGCAGGGCTGGCAGATCCCGATCCTGACCAACACCGCGCACGGCTCGGCGCGCATCGCCGGCATCCCGGGCGAGACGCTGAAGGCGAGCATAGCGGCGGGCGAGGTCGCGGTCATCACCGGCTTTCAGGGGCTCGAGCCCGACGCCAACCGCATCGCCACGCTGGGCCGCGGCGGCTCGGACACGAGCGCGGTGGCGGTCGCGGTCGCGGTCGACGCGGACGTGTGCGACATCTACACCGACGTCGATGGTGTCTACACCACCGACCCGCGCATCGAGGCGAAGGCGCGCCGGCTGCCGAAGATCTCCTATGAGGAGATGCTGGAGATGGCCTCGCTCGGCTCCAAGGTTCTCCAGACGCGCTCGGTCGAGCTCGCCATGGTGCGCAAGATGCCAGTACGCGTGCTGTCGAGCTTTGTCGCGCCGGAGGCCATGGCGGCCTACGATCCCGACAGACTCGAAGACATCGGCACCATCGTTTGCGACGAGGAAGACATCGTGGAAACCCAGGTCGTCAGCGGCATCGCCTACGCCAAGGACGAGGCCAAGGTCACCATCCTCAAGGTCGAGGACAAGCCGGGCGTCGCGGCGCGCATCTTCGGGCCGCTGGCGGAGGCCGGCATCAACGTCGACATGATCGTCCAGAACATCACGCCGGACGGCAGGCATACCGATTTGACGTTCACCGTGCAGGCCGCCGAGCTTCCGCGCGCGCTCGAGGTCTTGAAGGGGGTCGTCAGCGAGATCGGCGCTTTCGAGGTCAGAAGCTCGGCAGATGTTGCCAAGATCTCGGTCATCGGCATCGGCATGCGCAGCCATGCCGGTGTTGCCGCCAGGATGTTCAAGGCGCTGTCGGAGAAGGGCATCAACATACTGGCCATCTCCACATCCGAGATCAAAATCAGTGTTTTGATCGACGCGGCTTACGCCGAGCTGGCGGTGCGCACGTTGCACGCGCTCTACGGCCTCGACAGGACCTGAGCCGCGGCCGGCCCGGTTCGGCTGGACAACCGCCCAGGTTTCAGCCTATTCGCGCGGCAAGGGCGCGGCAGCGGAACGAACCTTGCATTAGCCCCGGCGGGCGTTCCGCTGGTGGTCCGACCGAGCGACAGCAGGCGATGCAGACGAGGCGGGGCGACGAGCCCGTGGTGGCAGCGAGCGAGCCGGCGTTGCGCATCATCATGCGCCGGCTGCGCGACGTCATGGCCGAGGCGCACGACGGCCAGTCGCGCCTCGACGCCATCGTCCACCTGATCGCTGGCGTGATGGTCGCCGAGGTGTGCTCGATCTACTTGAAGCGCCAGGACGGCTCGCTCGAGCTGTTCGCGACCGAGGGTCTCAATCCGGACGCCGTCCACAACACGCGGCTGAAGCGCGGCGAGGGTCTCGTCGGCCGTTGTGCCGAGCTCGGAGTGCCGGTCAACGAGCCGGACGCCCAGAGCCACCCGTCGTTCTCCTACCGCCCGGAGACCGGGGAGGAGGTCTACCACTCGCTGCTCGCGGTGCCGATTCAGCGCTCGGGGCAGGTGCTCGGCGTGCTGGTGCTGCAGAACAAGACCTTCAAGGAGTACTCCGACGAGGACGTCGAGGTGCTGCAGGCGACAGCGATGCTGGTCGCGGAGAACCTGGTGTCGGGCGCTGTGGCCGGCTCGGGTGCCGACATCGAGATCTCGAAGTCGCTCGCCGCGGTGATCCGGGGTGAGGCGCTGGCCGACGGCGTGGCGCTCGGCCACGTAGTGCTGCACGAGCCGCGCATCGTTGTCACCAGACTGATGGCGGACGATCCGGTCGCCGAGCTGAAGCGGCTCGAGGCGGCGCTCGCCGAGCTCAGGGCCTCGCTGGACGAGATGCTCGGCAGCGCCCACCTGCCCGGCACGGGCGAGCATCGAGACGTGCTCGAGGCCTATCGCATGTTCGCCAACGACCGCGGCTGGGAGCGGCGCATGGTCGAGGCGGTGCAGAGCGGATTGACCGCCGACGCCGCCGTCGAGCGCGTGCAGAACGGCACCCGTGCGCGCATGACACGGCAGGGCGATCCCTATTGGGCCGAGCGCCAGCGCGACCTCGACGATCTCTCCGACCGGCTGCTGCGCATCCTGGCCGGCCGCTCGACGTCGAAGGTCAGCACCGACGATCTGCCGCCCGACACGATCCTCGTCGCCCGCACGATGGGGCCGGCGGAGCTGCTCGATTACGACCGTACACGCCTGAGAGGCCTGGTGGTCGAGGACGGCAGCGCGCAGAGCCACGTCGCGGTGGTGGCCAAAGCGCTCGGCATCGCGGCGATCGGCCAGGCGGTCGGGGCGGTCGATCACGTGTCGGCGGGAGACGCGGCGATTATCGATTCGGAGACCGGGGAGGTGCACCTGCGCCCGCCGCCGGACGTGATCCACGCCTACTCCGACAAGGTGCGCTTCCGGGCGCGGCGGCAGAAAAAGTTCGACAAGCTGAAGAAGCTGCCGGCGGTCACGCTCGACGGCGAGCGGGTCGAGCTCAACATGAATGCCGGCCTGCTGGTCGACATGCCGCATCTCGAGGAATCGGGTGCGGATGGCATCGGCCTGTTCCGTACCGAGCTCTTGTTCATGCTCTCGCAGACCTTCCCGCGGCTCGAGCGGCAGCTCGCGACCTACCGTGCGGTGATCGAGGAGGCCAAGGGCAAGCCGGTGGTGTTCCGGGCACTCGACATCGGCGGCGACAAGGTGCTGCCTTACCTGCGCCAGATCCCGGAGGAGAACCCGGCGATGGGCTGGCGCGCGATCCGCATGTCGCTCGACCGGCCGGCCCTGTTCCGCACCCAGCTGCGTGCGTTCCTGAGGGCCGCGGCTGGCGCCGAGCTTCGGCTCATGGTGCCGATGGTCTCGACCGCCAAGGAGCTCGACCTGGTGCGCGCGCTGGTGGAGAAGGAGAAGCGGTTGCTCGGCCGCAAGGGGCAGGATGCGCCGAAGCGGATCAGGCTCGGGGCGATGCTGGAGGTGCCGAGCCTGCTGTTCGAACTGGACGAGGTGATGCGCCGGGTCGATTTCATCTCCGTAGGCAGCAACGACCTGATGCAGTTCATGTTCGCCGCCGACCGCACCAACGCCCGCGTTGGCAGTCGCTTCGACGTGCTGGCGCCGGCTCCGCTCAGGGCGTTGAGGACGCTGGTCCGGGCGGCGAAGAAGCACCGGGTGGCACTGACGTTGTGCGGCGAGATGGCCGGGCGTCCGTTGGAGGCGATGGCGCTGGTCGGGCTCGGCTTCCGCTCGCTGTCGATGGCGGCGGCGTCCATCGGCCCCGTCAAGGCCATGATCCTGTCGCTGGATGCGGGCAAGCTCCAGCGGCTGCTGGACGGCTTGCTGAAGGAGGGCGCGGAGACGATCCGTGCCGATCTCAAGCGGTTCGCCGACAAGAGCCACGTGGCGATCTGACCGGCGGTGGCTCGCGACGGGGCTTGACGGGCGCAATCCGGCGTCCTTCGATCGGGGTGGGGAGCCGGTCCATTCGTGTCGAGAGTTGCGTCGCCGGTGAAGCAGCCGCTGCAGAGACATGCGCCGTTTGCCGCGGGTCGGCCGTCGCCGGCGGCCGCGCCGGGTCCGACGCTGCCGGGCGGGCCGGCGCGAGCGGCGCGCGCAACCGCCAGCGCGGAGATCGGCCGCTTCTTCGTCGAGCTCAGATGGGCGCTCGGTGTTCCGACCCGGCAGCTGGCGGAACGGCTCGCCACCAGCGAGCGCGTGATCAAGGCCTTGGAGGCCGGCCGGACAGCCGACCTGCCGGTGTGGCCGGAGACGGTCAGGATCGTGTCCGACTACGCCGCCTTGGCGCGCATCGATGCCCGGCCCGTGCTGCATGTCATCGCCGGCGCGCTGGCGGCGGCACAGCGGCAGGCGCCGCACGCCGACGTGCCCGACGGCAGAAGGAACCTTGCGGCCACGCCGCGGACGGCGCGCGCCTCCGAGCGGTTGCACCACCGGCTGCGGGCCGGGATCGGCCGGCTCGTGCCGACGCGTATTGCCTCCGGCGAGCCGGGGGCCATGCGCCGCAGGCCGCCCCTCAAGACGCTGCTGGCCGTCGCCGCGCCGACCGCGCTGTGGCTCTTTGCAACCGAGACGAACGCCCTATATAGGGGTTTGGCGAGCCTGCCACCTTCCGCCCAGCGTCTCGTGCGTCCGGTCCAGGATTACCTGCTGCTGGCGCTGGCGCCGGTTCGCGAGGGCCATCGCTGGATCGAAGTCGACGACCCGCGCTCGCGGCGCAGCGCCAAATTGCCGACCAAGCGGCGTTAGCGGAGATCGAATCCCGCGCGGGTGTGGCCTCGCGCAGGCTCCGACCGACATTTCCAAGACGAGACAGCCAGCCGAAATGAGTGCCATCCCCCGCGAGAAGCTCGACAAGCTCGAGGAGCGCTGGCAGGCGATCCAGGCCGAACTCAACCAGGGCGCCAGCCAGCAGGCCTATGCGCGGCTGACCAAGGAGTTCGCCGAGCTCGATCCGATTGTGAGAAAGGTCGGCGAGCTCAGGAAGGCCGAGCGCGAGGCCGCAGAGATCGAGGCGATGCTCGCCGATCCGGCCGGCGACCGCGAGATGGCGGCGCTGGCGCGCGAGGAGCTCGGCGCGCTCGAACCCAGGATCGGATCGCTCGAGCAGGAGCTGAAGGTGCTGCTGCTGCCGAAGGACGCGGCCGACGAGAGGAGCGCGATCCTCGAGGTCAGGGCCGGGACCGGCGGCGACGAGGCCGCGCTGTTCGCTGCAGATCTCTTTCGCATGTACACGCGCTACGCCGACCTCAAGGGCTGGAGGACGGAGCTGATATCGGCCTCCGAGAACGACCTCGGCGGCTACAAGGAGATCATCGCTCAGATCTCCGGCAAGGGCGTATTCGCCAAGCTCAAGTTCGAATCCGGTGTGCATCGCGTGCAGCGCATTCCGGCCACCGAGGCGCAGGGCCGCATCCACACCTCGGCGGCGACCGTCGCGGTGCTGCCGGAGGCCGAGGAAGTCGACGTCGACATCAAGCCCGAGGACATCCGCATCGACACAATGCGGGCGGGCGGTGCCGGCGGACAGCACGTCAACAAGACGGAATCGGCGGTGCGGATCACCCATATCCCGACCGGCGTCGTGGTGGTCTCGGCGGAGAAGTCGCAGCACCAGAACCGGCGGCTCGCCATGCAGGTGCTGCGCTCGCGCGTCTACGAGATCGAGCGCGAGCGTGCGGCCGGCGAGCGGGCGGAGGCGAGGAAGGTGCAGGTCGGCTCCGGCGATCGCTCGCAGCGCATCCGCACCTACAATTTCCCGCAGGGGCGAGTCACCGATCACCGAATCAACCTCACTCTGCACAAGCTCGATCAGGTGTTGGCCGGCGTCGCGCTCGACGAGATCATCGACGCGCTCGTCACCGATCATCAGGCGAGCCAGCTCGCGGCCATCGAAGGCCATGGGTGAGAACGTGCTTCAGCCGATTGACGCGACGACCGTGGCAGGCGCCATCCGCTCGCTCGCCAGGCGGCTCGCGGCGGCGGGGATCGCGACCCCGCGGAGCGACGCGCGACTGCTTGTCGAGGGTCTCACTGGAGTGGAGCGCTGGGCCGACATCCGCGATCCCGAGCTGGCGCTCGCACCAGGCGACGAGGCCCTGATCGAGGCCGCGGCGGTGCGGCGGCTCGCGCGCGAGCCGGTCTCGCGCATTCTCGGCCGACGTGGGTTCTACGGGCGCGACTTCGCGATCTCGCCGGCGACGCTGGACCCGCGGCCCGATACCGAGACTCTGGTGAGCGCCTCGCTCGAGCTGGTGGCCGAACGCGGCTGGCGGGAGCAGCCGATCCGCATTCTCGACGTCGGTACCGGCTCGGGTGCCATCCTCGTCACGCTTCTGGCCGAGCTGCCGCACGCGGTCGGGCTCGGCACCGACATCAGCGTGGCCGCACTCGAGGTGGCGGCGGACAACGCGCGGCGGCACGGGGTCGGCGACCGGGCGGCATGGCAGACGTGCCGCTCGCTGGACGGCGTCACGCAGCAATTCGATCTGCTGGTCGCCAATCCGCCCTACATCGCCACGGACGAGATTGCCGGCCTTGAGCCCGAGGTGCGCGCGTTCGATCCCCTCGGCGCCCTCGACGGGGGGAGCGACGGCCTCGACGTCTACCGCGAGATCGCGGCCGGGCTCATCCGGGTGGTGCCGGACGGCTGGGTGGTGGTTGAGGTCGGCGCGGGGCAAGCCGCGGCGGTCGGCGAGATCCTGGCCCGCGACGTGGGCTCGGCGGCTGGCGGCCCGGTCCGGTCATGGTGCGACCTTTCGGGTCATGAGCGTTGTGTTGCATTGGAGACACATTCCTAGGCATCCTCTGAAAACCGCTTGGAATCGCCTGCAGTCCGGGCTAGTCTGCCATTGAGGCGAGTTTGATCGTGCGCGCATAGCCGCTGGCATCCTGATGGTGCCGTTTGCAGCGCACGTCGTCGATGCGAGCCAGCTGGCCCTCGTTAGCAGCAAGGTTCCGGCTGAAGGTGCTGCCCGGCTATGGTCGGCACTGCTTGCACATGCGCCGCTTTCCGGTTGCAGAGATCGGTTCTTGGTCGGGCGTGAGACGAAGTAGCAATGGGTCGTGCCGCGTGGACGGGGCTCCGCGCGGTGGGCCTTCGGGTCGAGGGCCGACCTGCCGGTTGCGGCAGGAGCGGGCGCAAATGCCAAGGCCCGTCACGTAGGAGCATCGGACGGCAACTCGGGCTCGGCGATTCTCTCCGATCGAGCGTCGGAGCACGCGCGCAAGCCCGCACGTTTTCAACCACCGAGAATGGAGCCCATGAGGCAGGGACAGCAGAACCGCAGGGGCCGCGGCCGCAATCGCAAGAGCCAGAACCCGCTGACGCGCAGCTTCGAGAGCAACGGCCCGGACGTGAAGATCCGCGGAACGCCGTCGCATATCGCCGAGAAGTACATGTCGCTGGCGCGTGATGCGCACTCCTCGGGCGATCCGGTGCTGGCCGAGAACTATCTCCAGCACGCCGAGCACTACAATCGCATCATCATGGCGTTCCGCGAGCAGCAGGTCGGACCGGGCGGCGACATCGCCAACGGCGGCATGGCACGGCCTCGGCACAGCCAGCTCGGCGAGCCGATCGACGGCGACGATTTCGACGATGACGGCGACGAAATGGGGCTCGATGGCCAGCCGCCGATGATGAGCGGTCACGAGCCGCAGCCGCAGGTTCAGCCCCGCGGCTACGACCAGCCGCGCGGGCCCCGGCCCGAGCACCTGCGCCAGGAGCATCATCGCCACGAGCATCATCGTGATCGCGATCGTGACCGGGATCGTGACCGGCCGCAGCGCGAGCGGCATCACCAGCCGCAGCATGGCCAGGGTGGCGAGTCGGGTCAGCATTCCCAGCAGCAGCAGCCCCGCGGCGACATGGGCGGCGGGCGGGGCGAGCCTTCGCACCGCCGGCGCGAGCGCTTCGCCGGCGGCAGCGAGCAGCCGGATTTCCTACGCCGTCCTGTGCGCCGCCCGCGCCGCGAGGGTGACGGCGAGGAAGGATCGCGCGGAGGCGAGCCCGCGCCGGCTCCGGTCGGCGAGGGCGGCGGCGAGTGAAAGCCGAGTGCAAGGGCCATTCAATTCTCGAAACGTGCGCCGACCACTTTCCTTCTCCCTCGGGAGAAGGTGGCCGCAGGTTGGATGAGGGGTTCGCCCACAACGGGCTCCGTCGTCGGCGACACGTCCCTCCTACCGCCCTTCCGGCACCCACTCCCGGTGCGGGAGAGGGAAGAGAGCGGCGTCGCCGAGGCATGAAACACCCTGCCGCCAAGCGTCGGGCGGGCTGACAGTGGTTCGGGGTCGGATGGGCGAGGTCCGACCCCGTTTCATCGTCAGACGACGACGCGATCGCCGACGCTGATCGCGCCGCCGGTTACAACCCGCGCATAGATACCGAAATCGGTATGGCCGAGGCTGCGCTGAAGGACGGCCGGGATCGCCATGTCGCGCACGCCGGACGAGGGATCGACATTGGTCGCGGCGCAGCGCTCCGTGCGCTTGAAGACTGCGAGCCGGACGCCGCCGACCTCGATCTCCCGCTCGACGAGCGACAACTCCGACCACGCTGGCAACCCGTCGACGACGAGATTGGGGCGAAAGCGCAGCGGGCTTAGCGGGCGCCCGGCGAGGCGTTCCAGGTCACGGACGGAGGCAAGGTTGACGATGTGCACGCACTTGGCGGCGACGTCGGAGAAACTGTGGCCGGGTGCGGAGACGATGCGCGGCGCCCCACGCAGGCTGTCCTTCATGTATGCGGCGAGGAACTGCTCGATCATCTGCCGGCCGATCTTGGTCGTCAGCTGGCCGCGCGCGACCTGCTTGCCGGCGCGCAAGATGGTCAGCGTCTCGCTCGCCTCCTCGAAGCGCGCCTCGAGGGTGGCGAGGCGCTCGTCGCGCATCAGCATCAGGAAGGTGATCTTCGGCAGGTGGCGCGGAGCGTCGGGATCGAAGCGGCCGGGCCCGTTCTCGATCGCATACGCGCGGTCGAAGGGGATCGTATCGCCGGCGGCGAGGCTCACCGAGCCGAGCGGCTCAGGCGTCAGGCCCTTGACCGGATACCGGTAAAGGGCGGCGAGCGTCGCTGTCGATCCGCTGTCGATCATCCGGGCCCCACGCGCATTGCTTGGTGGCCCGAGGATAGCAGATCGGGGCGCCCGCCGATCGGGCCGAGGCCTGCGGCTTACCGCCCTCGGCAAGCTCGGCCAGTCGGCCGAGCATCTCGTTCGTGCGGGAAAGCTGCTCGAGCGCGGCGGCGTACAGGCGGAGCGTCTCCTCGGATTGGACGAGCGCACGGTCGCTGCGCGCGTTCGTCTCCGCGTACTGGCGGGCGATCATGTCCTCGCACGTCTCGTTCTGGTCGACGGCGCGCTCATCGAGCGCTGGTGGCCGAGGAAATCGGACGGCTGCCCGAGGTCGCCCCGTCCGGACACGGCCTCCACCCAGATGTAGCCGAGGATCAGCGCACCGATCACCAGCGGCGCGAACGTCAGCGGTGTGAGCCACCACGGCATGAGAAGATCGGGGGGTAGTCCGGGCATGGGAGTCGGGCCTTGGCTGTCGCCTTCTCGATCGCCACGACGATTGCCGCTCCTGTCCAAGGCGTGGTTTCGGGGCACGGTCAGCAATCGGTTGTCGCGCGTACAGACGTCGCGCCGCCAGTTCGCTCCCGCCCCTTTTGCGGCGCCGCCACCGCCCTATATGTTCGGCAGGCGGCAGGCCGGGGCCTTCGGGACTGCAAGCGGCTGCCGATACATCTCGTCGACGACGGCGCTCTCGTCCGTGCCAATCGGGCGGCGGGGCGTGCGAGAAGGGCAAGCACCATGAATTTCGATCGCTACACGGATCGCGCCAAGGGATTCGTCCAGTCGGCGCAGGGCCTCGCGTTGCGCGAGGGCCATCAGCAATTCGCCCCCGAGCACTTGCTCAAGGTCCTGCTCGACGACGCCGAAGGGCTCGCGAGCGGGTTGATCGACCGTTCGGGCGGACGCTCGCGCGAGGCGCTGGCGGCGACCGAGCGGGCGCTTCAGAAGCGTCCGAAAGTGTCCGGAGGCGGCGCCGGCCAGCTCTACCTGTCACCCGAGCTGGCGCGCGTTTTCGATGCCGCCGAGCAGATGTCGGAGAAGGCCGGCGATAAGTTCGTCACTGCCGAGCGGTTGTTGCTGGCGCTGGCGCTCGACAAGTCGAACGAGGCCGGGCGCATCCTCGCCGGGGCCGGTGTGACGGCGCAGGGTCTCAACCAGGCGGTCAACGATATCCGCAAGGGGCGCACGGCAGACAGCGCGTCGGCCGAGCAGGCCTATGACGCGCTGAAGCGGTACGCGCGCGACCTGACCGAGGCCGCGGCGACCGGCAAGCTCGACCCCGTCATCGGCCGCGACGAGGAGATCCGCCGTACCATCCAGGTGCTGTCACGGCGGACGAAGAACAATCCGGTGCTGATCGGCGAGCCGGGCGTCGGCAAGACGGCGATCGCCGAGGGTCTGGCGCTCCGGATCATCAAGGGCGACGTGCCCGAGAGCCTCAAGGACAAGAAACTCCTTGCGCTCGACATGGGCGCTCTCATCGCCGGCGCGAAGTACCGCGGCGAGTTCGAGGAGCGCCTGAAGAGCGTGTTGCAGGAGGTTCAGGCGGCGGCCGGCGGCATCATCCTGTTCATCGACGAGCTGCATACCATCGTCGGTGCCGGAAAGGCGGACGGCGCCATGGACGCCTCCAACCTGCTGAAGCCGGCACTCGCCCGCGGCGAGCTGCACTGCGTCGGCGCGACCACGCTCGACGAGTACAGGAAGCACGTCGAGAAGGACGCGGCGCTGGCTCGGCGGTTCCAACCGGTGTTCATCACCGAGCCGACGGTCGAGGACACGATCTCGATCCTGCGCGGCCTCAAAGAGAAGTACGAGCTGCACCACGGCGTCCGAATCACGGACTCGGCGCTCGTTGCCGCGGCGACGCTGTCCAACCGCTACATCACCGACCGGTTCCTGCCCGACAAGGCGATCGACCTCGTCGACGAGGCGGCCTCGCGGCTCAAGATGGAAATCGACAGCAAGCCCGAGGAGCTGGACGCCATAGACCGCGAGCTGATGCAGATGAAGATCGAGCGCGAGGCGCTGAGGAAGGAAAGCGACGCTGCCTCGAAGGATCGTCTCGCGAAGCTCGACAAGTCGATCGCAGATCTCGAGGAGGAGAGCCGCGAGCTGACCGAGCGCTGGGAGAACGAAAAACAGAAGCTCGGCTCGGCACAGAAGATCAAGGAGGAGCTCGACCAGCGCCGTACCGAGCTGGAGCAGGCGCAGAGGAAGGGCGATTTCACGCGCGCGGGCGAGCTCGCCTACGGCGTCATTCCCGAGCTCGAGAAGAAGGTGCAGGCGCTCGAGGGGCAGGAGTCGGCGGCGGGCGCCATGGTCGAGGAGGCGGTGACGCCCGATCACATCGCCGGGGTCGTCTCGCGCTGGACCGGCGTGCCGGTCGACAAGATGCTCGAGGGCGAACGCGACAAGCTGCTGAAAATGGAGGAGGCGCTGGCGAAACGCGTGGTCGGCCAGCTGGAGGCGGTGACGGCTGTCTCGACAGCGGTGCGGCGTGCGCGCGCGGGCCTGCAGGACCCGAACCGCCCGATTGGATCCTTCATGTTCCTCGGGCCAACCGGCGTCGGCAAGACCGAGCTGACCAAGGCACTGGCGCAGTTCCTGTTCGACGACGAGAGCGCGATGGTGCGAATCGATATGAGCGAGTTCATGGAGAAGCACTCGGTCGCGCGATTGATCGGGGCGCCTCCGGGCTACGTCGGCTACGAGGAGGGTGGCGCGCTGACCGAGGCGGTGCGGCGGCGCCCGTATCAGGTCGTGCTGTTCGACGAGATCGAGAAGGCGCACCCGGATGTGTTCAACGTGCTCCTGCAGGTGCTGGACGACGGACGGCTCACCGACGGCCAGGGCCGCACCGTCGACTTCAAGAACACGCTGATCGTGATGACCTCGAACATCGGCTCGGAGTATCTCGTCAACCAGGGCGAGGGCGAGGACACCGACGCGGTGCGCGACTACGTGCTCGGCGAGGTGCGCCAGCGGTTCCGGCCGGAGTTCCTGAACCGGCTCGACGAGATCATCCTGTTCCACCGCCTCCAGCGGGCGCAGATGGGGGCGATCGTCGATATCCAGATGGGCCGGCTCAGGAAGCTGCTCGCCGATCGCAAGATCGAGATCATGCTCGACGACGCGGCACGGATCTGGCTCGCCAACCGTGGCTACGATCCGGCGTATGGCGCGCGGCCCTTGAAGCGCGTGATCCAGAAGAACGTGCAGGACCCGCTCGCCGAGCAGATCCTCGCCGGCGGCGTCAAGGACGGCGACACAGTCGCCGTGTCGGTGCGCGACGGCACCCTGATCATCAACGGCTGGCCGGTCAAGGCGGCAGCGTGAGACGCATGGAGGGTCAGACCCGCAGGGTCTGACCCTCTTTCAGGGCAGTCGGCCGCCGAGGGCGAGGATGGTGCCGAATACGACGGTGGACGAGAGCGCGAGCAGGAGAAGCGCGCGCAGCAGCGGGCGTGGTGGGACGGTCGCGGCGTCGGCGTCGTGATAGGCGGCGATCGGCTTCTTTCCCGTCACCATCGCCGCGATCAGTGGCTCCCCGGCAAGCAGGCCATAGAGGATGTTGGCTGCGACGTGCAGCGCGACGAGCGGCAGTATGAGCCAGTGGAATAGCCAAGCGTGCCAGCTGGTCAGCGTCTTGGCGAGCTTGGCGCCGGCGAGGGGGTAGAGCGGGCCGGTGGCCAGATCATTGTGCTCGAGCGCGAACAGGCCGAGCGTCGCTTGAGTCAGCAGAGCGGCGAGGAGCGCGATCACCATCCAGGCGCCGAGCGGGTTGTGACCGAGGTAGCGCGTCTTGCGGCCGGAGAGGTGATCGCGTGCGTAGCCGAGCGCATCTAGGGGTGAGCCGAGGAAGCTGCTGAACCGGGCTGTCGAAGCTCCGGCGAGACCCCACATCAGTCGCCACACCAGCAGCACCAGGATCGCAAGGCCGTTCCAGCGGTGCCATTTCAAGCGAAAATCGCCGAGTGCTTCCGCGTACTGGAAGCTGACCCAGGCCGAGCCCACCAACGCCAGCAGCGTCCAATGAAAGAGACGCGTCGGCAGGTCCCAGGCGACGACGTGCCCGCGTCGAGGCTCGCTCACTCGGGTTGTCCGCTGGCTGGACTCGGGTGCCGACTGTTCCATCGTGCGAGATCCTCCGGCGTATCGATGTCGTCGAGCTCGTGGTCGTCGTCGGCGCAGACGGCGGTCGTCTCGTCGGCGAGCGCGGCCAGGATCGCCTTGCCGCCTGCTTCGCCGTCGAGTGCGGCGAGACGATGGAAATGGCAGCGCGGCCAGAGCACGGGGTTGCGCTGAGCACCGCCAGCGTCGACCGCGTGGACGATGTGTGTGCCACCGGCGGCGTCGAACGCCGTGGCGATGCGCCGAACGAGACGCGGCGTCAGCGAAGGCATGTCGGCGGGCACGATCAGGACGCCGTCGATGTCTGGCGGAAGTGCACGCATGCCGGCCGCGATCGAGGTGCCGAGTCCGGCCGTATGGCTCGGGTTCGCAATGCGTGTCGTTCCGGTATTGACGAGCGCGCGAGCCACGGCCCAATTTCCCGGGGCCAGGACGGCGATGATCGGGTCGAGGACGCAGGCGGCGAGCACGTCGGCGGTGCGCCTGACCAGTGGCACGCCGTCGATCTCGACGAGCAGCTTGTCGGCGGGACCGAAGCGGCGCGAGGCGCCGGCGGCGAGCAGGATGGCGGCGACCCTCATCGCTGGCGCGGTCCGTTGAAGGCGAGGGTGATCTCGGCGAGGATCGCGAGCGCGATCTCGGCAGGAGTGCGCGCGCCGATGTCGAGGCCGATCGGCGCGTGGATGCGGGCGATCGCCTCCGGCGGGCATCCATTGGCGGCGAGTCGAACCGAGCGGCGTGCATGATTGCGGGTCGAGCCGAGGGCGCCGACGTAGATCGCGGGCGATGCCAGTGCGGCGAGCAGGGCCTCGTCGTCGATGTCGGCCGCGTGGGACAGCGCGACGACAGCGGTCGAGACGTCGAGTCCGATCGCGGCGAGGGCGCTGGCCGGCCAGTCGACCACCGGTGTGCGGCCGCTCCAGCGCGCATCCGAAGCGAAGGCCGGCCGCGGATCGACGACGACGATCTCGTAACCAGTGATCGCTGCCAGAACGGCGAGATGCTGGGCGATGTGGGTCGCCCCGACGACGACGATGCGCGGCGGCGGCCGGACGACATGCACAATTGAGTCTTTTCCCTCGCGGACGAGTGGAGCTCCGGCCGCAAGCGCTGGGGTCGCTACGAGGACCGTGTGGGCGCCATCGGCGAGGCTGGTCCGTATCGCGAGCGGCACTCGTGCCTGGCGCGCCTCGAGCAGGCGGTCGAGCAATGGCAGGTCGGGACCGGGCGCGAGGCGCTCGAGGAGTATCTCGATGTTGCCGCCGCACGGCAGGCCGGCGCGCCACGCCGTCTCGTCGGCGACGCCGAAACTGAGCAGCCGTGGCAGGCCCGAAGCCCGCACCTCGGCGGCGGCGACGATGACGTCCGCCTCGACGCAGCCGCCCGAGACAGAGCCTGAGAATCTCTCGTCGGTGGCGATCGCCATCTGCCCGCCGGCCGGGACCGGGGACGAGCCCCAGGTGCCGACCACGGTGGCCAGCGCCACGCTCTCGCCGGTGGCGAGCCAGTCACGGGCGTTCTCGAGGGCGTCGTGCATCATCGCCCGAGGCTACCCGCTCTCGGCTGCGGCGGCGAGGGGGCGTCGCATTGGCGCGCCGGTCGCCGCGCCGCTCAGGTGGTCAGCACGCTCATCAGGTCGCGCGAGATCATGTCGGCGAGTCGGCGCATCATCGTGAAGCCACTCCTCGTGTCGCGCTCGAGCAGCGCGAGCAGCTCGCGGCCGGGAATCGAGAACACGCTGGTATCGTCGAGGCAGGTGGCCGTGGCGCCGCGCCGCGGCGCCGCGCCGCGCAGCGCGGCCCAGCCGAACGCGGCGCCGGGCGTCATCACCGAGCCTGCGGCCGAGGCGCGATTTCCGACGCCGAGCGAGAACCGAACGCGCCCCGTCTCGACCAGGTACATCTCGCCCGCCTCGTCGCCGAGCGTATAGATGTCGTCGCCCTCCTCGAAGCGGCGGCGCTGGGCGATCTCGGCAATCCGCTCCAGCGTCTCGTCGCTGACGCCGGAGAACAGCTTGGAGCCCTTGAGGGCGTTGAGGGCGGCGGCGGTATCGGTCATTCCGGTCTCTCGTGGTTCGGGCATTCCCGCGGTAGCCGCGGGGGAGCCTCAGCCGAACTTGTCGTAACGGATGAACTGGGCCGGCAGGCGGGCCTCCATGATCAGCATCCTGAGCGCGCCGTCGACCATCGGCGGCGGGCCGGCGACGAAGCCGACCGCATTCTCGAACCGGCCCGCCATGCTCTTGGCCGCAACCTCGTGAACGAAGCCGCTCGCCAGGCGGATCTGGCGGAAATCGCGATGCACCTCGGAGGTCGCCTCCTCGTGCGAGAGCGCGACCGTCACCTCGAGATTACCGCCGGATTGCGAGACGAGGCGCGAGAATTCCTCCATGTAGAAGCAGTCCGCCAGCGTCCTGACGCCGAAAAAGACGTGCCCGCGGTGGCTGGAGAAATAGCCCTCCTGGCAGGCGCGCGAGGCTATGGCCAGCATGCCGGCGATGCCGGACCCGCCGGCGATGCAGACGGGGTTGCGGCCCTCGTCGGGATGGAACGTGGCGCGGCCGAGGGGGCCGAACAGGTCGAGCCGCGTGCCCTCGACCGCGTTGCTGAACAGCCACTCGGAAAAGCCGCCGCTGGGTTTGCGCTTGACGACGAAGTCGAGTTGGCGTCCGCCGGGGGCGTAGTTGACCATCGAGTAGGCGCGTCCGCCGGTGACGGCAGGTGTCGAGACGACGACGAACTGGCCGGCGTCGTAGGCCATCGGCGCGTCGAGGGCGACCTCGAAGTGAATGACGTCGTGCGTCAGGCGAGCCACCTTCGAGACGACGCCGGCGCTCTTGGCCGGTGTTGCGAAGTGCCGGCTCGGCGGGCCGATCTTGGCCGGCACGCGCACCGTGCAGTCGGAGCGCGCGTGTGCCTGGCAGAGCAGGACTTCGCCCTTGTCGCGCTTGACGTAGGCGAGACCCGGCGCCTTGTCCCAGGCGAGCTCCGCCTCGCCCGACATGACGCGCGCGCGGCAGGTGCCGCAGGTCCCGGTGGCGCACTCGTAGGGCAGGCCCAACCCGGCCGCGAGGCCGGCGTAGAGCAGGTTCTCGCCCGCCTCGCACTGGTAGTCGAGGATGCCGGACTTGCTCTCTACGGTGATCTTCATGGGCGACGCGTGGGCCTCGGGACCTTCTCGATCGGTCGGGCGGATGCGCGCGAGCGCGTCGGCCCTACTTGAAGAAGTCATCGTCGTCCATGTCGTCCTCGCTGTCGAACTCGTAGACGATCTCCTTGTCCACGAAAGCGAGGACGTCGCCGTTCTCGACCTTCGAATCGTAGGGTCTGAGCGGCTTCTCGGTTTCGCCCTGGATGGCGAGCGTGCGCAGGTCCCACGACCACAGGTGCTTGGTGCAGGTCAGCATGCAGCCTGCGACCAGCCCCGAGACCTCGAGCGGCTCCTCCATGTGCGGGCAGACCGGCGGCAGGGCGCGGAAGCCGTCGCCGTAGTTGACGATCAGCAGCTGAATGCCGCCGGCGACCTCGAACCTCTTGATCGAGTTCGCGGGGACGTCGGCGGTGCTGCACACTCGGATCCAGGACATGCTTCCTCTTCGACTGAGGGCTTCGGTGGGGGCAGCGGCGGCCTGCCCCGCGCGGCCGCGGCCGGGACGGGCGCGGCCGCCACCGGCTTCGGCAAGCGGCGGCTCGGAGCGATCAGATCGGCCAGTGCGAGCCCTTGTCGAGGCGGCGGTTGTCGAGGCGCACCTCGCGCTTGACGAAGCGGGCCTTGTCACCGTCGAGCTTGAAAGTGTCGTAGTAGCGGCCGACCAGGAACAGCCGGCTCTCGCCGGCATCGATGTGCGAATTGATGCCGTCGAGCATGTTCTGATAGACAACGAACGAGCTGACCGCGGTGGCGGACTTGGCATCGGGGGAGACGTCGACGGTATAGACCGACGTGTGCCGCTTCAGCGGCGAGTGGTCGGTGTTGTGCTTGGGCAGCATCCGCATCATCGTCGACATGTCCTTGCGGCTGCCCTGCAGGTAGATCATGTCCTTGTTGATCTCGGGGCTGAACGCCTTGATGGCATAGTGGAAGTCGTCCTCGCACAGGTCGAGCCAGTCGTCCCACTTCTGATCGTCGAGCGCCAGCGTGGCCTTGTAGATCGTGTCGCGGACCGTGTTGGCCGCGTCTCTTCCGTTGTTGCCCATTTGTCGGTTCCTCCAGAAGCTTGCTCGATGCGCGCGGCGTGCGGGCCTCGGCCCGCCGGCGCGGCTCTCCGCCTGCCATTGCCGGAGCAGGGGGCGGGAGACGGCCGTTCGGCCGCCGTCTCCCTCGTCGGTCGGTCGTCGCTATTCGGCGGCAGCGGCGACGCGCGGGGCGTAGGGCTGCTCGGGGTGGCTCGGCGAGCGGTTCATCCACTTGCCCCACTCCTCGTAGTAGTGGCGCATGCCGATCTCGTCGTGGATGGTCTGGTTCTCGTGGCGGCCGTGCAGGATGCGGCGCGGCTCCGAGCCCGGGCACATCGCGGTGCCCTGGCCGGCGACGCCGACCAGATCCTCGTGCAGGTTGCGGCCGAACGGGCCCCAGATCGAGTTGTGGTGGTTGATGCGCGTCATCCGCTCCTCGGGCGTATCGCGCTTCAAGCCGAGCCCGCGGAACTCGATCATCACCTTGTCGGGGCCGAGCGGGGTGACGATGTCGCAACGCAGCGCCGAGCCCCGCAGGTTGAAGTTCATGCCCGGGAACAGATCGACCATGTACCATTGGTTCGGCGGCAGGTGCGGGAACGAGAGTGCGGCGCGGCTCTCGAAGCCCTCGTAGTTCTGGTAGTTGACCTCGAACGTGCCGACCACGACGTGGCCGTTCTTGAAGGCGAAGTTCTTGCGCGCGAAGTAGGCGTCGTTGAAGCCGGTGATGCGGTTATGGTAGTGCATGAAGTCGTGATAGAACTCGCTGTTGGTGTCGTGCCACAGCTTGTAGTTCGTATCGATGATCGCCTTGTGATAGTGGAACACCTCGAGCGGCTCGGCGTCGATCGACTTCCGTAGGCAATCGAACGGCTCGCTGGCCCAGTCCTCGAGCGAGACCGACGGGTTGTCGTCGAGGTTGACCCACACGAAGCCGCCGAACTTCACCTCGCAGCGCAGGCGGCGCAGACCGACGTCCTCCTTGCACAGGCGATCCTGGTAGCCCTCCTTCTCGCGCGCGACGTAGACGCAGTTGCCCTTCATGTCGAACTGCCAGGCATGGAACATGCAGGTGATGCGCTTCGGGTTGCCGGATGGCTGGCCTTCGAGGAAACTGCCCGCCGGGCGGCGCTCGATCAGCATGCCGCGATGCGGACAGACGTTGAGGAACGCGCGGACCTCGTTGTCGGGGCCCCGGCAGATGATGATCGGCTCGCGGCCGATGGTGGTGGTGCGGAAGTCGTAGGCGCTGGGCAGCTCCGACTCGTGGCAGACCGGGATCCAGGTCCGCTTGAAGATCTTCTCGAGTTCTTCTTCGAAAATCTGTTGATCCGAGTAGATCCGGCTGTCCACCCACTCGTCGGACGCGAGCTTCGGCGGGGCGACCCACTGCGCATGATTGCGTGCTGGCATATGCTTCCTCCTCTTGGACGCGTGCCGTGAACGAGCGGTCCATTGCTCGATCGTCTTTGCGTCGCGTTCAGTGCCGGGTGTGAGCACGACCGCGACCGGCAAGCTCGCCGGGAGCATGGGCCGTTGGGTCGAAATGTGGTCCGGCAGGTGACGTTTTGTAACAGATCAGGCCGGACAGAGGGCAGAAGAGTTTGATGAAAAGTTCCTATCCCATGATCGAATGTGCAAATGCTGCAACGCGAGATTCGGCGTCAATCCCGAGTTGGACGGTTGCCTTCCCGACTAATCGAGCGCTTTGATAGGTTGCCTATATTCAACGATTAGGACGAACGATTTTACACGCGACCCCATTACATCGTGCCATAAGTGCGCGACAGGCCGTCGCAGTGTTGCGGTAGGATGAGGCCGGCGTGGGGGTGCTGGCGGGCGGCTTCGTATACTGTGGCAATGCTTGAAGCTACTTGGGCATCGTCATAGACCAAAGCGTCCTTCGAGACATCGGCCACCGCGCGCGTGGCGATGAGGGGAGCTGTAGGATCAAGGAGGTAGGAGCACGACAGGGCGCCATTGAAAGACCATCGCGGGCGACCGCGCAATACTAGAGAAAACTGAAAAAGTTCGGAGCAGCTGGAACTGTTTCGGGAGGAAGAAAATGGCAAATCAACGTACGTGGCACGCCCTGGCGGCGGCGCTCGCGGTCGGTGCCCTCGCTCTGCCACAGGCGGCCGATGCGAAGGTCGAGTTCGGCAAGAAGGGTGATCCGGTCCAACTCGTCATCGGCTACCAGCCCTACTACACGGAATCCTGGTCCGGCGTCGTCAACAACGGCAAGGAGTTCTGGAAGAAGTATCTCCCGGCCGGGTCGACGGCCGAGTTCCAGATCGGCCTGCAGGGCGCCATCATCGTCAACGCGATGACCGGCGAGAAGCAGCACATCGGCTATGTCGGCGACATGCCGGGCATCGTCTCCACCTTCCGCAACTTGAAGGATCGCGGCGGCACCGACATTCGTATCGTCGGCGTGCTCGGCACCTCCAAGCAGCAGTGCAACATCTTCCTCGTGAAGAACGACGCGCCGCAGTTCAAGGACGGCAAGGAAGCGGTCAAGTGGATGGACGGCAAGAACACGTCCTCGCCGCACGGCTCGTGCACCGACCGCTTCGCGCGGCTCGCGTTCGACAAGGCGGGCATCAAGCCGGCGAGCTACCTCAACCAGAATATCGAGGTCATCACCACCAACTTCCGCGCCGGCAAGCTGGACGCGGCGGTGATCTGGGAGCCGACCGCGACCAAGATCGTGCAATCGGGCCTTGCCCGGCGCGCGGCGAGCGGCGAGGATTTCGACGCGCTCGACGGCGGCTTCATGATCATGCTCAACGATCTCATCGAGCAGCGCCCCGACGTGCATCGCGGCTGGCTCGAGGCCGAGCTCGATTCGCAGCTTTTCATGGCCGACCTCAAGAATGCCGAGGAGGTGTCCAAGCTCGCCGAGAAGCAGACCGAGCAGATCGACCGCAAGGTGCTGTGGGCCTCGCTCTATGGCGAGAACCCGAAGGCGGCCGGTGGCGGTGACGTTCGCGTGCAGCTCGACTTTGTGGTCAACGAGCGCGTCCAGGGCCTGCTCAACGACGCGACCGCGTTCCTGAACAGCCTGCCGAACAAGCCTGCCGCCGAGCCGAAGATCCGCGATGGCGGTGTTACCGATGCGGTCGCACGCGAGGTGTTGAAGGCGCGCGGTCTCTCGAGTCCGATCGGCGTGATTAAGGCGCAGCCGCTGTCGGCCTTCAAGTAGCCCGAGGATGATCCGGCGGGCGGTGGCGCTCTGTGTCGCCGCCCAATCCCGAGGCCCCTCCCGTGCACCGGTCCCGGGGTAGGCCGATCCGACAAGCCATCTCGATCCCGTGGTTGGACTGGGTCCAGCAGGCGCAAAGAAACGAGGGAACGACGTCGCAATGACAGCAGCCTCGCCAACGACCACGAGCCCGGCCATGAGTGTGGCTCCGACCCGGCTGTCGCGCCTCTGGTACAAGATCAGGAAGGGCGCAACCACTCCGACGCCCTATCTGATGATGTTCGGCGTCGCACTGTGGCTGTTCTTCTACTGGCTGTTCTGCGAGGGCCTCGAGCTGCCGCGATTCGAGAAGATCCCCGGGCCGGTCACGGTGATGACCGAATGGTTCTCGCCCAACCCGACGCAGGGCATGTCGATCTTCATTCCGGAATACTACCAGCACATCTGGGTCAGCTGCCGGCGCATCGCGATCGCGTTCTGCCTGGCGACCGTCATCGGCGTGCCGCTCGGCCTGCTGATGGGCTGGTCGACGACGTTCCGCGACTACGCGTTCCCGATTCTCGAGACGCTGCGCCCGATCCCGATCCTCGCCTGGGTTCCGCTGGCGATCCTGATGTTCAAGGGCTACGAGACGCCGGTGATCTTTCTCGCCACGCTCGCCTCGCTGTTCGTCACGACGCTCAACACCATGCTCGGCGTGCAATCGATCGACGAGTCCTACTTCCGCGCCGCGGGATGCCTCGGCTCCAGCCGCTGGGACATCTTCAAGCATGTCGTCGTCCCGGGCGCGCTGCCGTTCATCTTCACCGGGCTGCAGATCAGCATCGGCGTCGCCTGGTTCTCGCTGGTCGCGGCGGAGATGGTGTCGGGCGATTTCGGGCTCGGCTATCTGATCCTGAGCTCGTACGTCAACAGCGTCACCGTGCCGATGGTGATCGGCATGCTGACGCTCGGCCTCGTCGGCTGGTTCACGTCCGCGATCGTCCGCTTCGTCGGCAACTGGCTGATGGCATGGCACGTCAAGGCTCTCGCGCTGCAAGGCAGATGATCCGGCGGCAAGACGCCGGCGTCGCACTCGAAACGAGGATTCTATGAACATGACCGCCAAGGTGCAGACCGCCGACGCTGCCGCAATCAGGCCGCGGCAGGGGGCGATCAGCATCCGCAATGTCACCAAGATCTACGACCCCGAGGGCGTCAACGTGATGGCCGTTGACGACTGCTCGATGGAGATCGGCGCCGGCGAGGTGGCGATGATCGTCGGGCCGTCTGGTTGCGGCAAGACCACGCTGCTCAATGCGATCGCCGGGTTCCATTCGATCACGTTCGGCGAGATCCGGCTCGATGGCGAGCTGCTGTGCGGCCCCGGCAAGCCGAAGGCGACGCAAGGTGCGGATCGCATGGTCGTGTTCCAGAACGGTGCCCTGTTCCCGTGGAAGACGCTCGCCGAGAACGTCGCCTACGGGCCGATGGTGCAGAAGGTGCTGTCGAAGAAGCAGGCGCTGGAGAAGGCGCGTCACATGCTGGCGGAGGCAGGGCTCGGCGACTTCTGCGAGAAGTTCCCCGGCGAGGTGTCCTCGGGCATGGCACGACGCGCGGAGATCGTGCGAGCGCTCATCAACGATCCCAAGGTGCTGCTGCTCGACGAGCCCTATCGCGCCATGGACGCGCTGACCAAGTCGATCATGCACGAATCGCTGCTCGAGACCTACGATCGCACCAAGGTCACGATCTTCTTCATCACCCATGATCTCGAGGAGGCGATATTCCTTGGTGACAAGGTGTTCGTGGTGACGACGCGTCCGTGCAAGCTGAAGAAGATCGTCAACATCGACATTCCTCGCCCCCGCACGCTCGAGACGCTGGCCTCGGAGCGGTTCCGCCTGCTGGTCGAGGAGACTAATGAGGCCGTGCACGAGGAGGCGATCAAGGCCTTCCAGGCCGGCGAGCGCGAGATGGCCTGACGGGTCAACTTTCAGGGAGACGCCGACCAGATGTCGAATGCCGCCCATACGATCCAGTCCGCTCCCGTGCAGCGGGTTCGGCGCCGCTCCAAGTTCGAGCGCTGGGTCTCGAACGAGACGATGTGGCGGGGCGTGGTCGCCATCATCGGCTTCCTGCTCTTGTGGGAGCTCGGCTCGCGGTTCGACGAGCTGACCGGATATCGGTTGCCCTTCATCGGTCTCGTGCCGGCGCCGAGCAAGGTCGCCGCGGCATGGGTGACGGTGCTGCCGAAGCCGGGCTACTGGTGGAGCTGGTACGAGAGCTTCAAGCGCGTGCTGTCGGGGTTCCTCGCCGCAATGCTGCTCGGCATTCCGTTCGGCCTCGCGCTGGCCGTCAACAGGTACTTCCGCGACATCTTCTTCCCGCCATTCGAGATCCTGCGTCCGATCCCTCCGCTCGCGTGGGTGCCGGCGTCGCTGATCTTCTGGCCGACCAACGAGATGTCGATTGCGTTCGTGACGTTCCTTGGCGCGTTCTACACCATCGTCATCAACGTGCTCGGCGGCGCGCGCTCGATCGACGTGCGCTACCTGCGGGCCGCCCAGTCGATGGGCGCGTCGCAATGGGATCTGTTCTCGAAGATCATCCTGCCGGGCACCTTGCCGTCGATCTTCACCGGCGCGGCGGTCGGCATGGGCATCACGTGGGAGGTGGTGCTGGCGGCGGAGATGATCTCTGGCGGCGGCACGCAGGGCGGCGGCGGCCTCGGCTTCTTCATCTGGAACTCCTACATGGGCGGATCGCTGCCGCAGATCGTCGTCGGCATGATCTCGATCGGCATTGCCGGCTATCTCTCGAGCAGCGCCATACGCATGCTCGGCGAGTACTTCATGCCGTGGCGCCGGTTGTTCTGAGGAAGGGAATCGCAGCGTGAGCCAGATGCAGCAGCCGATCGCAGCCGCCCCGCCGCCGGTGGACTTTGCCGCGGGCAAGAGCCGCGTCGAGATCCGCAACGTGACCAAGGCCTATGGCGAGGAGTGGGAGCGCCAGACCGTCATCGAGGACCTGAGCGTCACCATCGAGCCCGGCCAGCTGACCGTCATCGTCGGACCCTCGGGTTGCGGAAAGTCTACGCTCGTCAATCTCATCGCCGGCTTCGACTTCCCCGACAGCGGCGAAATTCTGCTCGACGGCAGGAAGGTGACGGGACCGGCCAGGGACCGTATGGTCGTGTTCCAGGAGACGGCGCTGATGCCGTGGCAGACGACCTACGAGAACGTGGTGTTCGGACCAAAGCTGCGCGGCGACTTGAAGGGCAAGGAGCTGCACGACGAGGCGATCCGGCTGTTGGCCAAGGTCGGCCTGTCCGAGTTCATCCACAAGTACCCCTTGCAGCTCTCCGGCGGCATGCAGCGGCGTGCCGAGCTGGCGCGCGCGCTCATCAACAATCCGCGCATCATGATCATGGACGAGCCGTTCCGCGGCCTCGACGCGATGTCGCGCGGGCTGATGCAGGAGTTCTTCCTGCGCCTGTTCGAGGAGAACCGGCGCACGAACCTGTTCGTCACCAGCGAGATCGACGAGGCGATCTTCCTGGCCGACCGGCTGGTGGTGCTGTCCAACCGCCCGGCCAGCATGCGCAAGTTGATCGAGATCCAACTGCCGCGCCCGCGCCACTACACGATGCTGAGCTCGCCGGAGGCCTATGCCTACAAGCGCGATGCGATGGCGATCCTGCACCAGGAGGCGATGAAGAGCTTCCGCAGCCCGTCGTCGGGCGGCAAGGCGTTCAAGGTCTCGGGCGGCGGCGGACATTAGCCGGATCGACCGGGCATGTGGGAGCTGCTTGCCGTTGCGACCTCGCGTCCGGTCATCGTCACGCTCGCGATTCTCGGCGCGGTGCTGGTGACGGTGGCGAGCGTTATGCGGCCGAAGGGCAATGGCCCGCCCCCACTTTCTACGGTGTTCATCATCCGTGTCGGATACGCGTTGACATTCGCCAGCATCGCCCTCTTCATCGTCGCCGGGTTCATGTCGGGGCGCTGAGGCCGTCAGTGCCTCGCCAATGCTACGAGCGCTGCCGGTGCATTCTCGATCGCTCATGATCTGCACAGCGTCGGCCGGGTGACACCGGTCGCAGGGATGACATGCTGATCGAGGCGCACGAGCTCACCAAGTCATTTCGCGGCCGGGCGGCCGTCGCCGGCATATCGTTTGCGCTTGGAGCGGGCACGATCGTCGGATTTCTCGGCGCCAACGGGGCCGGCAAGTCGACGACGATGCGCATGCTCGCCGGTTATCTCGGCGCCGATTCCGGCACGGCGCGGATCGCCGGCTTTGATGTCGCGCGTGCGCCGCTCGAGGCGCGTCGCCGGCTCGGCTATCTGCCGGAAGCCGCCGCCGGCTTCGCCGAGCTCACCGTTCGCGAGCTGTTGACGTTCGTCGGCGAGGCGCGCGGATTTCGTGGTGCGGACCTTGCGCGAGCGATCGAGCGGGCCGCTGAGCTGACCGGCCTCGCGGCGGCAATGGATCGGATCATGGGTACGTTGTCGAAAGGATGGCGCCAGCGGGCGTGGCTGGCGCAGGCGGTGCTGCACGATCCGCCGGTGCTGATCCTCGACGAGCCGACCGACGGGCTCGATCCGCTGCAGAAGGCGCATTTACGGTGTGTGCTGACCGAGATGGGTCGCAGCAAGGCGATCCTGATGTCGACCCACATCCTCGAGGAGGCCGAGCAGCTCTGCGACCGGCTGATCGTCATCGCCGCAGGCCGCATCGTCGCCGACGCGCCACGCGCGGAGCTGGCCGACGGCAACGGGCGTCTTGCGCCGGCGTTCGCGCGGCTGGTCGCCGGCGAGGCAGAGCAGGGCGCTCCATGACGCACGCTGCCGGGGCCGATCCGCTGTCCGGCTCATCGCCGGGGCCGCTCGCCGGTCTCGACGCGGTGGTCCGGCACGAGTGGCGCCGGCTCGTCTACGCGCCGCTGAGCATCGTCTTCCAGACCGCATTCCTGCTGGCGACGAGTGTCGCGGTGCTCCTCGTCGGCGATCTCTATGCCTCGGACGTCGCCTCGCTCGAGATGGCGTGGACGTTCCTGCCGTGGATATCGTTGTTCTTGGTGCCAGCGCTCGCCATGCGGGCGTTCCTCGACGAGCCGGGCGACCGAGCGCTTGAGCTGACCATGACGATGCCGTTGAGCCCGATGGCGATCGTGACCGGCAAGTGGCTGGCCGGCAGCGCGCTGTTGGCGATCACGCTGGCACTGGCTTTGGTGCCACTTGCGGCGACGATCGCCTACCTCGGTGCGCCGGACTGGGGCGCGGCGCTGGCCGGCGCGCTCGGCGCGACGCTGCTGCTCGCGACCTCGCTGGCGATCGCGCTCCTCGCCGCGGCGTTGGCCCGCGAGCAGGTCGGGGCCTACCTGCTCGGGCTCGGTGCACTGCTGGTGCTGCTGCTAATCGGCTGGGATGTAGTGCCGCGGCTGGTGCGTGGTCTCCCGGGCGGGGCGCTAGTCGATGCGCTGGCGCTGGCCAGCCCGAAGCACTGGCTCGACCGGATGGCGGCCGGCCGCATCGAGCTGGCCGCGATCGTTTACTTCGTCCTCGCATCGGCGCTGGCGCTGGTCGCTGCCACGCGCATCCTGACCGGCCGCCGGAGTGCCGCGCCGACAGCGATGCGGCGTCTCGCCGGCGGGTTGGTCGCGGCGGGAGCGGGCGCTTTGGCGCTCGGGATCGTCGCCCTCGCCGGGCGCCAGCCGGTCGGGCTCGATGTAACGGCGGCCCGCGAGCTGTCGCTGCATGCCGAGACGGCGGCGCTCGCGGGCGGGCTTCCGGCGGGCGTCGAGGCGCGGCTCTACTGGAGCGCCAGCGAGGCGAGCGTGCCGCAAGCGATCCGGGCGCATGCCCGCCGCGTGCGCGAGATCGTCGGCGAGATTGCGCGTCACTCGGGCGGCCGGCTCGTTCTCACCGAGTTGGACCCGGCGCCGGACAGCGACAGCGAGGCGGAGGCAGCGGCGACCGGAATAGCGCGCGTGCCGATGAGCTCGGGCGACAGCTTCATGCTCGGCCTCGTGTTGCAGATGGGCGAGCGCCGGCTGACGATTCCCTATCTCGACCTGCGCCGGGAAGGGCAACTCGAGTACGACATCGCGCTGGCGCTGACCAATCTCTCGCGCACACGCCCGCGGCGGGTCGGCGTGCTGACGCCGCTGCTCGCACCTCGCCATGCGAGCGAGCCGCGCGAGGGGCTCGCGGTCCTCGAGGAGCTGAAGCGCGCCTACGACGTGGCGGTGCTGCCGCATTTCGCCGACACGCTGCCCGACGACCTCGACGCGGTGATCGTGATCAAGGCGCCGATCCTGAAGCGATCGATGCTGTATGCGCTCGACCAGCACGTGATGGCAGGCAAGGGTCTGGTGGCGATGATGGATCCGTTCCTGCGCCTCGACCGCGCGCAGAACGTGGCCGTCTCCGAGCCGTCGGCGGAGATCGACGACATCTCAGACATTCTCGCCCGCTACGGCCTGACATTCGCCGGTCAGCGGGTGATCGGCGATGGGCGCCTCGCCGCTCCGGTGCGCCAGCCCGATCAGCAGATGCTCGCCTATCCCTATTGGGTAAAGGTCGGCCCCGACCAGGTTGCCGGCGATCATCCGGTCGTGGCCAACCTCGGCGAGCTCTTGTTCGCGGAGCCGGGCGAGATCCGCGTCGCGGACGGGCGCGGCATCGCGCTGGTGACGACCAGCGAAGAGAGCGGCACACTGGCGCGCCAGGAGATCGAGGCGGGGACGCCGGAGACGCTGGCGGCGACGTTCAAGGCGGAGGGGGGCACGCGGGTGCTCGCGGCGGCGGTGACGGCACCGGTGGAAAGCGCATTCGCGGTCGCACCGCCGGTTGCGGAGGGTGCCACGCCTCGGCCCCATCTCGCGCGCTCGAGCGGCGTGCCGGCAGTGTTCGCCATCGCCGACGCGGACTGGGTGCTCGACCCGTTCGCGGTCCAGCAGGGGGAGACGGACGGCAAGGTCCAAGCGCGGCCGATCAACGACAACATCGCTTTCCTGCTCAACATGGTCGAGTCGGCGGCCGGCGATCCGCGTCTGCTCGCGATCCGAGGCCGTGGCCGTCTCAGCCGGCCGTTCACGCGGGTCGCCGAACTGATGCGCGACGCGCAGGCGGTGCATCGCGCGCGCGAGGCCGAGCTTGCCGAGGCGATCTCGCGGACCGAGGCGGCGATCGCCAAGGTGGTGGAGACGAGCGGCGTCAAGAGTGCGGCCGAGCTTCCATCCGCGGTTCGCGAGCAGATCGGCACACTCGAGACGCGGTTGCTGCCGGTGCGCAAGGAGCTGCGCCAGCTGCGCCGCGCGATGCGCGAACGCGCGATCCGTCTTGGGCGCTGGTTGACCATCGTCAATCTGGCCGCGGGCCCGCTGCTCGCGGCGGCATTCCTGGCCGTGACGCGCACGCTGCGCCAGCGCCGGCGGGCCGAGACCCGGCGGCCGTCTCGCTCGGCAGCAGGATAGCTCGATCCTATCGACGGATAGGTGCAATCAGCTTGTTCGCTGCGAGAGCAGAGACCTATCGTGTGACAGTCGGTCGCAATACGAAAGTGGCATGCTGCACTGCGAGAGCCGGTGACCTCCTGCAATCGACGCTCTCCCGACGCTGCCACCAAAAGGTCCGCAAGAGACCCGGCACCTGCGCTTTCGACGGCGCGACGCCGATACGGTTGCCGACGATGGGAAGGGAAGCAACAAGGGAGATTCTGCGATGTCCAGGAAGGAAGTGGTCCGAGACGGTCCACCGACGGACCGTGCCGTGGCCGATGGGCCGGTCTCGGCCGACCGCCGCCGGTTCTTGCGTGGCAGCGTGGCGGTCGCCGGGGCAACCGTTGCGACCGGCGCCGGCCTCGTCGAGGCGCGGGCGGAGAAGCTCGCCATACCCCCGACCAACAAGGAGATGGGTCGGATCATCGAACCCAAGGTGTACGGGATGCCCTCGAAGTACGAGGCGCACGTGACCCGCAACCGCACCGACGTGTTCGTCAACAAGCAGAACTGGTCGGACTGGAGCATGACGCCGCTTCAGCACCAGCTCGGCATCGTCACCCCCAACGGTCTCGTGTTCGAGCGTCATCATGCGGGCATTCCCGACATCGATCCGGATAAGCACACGCTGGTCATCCACGGCATGGTGAAGCAGCCGCTCAAGTTCTCGATGAGCGACCTGATGCGCTATCCGGCCGTTTCCAAGTTCCACTTCCTGGAATGCTCGGGCAACGGCCTGACCGACTGGAAGGCGGTGAAGTCGAAGACCGTGCAACAGACGCATGGCCTGCTGTCCTGCGCGCAGTGGACCGGCATTCCGGTCTCCTGGCTGCTAGAGGAGGCTGGGCTCGCGGACGGCGCCAAGTGGGTGCTGTTCGAAGGTGCGGACGGCTCTGCGCACGGGCGCTCGGTGCCGATCGAAAAGTGCAATGACGACGTGCTGCTGGTCTACGGCATGAACGGCGAGCGGCTGAGGCCCGAGAACGGCTACCCGCTGCGTGCACTCGTGCCGGGCTGGGAAGGCAACGTCTCGGTCAAGTGGCTCAGGCGCATCAAGGTCTCCGACAAGCCGTGGCACCTGAGAAGCGAGACGGCGCGCTACACCGACCCGATGCCGGGCGGCAAGTGGCGCCAGTTCAGCTTCACGATGGAGTGCAAGTCGGTGATCACACGGCCGTCGGGCGGCATGCAGCTGCCCGGCCCCGGCATGGTTGAGATCGAGGGCTTCGCCTGGTCCGGCAACGGCACCATCAAGACCGTCGACATCACCGTCGACGGCGGCAAGAACTGGACGGAGGCCACCCTGGAGCCGCCCGTGCTCGAAAAATGCCTAACCCGATTCCGCTACCGCTGGAAGTGGGACGGAGGGCCGGCGAAGATTGCCAGCCGCGCGGTCGACAGCACCGGCTACGTGCAGCCGACGGTCGCCGACATCGACAAGGTGCGCGCGATCACCGGCTTCGTGCAGCACCACAACGCGATCTTCCCGTGGTCGATCAGCCCGGCGGGGGAGGTGGCCAATGCGATCGCTTAAGCTCGTTATCGGCGCCGCGTCGGTTGCCGTCCTCGCGGCAACGTCGGCTATCGCGGGCGGACCCGGTGTCAAATACGGCAAGGCAATTACCGAGGACGACATCGCCGCCTGGAACATCGACATCTCGACGTCGGACGGCAAAGGTCTGCCGGCCGGCAAGGGAAGCGTCGCCGACGGCAAGAAGATCTTCGCCGAGCAGTGCGTCACCTGCCACGGCGAGGAGGCCAAGGGCGGCTCGAACTACGGCTCCATGGTCGGCGGCATCGGCTCGTTCACCACCGACAAGCGGGTGCTGACGCCGGGCAGCATGTATCCCTACGCGCCGATCCTGTTCGACTACACGAGGCGGGCGATGCCGATGACGGCGCCGCAGAGTCTCACCAACGATCAGGTCTATGCGCTCTCGGCCTACATCCTGCACCTCAACGGCCTCGTGCCCGCGGATGCGGTGATGGATGCCAAGACGCTGGCGGCCGTTCAGATGCCGAACAAGGACGGCTTCATTCGCGACGACCGGCCCGATACCAAGGCCACGCGCTGCATGAAGGACTGTCCGCCGATCAAGAACTGATCGATGCGCCGTCGGGTGGCGGCCCTCGGGTCCGCCCCCCGCGGCGAGCAGCGCTCTTCATAGGGCAGATCGAATTATAAAGAGACGGCGCTTGTTGGCACCGTCCGCACGCGCCAACTCGAGCCCGACGCTGAATAGTGGCGGGCTCTATTTATTCATTCCGACTATTCATTGCCGAAGGGCATGTCGGCGGCGACGCAATTGACCGCAGTCAAGGAGCGAATGGGGCGCCTCCATAAGATTCATCTCGACATCCGCCGGGGATTTGCAGGCCAGTGGAGAAGCAACGAGGAAGGGCGCGGACATGAGCGAGACGACCAAGATCAACGGTGGATTTGGCCCCAGGCAGTCGTGTCAGGCCGCCGACCCGAGCCAGTGCAGCGATTGCTCGCTGGCATATGACTGCGTTCGCGCACGCAGCGGTCGCAATTGGGCATGGGGGCTGGTTGCCCTCGTCGCGCTGGCGGGCTTTGCCCTGCTGGCCTGAAGTGAGTGAAGCCTCGTCGGAAGCAATACGGCGCGCCCGCAAGGCGCGCCGTACCAATTCGTGGATCCAGTCCGAATGCACCGAGGCTCAGGCCGACTTCTTCTTGGCTGATCCGAGCTCGTCGAGCTTCTTCTCCCACTTCATCTCCTTGGCGAACGCCGCGAGCTCGTCGGGATCCATGTGGATCGTCTCCTTGGGGCCCGGGTAGTCGCGTGTCACCACGTCCTTCATGTAGCGGGTGATCACGTCCTCCATGATCGGGATCAGGTCGGTGTAGATGCGACTGTGCTTCGGCACGTGCTCCTCCCACAGGTGGAACAGGTCCGAGGAGATGATGTGCACGCCGTCGGCGCAGTTGCCGGCACCGAGGCTGATGATCGGGATCGGCATCGTGTCGGCCAGATACTCGGCAACCTCCGAGGTGGTCACCTCGCACAGGATCGAGAAGCAGCCGGCATCGTACATCGCCTTGGCGTCGTCGATCAGCTCCTTGGCGCGCTTGGCGGTCTTGCCCTGGGCGATGAAGCCGCCGAGCTGCGGCATGCGCATCGGCGTGATGCCGATGTGGCCCTGAACCGGGATGCCGGCCTGGACGATGGCCTCGATGTTCCTGGCGTGGTGGCGGTTGCCCTCGCACTTCATCACCTCGGCGTTGGCCTCGTGGACGAAGCGGCCGGCGTTCTCGATCGCCTGCTCTTTCGAGACGTGGAAGCTCCAGTAGGGCATGTCGACCATTCTGAGGCCGAACTTCGAGCCGCGGTCGATCGCCTGCGACATCATCATGACTTCCTGGAAGCTCACGGAGACGGTGCTCTTGTGGCCGAACAGGATCATGCCGCCGGTGTCGGACACGCACAGGATGTCCATGCCGAGGCGGTCGGCGACGACGGCAGTGCGGTAGTCGTATGCGGCGAGCTGGGTGATCGGCTCGCCTTTCCGCTTCTTCGCCATAAGCGAATTGATGGTGACCTTCTTGCGAGCTGGCTTGTCCGTCTTTTCCGCCATGGCGTTCCTCCGTTTCTTGCTTGGCCGGCGCAATTTCCGAGCGCACCTCCATCCGCCGCGCGAAGGGGCATCAAGTCAAATCAGCGCAAACTATCGGTTGTTCGCCCAGGGCTATGTTGCGGGGGCCTATCGCCTCACCATTCGGCTCGCGGCCGGCGCTTGCCGGGGTCGTAGAAGGGGCGAGGAACGAGGGCGATGTTGGTGAACACTTGGTCCGGGTCGGCGAGCGGTCGGCCGCTTTCTGCGTCCGAGGCATGCACGAAGCCGAGGCCGAGCACACCGCCAGCGCGCCGGCTCCAGCAGGCCGAGGTGACGACGAGCTGGCCGGGGCCGGGCGGCGCGAGCGTGGCGGCGGGCTGCCAGAGGACGGGCCGCTCTGCGGCGTCGGCACGGAACGCGACCAGCGTGAGCGGCGGGCCGAGGTGCGCTGGCGTGGCGCCGGCAAAGGCGCTCAATCCCACGTCGCCGGCGCCGACGCGCAACCTGAGCTCGTTGGCGAACAGCACGAAGCCGGCCTCGATGCGCAGGATGTCGGCGGCGGCGAAACCGGCCGGCTTGGCGATGCGGGAAAGCGCCGCCCACAGCCGCGGCGCCTCGCCGGCCGCGACGATGATCTCGAAGCCGGCCTCGCCGGTGTAGCCGAGCCGGCCGACGAGACAGTCGGCATCGAGCACGAGGGTCCGGCAGCAGCGGTAATAGGCGAGGCGGGCGATCGCCGAGACGTCGGTTGCTTTGGCGAGGCGGGTGAGCGACGCGGGGCCCTGCAGGGCGAGGATCGCACTCTCGCCCGAGAGGTCGACGGCGGTTCCGGGCGGCGCCAGCCGGACGAGGTCGGCAATGTCCTCTCTGCGGCCGCTCATCAGCTCATAGGTGTCGGGCGCCAATCGCCAGATCGTGAGGTCCGAGAGGAGGTGGCCGTCCGGTCCGGCGCGCACCGCATAGCGGATGTCGCCGACTGCCATCGTGTCGAGCTCGCGCGCCGTCAGCCGTGCGAGCGAGGCGAGCGCAATCGGGCCGGTGACGCGGGCGCGGGCGACGAACGAGAAATCGAACAGCGCCGCTGCGGTGCGGCAGGCCTCGACCTCGCCTTCGATATCGCCGTAGTCGCCGACAACGCGTGCGGGGTCGAAGGCCATGGCCTCGCTCCTAGCCCGCCTTTCTCACAAGGATGCGGCCGGCATCGCGACGGCGCGAGACCGATCCGGCAGGAGGGCGGCGAAAGGCGTAGCGGTGGCTACGGTTGAGCCGTCCGGCCCGGAGGGGCCAAAGCCGGCTCTGCCGGCTCGCGCGCCCGCGGCGCATGGCGACGAACCGGGCGGCCGCGCTGACGCGACCCGGAGGGCGGGGCGAATGTGACGACAGGCTGCGTCGGCCCGCTCGAGCGATGAACCACATCGATCTTCGCGACCCTCCTGGTCTGTCGTCATATTCGCCTCCGTGCCGGTCGCATCCTTGTGAGAATGGCGGGCTAGGATACTGCCTGCTGCGCCAGTTTCGCCAGGATCGATCCGCCGACGCCGACCAGCACGACGGAGACGATCCTGCGCAGCACAGCGCGCGGAACCGCGTGGGCGATCCGGGCGCCGGCCCAGGTGCCGATCGACAGGCCGACGGCGATCAGCAAGCCAAGCTTCAAGTCGAGCACGCCGACGTAGGCGTTGCCGGCGGTCGCGAGCGCGGCTATCGGCAGCTGGATCGCCTGCGAGAGGCCGATCGCGGTCAGCACCGGCATATCGAGCCACATCAGGATCGGGACCAGCACGAGCGGGCCGCCGGTTCCGGTGATGGCGGAGGAGAAGCCGGTCACGGCACCGATGACAGCCAGCGTCGGGTTGGCGGGCGTGCGGTCATCGCCGGCATGGGCCTCTTTCGTCGGCAACAGCGAGTGAGCACCCGAGGCGGCCGTCAGCAGGCCGATCAGCAGCTCCAGCACGCGGCCCGGCGCGGCGCTGGCGAGCAGTGCGCCAGCGAGTGCGGCCGGCATGGCGCCCGTCCACAGCCAGGCCGCCATGTCCCAGCGGATCGACTTGTGACTGGCGAAAACGAGCGTGCCGATGGCGCCCGAGACCAGAAAGGCGAGCATCGCCGCGGCGATGGCGGCGTGGATCGGCACGCCCATCAGGTAGGCGAGCGCCGGCACGAGGATCACGCCGCCGATGCCGATGCAGCCGATCATCACGCCGGAGAGGATGCCGAGCACCCCGATGCCGAGCAGAAAGGCGGCGCTCATGAGGCCATCGCGAGGGATGTGCGGGTCATCCGGCAGGCTCTTTCCGTGTCTGGAAGGTCGGCGCGCGGGGTGCCGCGCCGTGTCGAGCTGAGGCGAACGGAGAGTGTCTTATCGAGAGAATTTATCAAACTGGTAGTTTCTATTGATGATTGGCATCATCTAACATGTTAGATGAGTAGTGCGGTTGGACTCGAGCCAGGGCCTTGCGCGCGGCTCGCCTCCACCGGCAGGCTGTCAAAGCCGAACGCCGCACCGGCGGCAAGACCAAGCGTGACGCGAGATGCAGGTCGGAGCCAAGACGGCTCCAAGCTCTGCCCACGCTTTCGATTGGCAAGCGGACGAGCACATGTTCCTCAGGCAATTCAAGTATCTGATCGCGGTCGCGGAGGAGAAGCACTTCGGCCGGGCGGCGACTCGCTGTCATGTCACGCAGCCGAGCCTGTCGAGCGGCATCAAGCAGCTCGAGCTCGAGCTCGGCGTGCCGATCTTCCTCAGAGGCCGCGGCCAGCGTTTCCATGGGCTGACCGCCGAGGGCGCGCAGATCGCCAAGTGGGCGCGCCTCGTCGTCGCCCACTGCGAGGCGATGCGCGACGAGATCGACGCTATGCAGGACGATCTCAAGGGCCACCTCAGGATGGGCGCGATGCCGTCGATGTCGCCGGTGCTACCGGTCATCCTGCAGAGCGTGCGCCAGAAGTATCCGGGCGTGCGGATCGACGTGCAGTTTATCGGCAACGAGGCGATGAAGCTCGGCCTCGACAACTTCTCTCTCGACGTCGCCATCACCTACATGGACGACGCCGATCTCGGCCGGCGCAACATGTTGCCGATTCTGTCCGAGAGCATGAGCCTCTTGGTACCAGACACACCCGAGTTCGAGGGCCGAACCGAGATCAGCTGGAAGGAGGCGGCAAGCCTGCCGCTGGCACTGCTCAGACTCTCCATGCACGAGCGTCGCCTGATCGACCAGGCGTTCGCGCGCGCAGGCGTCTCGGTGGATCCGAAAGTCGAGTCGGAATCGATCCTGCACCTGATGTTCCAGGTCCAGTTCACCGAGCTGTGCACCATCATCCCGTCGCACTTCACGCGCATGCCCGGCCTGCATCCCGGCACCAAGGCGCTCGATCTCGTCGATCCGGTGCTGAGCCAGGAGGTCGGACTGTTCTGGGCCGAGGGCGAGACGATCATGCCGATGGCGAGCGTCATCGTCGCTATCGTCAAGAGCCTCAACAAGTCGGGCGAGTTGCGCCGCCGGCTCGGCGAGGTGCCGGAATCGACTATGAGGACGCGGCCCGGTAGTGGCGCTGCGCGCCGTCAGCAGGACAAGCTCGCGAGCTGAGCGGGACGGCGCAGGTTGGGTTGGGCCGCACTGCACTTGTGGCCGTAGACCAACATGGTGGATCAGCGCGGGGAAGGTCGAGTTGCACGCGGCATGTGCATGTTTGTGCGGGTACCGCCGTGCACGCGCCGATCCAACTTGCGAATCCTCAATGCAGCTTCACGTGCGGCTCGGTGCGCCGCGTCAGAACGCGCGAGAGAGTGTCCAGCGTCACCTTGACTGGGCCGAACAGCGCCAGCTGATGCATCTTGTAGAGCGAGCGGTACATCAGCCGCGCGAACCAGCCCTCGATCATCATGCTGCGCCCGGAGACGAAACCCATCAGACTGCCGACGGTCGAGTAGTGGCCGAGCGAGACGAGCGAGCCGAAGTCGCGGTAGACGAACGGGCGCAATGGCTCGCCGCGCAGACGCCGGCGAATGTTGCCGAGCAGATGCGAGGCCATCTGGTGGGCCGCCTGCGCGCGCGGTGGGATCGGGCTTTGCTCGCCCTCCGGCACCAGATGCGCGCAGTCGCCGAGCGCGAAGATGTTGTCGTCACGCGTCGTCTGCAGCGTCGGAGTGACGACGAGCGCGTTGCTCGGCGCCGTCTCCAGCCCGTCGAGATCCTTGAGCACCGCGGGGGCCTTTACGCCGGCGGCCCACACCACGAGTTCCGACGGGATGAAATCACCGCTCGCCAGCGTCACGCCCTCGGGTGACACCGCGGTGACGCGCGCGCCCGTGCGGATGTCGACGCCGAGGCCGCGCAGCACCGCCGCGGTCGCATCGGAGAGCCGCTCGGGCAGCGCCGGCACGATGCGCGGCCCGGCCTCGATCAAGGTGATGCGGATGTCCTTCTCGGGATCGATGCGGTCGAGGCCGAAGGCGACGACGCCGCGCGCGGTGCGGTGCAGCTCGGCGCTGAGCTCGGTTCCGGTGGCACCGGCGCCGATGATGGTGACGTGGAGCTGGCCGGGGCGGATCGGGCCTTCCTGCGCGTGGGCGCGGATGCAGGCGTTGACGAGTCGGCGATTGAAGCGCTCCGCCTCGTCGGGCGTGTCCAGCTTGATCGCGTGCTCGGCGACGCCCGGCGTGCCGAAGTCGTTGGACACCGAGCCGATGGCGATGACCAGCGTGTCATAGGGAATGGTTCGCTTCGGCGTGATTGCGCGGCCGTCCTCGTCGAAAGTCGCCGCGAGCTGCACCAGCCGGCGCTGGCGGTCGAGGCCGACCATCTCGCCGTAGCGGTAGCGGAAGCCGTGCCAGTGTGCCTGCGCGAGGTAGTCGAGCTCATGGCGGGAGACGTCCATGCTGCCGGCGGCGATCTCGTGCAGCAGCGGCTTCCAGATGTGGGTGCGGGTGCGGTCGATCAGCGTGACCTCGGCGCGCCGCCTCCGGCCGAGCTTGTCGCCGAGCCGGGTGGCGAGCTCGAGTCCGCCCGCGCCCCCGCCGACGACGACGATACGATGCAACACGGTGGGCTCGGGCATGTCGGACCTCTTGGCTCTTGTCGGAGGGCTTTGGACGCGGCTCGTCTCCGGTCGCGCGGAGAGAGTGGCCGCCGGCCCTCCAGCTGACAAGCGCCAACCAGTCGAGAGATGGTCGTGAATTGGGAGGAGAGCAGAGCGCCTCAGCGCGGGTAGCGCAGCTCCAGGCAGCCGAAAATCCCGCACTCGTTCTGGACGGTGCCGCCGCCGATCAGGCGGCCGTCGTTGGCCCAGAAGTCGACGGTCTCGACGCGGAGCGTCTCGGCGCAGCTCGTGCGGCAGCCGACCCAGGTGCCGCCAGGGAGTCGCACCTCGTAGCCGTTGGCGACCCGGCGGACCGGACCGGAGACGGTGCCGTTGCCGTGCCGGCTCTCGGCAACGACGACAGCGGGCTCGCCCGCACGGCGGGTGCCGGCCTGGGTGGGAAGCGCGGCCGCGCAAAGCGCCGCGCCAGCGAGTAGCAGCCGAGGGATGGTCGAGCGTACGCGCATGGTCAACCGCGCTGCAGGCTTATGCGCAGGCCCTTGAACGCGGAGCCCTCGGTCGAAATCAGCACCGACTGGTTGTTGCCGCCGAACGAGACCGACATCGAGCCGGTTAATCCGCCGCCGTCGATCGACAGATTGATGCTGGTGGCATCGACCTTACCAGTGACGTTGCCGGCGGCGTTGAACGTGCGCTCCTCCCAGCTGCCGGAGACGGCGTTGCCCGAGGAGGCGAGCGTCGCGCGCATGTCGATCTTGTTCGAGGCGCTGGCACAGCGGAAGGCGAGCGACAAGCCCTGACCGCCGTCCTTCGAAGTGTAGTAGGCCTTGCACTTGATGCCCTCGGACTTGCCGTTCTCGAGCCGCACCTGGCCGCTGCCGCTCCACGAGCCGACGAGCGCCGAGAACGGCGCGTCGGCGCTGGCGGGCATCGCGCCAGCAACGAACGCGCCGGCGACGAGGGCGGTGATGATCGGGGTGGTCGTCGATCGCGCGGGCATGATCTCTGCCTCCAAGCTCGCCTTCTCAAAGCGGCGGGGCCGCCGTCCGGGATGCTTCTAGCACAGCCCGCCGACCGGGTGCGACGGCGCGCCGGCGAGGGAAGTGCAAATCTGTGCCCCGAAGGGCCGGCATCCGACTACCTGATTCGCCGGCGGCCGGCCGCGCTTGTTTCACTCGATCGGAGCGAATCGAAGGCACTCGCAGCGGGGGGTGTGCTGGCCACCTCGGTCCCGTCAGCGCTTCGACAGGCTCATGTTCACGCTTTTCAGGGCGATGCCTTGATAGTTGATCGCCACCGACTGGCTGGAGCCGGACACGCTGACGCGCATGGAGCCCGATGCACTGCCAGAGAAGCTGAGGTTGATGCCGGATTCGCTGCCGGATCCGGCGGCGGTGCCGCTGGCATTGTAGGTCCGCTCCTCCCAGGTGCCGGAGACCTGCCCGCCCGAGAGGGAGAGGTTGCCGCGCACCTCGATCTTGCTCGAGGGGCTCGCGCAGCGCAAGGCGAGGCTGAGCTTCGACCCGCCCTGATTGCGATAGTAGCCGTTGCAGGAGAAGCGCTCTTTCTGCCCACCCTCGAAGGTTGCCGTGCCACTGCCGGACCAGCTGCCGCCGAGGCGGTCGAATGGGCTGGCGGCGGCGGCGCTGGTCGCGATCATAGCCATGCCGGCGGCGGCTAGAACTGCGGTGCCGAGGCCGCGCGATCGAATGAAACGGATCATGCTCAATCCACCTCCTGCAATGGCTTCGTGCGAAATGTCGTCGGTGGCGATCCTATTGCAAGGTGCTGTCACAACCCAGGGATGTCGCCGCGCCTAGGCACGTTTTAGCCGCAGTGTGGCTTTCAGTCCCGGCATTGCGTTCTCGATCGACAAGGTTCCCATGGCGTTGTCGGCAATGTCGCGGACGATCGCGAGGCCGAGGCCGGCTCCGCCGCGGGTAGTGTCGAGACGCCGGCCGCGCTTCAGCGCCTCGGCGATGTCCGCCTCGGGGATGCCGGCGCCATCATCCATGACGACGACCGTCACGATGGCGGGGTCGGCGCTGGCCGAGATGGCGACACGGTGCCTCGCGAAATCGGCCGCGTTCTCGAGCAGGTTGCCAATCGCCTCGGCCAGATCGTCGCGGTCGATGCGTGCGGCGAGGCCGGCCGGAATATCGATCGCCCATTCGAGGCGATCGCCGGCCGGAGTGCGCCGAATGACGCCGACCACCCGGCGGACGACCTCGCCGATATCGGCAGTTGCCGCATCCGAGCCGGACGCAAGGCGGGCGCGTCGCAGCTCGCGCTCGACATGGCGCTGCATCGCCTCGGCGAGGCTGGCGACGACGTCGGCAGCGCGCTCGTCGCCATGCGATCTCAGCCGCTCCGCCTCGCCGAGCAGCACCTGGAGCGGTGTCTTCAGGCCGTGGGCGAGATCGGCGGCCCGGCCGCGTGCGCGCTCGAGATCGGCGTCGCGAGCGTCGAGCAGGGCATCGATCTCGCCGGCCAGCGGCCGCACCTCGTCGGGAAATGCGCGGCCGAGCCGCCGGCTCGACCCGGCGCGCACCGCACTCAAAGCCGCGCCGATCCGATCGAGCGGGCGCAGGCCGATGGTGACCTGTACCCAGCCGGCGAGCAGCAGCAGGGCGCCGAGCAGCGCCAGCGGAAGTGCAAGGTCGTGAGCGAATGCGACCGACGCGCGGGCGATCTCGACGGCATCGATGGCGACCGCGACCCGTGCTCTGGCCGCACCGAGGCGCTCGGGGAGCTCGGCCTCGCGCTCCAGGACATGCAGCGTCGTGCCGCCGGGGCCGACGATGTCGTGGCGGTGCACGGCGCCGTCGCCGAGGTCGTCGGCGGGTAGCGCGAGCTCACCGTCCCACAGCGAGCGACTGCGCAGCACGTGCTGGCCGGGCTCGATCACGATCTGCCAGTAGAGGCCCGACAGTGGCTGCTCGAAGCGCGGCTCCGCCGGCCGCCGCAGCAGCACGATCGCAGTCTCGCCGTCGCCGGCCCGGTCGAGGCCCGCGACCAGCTGATTGAGGTGGGCGCCGAGCTCGGTATCGATGCGACGGGTGACGTGGCGTTCGAACAGGAGGAGCAGGCCGATTGCAGAGACGAGCAGAGCGATCGTGATCGCGAGCGCGCCGGCCAGCAGCAGTCGCGTACGGAGCGATCCGAGGCTCATGTGGCAGACCCGACGAGGCGGTAGCCGAACCCACGCCGGGTCTCGATCGCGTCCGCGCCGAGCTTGCGTCTCAGCCGTGCGACGAGCGCCTCGAGCGCGTTGGCCTCGCGGGCGTCGTCGTCGCCGTAAAGGTGCTCGATCAATTCGCCCGGCGGGACGACCCGGTCGCGGTGATGGGCGAGGTAGGAGACGAGACGGTACTCGAGCGGCGAAAGCTCGACCGGGCTGCCATCCTTCGAGACGCGCATTTGGCGCGTGTCGAGCCGCAGGACGCCGGCCTCGATCACCGCCGCGCCGTGCCCCGCCGCGCGGCGGATCAGTGCCCTGACGCGGGCGATCAACTCCTCCATGTGGAACGGCTTCGGGAGGTAGTCGTCGGCGCCAGCGTCGATGCCCTCGACGCGCTCGGCCCACGCGCCGCGGGCGGTCAGCACCAATATCGGCATGGCGCGACCGGCCGTGCGCCAGCGCCTGAGCACGGTCAGTCCGTCGAGGCGCGGCAGGCCGAGGTCGAGCACGACAAGGTCGAAGTCCTCCGTGTCGCCGCGGAACCAGGCTTGCTCGCCGTCACGAGCGGTCTCGGCCGCGTAGCCTGCCGCGGACAGCGCCGCGGTAATATCGGCGGCGATACGGGGATCGTCCTCGACCACGAGAATGCGCATCACTTGGCCTTGGTGGACACGATCTCGGCGGTGGCGGCATCGACGTAGATCTCGCGCACCCGGCCGCCGACCGACAGAACCTTTAGCTCGTAGACGAGCCGCCCGCTCTTGCTCTCGAGCTCGACCTCGATCACCTCGCCGTCGAGGCTCGGCGCGAGGGCGGCGAGGATCTCGCTCAGCGGCCGGGCTTTGCCCTCGACCACGGCGCGACGGGCGCGCTCGTGATCGTCGCGTTCGGCGTCGGCGGAGGCGAGCGCGCTGGCTCCGACGAGCGCGGCGATCGCGACGAGCAGGCGGCGGCGGTCGAAGCAGGGCATCTCCATGCGCCCATTATCGCAGCATTCCTCCTGACAGGAAGCTGACGGCCGGGATCAGCGCTGCGTCAGGCGGGAGGGCGCATGGTCGCTGCGTCGCCCGGCAGTGGGCCGGGCCGAGCAACCGAGAAGGAAGATCGAGATGAACAAGCTGCTGATCGCGTCTGCACTGGCCGCGCTGACCTTGGGCGCCGGGCTCGCCATCGCCTCCGACGACGACCGCGCCAAGCGGCTCGGGGTCGAGGTGCCGCGCGCCGAGTGGCTGTCGGTGGCACAGATCACGGAGAAGCTCGCCGCGCAGGGCTACGAGGTGCGCAAGATCGAGGCCGAGGATGGCGTTTACGAGGTCAAGGCGATCGACAAGAACGGGGCCCGTCTCGAAGCCTATGTGCACCCGGCGACCGGCGAGATCCTGCGCCAGGAGAGCAAGCGATGAGGCCGGACGCGGCGTCCGAGGCGCGGACCGTCCGGGTCTGGGACCCGCTGGTCCGCGTTCTCCACTGGGGGCTGGTGGCGGCATTCCTCGCCGCCTGGGCGGCTGCCGACGCGTGGGATCGGGCGCACGAGTTGCTCGGATACACGATCGTGGGCATCGTCGCGGTGCGCGTGGTCTGGGGCTTCGTCGGTAGTCGGCACGCGCGGTTCGCCGACTTCGTGCGCGGGCCGACGGCCGTGGCCGGCTACCTCGGGGCGATGGCCGGCGGCCGCGCCCCGCGCTACATCAGCCACAATCCGGCCGGCGGGGCGATGATCGTCGCGATGCTGGCACTGCTCGTCGTGATCTCGGTCAGCGGCGTCATGTTGACCACGGCCACCTTCTGGGAGGTCGAGTGGGTCGAGGAGCTGCACGAGGGCGCCGTCAATGTCATGCTGGCGCTTGTCGTGCTGCACGTTGCCGGCGTCGTCCTCGCCAGCATCGAGCAGGGCGAGAGCCTGGTCAGGGCGATGATCACCGGCCGCAAGCGTGCCTAATCCCGGTATGCTTGGCCATCGGCCGGCCCGACGAGCTGCGGCCTGCCTCGCCCGGACGGGGGGCCGGGCCGCAGCACGCGGCCGTCGGCGGTGCGGGTGAGCAGGCCGATCTTGACCAGCTGGCTTTCGATGGCGACCGGCGAGCGGGCGTGGGCGGCCGCGAGCTGGTCGATGGTGTGGCCGGCCTCGAAGGCCGCGGCCAGCTCGAGCGTCTCGGTGTCGCTCCAGCGCGTGCCCGAGCGTGCCGGCAGGCCGCTCTCGGCCGGTCGCGAGCGGGCCTTGCGCGTGGTCTTGATGCAGTCGAGCATCCCTTCCCAGGCGACCATCGGCAATGTCAGCCGGCGCGCCGCCGCCTCGCCGGCGCTCGCGTCAGCCTCGGCCGTCAGGGTGCCGAGAAGACCGCCATTCTCGACCTCGAACCGGTAGCGGTCTGCGCCGCTCGACCACTCGAACCGCTGCCACACCAAAGGCCCGCCAGATGCCATGACGCCCTCCCTACGCGCTGAGATCAACGACCATCCGACAACATATAAACATACCACCGAGCACACATCAGATCAAGAACAAAAACAGAACATCACCCCTGATCGTGCCGCCAAAAGCGAAAGGCCGGACGCGCGGCCCGGCCCTTCGTCGAGAGTTGGCTGGAAAGCCTCAGGCTTTCAGCTCGAGCAGATCCGGCACCCGGGCCCGCGGCGGCGGGCCGGCAAAGGCGACGACATGACCTGCGCCCGGCGACGAGTGGGCATCGCAGCTCGGCGTCGGCTCGATGCGGGTCCAGCCGGCGACCTGGCGCGAGACCTCGGCCAGCTTGGCCTGCGGGTCGCGCTCGGGCACGAATAACGCGAACGCCTTGAGATCGTCGACATCGCTGGCGGTGGCGACGACCGTCGGGGCGGCAGCGTGCATGGTCTCGATCACGCCCGACTGGAGCAGCGGCTCGGGCGACGCCGCGCTCGCCAGCACCAGGACGGCAGCCTGGTCCGGCGTGGGGCGAGCCTCCTCGAGTGGCGCCGGAAGCGCTGCCGCGGCAACGCTGCGCTCGCCTGCTGCCTCGCTGGCGACGATGTTCTGCCGGCGCGGCGGCGGGCTCGCCGCCTCGTGCCAGGCGACCGCGACCGCCGGCACGCTCTCCGGCGCTTCTGCGAGCGGTGCCGGCTGCTGCGGCAACGAGGCCAAGCGCGACTTCAATGCCGCCTTCAGGCCGTGGCGGTCGGCGTCCTCGCCCGTGAACAGCGAGGCGCTGCCGTCGAGGCTGGCGAC
>JBFMEX010000067.1:0-111709 GCA_040752215.1 Pseudomonadota bacterium | reverse complement strand
TCTTCAACAAGCTGAAGCAGTTCCGGCACATCGCCACCCGCTACGACAAGCTCGGAGCCAATTTCTTCGCCTTCATCCAGCTTGCCTCCATCCGCATTTTCTTGCGATCAATTGAGTCCACGGCCTAGTGTCCCTTTTGATTCCGAAGTTCGCCGTTGCGTTCGCGGCTGGGTGGTGGCGAACCTCGGAATCGGGACACTAGTCCGCCGGCCCAACACTCGTCGCCGACTTCACGATCATTGCCTTCACCAGCAGCATCGCCTCCGGCGAGGCCCAGTCGACGGCGCCGGCGATCCGACCCAGCTCGCGCCCCGATGGATCGACGAGAATCGAGGTCGGTGCCCCTTCGACCGAGAGCGCCTCCAGCGCCTCGCGCCCGGGATCGACCAGGAGCGGCAGCGATGCGAGGCCGAGATCGGCGAGGAACCGCGCCGCGTCTGCCGGCGTCTTGTCGAAGCTCAGCGTGACGACGACGAGGCCGTCGGCTGCCAGTGCCTCTTGCAGCCCCTGGAGCGCCGGCATCTCCTCGCGACACGGCGCGCACCAGCTGGCCCAAACGTTGAGCAGCATCATGCGGCCCCTCCAGTCGTCGAGGCGGCGCGCGGTCCCGTCGATCGAACTCACGCGCAGCTCCGGCAACGAGCGCGGCACGTCGGCAAAGCGGAATTTCGCTATCCGCCCGACGGCGAGCCGAGCCAGCATCGCCTTGTCGGCGAGCGCATGGGCGGGCGGCTCGCCGGCACGGCCTGTGCCGACCAGAGCCGGCGCCGGCAAGACCGGCGCCAGGAGGGCGCAAAGGGCCGCTCGGCGGATCGCGGTGGCGCATTTCCGGCTCGTACGGCGCATCTTGCTCGTCCCGAGGCACTGGCATCGGTCGATGCCGCGCGCCATACTCCCAGCGTGGCGCCGCCCGATCAAGAAAGCTCTCGCAACACCCGCCACGAAGGAGCGCGGCCATGCCTTGTCCCACTCGTCGCGACCGACTTTGGCGCCGCACGCTTTCCGCGCTGGCCGCCATCATCCTTTCCCCGGCTGCCGTATTGCCGGCCTCGGCCGAGGACCAAGGATTGGCAAAGGGCGATTGCTCCAACCCGCGGCCGGTCACCGACCTCAGGCATTGCTCGTTCGCCGGACGCGCCATGCTCGGCATCGACCTGCATGGGGTCGATCTCTCGCGCGTCGATCTCTCCAACGCCAGGCTTTCGGGTTGCGACCTGATCGGCGCGACGCTGCGCGGTGCGAACCTTAAATGGGCCGATCTCTCTGGCTGTCGCGTACGGCGTGCGGACCTCACCGGCGCAGATCTCTTCCACACGCGTCTCGACCGCGCCGACATCTCGGGCTCGGTGCTCAGGAGCTCGTTCATGTTCGGCACCGACATGAACGAGGTGCGGGCCGACGACGTCGACTTCCGCGGCGCCCACATGAAGGACGTGTTGATGGAAAACGGCCGCATGCGGCGCGCGGACTTGACCGGCGTCTACATGCTGCGCGGCGCCATCCTCGGTTCCGATCTGCGCTGGACCAGACTTGCGGGCGTCGAGATGACCGGCGCCAGTGCGGAGGAAGTGAACTTCTCTGGCGCCGACCTTACCGGCGCGCGGTTGCGCGGAGCCCGGCTGGTGGCCGCGACCTTCATCGGCGCCAATCTCGACGGGGCGGACCTCGAGCACGCGACCTTCGAGCGCACGGATTTCCGCGGCGCCATCCATCTACCCGAGGCGGTGTCGCGACGCATTTCGACCGGCTGGCGGGCGGATTGACGCCGGTGTGACGATCGAGAAGCGCGCGCGATCGTCTGCTGTGAGGTCGCCAGGCAGCCTTCGCGATCGGGTTCGTACTGGCCGCAGCGTTGCGCTCAGAGCGAGTTGACGAAGGCGACGAGTGCCTCGCGCTCGGACTGGCTCATCGCCGCGAACGCATCTCGGGTCGCTTGCGCCTCGCCGGCGTGCCAGAGGATCGCCTCCTCGACAGAGCGCGCGCGCCCATCGTGAAGGAAGAAGGTATGGCCGCTCACCGTCGCAGTGAGGCCGATGCCCCATAACGGTGCGGTGCGCCACTCGCGGCCCGACGCAACGCCCTCGGGGCGGTTGTCGGCGAGACCCTCGCCCATGTCGTGCAGCAGCAGATCGGTGTAGGGCCAGATCCTCTGTCCCGACAGATGCGGTTGGTCGGCCAGGGTGCCCGTCGTGAAGCTCGGTCGATGGCATGCGGCGCAACCGGCCCCGGCAAACAGCGCCTTGCCGCGCAGCACCTGGGCCGCACCCGGATCACGGCGCATCGGCACCGCGAGGTTCTTGGCATAGAACGCCACCAGATCGAGCAACTCGTCGCCGACCTCGGGATCGGTCGGCGCCGGGGAGGCGCCACTCGGGGCGGCGAGACACCTCGCCTGGCGCTCCGTGCAATCGCCGGACGTGCCGGGGAACAGCGGGGTCGAGAGACCCATGTCGCCGGAGAAGGCGTCGGCACTCTGCTGGCGCACGCTCGGATTGCCCGCCTTCCAGCCGAAGCGGCCGAGCATCACGCGGCCCTCCTCGTTCGACCACACCTCGCTGGCGCGGCCGGAGATTCCGTCCTTGTCGGCGTCGTCCGGATCGGCACCGGCACGGATATCGGCCTCGGGGATGGCCTCCAGAAGCCCGAGCCCGATCATCTGCGGCGCGATGCGCGGCGAGAGCATGACCTTCGGATGCATCTCGCCATAGGCGAGAGCAGTCACCGAGTAGCTCGGCTTTCTGAGCTCGATTGTGGTGCCGTCGCTCAAGGTGACCGGCACGTCCTCGTAGCGCACCACCATCTGTCCTTCGGCGTCGTGCCCCTGGATGGCGAAGTTCTGCAACTGGCCACCGTACGTCGGCTCGGGAATGACCTTGGCGCGGCGCTCTTCGATTCTGCTGCGCTGCGCGTCGGTCTCGGGCGGGATCGAGAGGCGGAGGAACATCGAGACGGCGGGTTCCTCCGGCCAATTCGCTCGCGGCGGCCGGCCGCGTCCGTCCTTCAGATGGCAATTCTGACAGCCGCGCGCGTTGTAGATCGGGCCTAGGCCGTCAGAGGATTTGGTCGAGGCCGGCGCGGAGACCCACAGCTTGCGGAAAATGGCGTTGCCGATCTTGAAGCGGGCCTCGCCGGCGAGCCCGATGCCGTTCGAGAACCGCGAGAAGGCATCGCGGTGATCTGTGGTGCCGGGCGTCGTCGCCGCGCCGCCGGGCAATTCCTCGCCGGGCTCGAGCCCGCTCGCGGCGGGAGCGGTCGCACTCGCTGCGGTGAGAGCCATGCCGGCTGCGAGGGGCAGGGAGGCCGCCATTGTCACCAGCGCAAACAAGGCGATGCGGCTGCGAGGTTGGGCCGCTGCAGGACTCTTGGAAATGTTCACGACCGGCGCTCCGTCGAAGCGAAAAACCGATGGAAGCCCGCACCCGGCCAGGCCGAGCACGGGCCCCAGAGCATTCCAAGCCGCGGGAGTTCAGGAGGTCGGCCTAGAATGCGATCTTCGAGCCCATGACGATGGTATCGAAGCTTTCCAATCCGCTGCCGCTGACGGCCGTGCCGGCGCCGTCGACCAGATCGAAGTCTGCCTCGTGGTGGCGGTAGCCGAGGTAGATCTGCATCTCTGCCGCCTCGATGTGCTGGACCACGCCGAGGCCCCAGACCTCGGCCTCGTTGCCGGTGATGCGGCAAGCGACGCCGGCAACCGCGCAGCTCTGCACGCCGCCGCTCGCGACCGAGGCGACGCCGGCTGGATCGATGCCGGCGGAGACGTAGTCCTGGAAGCGGCCCCACTCGCCATAGAACGCCGTCGGGCCGAGATTGTTGAGCTTGGCCAGCCAGCCGAGCTTGGCGTAGATGAAGCTCGCGTCGCCGGGCGTCCTGATCGTGCCATCGGCATCGACCACCGCGGCGTCGAACGAGCGGTTGCCGGCGGCGACGAGCGCGTTGAGGCCCGATGACTCGTGCAGGATCGCAATCGAGCCGACGACGGTGGAATTCGGCAGGTCGCCGCCGCCGTCGAGGCCGTTCTCGTCGGTCACCTCGGTGTAGGCGATCGATGCGGCGATCTTGAAGCCGCCGCCCTCGCCCTCATACTTGGCGCCAACGTCCCAGATGTCGTCCTCGCCGTAGCTCGCCGACAGCACGAGGCCGGCAAACGCAGGTGTGTCGTAGCGCACGACGTTGGCGGTATCGCCGTTGAAGTGGTTGTAGAGATCGCCCCAGGCGAGCGCAGCCAGCGCTCCGTCGGTGCGCCGCAGGAAGAACCCGCCGCCCATGTCCTGCACGCCGGCGTAGCCGGGCAGTCCCGACTCGGAAAGGTCGTTCTCCGGCGCGGTGTCGGAGACGCGAGAGGTCTGGCCGACCGAGAGCTTGCCGAGCCGCTCGCTCTCGAGGAACCAATAGGACTCCCACAGCACAAAGCCGAAGGTCGAATCGTCGTCGTCCTGCGAGACCTCGTCGGACACCGTATCGCGCAGACGGATGGTCATCGCGTAGCCGGCCTTGAGATCCTTGGAGATCTCGGCCTCACCAGTGAACGAGAAGTTGGACTGGTCGTTCTTGTTGCCGACAACGTAGGCGTTGCGCTCGTGGCCGTCGTCCCACAGCAGCACCGCCTGGTTCACTTGGCCGGCGACGGTGAGCGACACCTTGCGGTTGCCCTTCCTGGCCGTCGTCGCCTCGAGCTCGGCGACGCGCTCCTCGAGATCGGCGCAGCAATCTCCCCCGAGATCGGCCGCGTGGACTATGCCGCCCGTTCCGAGTCCGGCGATCGTCAGCAGTGCCACGCCGACCCCTGCCCCCTTCAATCTCATCATTGTGCACCCCCCGTGCATTGCAGACCCATCGGCGCGTCCCAAATTTCGGATGTTATAACATCCTAGCACTCGATTCCATTCAAGACAAGCGAGCGATCGGCATCCCGACTGGACGACGTGGCCCGATGAGGATTCGCAAGGCCGCGCCGCTCTAACTCTTCTTGCCGCTGGTGACCTTCGAAGGATCGTCGAGGCTATCGGAGCCCTCGAACTGGACCTTCTCCAGCCCCAGCGCCGCCATCGCCCGCTCGATCTCCTTGGCTTGTGCTATCAGCGCGTCGATTGCCGCTTGCACGATGGCATTGCCCTCTGCATTGCCCTGTCCGATCATCTGGTCGTAGCGTTCCTTGGTCTCGGCGCGCTCCTTGATCGCCGTCATCTTGGCGACCGTCGCGTCGAGCGCCGCGCGCAGGCGCGCGTCAGTTTCCGGCGACTTCGCCCGAACGAGATCGGAGACGCTCGGCCCCTTGACCGTCTTGCCATCCACGCGCTGGAAGGTGCCGAGGTAGACATTACGGATGCCGACCACGTCGTAATAGTGCGAGTTGTGGGTGTTGTCGGAGAAGCAATCGTGCTCCTCCTCGGGGTCGTGCAGCAGCAGGCCGAGCTTCATGCGCTCGCCGGCCATCTCGCCGTAGGAAAGGCTGCCGAGACCGGTGAAGACGTTGACGAGGCCGTTGCTGCCCTTGGCCGCTGTCACCGCCCTGCGCGCCTTGCCGTTTGCACCCCACTGTACGGCCATCCACTCGAGATCGTCGATCAGGAGATCGGTGACGACGCGCAGATACTCCGCCCGACGCGCACAATTTCCCCCGGTGCAGGCCTTGACGTCGAAGTCGGTCGCAGGCCGCTTGCCGGCACCTGGACCCGTCCCATTCAGGTCCTGCCCCCACAACAGGAACTCGATGGCGTGATAGCCGGTGGCGACATTCGATTCGACCTCGCCCGCCTCCTGCAGCTTGTCGGCAAGCAAGGTCTTGGTAATCTTTCTGGCGTCGATGGTCTTGCCGGCGATCTTGAGCTTGGTGTTGGCGATGACGTTTGCCGCGTAGAGCTCGTTCTCGGGCGATTCGGTGCCGTACTCGCCCGAGACATAGTCGATCAGCCCCTCGTCGAGCGGCCAGGAGTTCACCTTGCCCTCCCAATCGTCGACAATCTTGTTGCCGAACCGGAACGCCTCGGTCTGCTGGTAGGGAACCCGCGCGGCGAGCCACGCCATGCGCGCCGCTTCGAGCGTCGCCTCGCTCGGCGTGGCGATGAGGCCCTTCACGGCGCGACGCAGCGCCTCGGCGGTGGCGAGCGAGTCGCGATAGCCGGCCTCGGCGATGTCGGCATAGGTCCTCAGCACGTCTGCGATCCTCGGCGCCGGCTCGCCAGAGGCGGCACCGGCCACGACGGTGAGAAGGGGGAGGGCGAGCGCCCAACGGACAGTCTTGTCGATCACCACAGTCCTCCAAATCCTCAGGGTTCAAGGCCCTGCCACTTGGGGCGGCCGGCATCGGAAGCGATCCACACACGCCTCGAAACCCGCCGCTGTAGGGATTTCACCATTCACGCGATCCGTCAAGAATTCTTTCTTGACTATATCCGTATTGTATCTTGAAATGCCCCAGGCGCAACGCCGGTGGTCGGCGCCCGCGCCTTTCGAGCGGGGAGGAAGTCCACCTTGAGCCTCGCTGCCTACAAGAGACAACTCGTCACATCGCTGGCCTTGGCACTCATGCCGAGGGCCCCCGCCGTACCGGCCGTGAGCGATGTTGCCTCGCCGACGACAATACGTCAGAATCATCGCAAGCGGCGCGATGCGAAGAGCGGCCCGCGGACTCCACCTCCGTCCGGGGACGTGCGGAGCAATTAGCGGCGAAAGGCGAACGATGCGCTTGAACAAGGCGACCACTCACGCGATCCACCTGCTCGTCGCCTGCGCCCGAGCCTCGGGAGAGCCGATGAGCCTGATCAAGGTCGCCGAGCTCTCCGAGCAGCTCGAGCTTACGCCGCAGAACACGTTCAAGATCGTCCACTTGCTGACGCGCTCCGGCTTTCTCAAGGCGACGCGTGGCCGGCATGGCGGCGTGCAGCTCGCGCACGAGGCTGCCGCGATCGGCGTCGGCGATGTCGTGCGCGCCATCGAGGCCCTGTCGTCGGAGGCGGCCGGCGAGCCGGTCGCGCCCGGATTGGACCCGGGCCAGGTGGCGCTGTTTGGCGACGCCTTCGAATCGTTCATCGCCGTGCTCAACCAGGCCTCGATTGCCGACCTCGCGCAGGCCAAGCGCCCGGCACCCAGGTTGCGCGCCAGTGGTGGAGCCAAGGCCGCACGCAAGCCGTCCAAGTCCGTCAATGTCACCATGCCGCGCTCGCAGCGGCGCAGCGCCGCGATCGTGCGATGATCGTTGTTTGAAATCATTCAAAACTGGAATGATTCCAATCGTCGATTGCGACAAACACGCCTCCGGTTTGCAGTTGACTTCACAGAGCGCGTAGCCTTTCTATACGCATGGCGTCCAGTTGCGACGCAATTCCGATGTCGGGGCTTTGAACCCCTTCGATTGGAGACCGCAGACGATGAAGACCAAGGACTGCCGGCGCCGCAGAGCGTCGTGCGCGCCGACAGGCATTCGCAGGGATGCGCATCCTGCCCCCGCCGACTCCGCCGAGATGCTGGTCGGCTACGGCTTTCGCGGCTGGATCGCGGGTTATCAGACCGGTGACGTCGGCTGCTGGGAGCGCGTATGGCGGCTCTACTCCAACCTCATCACCCCGAAACGCGCCGCGACCGTCGTCGGCAGCCTTGCCGAATGGGCCAAGTGCGTGAACGCCTCCGCGCAGCGTCGCGTCGAGGTCAATCCGCTCGACGACTGCACGTTCTGCCGCGATGAGTGCCTGGCGGTCTCGATGATCGCCGCCTGCCAGCACAACACCTGCCCGGCGATGCGGGCGTGCGCGTTCGCCCTGATCGACAACTCGCTGGTCGACGAGGTGCTGTATCATGCCGGAACCTTTGCGATCACGATGCGCAGCATCGACCGGATCGTCTCGCCGGCATGGATCGTCAACGCCAGTGCACTCGTCGACCCTGTCGCGACCGCGCGGCATTGAGGGGGTGAAGCGATGCTGGTGTGCTCCTGCGCGGTGATCACCGACCACGACATCGAGCAAGCGCTCATGCGGATCATGAGCGAGCCGAACCCGCCGCTCCCGACCCCCGGGGTCGTGTGGCGGCATCTCGCCAAGCAGATGAGCTGCTGCGGCTGTGCACCGCTCGCCGTCGAGACCATCTATGCCAAGCTCGACGAGCTCGAGGCCAGGGGCCGAGTCTGTCCCTACCGGCTGGCCGAGGTCAGGGGCCGCTGGCGCAGTGCCGAGTTCGCGGCGGCGCGCAAGACCGCGCCGCGCCGCTCGGTGGGCCATGCGCGCCGGCCGGCGCCTGCACGCGCGATTGCCGCGGAGTAAGGGGGCGCGGCCATGACAGAGAAGCGGCGCCACAATGCCACTTGCTGTGCGGGTGGCGAGCCCAAGCGCGACTGGCAGCCGCCCGGCCGGCGCCGCTGGTGCCTCCACGAGATTCCCGGCAACCTGCAATGCTCGATTCTCGGCACGTGCCTCTCGCACCAGGACCTGCTCGGGTTCGCCAGGCGACTTAAGCTCGCCATCCCGGCCGGCACCTCGGCCTATGACATCCACTCCTATTTCGTCGGCGAGGCGGCGCGGAGCGGGCCGGCGGCACGCCTCATACAGAAGGAGCTGGACCGGCGGTTCGAGGGCCAGCTGCGCCGATTTGGCCGGCTGGAGAGCGAGGCCGAGCTGGCCGGTTTCTGGGACGAAGCGTTTGCCGGTGGCCGGGTCGCCGGCGCCTATTGGGCGCTGGTCACCAGCACGCGCGTCTCCGAGCAGCTGCGCAAGCGGGCCTTTGGAGACGTACATATGCTGAGCCATGCACTCGGCCGGACGGCACACGCCTCGGTCTCGCGGTCGTCGGAGTTGGAGGCGCGCGTCGAGGAGCTGGAGGCACGGCTGCAGCGCGAGACCAGCCGGCACCAGCAGGCGCTCGCCGCGCGCGACGGCCGCATCCGGCGCCTGGAAGCCGAGGCAGCCGCCTTGCGTCAATCGCCCCGAATCGCACTGCGCGCGGCGCCGGCCATCGCCGGACGGGCCAATCGCGCGGCCGGGCTGGCCAGGCGTCGCGAGCGCGCGCTGATCTCCGCCCGGGAGCGCGCGCGCAGCGCCGAGGCCGAGAATGCGCGCCTGCAAAGCCTGCTCCGGCAGATCCAGAGTCGCCGGACCGGAACGCCCGGTGCACAACGGCCGCCGTCATCGACCTGCCCCGGCGCCGAGGCCTGCCGGCTCGATCTGTCGCAGCGACGCGTGCTCTACCTCGGCGGCCGGACACGGGCCATCGAGCGGCTCAAATCCATCGCCGCCGACGTCAACGCCGAGTTGCTCCACCATGACGGCGGGCTCGAGGAGGCGGTCGACCTCATCGACGGGCTGGTGACGCGCTGCGACGCCGTGTTCTGTCCCATCGACTGCATCAGCCACGGCGCCTGCGAGCGCGCAAAGCACCTGTGCCGCAAGCTCGCCAAGCCGTTCGTGCCGCTGCGCTCCTCGGGAGCCTCGAGCTTCAAGCGCGCGTTGCACGAGCTCGACAGATTTCAGTAGTATCGCGGCGCGGAGGCGATCGAATCCAAGGAGCGGACGACGATGAAGGGTGACAAAGAGGTCATCAAGATGCTGAACGAGGCGCTGAAGCTGGAGCTCGGCGCCGTCAACCAGTACTGGCTGCATTACCGGCTGCTGGAGGATTGGGGCTTCGCCAAGCTGGCCAAGAAGGAGCGGACGGAATCGATCGAGGAGATGCAGCACGCCGACAAGATCATCGCCCGCATCATCTTCCTCGAGGGCCACCCGAACCTCCAGCACGTGGCGCCGCTGATGATCGGCCAGAACATCAAGGAGGTGCTCGAGTGCGACCTCAAAGGCGAGTACATCGCCAAGGAGCACTACATGAAGGGCCGGGCGCTGTGTCGGGAGAAGGAGGACTACGTCTCGATGGAGCTGTTCGAGGAGCTGCTTGAGGATGAGGAGGGGCACATCGACTTCCTCGAGACCCAGCTCGATCTGCTGAAGAAGATCGGGGTCGAGAACTACGGCCAGCTCAATGCGGCGTCCGCCGACGAGGCGGAGGGGCATTGAGACTGCATCACGTGAGCCGCGGCACGGCGTGGCAGCGGCTCGCGGGAGCGCTGCCGCTTGCTCTCGTGTGCCTCGCCACGATGCTGTCCGGTCTCGGGCCGGCGCGGGGCGAGCCTGTCACCTCCGCGAGCGAGCTGGCCGAATTCGTGGTCGCCGCCGTCGACCGATTCATCGTGCCCGGCTACGAGGCGCTGGCGGCGGCAACCGATCGCCTGGAGCAGGCGACCGGGGCGTGGTGCGCGAGCGGCGAAGCGGCGGCGCCGGCTGCGGTGAAAGCCGCGTTCCGCGACAGCGTGCTCGCCTTCGCGCGCGTCGAGATGGTGCGTTTCGGACCGGCGGGGCGTGACACCCGCACCCAGCGACTGGCGTTGTGGCCGGATCAGCGCGGCGTTGTCAGGCGCCAGGTCCAGCGTGCGCTCGCCACACCCGATCGAGCCCTTTGGTCGAAAGAGGCGATCGCGATACAGTCGGCGGCCATCCAGGGTCTCCCCGCGCTCGAGCTGCTGATCTATCCGCTCGCCCGCACCGAGAGTGCTGCCGAGGCGACGCATCGCTGTCGGCTCGCTGCCGCGGTGGCGGGGTACGTCGCCGAGCTGGCGCGTCGCATCCGCTCGGAGTGGACGACCGCCGACGGCTGGCGCTCGGTGATGCTCGCCGCCGCACCCGACAATCCCGTCTACCACTCGCACCAGGAGGTGGCCGCCGATCTCGTCCGCGCGCTGCTGACGGGGCTGCAGATCGTGCGCGAGCAGGAGATCATGCCACGGCTCAAGGCGATCGAGAGCGCCAAGCCGGCAAGCGGCCTGCCGTTCGAGCGGTCGGGCCTGTCGATCGACTACCTGCTCGCGGGCCTTGCCGGCGTTCGCGATCTGCAAGCCGCACTCGCACTCGAGGAGGTCGCGGCGCGGCTCGGTGCCAGGGAGGCAGACAAGGCCTGGATGAGGCAGTGGCTGGCCAGTGCTTATGGCGTGCTGGAGACCGACGCGCACCTCGCCGAGCCGAAGTCCAAAGCGGGCGACAAATGGCTCGCCGACGCCAAGGCGCTGCGCCAGGCGGCGTTCTATGCCAACGGCCTGCGCCAGCTGATCGGTCGCGAGATCGCTCCGGCTGCGGGGCTGCTGATCGGATTCAACGAGCTCGATGGCGATTGACCGCAGAGCCCTGCTCGGCCTCGGCGCGGTGGCACTGGCCGCGACGGCCACGCGCGCGCTCGGCCTCGAGGAGGGCAGCGAGCGCTACGTCTCGGCGGCGCGGCGCACGGACGGGCGCTTCGTGCTGGTGATCGTGTCCGGCGACGGTCGCATCGAGCGTGAGCTGGCACTCGAAGCGCGCGGCCACGACATCGCATTCGCACCGGACGGACGGACCGCAGTTGTCTTCGCGCGCCGGCCGGGCACGTTCGCACTCGCCGTCGATATCGGCTCCGGCACGCCGCGCGCGCTCTTCGCGACGCCGCCCGACCGCCACTTCTACGGTCACGGCGCCTTCTCTCCCGACGGCCGGCTGCTTTTCGCGACAGAGAACGACTTCGCGGGCGCGCGCGGCGTGCTCGGTGTCTACGACGTCGGCGCCAGCTTCCGGCGCATCGGCGAGATCGATACGCACGGCGTCGGCCCGCACGACGTGCTGCTGCTCGCCGACGGGCGCACGCTCTGCGTCGCCAACGGCGGCATCGAGACCCATCCCGACAGCGGGCGTGCCAAGCTCAATCTGCACTCCATGCGCCCCTCGCTCGCCTTCATCGACCGCACGAACGGCGAGCTGCGCGCGCGCCACGAGCTCTCGGCCGGTCTCGCCCGACTCTCGATCCGCCACTTGTGCGTCGATTCCGAGAGCCGGGTATGGTTCGGCGGGCAATGGCAGGGCGAGGCGCTGGAGTCGCCCGAGCTGATCGGCCATGCCGGCGCCGACACACCGGCCCGTCTCGTCGATCCGTCGCGGCCGCTCGGCGCGCTGATGAAGGGCTACATCGGCTCGATCGCGACGACGGACGACGGGCTCATCGTCGCCGCCACCTCGCCGCGCGCCGGCCGCACCATCTACCTCGATGCCGAGACCGAGCGGGTGATCGGCGAGACCGTGCTCGCCGACTGCTGCGGGGTGGCACCGGCCTACGGCGGCGCAATCGCCGTCAGCTCCGGCCTCGGCAGGCTCGAGATCGACTCACCTCGTCGCACCTCGACCCGCTCCACTGCCGTCGACGGACTCTCGTTCGACAATCACATGCGCCGCTTGCCGAGTTGACCGCCGGCGGTGGGCTATCCGGATCATTCTCGCGGACCGCTCGGAGGCAGCGCCAGGCGCAAACTCGCGAGTCCGGCGAGTGCCAGGGCCACTGCGACGCCGACGACGACGGCAGGCCAGCCGCGCTGCTCGAGCATCCGGCCGAGCAACCATGCGCCCGTGAGGCCACCGAGATAATAGGACGCGAGATAGAGCCCGCTCGCCGCCGCGCGGTCGCCTGTTGCCCTGCGGCCGACGAAGCCGGTCGCCACGGCCTGGGCGAAGAACGTTCCGATCGCGACGAGAGCCATGCCCGCCAGGATCGCGTCGAGTCGCACCAGCAGCAGCAGCGGGAGGCCGAGGCCGGCGATCGACAGTCCGAGTGCGGTGGTCCGGGCCGGACCGAGGTGAAGGGTGATTGCGCCCGCCAGCGGTGTCGTCAGCATCGACGGCAGGAACACGAGATACACGATGCCGAGCGACATCTGCGAGAGCCCGATCGGATTCTGGACGAGCACAATGTTGACGTAGGTGAAGACACCGATGAAGGCGAACAGGATCAGGAAGCCGATGGCGAAGGCGGCACGCAGCGCGCGATCGCAGAGGTGACGCCTCCATTCGCCGATGACGGAAGCTTGCCGCGCCTCGTCGACGGCCATCGTCGCCATCGCATCGAGATTGCGGACGACGAGCAGGGCGCCAGCAAGATTGAGGCCGGCGAAGAGCACGAAATTCGCCTCGAGGCCCAATGAATCGGCGACCGTCGCCGAGACCATGCGGCCGACGAGGTTCGACGCGACGACCCCGGTGACATAGGCGGCGAGTGCGCGCGCGGTACCTTCCCCGCTGGAATGCTCGGCGAGATAGGCCATCGTCAGGGTGAATGCGGAGGCCATGAGCACGCCCTGGGCGAGGCGCAAGGCCGTGAACACGCCGAGACCAGGTGCCACCGCGAGCAGCGCAGTCGGAACGGCGAGCGCTACGAGGCTCATCCAGATGCCGGCTCGGCGGTCGAGGCGAGAGCTGACGAGGCCGACGGCGAGGCAGGAGACCGCCATGCCGAGCGTGCTGGCGTTGACGGCAAGACCCATGGCGGCCGGCGATACGGCATACTTTTCCACCAGCGAGGGCAGTATCGCCTGCGCGGCGAACAGGTCGACGAGCGTCAGGAAGCCCATGAGGCCGATGACGATGCTTCTCAGCCCGCTCGCGTGGGCCGCGGCATCGCGCGCCGGCGAGACAGTGGACGGCACGCGAGCGACAGGCATGGCGGCCTCGGATGACTGGGTTGGGTGTGACGCCGACGGGGGAGCGCCGCCGGCGTCACCGGTGCGCCACGGCCTGGTGGGAGCGGGGCCGCGGCGGCGGGGAGCGCTGGATCACATCGAGTGATCGTCCTTCATCCTGTCGTGGAAGAGATCGGCGGAGATCAGCACCGCGCGTCGCTTGGTGTTGTTGCGCCACCAGTGCGAGACCTCGGCGCCGAACTCGGCCACCGCCTCGCCGGCCTTGTGCAAGATCGGAACCGAGCACGTGCTGCGGTACTCCGTAATCGCACCCTCGACCACATAGATGTTGGCCGGGCGCTCGCCGTGATTGTGCCACGGGACCACGCCGCCGGGCTCCACGACGAGCTTGCGCATGCGCAGCCGATGGCCCTCGAGGCCTGGCTGAGCGGATAGGTCGATCGAGGAGATGACGTCGTCCTTGACGCCGCTCGGGGCCGTCGCGCCGGCCTTCGTGACCTCGATGCCGCTTTTGCCGGCCGGGCACTCGCCGGCGATGGCGCCGGAGGTGCCGACGGCCGCGAGGCTCGCCAGCGCGAGCGTAGTGCGAAGCAGGGTCTTGGTGCTCATGATCATGTCTCGACTCCATTGCCAGGATCCGTGGGCCAGGCGTCTCGCCTTATTGTCCCACGCCCCGAGACTGACACCTGCGGCGCGGAAGCTGAAATGCTGGAAACGTCTCGGAACGATGCGCCGCGTGCATTGGCGTTGCGAAACACGTCATCTAGTGCGCCGCGCGCCGCTCGCCCACCAGTTGCCTCACCTTGCCACCGGCGCGCTTCGTCGGGTCGCTCGCCAGCAGCTCAAACGCCGTGCGCATGCCGGGGTGCGGTTTCGCGCCCGGGCCCGAAAGGAATACGACAGCGAATGCGGCGAGGCATGCGAGCGCGGTAACGCAGCGAATCTGCGCTTCGCCTGTGCTCGATGCTGTCCGGTTCCTCGACATCGCTGCAACAGCCTCGGTCGTCGCCGCCCGATTGCGGCATGTCCGAGGTTGTCATCGAGCGCAGCGGACTTGAAATGCCGACTGGCGATCGGGACGATAGCTCCGAGTGATCGCGCCGCGGCGGAATCGGGCTAGCGACGATGGGCGCCCGAGGACGCCCATTCCCAATTGGCATGCGCGTGAGGCCCGGCCCAGCCTAGCCGAATGCAGAGATTTGGCCCCCCTCGGCCTCGATCTGCCGGTACCGTTGCCAGGGATGGCGACGGACCTCCTGGACGAAGGCGCCGACGGCGGGCGAATGCGGCCGGCCACGCACGGTCACGAGCTGGATCGTGCGTGTCACCACCGGATCGACGAGCGGGCGCGTGACGAGGCCCGGGATCGTGACCGCGAACTCCGGGATGTAGGTGACGCCGAGACCGGCGAGCACCATGCTCTGGATCCAGTCGTCACGCTCGCTGCGATACTTCTTGTGCAGCTCGACACCGCCGAGCCGTTCCCTGAGACCGCGCAGGTAGTCGGAGTACTCGCAGTTGGCGCGGGAGAGATAGCGCTCGTCGTGGAGGTCGGCGATCGTGACAGCGTTCTGGCGGGCGAGACGGTGGTCAGCGGCCATCGCCACGCAGAACCGCTCGCTATACAGCGGCAGAACGTGGAACCGCTCTTCCATGGCTTCCGGCCGGCAGCAGATGGCGACGTCGATCTCGCCCTTGCTCAGCCACTCCTCGAGCCGCGCGACGGGGCCCTCTCAGATAGAGATCGAGCGTGTCGAACCGGCGGTGGAAGTTGGCGAAAAGGTCGACCATCCGGGTGGGGCCGATGGTGCACATCAGGCCGACGGTCAGCGTCGCATTCTCGAGGGCATGGAAGCCACGCGCGCACGAGCGCGCCGCCTCCATCTGGCCGAGCACCTGCTCGAAGTAGGGCATCATGATGCGCCCGAGCTCGGTCAGATGCGTGTTGTTGCGCTCGCGGTTGACCAGCGGTCCGGCGCCGAGCTTGTCCTCGAGGCTCTTGATGGCCCGGGTCAGCGCCGGTTGGGACACGTTGCAGCGCTCGGCCGCGCGGGTGAAGTTGAGCGTCTCGGACAGCGCGAGGAAATAGCGTAGCTCCTGGATCTCCATGGCCTTTCTCCCACCGATGGATGCTCCTCGAAAGAATCGCAGTCTATCGCCGATGTGAGGTGCTCCGGTGCCTCAGCTCTCTGCATGGTGACCATGCGTCAAATGTATCGTCGGGCGGATCGCCGCTGGTCCGCAAGGAACCAGCCCGGAATCGACGGGCGTCAGGCCGCGGAGGCCGTTGCCGAACCGGCACGCATCCGGTCCTGCCAGTCGAAGCGGCGGGCCTCGTGCACGAACGCGCCGACCGCAGCCGAATGGGGTCGGCCGCGAACCGTGATGAGATTGACGTTGCGCACCACCTCCGGCTCGACCAACGGCCTCAACACCAAGCCAGGCATGGTCGCCGCATACTCGGGGATCATCGTGAAGCCGAGGCCCGCCAGCACCATTGCCTGGATCCAGTCGTCCCGCTCGCTTGCATAGGGCTGCTCGACGCTCACGCCCTGCTCGGCGGCCAGCGCGCCGATGTAGTCCGCATACTCGCAGTTGGCTCGGCTCAAGTAGCGCTCACCGTCGAGATCCTTCAACCGGACCCGGTCCAGCTTGGCGAGGCGATGGCGCGGCGCGACGGCGATCACGAACCGCTCGTCGTAGAGCGGCATGCGGTGCAGGTTGTCCTCGTAGTCGTCCGGCTTGCAGTAGATCGCGAGATCGAGCTCGCCCTTGCACAGCATCTCCTCGAGAACGCCCGCACGTGCATCCTGTAAATAGAGCTCGACCCCTTCGAAGCGCTCGTTGAATGCGCCAAAGAGGTCGACGAGGCGCGAGGGGCCGATCGTGCACATCAGGCCGACCGTCAATCGCGACTGCTCGAGCGCGACCAGCTCGCGGGCCCGCCGCTTGGCCTGCTGCAGATGCGAGAGCATCTCGGTGAAATAGGGGAGCATCATCTGGCCGAGATCGGTCAGATGCGTGTTGGAGCGCTCGCGATGGATCAGCGGCCCGCCGCCAAGCCGGTCCTCGAGGTTCTTGATGGCCCGCGTCAGCGCCGGCTGGGTGACGTTGCAGCGCTCCGCCGCGCGGGTGAAATTCAGCGTCTCGGCGAGCGCCAGAAAGTATCGGATCTCGTGGACTTCCATCGGGGTCTCTCCCGAAGAGCCGCACACCAGCGGATGCCAGCCGCGGCGAGAAGCTACATCAAACCATAACCGAGAGCTATCAAATCCCTGCTCGAACGATATTTCACGGTTGCCGAGCGACGGCCTATCGATTGAGGCGAGACCAAGCCTCGATCGACGGAGACCGCCATGGATGGGCACGCGCTGGTTTTCGAAGGACCTGAAAATGCTGCGCCGGGACAAGCCGGTGTCGACCGAATCGGTGGGGCGCTGCCGGAGGATGCCGCCCAGGTCGGTGTGCTGACGATTGTGGCGCACGACATGCGCGGGCCGCTCGCCAACCTTTCCCTCCTGCTGGAAGGGATCGCCGCCTACAGCGCGGCAGGAGCGCCCGAGCGCGTCGCCGCCAGCCTGGAGACCGCCGAGGCCGTCGTTTCCCATCTCGACGCTATGTTGTCGGCTCTGCTCGAGCGTGCGCGCTCGGCGAAGGATCCGCTCGCATTCCGGCCTCGGCCGGTTGATGTCCTGGACGTCCTCGAGATGGCCGCCGGCCTCAACGAGGCCACCGCCGCCGCAAAATCGATCCGGCTGCATACCTATGGTGTCGAGCCGCTCGTCGCCCGCGGTGACCACCGCCTGCTGCTCGAGGCGATCGACAATCTGATCGGCAACGCGATCAAACACACGCGTCCGGGCGGCTCGGTCGTTTGCGAGGCGGCAATCAGCGGCGGAGAGGCCGTAGTCCGCGTCATCGACGAGGGGCCGGGCCTGACCGAGGCCGACCTTGCTCGCGCCTTCCGTCCGTTCACGCGACTCTCGGCGACCGGCGACGGCTCGCGTGCTTCGCACGGCCTCGGCTTGTGGATCGTCCGCCTGATCGCCGAGCGACACGGCGGCAGCATCGAGGCCGAGAACCGGCGCGATGGACGTGGCGCCGAGTTCACCATCCGCCTGCCAATTCTGGCGCAGCACCACTGAGCAGGGCCGGTGTGGCCCGAGGAGACCCAGCCATGCAAGACAGCGTTGCCTTCAAGCGGCCGATGCCGGGGCCAGCACGCGGCCTCAAGGGCAAGACCGCGATCGTAACCGGCTCGACGAGCGGCATCGGACTCGGTATTGCCGAGGCATTCGCCGCCTCGGGCATGCACGTGATGCTCAATGGCTTCGGCGACGCTGCGGCCATAGAGCGGACGCGGTTGCGTCTCGCCGAGCTCTACGACATCCGCGTCGCATACTCGGCTGCCGACATGTCGCGACCTGTAGACATCGCGCGCATGGTGGTGGAGACGCAGGATGCGCTCGGACCGGTCGAGGTGCTGGTCAACAACGCCGGCATCCAGCATGTCGAGGCCGTCGAGACGTTCCCGCCGGAGAAGTGGGACGCGATCATCGCTGTCGATCTCTCGTCCGCCTTCCATGCGACGCGAGCGGTCGCCGCGGGCATGAAGCGCCGCGGCTGGGGGCGGATCATCAATGTCGCCTCGGCACACGGTCTCGTCGCCTCTCCCTTCAAGTCCGCCTACGTGGCGGCCAAGCACGGCATCGTCGGCTTCACCAAGGCGGTCGCGCTGGAGCTCGCGGAGCACGGCGTCACGGTCAATGCGATCTGCCCGGGCTACGTGCTCACTCCGCTGGTCCAGCAGCAAATCCCGGAGACCGCCAAGGCGCGCGGGATCAGCGAGGAGGCGGTTGTGCGCGATGTGCTGCTCCACGCCCAGCCGACGCGGCGGTTCGTGACGACGGACCAGATCGGGCAGCTGGCGGTGTTCCTGTGCACGGATGCGGCGGCATCGATCACCGGCGCTGCGCTGCCGGTCGAAGGAGGATGGACAGCCCAATGAAAGCCAACGGACACAGCAAGGCCACCGCCTGCACGAACGAGCAACTCGCCGAGCGCGGCAATCGCAAGCCAGTCAACCTGGCGCTGCAAGGCGGCGGCGCACATGGCGCCTTCGCCTGGGGCGTGCTCGACCGCCTGCTCGAGGACGACCGCCTCGCCGTCGACGCCGTCAGTGCGACGAGTGCCGGCGCGCTGAATGCCGTCGCGATGGCGATCGGGGTCTCGCTCGGCGGGCGCGACGGGGCGCGCGAGAAGCTCGCTGAGCTTTGGCACGAGGTCAGCCGTGCCGGCATGCTCTACAGCCCGTCGCGGCCATTGCCGTGGGAGAAGTGGTTCGTCCTCAACCACCGCCGGCACGACGTCTCGCCGATGTTCTTCCTGTTCCAGATGATGACCCACGTCTGGTCGCCCTATCAGCTCAATCCGCTCGGATTCAATCCGCTGCGCGACGTGCTGCTCAAAGTCGTCGACTTCGAGCGGCTGCACTACTGCCCGCACGCGACGCGGCTGTTCCTCAGCGCCACGAACGTCAGGACCGGCAAGATTCGGGTGTTCGAGAATCACGAGGTGACGCCCGACGTGGTGCTCGCCTCCGCCTGCCTGCCTTATCTCTTCAAGGCCGTCGAGATCGACGGCGAGCACTACTGGGACGGCGGGTTCATGGGCAATCCGGCGATCTTCCCGCTGATCTATCGGGGCGCCTCCAACGATGTGATCGTCGTCCACATCAACCCGATCGTGCGCGAGCGCCTGCCGACGACCGCGCCGGAGATCTTCGATCGGATGAACGAGATCACCTTCAACTCCTCGCTGATGCGCGAGATGCGGGCGATCGCCTTCGTCTCGCGGCTCATCGACGAGGACACGGTCGACGACCGGCGCTACAGCAAGATGCTGGTCCATTCGATCCGCGACGACGAGGAGATGGCCCACCACGGTGTCGCGACCAAGCTCAGCCCCGATTGGGACTTCCTTGTGCATCTGCGCGATGTCGGCCGTGAGGCGGCGAGCGCCTGGCTCGACCGGCATTTCCACGACGTGGGCCGGCGCACGAGCGTCGATCTGGCCGGCATCTACCTTTGATCCCGGCAACATGCGTTCCAGAGAAAGGAGTTGGTGCAATGCAATCAGCGATTGCTCACCGCCGGATTTCCGCGCTCGCCGCCGCAGCAACGCTGACGGTCCTGATGCATCCCGCCCTATCCGGAAATGCGGCCGCGAACCGTGCGCACGTCCGCTCGGATGGCGTCGTGACGGTCGCTAGCAGGTTCCCGATGGCGGAGACCGTCAGTCGCCTCAAGGCCGACATTGCCGCCAAAGGCATTACGTTCTTCGCCGAGATCGATCAGCAGGCACTCGCCCGTTCCGCTGGCATCGAGCTGCCGCCGTCCACGCTCCTCGTGTTCGGCAATCCGGCGCTCGGCTCGCATTTCATCACCGCCAACGCCCAGGCCGGTCTCGACTGGCCGGTCAGGTTGCTCGTGAGCGGGAATCGCAACGGCAAGGTCTCACTCTCCTATACCAACTTCGATTGGATCGCGCGGCGGCACGCCATCACCACGCGTGGCAAGGAATTCGCGACGGCGAGCAAGGTCATCGCTTCGATCGCGGATAGCGTCCGGGCAAAGTGATTCCGGTGCACTCGGTTCGGCCGATGGCCATCAGCGGCGCCCGTGCCGGCTCTCATTCCTTGAGTTGCGCGGCAGGGCGAGGTCGGTACCAAGGTCCCGATCGCGGCCATGACCGTGCGCCCGCTTTCAAGCGCTCCCCGGTCGCTTGAGGCAGGACGCCGCGCGGATGAATGCCTCCGAGGCGGGAGAATGCCTCCGTCCGCGCACCGTCAGGATGGCGACCTCACGTATCATCGTGGGCTGCGACAGCGGTCGGGTGAGGATACCGGGCAGGATCGCGAGTCGCTCGGGCACGATCGCGATGCCGTAGCCGGCGAGGATCATGGCCTGTATCCAGTCCTCCCGCTCGCTCGCGTAGCGTACATCGAGATCGAACGGCCGGTCGCCGAAATAGTCGGCGTAATACTCGTCGAACTCGCAGTTGAGCCGCTCCAGGTAGCGCTCGCCGAGCAGCTCGTCGAACGCGACCTCGTCCATCCGCTCGAAGCGGTGACCAGCGCGGAACGCCACCGCATATCGCTCGGAAAAGATCGGCCTGTACGAGACCTCCTCGGGATAATTGGGCAGGCAGGCGATCGCGATGTCGATCCGGTCTGCGATCAGGTCGTCGACGATCGATCGGGCCTTGGCCTCGCTCAAGCGCAGCTCGAGCCCGTCGACCCGGCGCGACGTTGCATCGAGAAGCTCGAGCAGCCGGCTGGGGCCGAGCGTACACATAAGGCCGAGGCGCAGGAGATGCTTGCGCGTGTCGGTGAGCTCGGCGGCGCTTCGAGTGACCTCCGACAGCTCCGCATCGACGCGCTCCAGCCGCGGCAACACGCTACGTCCGAGCTCGGTCAGCTCGACCCGGTTGCGGCGGCGATCGAAGAGGATGCCGCCGAGGTCAGCCTCGAGTCTGCGGATCGCTCGCGTGATCGAGGGCTGCGCGACACGACAGGCGTCGGCCGCACGGCTGAAGCTGCCCTCGCGGACGATGGCGAGAAAATAGCGGACTTGGTGCAGCTCCATGATGAAAGCCTGGGCGATCCATTGCGCATTCACACGGCTCGAGCACGGCAATTATCTCATCGATTGCGATGCCAGGCTCTGGCTCGTCGCGTCACGATGCTTCAAGTGTTTGCGAGAACGCGTCATTCGCGTGTTTCCGAAACCCTGGCGGAGAGACCTGGAAGCTCGGCAAATCGCGGCTCTCGAACAGCCACGCCAGCCATGCGCCGGTCCGTGAACGATGCACGCCGGCTATCGATCCGAGACGCGACCGGCATTTCCGTTCCTTCTCGATCGCTCATACCTTCGCATCACCGGACGGCGTGGAAATGCATGAAGCAGACCGCACCGTGGGTGAGAAACCAAACGCTCAGGAGAGATGAGATGTTGACCAAGACCTCGATGTTCGCCATGGCCGCACTTCTGGTTGCGGGTGCCGCTCCGGCGCAGGCCAAGATGGACTGCAACAAGGAGTACCAGGACTTCTATCTGCGCATCCACGGCGCCGGCGCCGCGCGTCTTGCCGGCGACAAGCTGGCAGATGTCATGCGCCAGTCGATCCGCGCCTACGATGCCTGCCAGTCCGGCGACGACATCACGCCGCGCGGCGTGTGGGACAAGCTCCTCGCCGAGATGCCGAAGTAGCACGACCGACCCGACGGCAGTGGGATCGCCGGTGCGATCCCATTGCCGATTTCCATCGCTTCAGGAGCTTTCAATGTCCCCGCTGATAAAGGCCCTGCTCGGCGCATCCGCGGTCCTCGCAATGGTGCTCCCGAGCGCGTCCATCGCCGCTGCCGCCGGGGACGGCGAGCGGATCGAGGTAATCTTGAGCGGGTTGCCGAACAAGATGAAAATTCGCTCGTATCAGCGGCTCAAGGAGCTCGCCGGTGCGACCACGATGCGCCGGCTCGAGATGACCCGCTCCGAGCTGTGGTCGATCGAGGCGAGCCGGCTGGCGACGCTCGAGGCCGCCGCGGCCCGGCATCGGATCAAGGTCCTGCGCGCCGGGTCCGGCGCAACAACCATGCTGGAGCCTATGCGGGTCGCGCCGGCGATGAAGAGCGCGCAATCGGCCATGATGACCCGCGCAATGGCATCTCCGTCGATGATGGGCATGACGATGATGACTACGCCGGCGCCGGCCATGATGGAGCACGCGCTGACCGCCGGCATGGATGCTTCCCCAGGCGAAGCGCCCCCGGCGAGCCTCGTTTTGCCTCTCGACTCGGGCACCAGCGTCGTCGCGCGCCGCCTGCGCATCGAGATCACCAAGGACGGCTGCATGTGGCACGGCGTCATCGAGGCGACCGGGGAGCCTGTCACGCTGATGTGGTGGGCCGGAGGCCGGCTCGCGGGCTCGATCCGTCACAACGGACGGATATACAATATCCGGCATATGGGCGCGGACATGCATGCCGTCATGGCCGTCGATCCCAATCGATTGCCGCCTGAGCACGCGCCGTCGCCCGCTATGCGCAACAGTGGCGGCGACATGCGCACCGACCCGCTGGTCCGCACAGGCGAGGCGGTCATGATGCGACCTGCCCGCCAGGCCCGCGTGCCGGCTGACGGGCGCCCCCGTAGCACCGAGGCCGCAGACGCGCGCGTGCCGGGTGGTGCGAGTGGAATTGCCACGAGAGCTGTTGCCGCGCTCGAGGGAGGCGGCACGATCGTGCCGCCGCCGGCGGTCGTCAAGGACCAGGCCGTCATCGATCTCGTGGTCGCCTACACGAAGGCGGCGGCCGGCCGCTATACCGACATCACGCGCGATCTCATCTCGCTCGCCGTCGAGGAGGCCAATCAGTCATTCCGCAACAGCGGCCTCGGCCATGTGCGCCTGCGGCTCGTCCACGCATACGAGACCGGCTACGTCGAGAAGGGCGAGCACTTCGATCACCTCTGGCGGCTCGCCGACAAGGGCGACGGCGTCATGGAGGAAATCCATCGGCTGAGGGACGAGAAGCGGGCCGACGTCGCGCTGCTCATCGTCCATGATCCGATCGGCTGCGGACTCGCGACGCGGGTCGCGGCGGACGCGGACGAGGCGTTTGCCGTCATCCATCACGAGTGTGCGGCGATGACCTACACCCTCGCGCACGAGGTCGGGCACATCATCGGCGCGCGCCACGACGAGGCTCTCGATCAGGGCAAGACGCCCTATCCGTTCGGGCACGGCTACGTGCACGGAAGGGAATGGCGGACGATGATGAGCTACAAGCAGAGCTGCGACGACTGCCCGCGGCTGCCGGTCTGGTCCAGCCCCCGGGTGATGGTCCGTGGCGCTCCTGCAGGGTCGGCGGCGCACGACAATGCCGAGGTCATCGCCCGCGAGGCGAAGCGCGTGGCGGGGTTCCGATGAGCGGCATGAAGCTCACGTCGTCGGCCGTTCTGCGGTCCCGGGCCTGGCTCGGTCTCGTTGCCCTGGTGCTTACGGGTACGATCCCGGCTTCGGCGGCCGATGCTCGGGCGCGCCACTTCACCCTCGACAATGGCCTCGATCTGGTGGTGATCGAGGACCGGCGGGCGCCGGTGGTCACGCACATGGTGTGGTATCGCGTCGGCGCGGCAGACGATCCCGTCGGCAAGTCGGGGCTGGCGCACTTCGTCGAGCACCTGATGTTCAAGTCGACGGGCCGCCTCGCCTCGGGCGAGTTCTCGCGCCTCGTCGCCGGCCTTGGAGGCAACGACAACGCGCTCACCAGCCACGATTCGACGCTCTATTACCAGCGCGTCGCGCGCGAGCATCTCGCCACCGTGATGGCGCTCGAGGCCGACCGGATGGTCAACCTGCGCTTCACACCGGAGGAGGTCGCGATCGAGCGCGAAGTGGTGATCGAAGAGCGGCGTCAGAGAATCGACGCGAGCCCCCTCAATGTGCTGAGCGAGGAGATCAACGCAGCCCTCTATCGCGGTCATCCCTACGCGGTCCCGGTGCTCGGATGGCCGCACGAGATCATGCGTCTCGATGTAGACGACGCTCGGATCTTCTACGAGCGCCACTACGCTCCGATGAACGCGATCATTGTCATCGCCGGCGACGTCGCCGCAGACGAGGCGCTGCAGCTTGCCCGCGCGTCCTACGGACAACTGCCGCGGCGGGAATCGCCGACGGTCAGCGCGCCCTCGCGCCTGCCGGAGCCCGAGCACGGGCGGCGTATCGTGCGCGCCGATATGCGGGTATCGGCTCCGACCTTCTATCGTGCCTATTCTGTGCCGGGTGCAGCCGGCGCGACCGGCCATGAGGCCGAAGCGCTGGAGGTTCTGACGCGCATTCTCGCCCAAGGCGAGACGAGCCGGCTCCATGGGCGATTGGTCCGCGAGGGCCAGCTCGCAGTCTCGACCGAGGGCGGCTATCGCGGTGCAACTCGGGAGGCGCAGGTCGCGATCTACGCGGTTGGCGCGCGAGGCGTCGAGCCGGACAGGATCGAGAGCGGGATCGACGCCGCAATCACCGAGCTGCGCGACCATGGTGTGACCGAGGCCGAGCTCGAGCGGGCGCGCAACACCATCGAGGCAAAACATGCCTTCGACAGCGACTCGCAGCTGTCGCTCGCCATGCGCTACGGCGAGGGTCTGGTGTCGGGTCGCAGCATCGCCAGCATAGAGGGACATGGCGCGCGATTGGCCAAGGTGACGCGCGAGGACGTGCAGGCTGCGGCAGCTCGGTATCTGGCACCGGGCCGGGCAGTGACTGGGTGGCTGCTGCCAGCCGAGGCCGATGCGCGCTCAGCGGATGGGACGCAAGCTGGAGAGCGGGACCGATGATGGCACGCAGTCGAAGCAGGTGGCGACAGATGCGATCGGCGGCCGGATTGCTCGCCGGGCTCGTGGCCGTTGCTGCGGCTGCAAGCGGTATCGCCGTTGCTGCCTCGCCCGTGAGGGAGGTGACGAGCCCCGCCGGCGTACGGGCCTGGCTGGTGGAGGATCACAGCGTTCCTCTCTTTGCGATTCACTTCGCGTTCATGGGCGGTAGCGCTCGCGAGCCGACAGGCAAGGAGGGCCTCGCCAGCGTGCTGGCCTCGATGCTGCTCGAGGGGGCCGGAGCCGACGATGCCGCGGCCTTCAAGGAGCGGCTCGCCGCGAGCAGCGTGAGAATGGGCTTCACCGCGAGCCGCGACGCCATCGTCGGCACGGTGGAGGGATTGACGCGGCGACGCGAGGAGGCGGTCGCTTTGCTTGCGGCGGTGGTCGGCACACCACGTCTCGAGGATGAATCGCTGGAGCGGATTCGGGCCAGGACCCTCGCAGAGCTCGCGTTCGCCGACCGGCACCCACGTTCGATCGCGCTCAACGACTGGTATGCGCGCGCCTTCGCCGGCCATCCCTATGGGCGTCGCGCCGAAGGCACGCCGGAAAGCATCGCGGGGATCACTCGGGTCGATCTCGAGAGCTTCCGGCGGCAGCTGTTCTCGCGCGCCTCGCTCCGGGTAGTCGCGGTCGGCGACATTGACGCGGCGTCGCTCGGCGCTCTGCTCGACCGCGTGTTCGCCGGGCTTCCGGTCGAGCTGGCGATGGCGCCTCCGCGTACCGCCCCGTTGCGGGAGGATGCCGGGGTCGCCCTCGTCGATCGCGATCTGCCGAGTGCCATCGCGATTTTCGGGCTTCCCGGCATACCGGCGAGCCACCCGGACTACTTCGCCCAGCTGGTGATGAGCCAGATCCTCGGCAGCGGTCAGTTCGGCTCCCGTCTGCTCGACGCAGTGCGCGTCGAGCGCGGCCTCGCCTATTCCGTCAGCATGGCGCCGCTCGACGACGGCTACGCCTCGTTGCTGCTCGGAGAAGTCGAGACGGCCAACGACAAGGCAGCGGCGGCGCTGGAGGTCATTCGCAGAACGCTGGCCAGATTCGCCGCCGAAGGGCCGACGGAGGAGGAGGTCGCGCGCGCCAAACGCTACCTGATCGGCTCGCTTCCACTCGGACTGGATACGAGCGTCAGGATTGCCGAGACCCTGCTTGCGGCCCGACTCGCCGGACATGGGCCCGACTACATCCGGGAGCGCCAGCAGGCGATTGCCGCCGTCACCCGTGACGACGTCGACCGCGTGGCCGCCCGCCTGCTGCAGACGGACCGGATGATCGTGACCGTTGTTGGTCGTGCCGCCAGCTCGCGGTGACGATCGATGGCCAACCTCACGCGCGGCGCCGGCTCACGGGGGTGGAGGGCGCGCTGCGACGGGCTCGATGTCGACGGCCACGCTGACGGTGGGTGCGCCGCCGCCGAGCGACACGCCGTTGATCGGGCTGACGCCGCTGCAGTCCCGTGCACCCGATGGTCCGCGCCGGCGGACAAGGCGGGCTGGTCCCGTGTTCGCGCGGTTGCGCACTACGCACTACCGATGAGAATGCCGGCGGCGAACACGATCAGGCCGCCGACGACGACCTCGAACGCCGCCTGCAGGAACTTGGTATCCATGTAGCGCGAGCGGATCCACGCGATGACCCACAACTCGACCAGCACCACCGCGATCGCAACCGTCGTCGCAGTCCAGAAATCGCCGATCAGGTACGGCAGCGTGTGCCCGATGCCGCCGACCGTGGTCATGAGGCCGGTGATCGTGCCGCGCAGCCAGGGATGCCCGCGACCCGTCAGCGAGCCGTCGTCGGACAACGCCTCGGCGAAGCCCATCGAGATGCCGGCGCCGACCGACGCCGCCATGCCGACCAGGAACGTCTCCCAGGTGCTGTGGGTCGCGAACGCGGCGGCGAACAGTGGTGCCAGCGTCGACACGGAGCCGTCCATGAGCCCCGCGAGCCCCGGCTGCACGACCTGCAGCACGAACATCCGCCGCTGCGCCTCCGCCTCCTCGGCGCGCGCGTCGCGCGTCAGGTGCTTCTCGTCGAGCGCATGCGCGAGGCCGACGTGGCCGGCCTCCGCCGCGGCGAGGTCGCCGATCAGCTTGCGCATCGAGGCGTCGCTCGTATGCTCCAGCGCCTTCAAGTAGAATTGCCGCGTCTCGTACTCGATCGCCTCCGCCTGCTGGCGGACCTTGTCGAGCCCGAGTGGCCGCACCATCCAGATCGGCTCATGGGTGACGAAGCCTCTTACGTCCTGGCGGCGGATCAGCGGGATGTGCTCGCCGAATTTCTGCCGATAGAGGTCGATCAGCCAGCGGCGATGCCCGTTCTCCTCCTCGGCCATGTCGGAAAAGACCTTGGCCGAGGCGGGGAAGCTTTCGGCGAGACCGTGCGCATACTCGGCATAGATTCGCCCGTGCTCCTCCTCCAGCGAAATGGCGAGCGCCAGGATCTCGCGCTCGCTGAGATCGGAGAATTTGCGCACGGGCAGCCTCTCGTTCGGCTGGTGAATTAGTTTAGAATGGTTCTAAATATGGGTCGCAAGCTCCCTTCGTCAAGCTGCGGGGTCCGCGGCCGTCGAGTTGTCGCAGCCAGTTTTAAGAGGATTTTGAGGATGCCGCTCTAGGCTCTCCGCATCCGGCTCATCTCGCGTCCGAAGGATGCCGCCATGCTCGACTGGCTGCTCGCCAAGCTGCAGATCCTGCTGATCACGCCGCTCGCCCCGCTGTACTCGTTCGCCCGTGAGGGCGACTCGCGGTTCTACTGGGTCTACTGCCTGACCGGCATCGTGATGGCGGCCTACGTCTATCACAAGCGCGAGCCGAATGCGCCCTTCCGCGACATGCTGCTCGACCCCAATGTGTGGGGCAGCCGCAGCGCCCAGAACGACTACTGGATCCTCGTCATCACCGCCGCGCTCAAGTTCACCGTGCTGTCATGGGCGTTCCTCAATTGGCGCCCGATCGCCGCCTGGGTCGCCGAGACGCTGGGCACGCTCGGCGTCGCCGGCACCGTGACCGACGGCTCCGCGCTCGCGGTCGGCCTCGCGCTCACGCTGACGCTGTTCCTGGTCGACGACTTCCTGCGCTGGTGGCTGCACTACCTGATGCACAAGGTTCCCGAGCTGTGGGAGTTCCACAAGGTACATCACTCCGCCGAGGTGCTGAACTTCACCACGTCGGAGCGCATTCATCCGGTCGAGATCCTGATCACCTCGGCGGTCATCGCCATCGGCGCCGGCGTGGTCAATGGCCTGTTCGTCGCCTTCTTCGGCGATCAGCTGACGCTCGTCACGGTGTTCGGCGCCAACGCCTTCCTGGTCGCCTTCAACCTCGCCGGAGGCGTGCTGCGCCACTCCCCGTTCTGGGTCAGCTTCGGCCCGGCGGTCGAGCGGTGGGTCATCAGCCCGGCGATGCACCAGATCCACCACTCCGACAACCCGGCTCACTTCGACAAGAACATGGGTGGCTCGCTGGCGGTATGGGACCACATGTTCGGCACCATCCACATCCCGAACGGGCGCGAGGTCGAGCGCTTCGGCATCGGCCCCGAGACGACAGAGTTCCGCTCCCTGGCGACGATCTATTTCAGGCCGTTCACCGCCAGCGCCGACCTCGCGCGCCAGCGCATGGCGGGTCTCACCGCACGCCTGCGCGGCTCGGCCCGGCCTTTCGACGCCGAGGCGTGAGCGTCTCCACAGTACGACGGCGGCCCGCGACACTGAAGCCGCGAGCCGCGCCTCGATCGCCCACCTCGAGCTTACGTCTAGCGCTCATCCTTGGAATCGAGCCCAGGCATGCCCGCCATTCCCGGCATGCCGGGGAGACTCGACATCCACATCGACATCGCCGACGCCCAGCTCTTCTGCCACATCTCCGCCGCCTGCATCCAGAATTGCAGCGGCGCCATGCCCACTCCGCTCATTCCGGGCATCCCCTGCATCTGCGACATCACCTGCTGGAACGCCTCCATGCCGGGAAATGACGGCATTTTGCCGGTCGTCATGCGCTCGAGGAATGCGCTCGAACCCGGCGCCTTCAACTGCTCCTGCCAAGCGTCCATGACCTGGTCAAGCATGTGCATCTGCAGCTTCGAGGCGTGCTCAATCTGCTCGCGGGTGGCCTGGATCAGCTCATCCGGCCAGCCCATGGCGCGCGCCGCGACGCCCATCTTGTCGAACACCTTCTTGGAGTAGCGCTCGGTCGAGCCGGCCATCTCCTCGCGCCACTCGGCCATGGCGTCGATGGCGCCGTTGAACGCCTCGCGCGTCTTGGCGTCGATGGCGCCACCTGCACCCGGAAAATCGGTCTTGCCACCCGTCGACTTCGTCGCCATGGGGGGTCTCCTTTGCTGGGGGTAATAGCGTAGTTACGCGTCCGGCAGGGCACGGCGCAAGCACCGATTGGTCTAAGCGCACGCTGATGCCCGTCGGACCGGCGGCGCCTGCAATGCCCCCAACCGGGCGCGAAATGCCGCTTTTGAATGACGGGAGTGGGTGGTATCTAGCCCGCCATGACCGACACATCGCTGATCCGCAATTTCTCCATCATCGCCCACATCGATCACGGCAAGTCGACGCTGTCCGACCGGCTGATCCAGCTGTGCGGCAACGTCTCCGAGCGCGAGATGAAGGAGCAGATCCTCGACTCGATGGACATCGAGCGCGAGCGCGGCATCACCATCAAGGCGCAGACGGTGCGCCTCGACTATCGCGCCAAGGACGGCCAGACCTATCAGCTCAACTTGATGGACACGCCCGGCCACGTGGATTTCGCCTACGAGGTCTCGCGCAGCCTCGCCGCCTGCGAGGGTGCGATCCTGGTGGTCGACGCGAGCCAGGGCGTCGAGGCGCAGACGCTCGCCAACGTCTACACCGCGCTCGACGCCAACCTCGAGATCCTGCCGGTTCTCAACAAGGTCGATCTGCCGGCCGCCGACGTCGACCGCGTCAAGCAGCAGATCGAGGACGTGATCGGCCTCGACGCCTCCGACGCGGTGCCGATCTCGGCGAAGACCGGCCTCAACGTCGCCGCCGTGCTGGACGCGATCGTCGAGCGTCTGCCGCCGCCGAAGGGCGACACCAATAAACCGTTGAAGGCGATGCTGATCGACAGCTGGTACGACGCCTATCTCGGCGTCATCGTGCTGGTGCGCATCATCGACGGGACGCTGAAGAAGGGCCAGCGCGTCAAGCTGATGTCGACCGGCGCCAGCTACCAGATCGAGCGCGTCGGCATCTTCCGCCCCAAGCAGGAGATGCTGGAGGCGCTCGGCCCGGGCGAGATCGGCTTCTTTACCGCCGCCATCAAGCAGGTCGCAGATACCCGCGTCGGCGACACCGTGACCGACGAGAAGAGCCCCTGCGCCGAGGCGTTGCCCGGCTTCAAGCCGGTGCAGCCGGTGGTGTTCTGCGGCCTCTTTCCCGTCGACGCCGCCGAGTTCGAGGACCTGCGCGAGGCGATGGGCAAGCTGCGCCTGAACGACGCCAGCTTCTCCTATGAGATGGAGACCTCGGCCGCGCTCGGCTTTGGCTTCCGCTGCGGCTTCCTCGGCCTCCTCCACCTCGAGATCATCACCGAGCGCCTCGAGCGCGAATTCGGGATGGACCTCATCACCACCGCGCCGTCGGTCATCTACCACGTCCACATGAACGACGGGACCATGATGACGATGCACAATCCGGCCGACATGCCGGACCCCGTCAAGATCGACCATATCGAGGAGCCGTGGATCGAGGCCACCATCCTGGTTCCCGACGACTACCTCGGTGCCGTCTTGAAGCTGTGCCAGGATCGCCGCGGCCGGCAGAAGAACCTCACTTATGTCGGCAGCCGTGCCATGCTCATCTACGAGCTGCCCCTGAACGAGGTGGTGTTCGACTTCTACGACCGCCTGAAGAGCGTCTCGCGCGGCTACGCCTCGTTCGACTACCACATCACCGGCTACGAGGACGGCGATCTCGTCAAGCTCTCGATCCTCGTCAACGGCGAGCCGGTCGACGCGCTCTCCATGATCGTACACCGCACCCGCGCCGAGAGCCGCGGCCGCTCGATGTGCGAGCGGCTCAAAGAGCTGATCCCGCCGCACCTGTTCCAGATCCCGGTGCAGGCGGCGATCGGCGGCAAGGTGATCGCCCGCGAGACAATCCGAGCATTGAGGAAGGACGTGCTCGCCAAGTGCTACGGCGGCGACATCACTCGCAAGAGGAAGCTCTTGGACAAGCAGAAGGCCGGCAAGAAGAAGATGCGGGAATTCGGGAAAGTGGAAATCCCGCAAGAGGCCTTCATCGCCGCGCTCAAGATGGACGAGAATTGATCGCTCGTCGCGTCGGCGCCTGCGCGCACTGGACGCGAGATCGGAGCCCGCGAGGCGAGGATCGGTGACCAATAGCGGCAAGACGCATGGGAAGAGCAGGTATCCTGCAGCCGCGTCCGCTTTCGATGATCGTCAGGATGACATTGCAGCTGCGAGCCAATCGGTACCCATGCTGCGGCTCGTCGTCGATCGGCCGTCGGTCCGCATAGCCGTCAAGGACCGGAGAGCGCCCTCAGAAACGCAATGATCTTCTTGCGCTCGACTGGATCGCCGACAGGCGGATAGATCATGGTCGTGACCGACGAAACGGAGGCGGGATCGGCGATGAAGCGGTCCAGAGTGGCCTCGTCCCACTTGAATCCAGTCAGTCCACCAGAATAGCCAAGGTATCCGCTCACCTGTCCGGCCTCGGCTCCAAAGATGCCATACATCGACGGCCCGAGGCGGTTGTCGCCCCGCTTGATGGAATGACAGTTGCGGCAGTGGTTATTGAACGCGGTCCTGCCCTCACCGTCACTGGCCCAGGCATCCATCGCCATGGCCCGAAATAGTGCTAGCGCTACGACAAAAGTGGCTCGAGCCATGACCGCCTCCGCGACAGTTGGCATCTCCAGCATCGAATCGCCAACGGGATTTGCCGTCAGCTCCTGTGACCGGAGGAGACGATTTGATCGACCTCCTCCGGTCCCTCGCCTTCAATCACGTGGGCTCAACGTGGCGCCCCGGCGCCTGCCACGTTCTCGACCGGGTTCACGCTCATTGCCTGGGCGTTCTCCTGGCAGGAGAACTCGACCGACTTGCCTTCGTCCGAGACGAACCGCGTCGCCTTACCGCCAGGGATCGCCGCCTCGAACCTCGTCGACGTGAAGCTCGGCACCTCGTCCCAATTCGGCACCGTCGCCAGTGTCAGCACGAGCTTGCACCGGCCCTTGTCGCTCAGGTAGTAGCTCACGGCGCGCTTCGAGCCGATGTCGAAGCTGATGCCGTGAAGGGGCTTCATGGTCTGTACCGCTCGAAGCTCCTCGGCGCGGAGCGAAACCGCGCCCTGAGCCGAGAGAACGGCGGCGATTGCAGTCGCAACGATGATCTTCGTCGTGGTCATAATACCGCTCCTCCTGATCCGATGTCGTGTCTGGCGTCGCATCACTTCCGAGGTCCGGTGTCGATGCGATGGACGGATCATGAGGCATCGCGGGAAATCGCGATGTGGCATTTGCCACACGAGCTAATGCGGTCCGGATCGGCCTCGACAGCGGTGGAAACCGATCGTCAAGACGGTGCTCTCAGCGCGCGAGACCTGTGATGCTCGCAACCGCAATCGGCCGGGCAAGGCCCTTCAGCTGCAACTCGCCGACCGGTGTCGCCTCGACAAGCTGCTCGACCTCGCTGAGCGTCCTGCTGTTCGTCAGGATCTCTCCGCCCTTTGCCTCACCGCACAGGCGCGCCGCGAGGTTGGTGACGGTGCCGATCGCCGCATAGTCGAGACGCCCCTCGAACCCGATCGCCCCGATGGTCGCGTAGCCCTGTGCGATGCCGATGCCAAGGGCTAGGTCGAGGCCGCGCTTGCGCCAACCGATAGCCAAATGAGCAACGCGGTCGCGCATCGCGATCGCCATACGCACGGCCCGCTCCGCGGGATTGGGAACGACGACCGGATCGTTGAAGAAGATCATCATGCCGTCGCCCGTGAAGCGCTCGAGGGTTCCCTCGTGCTCGAGGATGAGCCGGCCCATTTCGCAATGATAGCCGCGCAACACTTGCATCACCTCCTCGGGCTCGGAGGTCTCGGCAAACCGCGTGAACCCCCGCAGGTCCAGAAAGACGACGACGATCTCACGACGGTGGCTTGCAAGCGGGTTTCCCGACGCACCGGTCACAATCGCCTCCGCCAGCTGCGGCGAGAAAAACCGCTTCAATTGCGACAGTCTCTCGAGTTGTTGGAGCTGCGCCTCGACGCGCTGCTCGAGCGCTGCGTTCCAGCGGGCGAGCTCCGCCCCCTGCTGCTGCACGGTATCGGTCAGAGCCTTGATGCGCAGCATCGACTTCACCCGGGCGACAAGCGCACCTTGATCAATCGGCTTCGAGAGATACTCGTCCGCTCCGGCATCGAGCGCCGCAATCACACTTTCGGTCCCCGCCTTCGCCGTCACCATGATGATAGGGGTGAACGGGACTCCCGGGTCGCCCTTGATGCGCCGGCAAACCTCGATGCCGTCCATCACCGGCATCATGTAGTCCAGCAAAATCAGGTCCGGTTGCCGTTGCTTGACCAGGGCAAGTGCCTCCTCGCCGTTCATCGCCGTCACGACTTCGTAGCCGTGCGCAGCCAAGCGAGCCCGAAGAATGTTGAGATTGTCCGGGTTATCATCGGCGATCAGGATTTGTGCCGGTGTGTGCACGTCAACGCCTTCACGAGTCGGCCGAGGCGAGTTGCTCTTTGATCTTGGCGAGGAGCTGGCGGGGGCTGAAGGGCTTGGTGACATAGGCGGAGCACCCAGCCTCCAGCGCGATGCGATCGTCACCACTCAGTGCGTATGACGTGACGGCGATGATCGGGATTGAACTGAGCGCCGGGTCTGCCTTGATCCTGCGCGTCGCCTCGTAGCCGTCGATCTCGGGAAGCTGGATATCCATCAGGATGAGGTCCGGACGGTGCTGGCCAGCCATGGCGACTCCGTCGAGCCCGGTCTCAGCGACGAGCATCTCGTAGCCAGCGCTCGAAAGTAGGTCCCGCAGGATCCGGCGATTGTCCTCATGGTCCTCGACGACCAGGATGCGTTTGCTCATGTGGCCTCCGCACAACCCTCGACGCGAACCGGCAACGAGAGCCGGAACGTGGACCCCGTTCCGAGAGTCGATTCCAGCCAAATCCGTCCGCCGTGCAGCTCGACAATGCGTTTGGCGATCGACAGGCCCAGTCCCGTGCCTCCTTTTGCGCGCGTGCTCGAGCCTTCGGCTTGCTGGAACTCTTCGAAAATTCGCTTTTGATCGGGCTCTGCGATCCCGGGTCCGGTATCGGAAACCGACACGAGGTAAGCACCGTCGGCGGCGGTCGCAGCAAGCCGGATCTCGCCCGCGTCGGTGAACTTGATGGCGTTTCCGGCCAGGTTGAGCAGCACCTGGGTGATGCGGCGCTCGTCACCTCTACCCGGCGGAAGGTCCGCCGCGATATCCACGCTGAGTGCAAGCCCCTTCTCGGTTGCAAGCGGCTCGATGAGATTGGCGACCGCCTGCACGACCTCTCTCATCGAGTAATCCGTCAGGACCAGGGACAACGATCCCGCTTCGATCTTGGATAGGTCGAGAACCTCATTGATGAGACCGAGAAGGTGGCGGCCGTTCTTCTCCAAGCGCTGCAACACATCCCGAATCTGCTCGGAGACGTCGCCGTAGATGTTGTCGAGGATCAGCTCTGTGTAGCCGAGGATTGCATTCAGGGGCGTTCTCAGCTCGTGGCTCATGTTGGCAAGGAATTGCGACTTGTGCTTGCTGGCGATTTCGAGCTGGCGACCCTTCTCCTCGATCTCGTGGAACAGCCGGGCGTTCTGAATGGCCAGCACGGATTGATCGGCAAACGTCCTCAGCAGCTCGACAACGGCGGGCGGAAAATCACCGGGCGCCTTGCGGCACACGGCGAGCCCACCGAACAGGCGATCCTCCCTGAGCAGCGGTACGTTGAGAATTGCCCGGAATCCGGCCTCCGTCAGCAAGCTGCGCAGTTGTGGCTCGTAGTCGCCCACCTCGATGTCGGGAAATGCGATCGGCTTGCGGGTCACCGCCGCCCTGCCGACCGCCCCCTCGCCAATGCGCACGGGATTTGCGCGCAACTCGCGGACGAGCTCGTCGTCCATCCCGTGTGTCGCGCGGGCGACGAATGTCCCGCGCGCCTCGTCGAACTCGTAGATCGCTCCTCCGTCGGTGCCAGAGAGCGCGACCGCGTGGACCAGAATGGTGGTGAGAACGGTCGGCAGATCGAGGCTCGAGTTGACCGCTTGTGCCACCTCGCCGAGCACCTTCAGCTCCTCGACCGATCGCGCGAGCTCTCGACTCTGCTCTTGCAGCTCCTTGAGGAGACGGTTGTTCTGGATCGCCAGCGCGAGCTGCTGGGCAACCGGATCGAGAAGCTCGAGATCGCGCTCCGTGTAGGCGCCCGGCGTCCGGTTATCGAGAAAGAAGAACCCGACCGGCTCGTCGCCCGCAAGCAGCGGCAACATGAGCGTCGAGCGAACACCCTCCTCGATCATGAACGTGTCGTCGGAGAACGAGTGCTCCTTTTCACCCAACAGGTCGCGGACAAGGCGTGGTCTGCGTTCCTGGAGCACCCATCCTCCGGCTGTGCCCTCCGCGCTCGGCCACGACTGTCCCTCCCATGACGCTAGCGGAGGATCGGCCACAGATAGCGCCATGACCAGCTTGTCGCCTTCAGGAACGACTACTCCGATTCGGTCGTAGGCGAGCAGCGCCTTCACCGCCGCCGCAAACGCCGGGTAGACCTCGGTCAATCGAAGCGACCGTCTCAGCACCGGCTGGGCGGCGGCATACAGACGCGAATGCTCCGTGGCCACTGCGGCCTGTGTCGCAAGCAACTGCAGTGGCTCCACCGACGCCGCCACCGCCGCCGGATCGAAGGGTCGACTCCCCTTCCAGCCTGCCGACAGCACGCCGATCGTCTGGTTCTGCAGGAGCAGAGGAACGATGGCGAAGACGTGCGAGCGGAAGGCCTCGATCCGGTCATATGGCGGCTTCAGTCGCAGCGCTTCGGGCACCGGGGCCTGTCCATCGCAAATGACCGCGCTCTGTTTCTGGTAGGCTGCGGCCAACCCTCCGCCGTTCGGACCTATGGGAACCCGGATGCTCTCCAGCGGTTGCTCCGTTTCGGTGCTCGCTACCGCTTGAAGCCACTTACCTTCGGGATCGGCGAGCAGAATGGTCAGCCGGTCCAGGTGCAAGACGTCTTGAGCGGTCCGAAGGAAGCCATCGAACCACGTCTTCAGGCCGAGCGGCGCGCGGATCCTGAAGCTGGCTTGATAGAGAGTCTGAAACGACTCGGCGAGCTTGCGCTGTGTGATGTCTGCCCAGGACCCGACGATTTCGAGAGGCTGGCCGGAATCGTCGTAGACTGTCTTGAATGTGTCTTGGAACCAGCGGTAGTGCCCGTCCCGATGCCGAAAGCGGTACTCGAGGATGCCCCCGCCTTCGGGGATGAGCCGGTACATTTCCGCGAGCACCCGGCGCGTGTCCTGGGGATGGAGCCCGTTGGTCCAGAAGTCGGGGTCATCGAGCATTTCGCGCTGCGTGTACCCCAGCACCGGCAAGATGTTCTCGCTGACGAACGTGCACGAATAATCGCCCGACGCGAGCGTGCTGTACACGATCGCAGGACAGACGGCGAGCACGTGCTGCAGGCGCTCCTGGGCAGCCGTCAGTTCATCCTGGCGTCGTCTCAGCTCGGCGTCGGTCGCTCCCCCGCGGGGAGTTGGAATGTCGGTCAGGCGCGCTTTGGCTTTGTCTCCCACAGGACCGGCTCCCAGTGGACAACAAACGGCGCGAGCAATTCATGCGGGCAGGCGTCAATCTCGCGAAAGGCGACACGTTTCTACCATGGAACCTCGCGATGGGCGAGCGTGCGAGCCATCAGGGCGCGCTCTACGATTACTCCGGCCTCGCGGTCCGGGTGCGCCCCATCGCTTGTCGACAGGTATTGACAGGATGCTGAACTACCGACCACGGTGCCCAGCGCTCTCGGCTCTGGGAGCGGATCGGCAGCAGGTGTAGATTATAATTGGTTATATTTCGACCCGCGTGCCATCGACGGCGAGAAGATCCCCCGGCGCCACCTCGCAAGCCCGTACGATCGGAAACCTTCTTGGCGGTGCGTTCTGCCGGCTAGATCGATGAGCTGCCGATCGGCGCTGCGAGGAGTCGTGCCTTCGATACCGAAATTCCGCTCTTTGGGTACGTCGAGGAGCAGGCGATGTCACAACCACGCGGCCCAGAGCCGTCAAATCCGATCGCTGCCATTCCGGCATTCAAGCATCTGCCCGCGGAGACGCTCGCCAAACTGCAGAAGCACTGGACCATGCGCCGCTTCGGTGCCGGCGAGCTGATCGTCAACCATCTCGACGCCTCGAACGACGTGTTCTTGATCATCGAAGGTCAGGCGCGCGTGACGATCTACTCGATGGGCGGCAAGTCTGTCACGTTCTGCGACCTTGGCCCCGGCGACATGTTCGGCGAGGTTGCGGCAATCGACGGCGCGCCGCGCTCGGCCAGTGTCGAAGCCCGAACGTCTTGCTCGGTGTCCTCCATTCCTGCCGCCAAGTTCAGAGCGGACGTCCTTTCCGAGCCCGCGGTCGCGCAGGCGCTGCTGCTGCATCTTGCAACCAAAGTCCGAGAATTGACCACCCGTGTCTACGAGTTCAGCGTGCTTCCGGTCGGAAATCGCATCGACGCCGAGGTCTTGCGCCTGGCCAAAGTTGCTCCAAGGCAGGGAAAATCGGCTCGAATTCCTGCGATTCCGACCCATGCTGAGATCGCCAACCGCACGAGCACGCATAGGGAAGCAGTAACACGCGAGCTCAATCGACTGACCCGTCTCGGCTTGCTGGAGCGAAGCGGCCGCGGTCTCGTGGTCAAGGACGTGGACCGCCTTGCTGCGATGGTTCACGAGGCGACCGGGGAATAAGGGGCCCACAGCCAAGACACAAGTCGGCCAGACGTGATCTGTTGCGGCCACTGTGGGGAATGCCACCGCAGCGCGCAGGGTGATGCTGACACTCTGTTCTGCAGGCGAGGCGTAACGCCGAGCCAATGACACCTGCAGATCAGAGGAGTGACTACGATGAGACCCCTTCAATATACGTCCGTACGGCGACTCCCGAACACCCGAACTTGGGTGTTGCCCGCACTGCTCGCCACATCGCTGGCAGCGGGCTTATCGTCCCCCGTGTCGGCCGGGGTTTTCGAGGACATCGGAGGCGTGGTGAAAGACGTCGGCCGCGCTGCTGATGGTGTTGTCAGCGACGTGGGTGACGCAATTGTTGAGGGTGCGAACGCGTACGCAGAGACTATCAGCAAACCATTTTCACGCCCATTCGGAGTTGCACCGAGCCCGCCTCCTACGCCGCCTCCCGCTCCGGTCCCGCGTGGCACCCCATTGCCGCGGATCGGCAAGCCGCTCCCCGCCGCGGTCCCGCTTGGCATCACCGCGCCATCCATCGGCAAGGCCTTGGGAGTGAACCGTGGCCCGCTTCACTTTGGGGGTCCGGACCCGGTCCCGGCTGGCGCCCCATTGCCACCTGTCGCCATGCCGCTTCCCGCTCCGGTCCCGGCTAGTCCCCCATTGCCCCCGGTCGCGAAGCCGCTTCCCATGCCGGTCCCGGCTGGCCCCGAATCGACGCGAGTCTTCAAGGGGCGCTTCGGGCTTGAGCCGGGGGGCAGCGTCGTCCTCGAGCACAAGGGACCAGGCGACCGGGGACCTTGCCTCTCGCACCCTCGCACGCGCGACTGCAAGCCTGCAAAGCGAGGCGAATCGTGGCAGCCCAAGCAAGGTCCGTGGGCCAAGCACGGTGAGGAGTGGCGGCCCAAGCAAGGTCCGTGGGCGAAGCGAGGCGAGCCGTGGCAGGCCCAGCAAGGTCCGTGGGCCAAGCGAGGCGAGTCGTGGCAGGCCCAGCAAGGTCCGTGGGCCAAGCGAGGCGAGTCGTGGCAGCCCAAGCAAGGTGCGTGGGCCAAGCGCGGTGAGCAGTGGCGGCCCAAGCAAGGTCCGTGGGCCAGGCCCGGTGGGCAGTGGCAGGCCAAGCAAGGTGCGTGGGCTGGCTTGCGGGAAGCGCGTAGCGCGAACGGGTTTGGCCGCTGAGGTCCCCGGCGACGGAATTGCGGACGGCTGATCCACGGCCGTCCGTAGTTTCTGTCCGGCCGGCGTCGAGCTCGAGATCCGCCATGTCACTGCCGGCGAGATCGCCATCGTCTTCGGCCGTGGCCGGAGCTGTCAGTATCCTTGCCGGCTCGGTCGTGCCGGAGAGCTGGCCGGCCAGAGGGCCGTGGTTAGCCAAATGCACCGTCCGCCATTTGGACAGCTCACCGGTGGAAGAGAGCCGCTTCGCCTTTGTCTCGGTCGCCCGCGCGCCGGCCTGACCTTCGGCTGAGCTAACCGGATCAGACGAACGGAGCGCGCGACATCGGCGATCATTCAAGGTAAGCAACTGTGGCCCACACTAGCCATTCACTTGCCAACGTCTGTTTGTCCTTCGCGGCGGCTCGCGGGGATCCGAGCGCGAGGCAAGTCGGCAGCCTTCCCCTCCCCCAAGAATCGCAAAGACGCCCCTTGCGGAGCGCCTTCGTCTCGCGGGCGGCGCACCACTGGCAGCCCGCCCGCACCGTGATCCGCGGATCAGAATTCCCACCACGGCCGATCGTTGACGATGTTGCAGGCGACCACGCCGCCCGCGAACCCGGCGCCGAACAGACCGACGGCGCCGAGGATCAGCGGGATGAGCGCCCCGGAGGTGGCCTCGATCTCCTCCTGCTCGAGCGCCCTGATCTCCTGGGCATGGTCCGGCCTCAGTGTGACGTGCATGGATGCGCTCCATTGCTTGCTCGTAGCGCGGAAATGCGACTACGCGAGCATGTTGCGCGTCTCCTCGGGTATCGCTGTCACTGCCGGCACAGCACGGCGCACAGCCTTGCACCGAAACACGCATCGAGGCTCGCACACGCGCCGCTTCGCGCCCGCCCTTGCCGTGGCGGGCGCCGGCTAACCCGCGCTCAGCAGCCGCGTCTCGCCGCGCGCCGCGGCTTCCTTGGTTCGGTAGACGCAGTGCACGTAGAGCGCCAGCGCCAGCAGGCCGCGCTCTGCCTCGGCGCGCGGGTCCGCCCCGGGCAGCGCCAGCGTGCTCGCCACCATGCCTCGCGCCTGCTGATAGAGCCGCGCCGCCTCGACAAGGTCGGAGGCGGACTGGATTTCGAGTAGGACCTGCCGGACGCTGATCTCGCATGCGCGGATGGTATCGAGCGTCATGGCATCGCGTCCCCGATCGCCGGCCGTGGTGGGCTTCTGCGAATATCATCATCGTCAATTTCTAACGAACCTTTATCAATCTCGTTGATAATTGATTTGCCAACATACGATCTCTGGACCCGCCTTTCCGATCCCGCACGGCGTAATCAGACGCATGCTTATATATTGTTTTTGCATAATTTTCTCCGAGAGCCAGTCTGATCGAGAGGCATTCAAGGACCCCCCACACAGGGGCCGTTCAAATCTCGCTCGCCCACATCCGGCTGCAGTGGCACGACGCACCGGAAGCCCCGCCACGGACCAGATGGTCGCCCGTCCCCGCATATCGCCTTGACTGCGCCGCAATAGTGATACAAACAAAACGAGCGTTCGTTTTCTTATTGCCGAGTGGAGCCCAAGCCCCCCGGCAGCCGCGAGCCGAGCAGCGGGACGACCACCTGCCCGCGCGTCGTCGCGGCACTGCGACCGACCACCGAGCAAAGAGCCCTAACCGATGCCGAAGCTCAAACCCGACACCCAGCGCGCGCGTCGCGAGGCAATCCTCGATGCTGCCGAGCGCTGCTTCGCCCGCAGCGGCTTCCACCGCTGCACCATGCACGACATCTGCAAGGAGGCGGGCATCAGCCCCGGCGCGCTCTATGTCTACTTCTCTTCCAAGGAGGCATTGATCGCCGGCCTCGCCGAGCGCGACCGCGCCGAGTTCCAAAGCCGCTTCGCCGCCGTCGCCGCGGCCCCCGACTTCCTCGCCGCACTGTCCGTCATCGGCGAGCAGTACTTCGTCGACGAGCCGGCCGAGAAGCGGCTGATGTGCATCGAGATTGGAGTCGAATCGACCCGCAACCCGCAGGTCGGCGAGACGTTTCGCTCCGTGGACACCTTCGTCAACGACAGCTTCGCCAGCCTGTTCCAGCGGCTCGCCGAGCAAGGGCGTATCGCGCCGGAACTGGACGTCGCCACCATCGCCAAGGTGTTCGCGGTGATCGGCGACGGCATGATCTGGCGCCGCGCGGTCGATCCCGCGTTCGACGGCAAGGCACTGATGCCGGCGATCGTCATGCTGGTCAGCAAGCTGTTGAACCCGGTCGCGCCGCCCCAGGGCGCAAACGACGCCGACCCCCGCGAGGCGCAGCCATGAGACGCGCGATTCCCGCCATCCTCGGCCTCGCCGTAGCCGCCGCGGCGGCATTCCTCGCCTCGGGCCACCTCCCGTTGCTCGCCGGCCGGGCCGAGAGGGCGCGCGAGGCGTCCGCCGGCCCGGCCGCACCGGCGGTCACCGTCGTCCGCGTCGCGTTGGCCGACTTCCACGAGACCGTTCTCGTCACCGGCACGCTGGTGCCGCGCGAGGAGATCCTGGTCGCGCCGGAGGTCGAGGGCCTGCGCGTGCTCGATCTCGCGGTCGATATCGGCGATCGCGTCGCACGCGGCGACGTGCTCGCCCGCCTCGTGCGCGAGACGCTCGACGCACAGCTCGCCCAGAACGACGCCGGCCTTGCTCGCGTTGCGGCGCAGGCCGCACGTGCCGAAAGCGAGATCGTCGCCGCCGAGGCTCGCCTCGAGGAGGCCAAGGCCCAATTCGAGCGTGCCAAGCCGCTCGCCAAGTCCGGCTACATGTCGGAGAGCGTGTTCGATCAGCGCGAGGCCGCCGCCCGCACCGCGAGCGCCCAGCTCGCCGCCGCGCGCGACGGCCTCAAGGTCGCCGCTGCCGAGAAGGCGCAGCTCGAGGCCCAGCGCCGCGAGCTCGAGTGGCGCCTCGCCAAGGCCGAGGTGCGCGCACCCGCCGGCGGCATCGTCAGCCGCCGCAACGCCCGCATCGGCGGCCTTGCGACCGGCATCGGCGAGCCGATGTTCCGCATCATCCGCGACAGCGAGATCGAGCTCGACGCGGAGCTGACCGAGACCAGCCTCGCCAAGGTGCGCGAGGGCCAGCGGGCGATCGTTTCCGTCACCGGCGCCAGCGAGCGCGAGGGTACGGTGCGCCTCGTCTCGCCCGAGGTCGACAGGGCCACCCGTCTCGGCCGTGTGCGCGTGTTCCTCGGCGCCGATCCCGCGTTGCGCATCGGCAGCTTCGCCCGCGGCACCATCGCCACCGCCGAGGGCCGCGGACTCGCCGTGCCGGTCTCCGCGGTCCAGTATGGCCCCGCCGGCGCCAGCGTGCTGGTCGTCGTCGACGGCAAGGTGGCGACGCGCGCGATCACCACCGGACTCTCCGCCGCCGGTTCAGTCGAGGTGCGCTCCGGTCTCGTCGAAGGCGATGTGGTTGTCGCCCGCGCGGGCACCTTCCTGCGCGACGGCGATACAGTGCGCCCCGTGCTGCCCGACGCCAAGGTCAGCGAGGCCGGGCGATGAATTGGAACATCTCCGCTTGGTCGATCCGGCGGCCGGTGCCGGGGCTGGTCTTGTTCCTGGTGCTCATGGTGCTTGGCGTCATGAGCTTCCGCGCCATGCCCGTCGCGCGCTTCCCCAATATCGACGTGCCGATCGTGCAGGCGCAGATCGTCCAGGCCGGCGCTGCCCCGAGCGAGCTCGAGACCCAGGTCACCAAGAAGGTCGAGGACGCGGTCGCCGGCATCGATGGCGTCAAGCACATCACCTCGACGGTGACCGAGGGGCAGTCGCTCACCGTTATCGAGTTCCGGCTCGAGGTCGATACCGACCGCGCGTTGAACGACGTCAAGGACGCGATCTCGCGCATCCGTACCGACCTGCCGCGCGGCATCGAGGAGCCGATCGTCCGCCGCCTCGACATCGAAGGCCTGCCGATCATCACCTATGCCGCACGCGCTCCCGCGATGACGCCGGAGCAGCTGTCGTGGTTCGTCGACGACACCGTAAAGCGCGAGCTTCAGGGCGTGAAGGGCGTGTCGGCGATCGATCGCGTCGGCGGTGTCGAGCGCGAGATCCGCGTCGCCCTCGATCCCGACCGGCTGCTGGCGTTCGACATCACCGCCGGCGACGTCAACCGGCAGCTGCGCGCCACCAATATCGATCTGGCCGGCGGTCGCGGCGAGATCGCCGGTCGCGAGCAGGCGATCCGCACGCTCGCCGGGAAGAAGTCCGTCGAGAGCCTCGCCGCGACCATGATCGCGCTCCCGCACGGCCGCAAGATCCGCCTCGACGAGCTCGGCACCGTCGCCGACGCGACCGCCGAGCCGCGCACCTTCGCGACCCTCGACGGCAAGCCGATCGTCGCCTTCGCCATCTCGCGCGCGAAAGGTGCGAGCGAGACCGAGGTCGCCGCCGACGTCGCCGCTGCGGTCGCCCGGCTCGAGGCCGCCAATCCCGGCATCGCGATCGAGAGGATCGACACCCTCGTCGACTATACGCTCGGTGCCTACGAGGCGACGATGAAGACGCTGCTCGAGGGCGCAGCGCTGGCGATCCTGGTCGTGCTCGTCTTCCTGCGCGACATCCGCGCCACCGTCATTGCCGCGATCGCGCTGCCGCTGTCGATCATTCCCGCGTTCTGGGCCATGACCGCCGCCGGCTTCTCGCTCAACCTCGTCTCGCTGCTCGCCATCACCATCGTCACCGGCATCCTGGTCGATGACGCGATCGTCGAGATCGAGAACATCGTGCGGCACATGCGCATGGGCAAATCGGCCTATCGCGCCGCGCTGGAGGCCGCCGACGAGATCGGCCTAGCGGTCATCGCCATCACCTTGACCATCATCGCCGTGTTCGTGCCGGTGAGCTTCATGGGCGGCATCGCCGGGCAATACTTCAAGCAGTTCGGCCTCACCGTCGCCTTCGCGGTGTTCTTCTCGCTGCTCGTCGCGCGGCTCATCACGCCACTGCTCGCCGCCTACTTCATGCGCAACAAGGGCGAGGAGGAGACGGAAGGGCGCATGATCCGGGCCTACACGCGGCTCGTCGGCTGGTCGGTGCGCCACCGCATTGCGACCGTCACGCTCGGCCTCGTCATCTTCGCCGGCTCCATCGCCAGCTTCTACCTGCTGCCCTCGGGCTTCCTCCCGCCGGAAGATTCGGGCCGTATCCTGCTCGCAGTCGAGCTGCCGCCCGGCTCACGCCTTGCCGACACCAAGGGCATGACCGATGCCATCGCGCGCCGCATCGACACGCGAGACGACGTGAAGCACGTGTTCGTCAACGGCGGCAATCTGCTCGGCAGCGGGGCCGAGGTGCGCAAGGCGACGCTGATCGTGAACCTGCTGCCGCGTGCTGAGCGCCAGCTGCACCAGTTCGAGATCCAGGCCGAGATCGGCCGCGATCTCGAGAGCATTCCCGACATCCGCTACTGGTTCCTCCAGGACAACGGCCAGCGCCAGTTCCAGGTCGTCGTCGCCGGCCGCGATGCCGACACGGTCGGCCGCGTCGGCGCCGAGCTCGCGAGCCAGGCGAAGCGCGTGCCGGAGCTCGCCAACGTCGTCTCCACTGCCGAGCTCGACCGCCCGGAGCTGCGCGTCTACCCGCTGACCGACATCGCTGCCGATCTCGGCGTCAGCACCGAGACCATCTCCGAGGCCGTGCGCATCGCCACCATCGGCGACGTCGCCGCCAACCTCGCCAAGTTCGACATCGGCGACCGCCAGGTGGCGATCCGCGTCCAGCTCGTCGAGAGCGCGCGCGAGAGCCGGCATCTGATCGAGACGCTCAAAGTCCCAACCGCCGCCGGCGGCGCGGTGCCGCTCGCCACCGTCGCCCGCTTCGAGCTCGACCAGGGTCCGACCGCGATCGACCGCTACGACCGCGAGCGCCGCATCCTGATCGGCGGCGACCTCGTCGGCAACGCCGCGCTCGGCGACGCGCTCGCGGCTGTCATGAAGCTCCCGGCCGCGACCAATCTGCCGGCCGGCATCGTCGTACGCCAGTTCGGTGACGCCGAGATCATGTCCGAGGTGTTCGAGGGCTTCGCCAAGGCCATGCTTGCCGGCCTGATGATGGTTTTCGCCGTGCTCGTGCTGCTGTTCTCGAGCTTCCTGCAGCCGGTCACCATCCTGTTCTCGCTGCCGTTGTCGATCGGCGGCGCCATCATTGCGCTCGCTCTGACTGCCAACCCGATCAGCCTGCCCGTCGTCATCGGCATCCTGATGCTGATGGGCATCGTCACCAAGAACGCGATCATGCTGGTCGACTTCGCGGTCGAGCAGATCGCCCGTGGCGTGCCGCGCAACGAGGCGATCGTCGACGCGGGCCGCAAGCGCGCCCGCCCGATCGTGATGACCACCATCGCCATGGTCGGCGGCATGCTGCCATCGGCGATGGGGCTCGATTCGGGCGGCGAGTTCCGTGCGCCGATGGCGATCGCGGTGATCGGCGGCCTGATCTCCTCAACGTTGCTGTCGCTGGTCTTCGTCCCGGCCGTGTTTGCACTGATGGACGATATCTCGAACGGCCTATGGCGGCTGTTCGCGCGCTACGTCGGCAAAGCCGACGAGCCGGCCCCCACCGGTGCAACTGCGGGCGAGTCCGAGAGCATCCGTAGTGCGGCGCGTCCGTCTGCCAAGTCGCTCGCGGCGGAATAAGAAAATTCGCCGACGGCACGTTGTCTCGCACGTTGTACCTCCATAGTGTGGCCACGCGGCACCCCCCTCGTCCCCAGGAGCATCGCACATGTTCGACGCCAAGAGCCTGCTCGAGCAGCTCGTCAATCCACCGCGTCAGGCAGCGCAGGCGCCGGGAGCCGGAACGGGCCTCGAGGATCTGCTCGGATCGATCCTCGGCGGCGGCAAGAGCGGCGGTGGCGCTGGTAGCGGGGGCGCCGGCGGGCTCGAGGACCTGCTACGCAACATGCTTCCGGGCGGTCAGGGCGGCGGCGGCCTCGGCGACATTCTCGGCAAGCTCAACCCGCAGGGTGGCGGCCACGGCGGGGGGCATGGCGGTGGCAGCATCACCGACATCCTCGGCGACCTGCTCGGCCAGGCGACCTCCGGCGCGCGCGAGGGCGCCGAGCGCATCGGCCAGTCGACCGGCGCGCGCGAGGCGATCGAAAAGATGAGCGGGGGCAAGTCGCTCGAGGACATCCTCGGCCAGCTCAAGGATCTGGTGGCCAGCAATCAGCTCGGCGCCGGCGCCGCGCTCGGCGGCCTCGGCGCGCTGATCCTCGGCACCGAGACCGGGCGGCAGGTTGCCACGCAGGCGGCCAAGCTCGGCGCACTGGCGCTGATCGGCGGCCTCGCCTATCGCGCCTATCGCAACTATTCCGAGGGCCGTCCCGCGGCCGCCGACTGCAGCTTCGTGCCCGAGGCCGCGCCGTCGGGCTCCGGCTTCGAGCCGCAGGCGATCAGCAACGAGAGCGCCGCGCTCTATATCCGCGCGATGATCGCCGCCGCCGCCGCCGACGGTCGCATCGACGGCGCCGAGCAGCAGAAGATCCTCGGCAGTCTGAAGCAAGCGGGCATCGACGCCGCGGCCGAGGAGTTTCTCGCCAACGAGCTCAACCATCCGGCGACGGTCGAGGACCTCGTCGGCGCGGTCGGCTCGCCGGCCGAGGCGGTCCAGGTCTATACCGCCGCCCGCATCGCCATCGAGCCCGACACCCGCGGCGAGGCGCAGTTCCTCGGCCAGCTGGCAGGGCGCCTCGGCATCGACCAGACTCTCGCCCAGCACATCGAGGCGACCGCCCGGAGCGCCAACGCCTGAGCCAGTAATAGGGTTCGGACCTTGCGGCCCCAACCCCTGGCGGCCACCAGATGGCAACGCGACGCCGCGCTGTTCGACCTTGCTTGTCGCTAAAGGCGTGTGGCATGCCCGCCCGCTGACGCGGCACGTGCGACGGGCCGGCGCCGGGGCGCCGTGTTCCACGTGCGATCCCGCCGCAGAGCCGTGGTGCCCCTTCCAGGCCGTTGTGCGATCTCGTTTCTCCCATTCGCGCTTGCTGAAATGGTTTTCTATTCTTCTTGGCGTATGCTCCCTTCATGAGAACATTGTTGCTACAGTATAGTTGATAGGTCGGGGCGGGACGCCGCCGGCCGGGCTCGCAGCGAGCGCCGAAGAAACCCGCCTGACCCGACGCCGGGCCGTCGATCGCCGCGATGCCCTGCACACCGCTCTGCAATCGTGGCCTCGCCGGCAATTCCCAGAATTGCCGACCGGAACGGAGGACGGACCTTGACCGAGCTCGAAGCCCTCGTTTGGACCGAGATCCTTCTATTCGTCGTCATCGGCTTCGTCGCGCAACTGGTCGATGGCGCGCTCGGCATGGCCTACAAGGTCACGACCTCGTCGGTATTGCTGAGCTTCGGGTTGCCGCCGGCAACGGTCAGCGGCTCCGTGCATGCGGCCGGCACGTTCACCAGCGTGGCCTCGGGGCTCGCCCATTGGCGCGTCGGCAACATCGATCGGCGACTGATGCTGCGGCTGCTGGTCCCGGGCATGATTGGCGGCGCCATCGGCGGCCTGGTCCTGGTCGGCGTTTCGGGAACGGTGCTTCGGCCGTGGATCAGTGCGTACCTGATGCTGATCGGCGGCTATATCCTTTGGAAGGCACTGCGGGTGAGGATCACCACGTCTGGAGCTCGCTCCGCCGCCGCCGTGCCGCTCGGCTTCTTCGGCGGGCTGCTCGATGCGATCGGAGGCGGCGGATGGGGACCGATCGTCACCACCACGCTGGTCGGCCACGGTGTCGCCCCGCGCACCGCCATCGGCTCCGTCAACGCGGCCGAGTTCTTCGTCACGGTGACAATCGCCGGCACGCTGCTGGTGACGGTCGGAATCTCGCCTTGGCCGATCATCGCCGCGCTCGTCGTCGGCGGCGTTGTCGCCGCCCCGGTCGCCGCGCTCAACACCCGATATCTGCCAGAACGAGTGCTGATGGTGGCGCTGGCGACCGTGATATTGCTGCTCAGCGGCCGCACGTTGCTGCTGGCGCTCTCGTGAGCACTGGGCGAAGGGCTGGTGCGAGGAGGGAGGCTCCGCGCGCGGAGCACTCCGTCTTGCTCAGTTCACCTGGAGCGCCGTCGCCTTCTCGGCGCGGAAGAAGACGTCGACCCGCATGCCCGTCAGCAGCGGCGGCGTCCCCTCGAGATCGACAAACACCTCGAGCACGTCGACGTCGTTCGGCCGGCGTGGACCGCGCGTCGCGATACGCGGGCTGCCGAGGGCCGAGGAGATGCTCGACACGACGCCTCCGAACTCGCGATCCGGGAACGCGTCGGCCTTGATGACGACCCGCTGGCCGATGTGCACCTTCGCGAGGTCGCGATCCTCGACCTCGGCGCGAACCTTGAGCCCGGCGAGATCGCCGAACGTGACCAGCGGCACCTCCGGCGAGGCCACCGCAAGCTCGCCGAGCTTGGCCGGCACGCTCAGCACACTGCCATCGAACGGCGCGCGGATGTGGGTCCGCTCGTAGGCGTTGTAGGCGAGCACGAGGTCGCTGCGAGCCTGTGTCACCGCCGCCTCGAGCCGGGTCGGCAACGGCATGTCGCCGCGTGCGCTCAGGCGCTCGAAGCGCCGTCGCTCCTCGCCGAGCCGCTCGCGGGCCGCCGCGACGCGCTCGCGCGCACGCAGAACCGCCTCGCTCTGGCCCTTTCTGGCTCTGACATCCGCCGCCGCCTCGTCGAAGCGCATCAGTGCGCTCATCAGCGATCGTTCGGCCTCGATCAGTGCATCCTCCGCCTGGCGGCGCTCGAGCGCCGAGCCCTTGGCCTCCTCCTCGTCGCGCTCGCGGATACGCACGTCGACCTCGGAATCGGCCGCCACGATGCGCTGCAAGGCGTCGCCGTCGTCGAGCCGCACCAGCAGGTCGCCAGCGAGCACACGGTCGTTGGCCGCGACAGGTATCTCGACGATGCGGCCAGGCGTCTGGGCGGTGATCCGCACCTCGCCGTCGCGCGGCTCGACCCGCCCCGTGGCCGACGTCGCCCACGGGCCGACGCCGGAGCCGCCCTGGGTCGGCCTGGCCTCCGATGCCGCGAGGGCAGGTGCCGGCGAGGGGTCGGTGTGCCGCCAGCTGCTGGCCACAAGGCCGACGAGCCCGGCCGCGGCCGCCGCGATCAGCAAGGTGGAAACAGTGGAATCGAGCTTAACCATGAGCTTTGCGCCTCTTCGTCAAATCCGTGATCTCGGCGGCATCGAGCCCGTCCGGGCGCCGCTCCTCGCCGACGATCCTGCCATCCTCGATGCGCACCACGCGGTCGGCATAGCGCAGCGTGCGCGGGTCATGGGTGACAGCCAGCACGCTGCGGTGCTGCTCGCGGGCGATACGCGCCAGCAGCTCCATCACCGCATGGCCGTTCTCGCTGTCGAGCGCTGCCGTCGGCTCGTCCGCCAGCACCACCGACGGCGAGCTGGCGATCGCGCGCGCCACGGCCACGCGCTGCTGCTCTCCGCCGCTCAGGTTGCCCGGGTAGTGCATCATGCGCGGGCCGAGCCCGACGTCGCGCAGGCACTCCTCGGCACGCGCCGCGGCGGGAAACCCCTTCTGGCCGCGCACGTCGAGCGCGATGCGCACGTTCTCGAGCGCCGTCAGCGTCGGAAACAGGTTGTAGGACTGGAAGATGAAGCCGATGTGATCGCGCCTCAGCGTCGCCAGATTCTCGGCATCCAGCCCCTCGGTCGTGTGGCCGTCGATGCGCACGTCGCCCGAGGTCGGCGAAAGGATGCAGCCGAGGATCGACAGGAGCGTGGTCTTGCCGCTGCCGGAGGGCCCCATCAGCAGCGTCAGCTCGCCCGGCATCAGCGACAAGCTGACGCCCTTGAGCGCCATCACCGTGCCGGCACCTTTGCCGAGCTCCTTCACCACATTGCGGGCTTCGAGAACGGGCTCGCGCTTCATCGGCTGAACACCATGGCTGGATCGATCTTGGTCACCTTGACGATCGCCGAGATGGCGGAGATGGCGCACATGAACAGCGTCAGCGCGAACAACGAGAACGCAAGGCCGCCGGTCATAACCAGTGGCAGCGGTGTCGAGCGGCTGAAGTAGACCACTGCGAGCGCGATTGCCATGCCGAGCACATAGCCGATCACCGCGCTCAATGCCGCCTGCGACAGGATCACCTTGTGGATGTAGCCCGACGAGGAGCCGAGCGCTCGCAGCGTGGCGAACTCGTTCAGATGGTCCTTGGTGCTCGAGTAGAGTGTCTGCGCGACGATCACCGTGCCGACCAGGATGCCGAGCAGCGCGCCGCCGATCAGCGCCACGCCGGCACCGGTGCGGAACAGCCACTGCTTCAGGCTGCGGTCACGGAACTCCTCGGTGGTCAGCACCTCCGCACCCTCGAGCCGGTGCTCGAGATCCTTGCGCACCGCGAGCGGGTCGGCGCCCGGAGTCAGCTGCACCAGGTAGAAGGTCGAGCGCTCCTCGTCGACGCCGAGCAGATTGCGCGCCCGCGACAGCGGCGTGAACACGTAGGGCGACTGCGTGAACGAGCGGATGCCCTCGGTCAGCGCGCGGACCCGGATCCGCCCCCTGGCGATCTGCGCAGTGCTGCCGATCCCGGCAATGTCGAGCTCCTTGAGGTAGCTGCTGTCGACCGCCACCGCGTCCGGCGCCTTGATGTCCTGCCAAGTGCCGTCGGCCAGCGACCACGGCTCGAGCCCGCCGTCCTCGGCATCCGAGCCGACCACCACGACGCGCGTGCTGCCGCCGCTCGGCTTGCGCCACTCAGCGAACGCAACGACCAGAGGGATCACCGCCGACACGCCGGATGTGGCCAACGCCTGGTGGCGCTCGCGCGGGGTCAGCAGGATCGCGCCGTCCTCGTAGCTCTTCGCCCCGTAGGTCATCACCCACAGATCGGCCTTGGCATGATCGATGTTGGCGGTGATCATGCGGCTGGCGCCGAGGTAGAGGCCGAGCTGCACGGCGACCAGGACGATCGAGAACAGGATGCCGATCAGCGTCACCGCCAGGCGGATGCGGTCGTGAAACAGATTGCGAAACGCCAGTGTGAGTATCATTGCCCGCACCGATCCTCTCTTCCGGCCTGCGACGCACATGCCCCGCGGGGCAGCAAGCCGGCCAGCGAGCCGGGACGCCACAAGAACTCGCGAGGGGCGGCGAGCCCGCGGCCCGCAGTCCCAAGCATTGCCCCGAGTATATAGTCCTCACGCAATCGCGCTGCCACTTCCGTATCCTTAAACGAGTTAACCCGATCTGTTCACCAGACGCACGGCGGCATCGCGTCCGCCAGGATCGATCCGGCAGGAGAATGGCGAAAAGCGCAGTGGTTGCTACGGTGGAGCCGCCCGAGCCCGGAGGGGCCAAGGCCGGCTCCGCCGGCTCGCGCGCCATCGGTGCATGTCGTCATTCTCGCCTCCGTGCCGCTCGCGCTCTGGTGGATAGATCGGGCTAACCTGCCGTGCCTGCGGGCCAATTGCCGCCAAGATTGCGGCGAGAGGCCGGCCCGACGAGGCCGAGCGCCACTTGGCCGCATCCTCCAATCGTGCTTTCGCCGCTTTCTTCCCGTAGCCGCTGGATCAGGCAACCCCGCAAGATTACAAGGCATTGTCATGCGTCATCGACCTCATGCACCGTGGCTGCCGGTACTCGTCGCCGCAGCGACCTTGGCCTCGGGCTCCGCGGCCCCAGCGCAAGTCCCGCCCGCCGGCAGCGCCCCGCGGCCATCGGCGAGCCCCTCTGCCGCCGCGCCGGCGCCCAGGCCTGCCCAGCCTGCGACCGCAGTCCCAGCCAAGCCCGCCACAACTGCGCCCGCCAAGCCAGCCACCGCCGCGACCGCTCAGCCGCCGGGTCCGCCCGAGACCGGCATCTGGTTCGACGACACCGGCAAGGGTGCAGTCGAGATCCGTCCCTGTGCCGACACCGGCGACGCCAAGGGCCAGCTCTGCGGCCGCATCGTCTGGCTCAAGGAGCCGAACAACGACAAGGGCGAGCCGCTGACCGACGGCAACAATCCCGAGCCGGAGATGCGCGCCCGTCCGATCTGCGGCCTGCAGGTGCTCGGCAATCTCGCCCCGCAACCGGACGGCGCCTGGGACGCCGGCTGGGTCTACGACCCGAAGGTCGGCAAGGCCTACAGCGTCGAGGTTCGCCTGGAGAGCCGCGACCAGCTGACCGTCACCGGCTACAAGGGCCTCAAGATGCTCGGCAAGACGTTCGTCTGGAAACGCGCGCCGTCGACGCTGCCGCGCTGCGCGAGCCTGCAATGATCTGAGGGCAAGGACGGGAAGCGCGGCCACCAGGGCCGCGCTCCATGCTCCATTCGTCTACTCGGCGACCGCGCTCCCCTTCGGCACCCGGGTGACCACCGCATCGGCCTCGCGCGCCGTCAGCCGGGCCGCGAACTCGATCGAGCGATCCATCACCACGTTGCGCTGGCGATCGAGCGTCACGAGGTGATAGCAGTCGTCCAGCACCACCATTTCGACCATGCCGGCGATCCGCCGCTGCAGCAGGAACGCGTTCTTGAGATCGCTCTGGTCGTCGTGCCGCGGATGAAACACGATCGTCGGCTGGCGGATCTCGCCGAGCACGCGCTTCACGTCGCGGGCGAGCCGCCGGAACTCGAGCACCAGTCCGCCGGCCCGCGCGAACAGACTCTCGCTGGTGCGGCCGTCGGCGCGGAAACTCTCGATCACGAAGTTGCGGATGCGCTCGTCCTTGATGCCGTAGGGCGGACGCTGGTGGAAGCGGAACAACCGCGCCAGCCAGTGCTGCTGCACCAGCTTGAAGAGATAGAGCGCCTTGGGGATCGCCCAGCCGTTGGGCCAGAAGGTCGGCGCGAACACCATCAGCCCGGAGATGCCCTCCGGCCGCTTGGCCGCGAGCCGCATCGCCACCAGCGAGCCGACCGACAGCCCGCCGACGATCACCGTGTCGCACTTGGCGGCCAACTCCTCATAGGCGGTCTCGAGCGACCGGTACCAGTCCTGCCAGCGCGACAGGCCGAGCACGTCGGTGCCGAACGTCATGCCCGGAATGACCGGGCAGTGAACCGTATAACCCTGGCGGGCGAGCCCATGCGCCAGGAACCGGAGCTCGATGGGGCTGCCGGCGAGCCCATGCGCCAGCAGCACGCCCACGCGCCCGCCGGCAAGCCTGATCTCACCTTGGAGTCCGCTCGTTTTTTCTTTGATGCTCATGTTCTTAATTCGGCTCGTTGTGAACTTGCTCTAGGGGCCTACCTAGCCCATCGTCTCCTGCTGAGCCAAGACCCCAATTAGGAGGTCCTGGCTCGGTCGTCGGCCCTCGGGCCCTTGTGTGTTTCCCCTGATCGGATCCGCTTGTGTTGGCCGCAGCGGCCGGGATCTCGTTGTGTCGTTCGCACCGTGAGCGCCGGGAAGCCCAGCCTCGTTGCGTCTTGCCGTGATCGCACCCCGCGCGAGCGGGGCCGCAGCTTGGGATTTCAGAAGACGACCCTCTGGTCGGCGGTCCCCCCAGCAACCTTGCGAGTTGTGCCACAGCCGGCACCGAAAGCGATAGGTCAACCTGCCGCAATGGCTCCGACAACCGAGTCGAAGTTGCAGGTAAACCAGCACCCTGGTGCTGTACCATGCCCCGCCGCTTCAACTTATTGCCAAGGCTTCCCAACGCGGCCACCCGGGCTGGAAGGTGGTGGTTCCCCGGCATGACGGAAATGAGGCAATACGTCCGCCATCCCCCGTCGCACGAAGGCGCGCACTGCGCCCCGAGGACTAAATCTGCAAGGCGGCTCAACACCATGTCGCGGTCCCTCGGTGGCCCGACGCCGGCCGAGCCGGAACACTTGGCCGCAGCCCCCTCGCGTGAGCCGGCGCAGTCTACCCCAACAAAGCTAACGGCGAAGCCAGCTGCCCGATCATGCTTAACGCGCAATTAGCCAGCGTCTTGCGCAACTTGCGAAGCTTCCCTGAAAGCCAGACTCGCACCGAGATAGGCCACGAGCGCGATCCCCATGGCAAAGAGGTACGGCGTCTCGGAAAGCTCGAGCACGAAAGCCACCAGCCAAACCCCCGCCCCGCTGACCAGCGCCGCTGCGGCGCTCACCGGGCCGCCGATGCGGGTGAACAGGCCCAATACCAGGCAGACGATGACGCCGGCACTGCCGGCGGCGGAGGCCACCTCGACGAGGTCGCGGATCGACTGGGCCACCAGCGCCAGCATGAACGCGACACCGGCCAGCGCCACCACCGTCACTCGGACGGACACGAGCTTTGTCCGCTCCGTCGGCGCCTCGACGAGTCGCATGGCGATGTTGTGCGAGATCAGCGAGGCGGCCGCCAGCAGCACGGAATCGACCGTCGACAGAATGGCGGAGATCAGCGCCCCGGCGAACAGCACGAACAGCAGTCCCGGCAGCAGCTTCCCGGCCAGCTCCGGCACCACCTGCTCGACCGCGTCGCCGGTCAGCCCCTCGATCAGCTGCGGACCGACGAGCCCGAGGTAGACCGGAATGAGACCGACGCCGAGATAGATCACCCCGCCAAGCACCGTCGCCCGGCGGGCCACCTCGGCGCTACGGCAGCCGAGGATGCGCGACACCAGCTCGACGGCGACGATGGTGCCGCACACCGGCACCGCCCAGCGCTCGACGACGGCGAGCCAGCTGCCGCCTTCCTCTGTTCCGAGCACGAGCAGCCGTGCCGGCTCGACCTTGGCGAGGCTCGCCAAGACACCTCCGAGCTCGGAGGCGGCCAGCGCCGCCAGAGCGACGAGTCCAATTATGACAGCGATACCCTGTATGAGGTCCGTCACCGCGTCCGCCATCAGGCCGCCGAGCACTGTGTAGGCAACGACCACCACAGCGGCGACCGAGATCGCCACCGATACGTCGAGGTCCGAAACCGAGCTCACCACCTGTCCGAACGCACGGATCTGCGCCGCGGCCCAGAACATGCCGCCCGGCACCAGCAGGATGACCACCAGTCGCTCGACGGCCGGCGAGTACCGGGACCGAAAGAAATCAGCGAAGGTGACGAGCCCCCGCCGCCACAGCGCAGCGGCGAAGAGCAGCCCCGACACAATCAATGCTACCGCATAGCCGAACGGATCGGATTCGGCGCCCGAGAGCCCGTTCTCGTAGACCTGCCCCGCGGTGCCGACGATCGCTTCTGCCCCGAACCAGGTGGCGAACACCGTGAACGAGCCGAGCACCATGCCGAGCTGCCGTCCGGCATTGATGAAGTCGCTCTCGGTCGCGATCCGCCGCGAGGCCCAGGCACCGATCGCGAATTGCGCCACCACGTAACCGAGCACACCCAGCAGCACCTCGTTCATGCGCCAATTCTCCCCCGAGCCCGTTGCCGGCCGTCGCGGCCGGAGAACGGCAGCGATCCTGCCGCCACCGCCGGACCGGCGCATCAATCTCGCAGATACTCCGCCCATCTGTCACCAAACCCGCGCAATTGGCGTTATAAGGATGCCGCACGACCCTGGCGGGTCCCGGCTCACCCCGACCGCCTCTGCCTGGAGCCCCGGTTGCAACACTCTCTGCGCTGCCTCGTATCGTCGCTCGCCGCCCTCTCCCTCGTGAGCGCGTCCGTCCAGCCATTGTTCGCCGCCCCGGTCATGACGCGGGCCGACTATGAGGCCTGCCAGGCGCAGGACGAGGCCGCGTTCCGCACCGCGATCGAGGCGATTACGGTCAAGGCGCTCAACCACGGTCTTGCCGGCTTCGACTATCGCTCGGTGGTCGCTGAAGAGTGGAAGAAGGGCGGTCTCGACGCGATCATCGACGCCCGCGTCGACCTGGCGGTCGCCGAGGTCCGGAGCGAGACCAGCTGGGGCAGCCTGATTCAGTCGCTCGGCTCGAAAGACAAGGCCCAGGAGCTGGCGACCGCCGTCGCCGAGCGGGTCTACAAGTCCGAGGCCGTGACCTCCGCGATCGAGAGCCTCGCCGTCGGCGTCGGCAACCGCGTCGGCGGTGCGATCGAGACCGCGGCGCGCGATGCCGCAGGGCCGACGCTGACCTGCCTGCAGGCATTCCTTGGCCCCCGCTACGGCTCGACCGTCTCGCGCGTCGTCGCCGGCGACGCCGGCCGCGAGCTCGGGCTCGATCTCGCCAAAGGCAGCGTCGACATCGGCGCGGGCGACATCATCCGCCAGTCGGGCGGCGGCATCACCGGCGCCGCGCTGCTGCTGATGCGCCGCCAGCTCGCAAACATGACGACCCGCATCGGCCAGCGCATGGTCGGCTCGATCCTCTCCCGCCTCGTGTCGGTGGTCGCCGGCGGCATCGGCGTGGTGCTGATCGCCAAGGACTTCTGGGATCTGCGCCACGGCGTGCTGCCGATCGTCGCCGACGAGATGAAGTCGAAGACCAGCAAGGACATGGTGCAGGACGAGCTGGCCAAAGGCATCGCCGAGCAGATCGGCGAGCACGTGCGCGAGATCGGCGCCAAGTCCGCCGAGCGGATCGTCGAGATTTGGCACGAGTTCCGCGCCGCCCACGCCAAGGCGCTCGAGGTCGCCGAACGCAGCGACCGCTTCAAGCGCTACCTCGACGGCGTCAGCGCCGACCGGCTCGGCCGGCTCGACGAGGTCGTCGCCATCGCACTCGCCGGCGAGGGCGAGACCGGCCTCATGAAACGGCTGGAGGACGGCAGCCTCGACGAGGCGGTGGTGCGCCTCGCCCCCGCCGGAATGGAGATTGCGCGCGAGACGCGCTCGCTTGCCGACGGACTTGCCTGGGCCGCGGTCGCCGGTGACCGTCTGCCCGAGGTGGTCGAGCTCGGGCTCTACCGCCGCGCGAAAGCGTCCGATTTCACCCGCGCCTCGCTGACGCGCCTGCTCGGACTCGGCGACCGCCTTTCCGCCCAGCGCCTTGCCAGCATCTCCCGCGAGACGCGCGACACGCTGCTCGATCTCGACGACAGGGAGCTCAAGGGCCTGGCGCGCGGCCTCGGCGAGAGCGAGCTATCGACGCTCGCCCGCTATCTGACTGGGCTCGGCAAGGCGCCGCGCGAGCGCGTGCTGCTGGCGGTGGCCAACGACCCCGGCAAGATGCAGCTGCTGTCGGCCGACCGCGTACGCGCGGCGATCGTCACCAGCCGCGACCAGTCGGCAGCCGTCGAAATGATGCTGCGCGACGACGGCCTCATCGACCCGCTGGCCGCCGCGGCCGACATGCGGCTCGCCTGGGACGGACGGATCAGCCCGCTGCTGATCTGGGAGAAGCATCCCGTGGCGGTGGTCGGCCTCGGCCTCGCGGCGCTGGTGCTGCTGGCGATGCTGCGCCGGCTGCTGCGCCCACGCCGGCGCGCGGCTCCCTCCAACCCGAGCTGACGTGCGGCCCTCTTCGAGCGTCGGGCCGGCTCGCCAGAGCGGAGTCGGACGCACCAGCAAAACCAATCGCCACGGGCAAGCTCACAGCCCTGCGATACGGTCGACTCGTTCCAACCGCTGGCCGCGCGCGGCGGCCACCGCGCGAAAGCGGGGATCACGGAACGAGAGTCGCCACGCGCCGATGCAGGACTCTCACAGAGTTTCCCACAGCCTCGCAGCCCTTTGGCTGCCGCACGATTTCCCGCCTGCTATAAGCGCCGACAACGCGCTACGAATCGCTGCCCTGACGGGCCGGGCGTAGGCAAAGGGGATGAGGGAGATCCGAGCCATGCCATCCGCATCTCGCGCGCACGCGCGCCACCTGATCGGCGAAAGCATCAAGGGGAGAAACGACATGGGCCTCAAGGCACCGGGAATCCTGACCTTCACGCTCGCGATCGTGCTCACCGTCGCGGTGCTGATCGTCAAGCTGTTCGGGGCCGAGATCCCGCTCGTCACCGGCAATGAGTTCTGGGCGCTGCTGCTCGCCCATCTGGTACTGATCCTCGGCAACATCATGCGCGGGCTCTGAGGCTGGCACAGCCGCACGTCGGACCGTCGCTGCGCGGCGCCCGAATTTGGCGCGCGGCCGTATCCGTTTCAGTGCAGCCCGATGCGCGCGAGCGGTTGCATCCGGTGCCGCGCGGAATTCCGACCCGTGCCGTCGTCGATCGCGCGCGGCCACGCCGCGAATGCCGGGAACCACGGAGCGATAGGCGCCGCTCGTTGATGCAGCGCTGGACACCGCTTGCAGCAGGTCGAAGCTTCCGCGCGCCGGCATCACCGGAAAAGACCGGGCCAATCTCACCATAGATGTGCTGTTCTGTCGCGCGGCACTCGGCACTCTGGCGGGGCCGCCCCGTCACCGGGTCATATGACCCATGATGATGCGGAAGCTCGAGACTCCCGAAATCACTCGTCGAATCAGGATGTCGACACGCGAGATCGCGATCGCGGTCGCGCTGACCGTGCTCGCCTCGGTGTTCATCCTGGCAGCCCTGTTCGGCCCGAGCCCGAACGGCAAGACGACGCCGGAAGCCCCGACCGCGGCTGCGGGTGAGGCGGTGAATCGGTAGGCGCTCACCATCACCTCCTCGCACTCTCTGCATCGCCCACACCAACGACGCGACACGCACGACCCGACGCGGTCAGCGCCTCACCCCTGCCCCGCCGGCACGTGCAGGGGGCGGTGGCGGACGTGGGACAAGTCCATCGTCGAGGCGGTGCCGATCGAATCGAAGCTCTCCGCCAGCCAGCGCGCCGCCGCCGCGCGTCCGAGGTCGCGAAGATGCGTCAGGAACATCCACTCCGCGTTGAGCTTGCTCGACGCCGCGAGCCGCGCCAGCTCCGCGCCGCCGCCGACCGCGTGCAGATAGATCCGCCGGAGCCCGAAGCCGGCGAGCTGGCCCTGGTCGAGACAGCGGTTGACGAAGTCGATGTGGGCGAGCTCGTGCACCAGCGCGGTGTTGAACGCGATCTCATGCTCGCGATCGAGAATCTCGCGCGCGGTCTTGGGGGTCGTCGGCCGCCAGAACGGATTGACCTGGACGAGAAGCACGTCCGGTGAGGAGCAGCAGCCGAGAAACGGTGCCAGCACCGGGTTGCCCATGTAGCCGCCGTCCCAGTAGGGCGCCCCGTCGATCTCCACCGCCTGGAACAGATACGGGATGCAGGCCGAGGCCATCACCGCGTCGGCGGTGATCTCGCCGTCGGTGAACACCCGCCCCGCGCCCGTCAGCACGTTGGTCGCCGAGATGAACAGCTTCAGGCACGAGCACGAGGCGACCGCGGCGAAATCGACCTCGCGCTCCAGGATGTCGCGCAGCGGATTGAGGTTGAGCGGATTGAACTGGTAGGGCGAGACCACCCGCGTCGCCATGTCGAACAGGGCGAGCATCGGATTGTGGTCGAGGTTCCAGTTGCTGAACAGCATGTCGAGCAGCGAGCGCCGGATCGGGCTCGCCACCGCCTCCAGGCTGACCCGGCGCCAGAAGGCCTCGAGGCGGGCGCGCGCCTCGGTCGGGCCGCCGCTCTCGAGGCCGTGCGCGGCGACCACCGCGTTCATGGCACCGGCACTGGTGCCGGAGATGGCCTCGATCTCGATCCTGGAATCGGCGAGCAAGGCATCGAGCACGCCCCAGCCGAACGCCCCGTGCGCGCCACCGCCTTGCAGCGCCACGTTGATGCGCTTGACGTTCGCCCCGCCCGGCCAGTGCCCGCAGTCGCGCTCGCCAGACCGATCCGCAACCGCGCGCAGGGCGCCGTTGCCGGCGGTGCGGCGGGCCGGCGATCCGGCATCATCGCTCATGGCGCTCATCCCGCGCAGGCTATCAGAGGGTCGAAGTTTAGCCCCGCCCTCCTTTCGATAGGGATAACCCGCCTGCCAGCATGGTGAATACGGAGTTCGTCAGCCCGTCGGCATGCGCTCGGCCCGCACCAGCCCGCGCACCGAGTTGCCGAGGTAGACCGCGTCGGCGGCGGCAAGGTCGGCCAGGGTGAGCCTGGCCTCACGCGCCCGGCCCTCGGCGATCAACTCTGCACGCAGCGTGCCGGGCAAGAGGCCGGAAGCGAGCTCCGGCGTCGACAGTACGCCGTCGTGCTCCAGGAAGATGTTGGTGCGGCTGCCCTCGGTCAGCTCGCCGCGCTCGTTCAAATAGATCACCTCGTCGGCGCCGACCGCGTCGGCGTAGTGCTTCCACTCGCGGTCGTAGAGCTCGCGCCGCGTGGTCTTGTGATAGAGGAACGCATCGGCGCTGCGCATTCGCGTCTGCGAGACGACGAAGCGCATCACCGCGCCCGGCGCCTGCGCCGGTTGCGGCGCCGTCGTGACCGAGACGCTGCCGTCCTCGGCCAGCAGCAGCCGCACGCGCAATCGCTCGTCCTCGTGTCCGACAACCGCCGCCTCGATCGCACGCCGTGCGCCCGCGAGGTCGAGTGCATAGTCGAAGTAGCGCGCCGAGGCGGCGAGCCGATCGAGATGACGATCGAGCAGCCAGAAGCCTTGCGCGCCCGCGTAGAGCAGCGTCTCGATCAGCTCGAACGGCTTCGGCGGATCAATCAGGAACTTCATCTTCAGCAGACATTCAGCGTACTCGGTCTCGCCGACGCTGTCGAAAACGATGCCCGAGCCGATGCCCATCTCGCCGCGCCCGTCGCGGAACACGACCGGCGTGCGGATGGCGACGTTGAACAGCGAATGCCGCTGCGGCGAGATGTGGCCGATCGCCCCGCAGTAGACGCCGCGCGGCTCGGTCTCGAGCTGGCGGATCAGCTCCATCGCCCGGATCTTCGGCGCGCCGGTGACCGAGCCCGGCGGAAAGATCGCCGCCAACAGAGCGGCGAGCCCGACCCCCTCCTTCAGCTGCGCGCGGATGCCGGACGTCATCTGGTGCAGCGTGCGATAGGTCTCGACCGTGAACAGATCCGTCACCTCGACGCTGCCGATCTCCGCCATGCGGCCGAGATCGTTGCGCATCAGGTCGACGATCATCAAATTCTCGGCCCGCTGCTTGACGTCGCTCGCCAGCACGCGGCGCGCCTCCGCGTCGGCTTCCGGCGTGCCGGCGCGCGGCGCGGTGCCCTTCATCGGCCGGGTCTCGATCGTGCGGCCGTCGCGGGCGATGAACAGCTCCGGCGAGGCCGACAGAACCGTCGCCGCTCCGGTGTCGACGATGGCGCCGAACGCGACCCGCTGGCGCCGGCGCAGGTCCTGATAGAACGTCAGCGGCGAGCCCTCGAGCCGAAACCGCGATTTGAACGTGAGATTGAGCTGGTAGATATCGCCGGCGCGGATCTTCTCCTGCACCTCGGCAAAGCGGCGGAGATACCCGTCGCGATCCCACGCACGGGTCACGTCGGCGAACTCGTAGCTGCCGCTCAGCTTGTGCTGACCGAGCCAGGCGTCGACCTCGTTGCTGGTCATCTGCTGCGGCGGTGCGTAGAGCCCCAGCCATATCAGCGGGACGGTGCGATAGCTCGGCATCAGCGCAGCGAGGTGCGGCTCCAGCACGTAGCCGAGCTCGTAGGCGAGGAAGCCGGCCGCGTGCAGGCCGGCGGCGAGGCCGTCCTCGATCCGCCTGAGCGCGTCGGCTACCTCTTCTGCGCGCCAAGCCTCGACGATCGCCTTAGGCTCGGTGAACAGCAGCGACGGCCGGCCGCGTCCGAGGCTGTTGTCGAGCAGCACGAACGTCTCCGACAAGCCCTCGGCGCCGAGCACCTGACGTCGGCCTTCGGGGCGCACGCGATCGCCAGCGGTCATCGACTGTCGTACCCCGCGAGCGCGTGGAACGTCACGCGCCTCACCTCGCTGCTCCCGGCCGGCACCTCGCGCGTCGCGATCAGCTCGGCCTTCCGGAACGCTTGTGTGATGCGCGTGGGCTTTTCCGTCAAGCTGACCAGAATGACGGGCTCCGGCCCACCCCTCGGGTAGGCCCGCGTCAGCTCGTAGTGGTCCTTCGGTCGTCCGGACTCGCGCCAGGCGAGGATGGGCGTTGGCTCGTCGCGCATGTAGTAGAGGAGCTCTGCCGTCAGCGCGCGCTCGTCCGTCAGCACCGCCGCGTACGGCCGGCCGGCCCTACGCGCCGCCTCGAGCTCGGCCCGCGTCGCCGCCGCCACGGCGCGCCAGCCGAGCGTGCGCGCAAATGGGTCCCGGCCGTCGGGCAGCGCCACGCTCCCGGCGAGCGCCGTCGCCGCCGCGACGAGAGCGACCACGAGTACGTGCAGCGAGAGCGACGCCTTGAGCCAGCGCCATTCGAAATCGCGGATCATCGTCGCGGTCACCAGCACCGTCGCCGCGACATAGGAGACGGCGGCCCAGTTTGCGTGCGCGCGAGAGAGGAACGCCTGCCCGGTGATGACGACGATCAGCGGCAGCGAGAAGGCGAGCAGCAGGCGATCGGCGGCCGGCAGCCCTTCCTTCCAGGCGCGCCACGTGACGACGATCAGGCTCGCGAACAGGATGGGCCCGAACACGCCGAATTGCGCCGCGAGAAACTCGAGCGCCTTCAGCGGATTGCCGATCCGCCCGCTCCATTTCGCATTGTCGGCGGTGTGGGCGAAGGTGGCAAAGCTGTGCGCCTCGTTCCAGGCGAGGTTGGGCGCGATCAGCAGGCCGGCGATTGCCAGCGCCACGTAGAGGCGCGCGTCGGTGAGGATCGAGCGCCGCTCCGGAGTCACGACGAGGTACACCGCGAGGCAGCCGACGAGCCACGCCATCGCATACTTGGCGTTGAGGCCGAACCCGAGCGCGAGGCCGAGCAGCAGCGCCGGCCACCACGCCCGCGACTCGAAGAGATGCACCAGTGCCAGCAGCGCCAGCGCCCAGAAGAACAGCAGCGGCACATCCGTCGAGATGATGCCGGCCGAGACCGAGACGCCGGGGATGGTGGCGAATACGAGCGCTGCAATCGCGCCCGTGCGCGCGTCGTAGAGCGTGCGCGCCAGCATGAAGACGACCACCGCCGTCGCCGTGTGAATGAGCGGCGACGGCAACCGGATGCAGAACTCGGACATCCCGCAGCTGTCGGTCGCGAGCCGGATCACCCAGGCGACCAACGGCGGCTTGGAATAGTAGCCGAATGCCGGCTCGAGGCTCCACGACCAGTACTGCGCCTCGTCGAAGAAGAGATCGGTACGGTTCATCCACAAGGCGGCGAGTCGAAATGCCAGCAGCGCCGCCAGCGCCAATGCGAGCAGCCCAGTCCAGCGGCCTACCCCGGTGGCCTGCGTATCCCGATGCGGCGTTCCCATGTCTCTGATCTCTCGCGGGAAAGGCAGGCCGGCCAAGGCCACCGAGCGGCCCCCGACAAGACTGTGCAGGCTCATTTACAAGGTTGAGTGTGTCTCTGGAAGACTGGTACTCTCGGCCCCGCGGGAAGCGAATCTGACAGGACTGTGCCGTCCTTTCCGCGCAACCCAAGGGCATTTATGCGCATCACCGTCGTCATTCCGGCGCTGAACGAGGCGGGCAACATCGGCCGCCTCGTCGAGGAGACGTATGCCAACGTCCCGCGCGAGATGCTGGCCGAACTGATCGTCGTCGACGATGCCAGCACGGATGCCACCGGCGCCGAGGTCAAGGCGCTGATCGCCACCGGTGCCTATCCCGGCCTGCGCTACCTCCGGCACGGCGAGAGGAGCGGCCAGAGCGCCGCGCTGCGCTCCGCCATCCTCGCCGCGACGAGCTCGATCATCGCCAGCATGGACGGCGACGGCCAGAACGACCCGCGCGACATCCCGCGCCTCGTCGCTCGCCTCGCCGCGCCCGGCACCGAGGGCCCGGCGCTGGTCAACGGCTGGCGCACCGAGCGCAAGGCTGAGGGCTCCAAGCGATGGGCCTCGAAAGCCGCCAACTGGATCCGCGACACGGTGCTGAAGGACGACTGCCCCGATACCGGCTGCGGCATCAAGGTCTACTGGCGCGAGGTGTTCCTGCGCCTGCCGTTCTTCACCAGCATGCACCGCTACCTGCCGGCGCTGTTTCAGACCTACGGCTACGAGACGGCCCATGTGCCCGTGAACGACCGCCCGCGCCAAGTCGGCGTGTCGAAGTACAACAACCTCAATCGGGCGCTCGTCGGCCTCTACGATCTCGTCGGCGTGAGCTGGCTCAGGCGCCGAACCAAGGTGCCGACGATCGTCGAGGGCGTTCCTGAAGGCTCCCGCGTCGCCGACATTGGTCGACGCCTCAAGCCGCGTGCGGCAGCGGGCCGTCTGCCACGCGCCGACAAATCCTGATTCTCCGATAGACCAGAAACGAGGACCCGGACACGCCCAGCGGCCGGGCCGAGCAGCAGAGGCTGGACCGACGCCATGGAATTCCTGTCCAAGATCGCGCTGTGGTGGGCCCAAACGCCCGGCACGGAGAAGGCCTGGCTCGCGGTCGGCTTTCTCGCCCAGCTCATGTTCTCGATGCGCTTCATCGTGCAGTGGATCGCCAGCGAGAAGGCGCGCCGCTCGATCGTGCCGGAGATGTTCTGGTATTTCTCGCTCGCCGGCGGCGCGATGCTTCTCGCCTACGCCATCTACCGGGTCGATCCGGTGTTCATTCTCGGCCAGGCAATGGGGCTGGCCATCTACGCCCGCAACATCTACTTCATCTGGACCCACCGCCGGCTCGGCGGAGGCGACGTTGCACCCGGACCGTAGCCTACCGAGGATCGACCATCGCCGCAGGTCCGCTGCAAGCGAGGACCAGGCAACCGGCTCCCGGAGTGGTTCACTCCTCGGCGCGCGCCGTTCGCTTCCCTCTCCCGGGACGGGAGAGGGTGCCCGGGGGCGAGGTGAGGGACGTGTCGCCGATGACAAGGCCCGTTGTGGGCAAGCCCCTCTGCCGGCCTTCGGCAACCTTCTCCCGAGGGAGAAGGAAAGTGGCGGGCGCGAGCTTCAAGAGTTGACTGGCCCTAAGCTCGCCCCCTCGACGCGGCATTTTTTGCCTGCTGCCTGAGCATCTCCAGTGTCGCCGGCCGCATCACAAGTACGTCAGAGCCGGCCGCGCCGCCTCGCCGCGGTCACCGCCGCCCGGCTAGTCTTGCAACGGAGAAACCGCTCTCGTCACAAGGAATCCAGCCATGCTCCGATCTGCGCTCGTTGCCCTCGCCATCGCCGCCGCCATACCCGCTGCCGCCGGCGAGGCGCTGGTCGTCAAGGAAAGTGCACTTTCAGTCAAGGACACGCTGGATGCGCTTGCCAAGGCGATCGAGGCGAAGGGCCTCAAGGTGTTCGCCCGCGTCGACCACGCCGCCGGTGCGAAAGCCGCCGGTCTCGATATGGCGCCGGCCGAAGTGCTGATGTTCGGCAACCCCAAGCTCGGCACGCCGCTGATGCAGGCCAAGCCCGAGATCGGCCTCGACCTGCCGCTGAAAGTGCTGGCCTGGCAGGACGCGAGCGGAAAAGTCCGTATCGGCTACACCGCCCCCGACGCGCTGAAGGCGCGCTACGGCATCTCCGGCAAGGACGAGGTGTTCGCAACCATGGCCAAGGCCCTCGACGGCCTGACCACCGCCGCCACCGGCGGACCATAGCTCGACCTCGCAGGCAGCCGTGCTTTGCCGCGCCCGGCGCCCGCGCCGCGGCGAAGTGCGCGAGATCGCGATTGATCGGTCCGTCACAGAAAGGCTAGAAAGGAGCGATACTGAGCACAGGGCTCGGACTGCCGCGTCATCGAGGCCGGCGCGGCGTCCGATGTTTCATAGGTGCGGCACATGTTTTTCGGCAAGAAGCCTGCGAGCGATCCGCCGGTGGCGGAGCCCGCGTCACCACCCACTGGCGCGTCCACGGATGCTCCGCTCGACCCCGACGAGGCCAGGAAGAGGGCCATCGCTTCCAAACAGATCGCGGCCGCGTTCGGCGAGATCGTCGCGCTGGCCATGCGCGCGCAGGCGACCCGCCACCACACCCTCCAGGACCTCGAGTGGCTGATTGCGCCCGCGGTGCTGACCGGCCAGTTCGCGCTCGCCGAGGCCCAGGCCAAGACGACCGGCCTCGTCACCCCGGTCGGCGCGGTGCTGTGGGCGCTGGTCTCGGAGGACACCGACCGCCGCCTGACGGGCGAGATCGAGGCACCGATGCGACTGAGGCCCGACGAGTGGCGCGCCGGAACCATCCCGTGGATCGTGCTCACCCTCGGCGACCAGCGGGTGGTCGGCGGGCTTCTCAAACAATTGACCGAAACGGTGTTCAAGCACCGGCCGCCGAAGCTGCGGGCGCGCGGCGCCGACGGCAAAGTGACAGTCGGCCGGCTGGAGATCAGCGCCAGCGGAGCGGAGGGGGCTGCTGGCGCCAGCTGAGCGCGGCGGATGTGCTTTCCCGGAAACAGGGGGGCGTGGCCGGATATGGTAACGATTGACCACGGGAAGCGGTCCACTTTGGCACAAATCGCTGGCTTGGACGTCATCGTCCGGCGCCAATCGGGCCCCAACCCGACTGCCGCCGAGCCGAGTTGACGTGGCATGAACCTTGTACCGGTAAGGATGCGTCCAACGCACGGGAGCGGGCGGCTCCAGCGGCAGGGGCACGCCAGACAGCGGGTCGATGGTTCATGAGCAAGCCCACGCGACGCAATGTGAAGACCCAGGCGAACGCCGTCGCAGCGGCGTTGAAGCGCTCGGCGACGACGTTCTACGGCGTCGGCGTGTTCTCCGGCGTCATCAACGTGCTGGCGCTGACCGGCTCGATCTACATGCTGCAGGTCTACGACCGGGTGCTGACCTCGCGCAGCGTGCCGACGCTCGTCGGCCTCACCGTGCTCATGGCCGGCCTCTACATCGCCTACGGCCTGTTGGATTTCTTCCGCGTCCGCATCATGGGCCGCGTCGGCCTCCGAATCGACCAAGAGCTGAGCGGCAAGGTGTTCGACATCGTCCGCCTGCTGCCGCTCCGGGCGCGCTACGGCGGCGACGGCATGCAGCCCGTCCGCGACCTCGACCAGATCCGCAGCTACATGTCCGGCCTCGGCCCGACGGCGCTGTTCGACCTGCCGTGGATCCCGGTCTATCTGGCGGTCGTATTCCTGCTTCATCCCATTCTCGGCCTGTTTGCGACCGCCGGCGCGCTGGTCCTCGTCGGCCTCACCTTCTGGACCGAAGTCGCCAGCTCTGGCCCGCTGAAGAGCGCCGCCCAGAGCGGCTCGCAGCGGCTCGCTCTCGGCGAGGCTGCGCGGCGCAATGCGGAGGTGATCCGCGCCATGGGGCTCGGCGAGCGCATCGGCAAGCGCTGGCACGAGGCGAGCGCGCGCCATCTCGTCGATCAGGTCAGGGCGGCGGACGCGGCGAGCGGCGTCGGCACGCTGACCAAGATCCTGCGCCTGCTGCTGCAGTCGGGCATCCTCGGCCTCGGCGCCTACCTTGTGCTCGAGGGCCAGGTGACGCCCGGCACGATCATCGCCGGCTCGATCACCATGTCGCGCGCGCTGGCGCCGATCGAAAGCGCGATCACGCACTGGCGCTCGTTCGTCTCCGCGCGCCACAGCTATCGCCGCCTCGTCGAGCTGTTCACCGCCTTCGCGCAGGAGAGCGCCGAGGTGATGAGCCTGCCCAAGCCGACCCAGACGCTGACGGTGCAGAACCTGGTCGTCGCTCCGCCCGGCCAGAGCAAGCCGACGGTCGTCAACGTCAATCTGCAGCTCAATGCCGGCGACGGCCTCGGCATCATCGGCCCGAGCGCATCCGGCAAGTCGACGCTCGCGCGCGCCCTCGTCGGCGTGTGGGCGCCGAGTCACGAGGCCTCCGCCGTGCGCCTCGACGGCGCCGCGCTCGACCAGTGGGCGCCCGACACGCTCGGCCGCTACATCGGCTACCTGCCGCAGGACATCGAGCTGTTCGACGGCACGGTCGCCGAGAACATCGCCCGCTTCGACGAGAACGCAACCGCCGAGGCTATCGTCGCCGCGGCGCGTGACGCCGGCTGCCACGAGATGATCGTGCATCTGCCGGAGGGCTACCAGACGCGCATCGGCGAGGCCGGCCAGTCGCTGTCCGCCGGCCAGCGCCAGCGCCTCGCACTCGCCCGCGCGCTCTACGGCGAGCCGTTCCTGGTCGTGCTCGATGAGCCCAACTCCAATCTCGACGCGGTCGGCGATTCCGCCGTCACCGACGCGATCCGCTCGGTCCGCCGCCGCGGCGGCATCGCCATCGTCATCGCCCACCGCCCCTCTGCTCTCGCCGGCGTCGATGCCGTCCTGGCGATGGCCAACGGCCAGATGCAGGCGCTCGGGCCGCGCGACGAGGTTCTGCGCAAGATCGTCAAGCCGGCACCGGTGCGCGGCGGCCCGCCGCCGATGCCCCAGCGCGCCAGCGCCGGCGGTGCCGCGACCGCGACCGTGGTCGATCATCCCGGGCTCAAGGTCGTCGTCGACAGCGACAGGGGAGACACCTGATGTCGCGCTCCGACTTGCCGGCCCTGCCCGAGGGCGGACCCTCGACCAACCTCTCGCGCTACATGATGGGCGGCTTCCTCGTCGTCCTGGTGCTGTTCGCCGGCGTCGGCGGATGGGCCGCGACCGCGCCCCTCGCCGGTGCTGTGATCGCGCCCGGCACCGTGGTAGTCGATTCCAACGTCAAGAAGGTGCAGCACCCGACCGGCGGCGTCGTCGGCCAGATCACAGTCAAGGACGGCGACTACGTGAAGACCGGCGACCTGCTCGTCCGGCTGGACGAGACGGTGACCCGCGCCAACCTGCAGATGATCTCCAAGCAGATCGACGAGCTGGCGATCCGCACCGCCCGCCTCAAGGCCGAGCGCGACGACGCCGCCGGCTTCAAGCTGCCCGACGCGCTCGCTTCCCGCCGAAGCGAGCCGGAGATCGCCGACATCCATCACGGCGAGCAGAGCCTGTTCTCGAGCCGGCGCAAGACCAGCGCCGGCGAGAAGGCACAGCTCCAGGAGCGCATTGCCCAGCTCAAGGAGGAGATCGCCGGACTCGTCGCCCAAAAGGACTCCAAGGCGACCGAGATCGAGCTCATCGGCAAGGAGCTGGCCGGCCTCGAGACACTGGAGGCCAAGCAGCTCGTCACCACCACCAAGATGGTCGCACTGCGCCGTGAGGCGGCCCGTCTCGAGGGCGAGCGCGCCCAGCTGCAGGCATCGGCCGCGCAATCCAAGGGCAAGATCGCCGAGATCGAGCTGCACATGCTGCAGCGCGAGCAGGAGCTGAAGACCGAGATCGTCAAGGAGCTGCGCGAGGGCCAGTCAAAGATGACCGAGCTCACCGAGCGCGCGGTCGCCGCCGAGGACCAGCTGAAGCGCATCGAGATTCGCGCGCCGCAAGCGGGCTACGTGCACCAGCTCGCCGTGCATACCGTCGGTGGCGTCATCAACCCGAGCGAGCCGTTGATGCTGATCGTGCCGGGCGGCGACAAGCTCGTCGTCGAGGCCAAGATCGATCCACTCCACATCGAGCAAGTGCGGCCCGGAGCGGAGGCCGCGATCCGCTTCTCGGCGTTCAACTCGCGCACCACGCCGGAGATCTTCGGCACCGTCAGTCGCATCGCCGCCGACCTGACCCACGAGGAGCGCACCGGCCTCTCCTACTTCCTCGTGCGCATCACCATCTCCGATGAGGAGCTGGCCAAGCTCGGCAACGGCAAGCTGATCCCCGGCATGCCGGCCGACGTGCAGATCAAGACCGAGGACCGGACCGCGCTCTCCTACCTGTGGAAGCCGATCGAGGACCAGTTCGCCAAGGCCTTCCGCGAGCGCTGAGCCTCGGCGCCAATCGCCCGGGCGTCAGCCCGCACGCCGCTTTCGGAACACGCCGAGCCGCATGCCGAGGTAGCTCGCGGTCATCGCCGCCAGCGACGAGACGACGAGTGCCAGGATCGGATCGGTTCCGGGAGCGAGCAGCAGCACCGCGGCATAGACCGCGTAGTTGAATGCCGCCACACTCCACGCCAACGTGGCATAGGAGGCAAACTCCGCGAGCGTCGGCGGCGCCGTGACCGCGAACGTGAGGCGGCGATGGGCGAGCCAGCCGGCCACCATCGCCACTGCAATGGCAGCGAGCCGGGCCAGAAACGGATCGATTCCGAGCCCGCGCGTGAGCACCGCAAGCACGCCGGCATCGACCGTGAACGCGATTGCTCCGCTCGCGAGAAACCCCGCCCAGTGCTGCACCGGGCTGCGGCCGGACCTCTGCTCGCCACCACTGCTCATCCCACCGCTCCGATGATGCCGTGCCAATCGATCGCCGGCCCGTCGGCCGCCCGCGCCGCATGCCAGATCGGCGCACCGATCCCGCTATCGGCCGCGAGCAGTCGCAGCTCCGCGAGCCGGCGTGCGGTGACGGGATCGAGGCTCGCGAGCTCCGCATCCGGGTAGCCCGGATGGCACATCACGAGATGCGCCGCGCCGGCGCCGAGCAGAGCACGACCGAGGTCGCGCGCCGTCGCCTGCGGCTCGAAATCGGTCACGCCGGAGAAGCTGTCGTTGGTGGGAAGCCCTCGGCCAGCCAGCTCGGCCGCCAGGCCACGCGACAGCCATGCAAGCGTCAGTGCCTTGGCGACCGCCGTCCGCCTGGCGACGATGCGTGCCACCCGGTCGGCCGGATTGCGCACCAGCGGCGGCAGCCGCGGATAGCGCCGTGCGATCGTCTCGGCGACGACGCGGGCGATCCCCGGCAGTGCATGCACGTGCTGATGGCCGTCGACGTGGTCCGGAGGATGGCCGAGCCCGGCCTCGAATGCATCCAGCTGGCGCTCGAGCTCACTCCTCACCTCGCCGGCATCGATCGCGCCCTTGATCGCAGCGCCGACGATCGCGCCGAGCGGTGGCAGGGTGCCGGACCGGGCGAGGCGCGGCATTGCCCCGATCGGCGCCCCTAGCGTCAGGTTTAAGTGGAGGCCCACAGCGATCCGATCGCGCAGCGGCGCGATTGCCCGCGCCTGCTCGGGCCAGTGGCGCATGCTCGTCATCGCGCTCGTCGCCGAAAGGCGCCGTGCCGCGGCGAGCTCGCGGATGCCCCGCGAGACGCCCTCGGTCATCGCGTAGTCGTCGGCGGTCAGGATGAGTAGCGCTGGCCCGGCCCCCATGTCGTCGGCTGCCCCGCTATGCTACTCGGCCGCGTCGACGCTGGTCTCGCGCACGCGATCTGCAATCGCCCGCGGCGTTTTCTGGCCCGCCGCCGGTCCGGCATCGATCCCGATCTCCTCGGCCACGAGATAGAGCGGACGTGCCTTCACCTCCTCATAGATACGCCCCAGGTACTCGCCTATCACGCCGAGCGAGATCAGCTGCACGCCGGCGAAGAACATGATCGAGATGACGAGCGTCGGGAAGCCGGCCTGGTCGATGCCGAACAGCAGTGTCTTGGCGAGAAACAGAACGATGTAGGCAAAGGCGAGCGCCGAGAAGGCCAGCCCGACATAGGACCAGATCCGGAGCGGGATGGTCGAGAACGAGGCGAGACCGTCGAGCGCGAACCTGAGCAGCTTGCGCGGTCGCCACCGCGACGGCTCGCCGTGCACGCGATCGGGAGCGTCGAAAGGGATGCCGGTAGACTTGAACCCGATCCAGGCGAACAGCCCCTTGTTGAACCGCGCCCGCTCGCCGAGCCGATTGAGCGCGTCGACTGCACGCCGGTCGAGCAGCCGGAAGTCGCCCGCGTTCGTCGGCAGCTCGGTGCCCGAGAGGACGCGGAAGACCGCATAGAAGGCACGCGCAAGAATGCGTCGCGATAGGCTGTCGGCATCGCGGTCGGTACGCTGCCCGTAAACGATGTCGTAGCCTTCCCGCCAGCGCGCGATGAGCGCCGGAATCATCTCCGGCGGGTGCTGCAGGTCGGCGTCCATCAGCACCACCACGTCGCCGGTGGCGTATTCGAGGCCCGCCGCAACCGCGATCTCCTTGCCGAAGTTGCGGCTGAACGAGACGGCGCGGATGCGGGGGTCGGCCGCGTGGAGCCGGCGCAGCATGGCGAGCGTATCGTCGGTCGAGCCGTCGTCGACAAACACGATATCGAATGCAAGCCCGGTCGCATCGAGAACCGGAACGAGCCGCGCCAGCAGCGGATCGAGGCCGCGGCTCTCGTTGAGCACGGGTATGACGACCGAGAGCCGCGTGCCGCGGTCGGTCCGGCGTTCCTGGAGCACGTCCTTGGTCTCAGCCATCTGGTCCGTCGCAAGTGCCGGCGCTGCGAGCGCAGCCGCGCCTGGGCCGAGTGGGATATCGGACTTTCCGCCGATTGGCGCAAGCGGTGCGGCAGCGCCGACAAGAGCCCGATTGCCGGATTTCCGAGCGGCCAATGTCACGTGATTGTGGCATTTGGGCGAACCGGTTGGCCGCTACGGGGTATACGCCGTCAGCCATTCCACAACGATCGCCGAATCGGGGGGCGGCAGGACCGGGCCAAGGATGCTAGAGAAGCCTCGCACGCGCCCGACGCCGGTGCGGCCCTGCCACTCGAGGGGGACCCAGAACGTGAAGATCTGCATGATCGGCGGCGGCTATGTCGGCCTCGTCTCGGCGGCCTGCTTCTCCGAGTTCGGTTGGATAGTGACTTGCGTCGACAAGGATCCTGCTCGCCTCGCCGAGCTCGAGGCCGGCCGCTCGCCGATCTACGAGCCCGGGCTCGAGGATCTGATGGAGCGCAACATGCGCGCCGGCCGGCTCCGCTTCTCAGGCGACCTCGGCCCGGCGGTGCGCGATGCCGACATCGTGTTCCTGGCCGTCGGCACGCCGATGCGCCGCGGCGACGGCTACGCCGATCTCAGCTACGTGTTCGCCGCGGTCGAGGAACTCGCCCCGCATCTCACCGGCTTCACGGTCATCACCACCAAGTCGACGGTGCCGGTCGGAACCAGCCGCGAGATCGAGCGCCGGCTGAACGCCGCCAACCCGGCCGGCGAGTATGCGGTGTGCTCGAACCCGGAGTTCCTGCGCGAGGGCTCGGCAATCCAGGACTTCACCCACCCGGATCGCGTTCTCGTCGGCGTCGACGATGCCCGCGCCCGGGCGCTGATGGAGACGCTCTACAAACCGCTCTCGCTGCGCAACGCGCCGGTGATCTTCACCAGCCGCGAATCCGCCGAGCTCGCCAAGTACGCGGCCAATGCCTTCCTCGCCATGAAGATCAGCTTCATCAACGAGATTGCCGATCTGTGCGAGGAGGTCGGCGCGGACGTGCACGAGGTCGCCAGCGCGATCGGCAAGGACCGGCGCATCGGCGACAAGTTCCTGCATCCGGGTCCGGGCTACGGCGGCTCGTGCTTTCCCAAGGACGTCTCCGCCCTGGTCCGCATCGCCCGCGAGCACCGCGCCCCCGTGTCGCTCGTCGAGCAGGTGCAGCGTGTCAACGAGGAGCGCAAGATCGCCATGGCGACCCGCGTCGAGCGCGCCTGCGGCGGCTCGGTCGCCGGCAAGACGATCGGCGTACTCGGCATCACCTTCAAGCCCAACACCGACGACATGCGCGACGCGCCGAGCCTCGTCATCGTGCCGATGCTTCAGGCACGCGGCGCCACCGTGCGCGCCTACGACCCCGAGGGACGCAAGCAGGCCGAGCCGCTGCTGCCTGGGGTCCATTGGTGCGACAGCGCACTCTCCGCCGCCGAGCGTGCCGACGCGCTCGTCGTCGTCACCGAGTGGAACGAGTTCCGCGCCCTCGATCTCGGCGCCGTGCGAGCCGGCATGGCCGGCAACGTGCTTGTCGACCTGCGCAACGTGTTCCAGCCGGCAGCGGCAGAGGCGGCCGGCTTCGCCTACGTCGGCATCGGCCGCGGCGCTCGCAGCGGCCCGGCCGGCGAGATCACACGTTGAACTCGTCTATCTTCTGGAACGCCTCGCGCAGCGCCTCGGACCATTGCTGAGAGAGTGTCTTGAAATACTCGTCGTCCTGGCCGATGCGCTTCTGCCGGCGGATGTCGAGGCTATCGCGCTCGTAGACCAGAAGGTCGATCGGCATCCCGACGGACAGGTTCGAGCGCAGCGTCGAATCGAACGACAACAGGACGAGCTTGGCCGCCTCCCCAAGCCGCATCGCCGGCCGCGCGACGCGGTCGAGGATCGGCTTGCCGTACTTGTGCTCGCCGATCTGCAGGAATGGCGTGTCGTCGCTCGCCTCGATGAAGTTGCCTTCGGCATAAATCTGGAACAGGCGCGGCGCCTCGTCGCCGATCTGCCCGCCGAGGATGAAGGAGGCCGAGAAGCCGGTCTTGCTCGCCTCGAGCGCGGGCCCGTCCGATCGGCGAACCTCGCGGACGGCATCGCCGACGAGGCGCGCCGCGCGATACATGGAGGGAACGGTGAGCAGCGTCGGCCCGTCACGATCCTCCGCCGACAGCTGCTCGTTCAGCACGCTGACCACGGACTGGGTGATGGCAAGATTGCCGGCCGACAGCAGCACCAGCACGCGGTTGCCCGGCTGGCGCCAGTAATGCAGCTTGCGGTACTGCGCGACATTGTCCACGCCGGCATTGGTGCGGGTATCCGCCGCGAAGACGAGTCCGCGATCGAGCCTCAGCGCGACACAGTAGGTCATCGCGCGCCTTCCTCTTGCGTTCGAATGATCAGCTTTGCTGCTGGGCGCTTTGCTGCGCGACTTCGACGACGACGTCAAGCCTTTCCCCATCGCCGCCACGATGGGCGCCGCGGATCGGGGCCGCAGTCGTCGCGTCGAGGCCCGCGGCAAGGCGGACGTAGTGGTCGGTCGGGCAGATCCGATTGGCCGGATCGAACGAAACCCAGCCGAGCCCCTCGACCCAGGCCTCGACCCAGGCGTGGCCCGCCTCCGCCTCGCCGATCAGGTAGCCAGTGATGTAGCGCGCCGGGATCGAGAGCGCGCGCGCCGCCGTGATCATGACGTGCGCATGGTCCTGGCACACACCCTTGCCATCATTCAGCGCCTCTGCCGCCGAGGTGTGCGAGTGCGTCTCTCCCGCCTGGTAGTCGATCCGGTCGCGGATCGCCGACATCAACCCGTGCAGTCGCTCGAGCGTGTCGCGACCGTGCACGGCGCGGGCGAGATCGACGATCTCACCGCTCGGCGTCGTCTGCGGCGTAAATCTGAGGAATACCCGGGGCGGCGCCACCTCCACCAGTCCCTTGACGATGCCCGCGGTGTCCCTGCAATCGACGATCCCGCGGACCTCGACGACGATCTCCTCGTGCGACCCGCTGACGGCAATCTGATGCACCGTGTTGCCGAAGCCGTCGCGGAACCGGATCGCCTTGTCGAACGATGGCGCCTCGATGGCCCACTCGACGATCCGCTGCCCCTCGTGCTCGGAGGGCGTAAGTCGCAGCGTCTCGACCGAGTAGCGGGCCGGCTTCTCGTAGGCATAGCGCGTGCGGTGCAGAACCGAGATCAGCATGCGCGCGGCCCTCAATCGACGAAATGGTAGACCCGGGCGATCTCCTCGCCGAGCCGGTTGTTGCGGGCGATGAAATCGAGCAAGAACTCGTGCAGCCCGCCCTGGATGATGGTCGCGATATCGCGATCCCCGAGCAGCGTTCGATTGGCATGGGCGTGCTCGTGGCACCCGTTCCTCGTCCCGTATGAGGCGCCGAGCGCATCGAGCGTCGCATCGATCTCGTCGGCGCAGTAGCGCAGCGACCTCGGCATCTCGCCATTGAGGATCAGGTACTCGGCGATCCGCCACGGCTTGTAGCTTTCCTTGTACACCCAGCGGTAGCTGCGGTGAGCGGCGACGGAGCGCAGGATTGCCGTCCACTGGTAGCTGTCGATTCCGCCGCCGACGATCTCGTTCTGCGGCAGGAGCAGGTAGTACTTGACGTCGAGGATGCGCGCGGTGTTGTCGGAGCGCTCGATGAACGTGCCGAGCTGACTGAAGAAGAAGCCGTCGCGGCGCAGTACGGTGTTGAGCAGCGTGCCGCGGAACAGCGCCGAGCGCTGCTTGATCCACAACAGGAGATCCGGCAGCTCGCCGATCGAGATCGATTCCGGCCGGATCCTGGCGTAGTCGAGCCAAGTCTGATTGAGGCACTCCCACATCTCGCTCGTCATCGCCGTGCGCTGCGCGCGTCCGTTGTGCCGCGCAGTCGCGAGACAGGACCTGACGCTCGAGGCGTTGTCGGCATCGAAAAGCAGGAAATCGATGATCCTGCGGACGTCGATCTCATCGTGCTTGGCGAAATAGCCCTCCTCGCAGCCGGTGCTCTTCAGCGTCGAGCGCCACTCCTCGCTGCGGCCGAGCCCGCTCCGCGGCGTGAGCCCGATGCGGTAGCCGACGTCGATCAAGCGCGCCATGTTCTCTGCGCGCTCGATGTAGCGCGACAGCCAGTAGAGATCGTGTGCGGTTCGCCCGAGCATAATTCGGCTTCGGCCTTCCCTGTTTCGCGTCCTAAGGCTATTCCTCGAGCACCCAGGTGTCCTTCGTGCCGCCGCCCTGGCTGGAGTTGACGACCAGCGAGCCTTCCTTGAGCGCCACGCGCGTCAGTCCGCCGGGTGTCAGCCGCACGCGGTCGCCGACCAGCACGAACGGCCTCAGGTCCACGTGCCGCGGCGCAATGCCCTTGTCCACCATCGTCGGACAGGTCGACAACGCGAGCGTCGGCTGGGCGATGTAATTGTCTGGCCGCGCCATGACCTTGGCCCGGAACCCCTCGATCTCCGCCTTGGTGGCTGCCGGACCGACCAGCATGCCGTAACCGCCGGAGCCGTGCACCTCCTTGACCACCAGCTCGCCGAGGTGGGCGAGCACGTAGGCGAGATCGTCGGCGCGCCGGCAATTGTAGGTCGGCACGTTCGCGAGCAGCGGCGGCCGACCCATGTAGAACTCGACGATCTCGGGAATGTAGCTGTAGATCGCCTTGTCGTCGGCGATGCCCGCGCCCGGCGCATTGACGATCGTCACCCTGCCCGCGCGATAAACGTCGAACAGGCCCGGCACTCCGAGCAGCGAATCCGGGCGGAACACGAGCGGGTCCAGGTACTCGTCGTCGATGCGCCGGTAGAGCACGTCGACGCGCTTCAGTCCGCGTGTCGTCTTCATCTGCAGGTAGCCGTCGAGCACCACGAGATCCTGCCCCTCGACCAGCTCGATCCCCATCTCGTCGGCCAGGAACGAGTGCTCGAAATAGGCACTGTTGAATACGCCTGGCGTCAGCAGCGCGATCTCCGGCTCGCGGTCGAGATTTGCCGGCGCCACGCTGGCGAGCGTCTTCAGCAGGTTATCGGGATAGTCCTCGACCGGGGCCACCGCATTGCGCTCGAACAGGTCTGGGAACGTGTGCATCATCGTCTCCCGGTTCTCCAGCATGTAGGAGACGCCGGACGGCGTGCGCGTGTTGTCCTCGAGCACGTAGAAGTCGCTCTCGCCGGTGCGGACGATGTCGACGCCGATGATATGCGAGTAGATGCCGCGTGGTGGATCGACGCCGATCATCTCCGGCACGAAGGCCGAGTTCTGGACGATGAGCTCGGTGGGAATCCGCCCCGCGCGCAGGATCTCCTGACGGTGGTAGATGTCGTGCATGAAGGCGTTGATCGCGCGCACCCGCTGCTCGATCCCGGCCGCCAGCCGGCGCCACTCCTGCGCGGCGATCACTCTCGGCACGATGTCGAACGGGATGAGCCGCTCGGCAGCGTCGGCCTCGCCGTAGACGTTGAACGTAATGCCGATGCGTCGGAACAGCGTCTCCGCATCGGCGAGCTTGCGCTCGAGATCCTCGAGTCGCTGCCGGCCGAGCCACTGGGCGACCGCCACGTAGGGCGCGCGCACGCCGTTGCCGAGGCCGTTCATCTCGTCGAATGCGGTGGGCAAGCTCGTCCCCTCTGCTCAACCCGATGCGAAGGTCAAGCAAAGGCTACGCCAGTTCCAGACGCGCCACAAATTCGACCGTTGGCGGGGTTCCGGACCGAAGACCTGCGCGAAAACGCGGCAGCCTGCCGATTTGATAGCCAAGGCAGAGCGAGGAGCGGGCCTGCGCGAGCCGCCCCTATACGATCGGAGCGCCGTAGCCGTAGCTATAGGGCACCGGGCCCGAGAACGCGATCACGTCACCGTCGTCGACCGGCGCCGCCATGTTGACCGATCCTCCCTGATAGAGACCCGGAGTAATGTCGCGGCCATTCCTCAGCACCAGAAAGATCTCCGGCAGCGGCAGCCGGAACCGGCGGATCAGGTCGCCGACCGTCGTGCCGGCCTCGACCTCGATCTGCTCGGCGAAGCGCTCGCTCGCCGTGTAGCGCGCGAGACTGTTGAAGAAGCGCGCCTCGACGCGGATCGTTGCCGCCGCCGAGTTGTGGCCGATGCCGCCCGGCGGGACGTCCCGAGCCGCGATCCCGATTGCCTCGCTCATCGCCTTACGATTCCTCCAGAAGTCTGACGTAGCTCAACAATTAGTGTTGCTTCTCGAGGCGCCTGTTGACCCAGGTCAAGGCGTCCCCCCGATCGTGGCTTCGACTATCGGGCAACCCCCAGCGGAAGAAATGGGGAAAGAGGAGGACACCATGGCGCCCCATCCGATCGAGGTTCTGCGCCTGGAGCACCGCAAGATCGCGCGGCTGCTCGATCTGCTTGAGCGCCAGGTGGTGCTGCTCGAGAACGGCCGCCTGCCCGACTACGAGCTGCTGACAGAGATCGCCGATTTCCTGCGCACCTTCCCCGATCTCTACCACCACCCCAAGGAGGACCTGATCGTCCGCGCCATCGCCGAACGCGACCGCGAGGCCGGCGCCGAGCTGCGCCTGCTCGAGGCCGAGCACGAGGAGGGCAGCCGCGAGCTGCAGCGCTTCTCACGCGCCCTGATCGACATGCTGATGGAGCCGGAGACGCGGCGCGAGCGCTTCCTCGACGTGGCGAGGGCGTTCCTCGAACACGAGCGCCGCCACATGACGTGGGAGGAGGGGCACTTCTTCGATCTTGCCGAGACGATCCTCAGCGAGGCCGACTGGGCCCGCATCGACGTCAAGTTTCAACGTCTCTCCGACCCCTGCTTCGAGCGCGAGTCGCAGTTCCGCTTCGATCGCGTGTGCCGCGAGATCGGCGCCTGGCGCAGCCTCGTGACGACATGATGCGAGATGGGGACAGGCGGCACCTGTCCCCGTCGTCGCTTCCCATCCCTTGTGTCGGCCTCAGAACAGGCCCTCGACGAGCCCCCTCTCGTTGATGCGGATCGACTCCGCCGCCGGCACTCTCGGCAGGCCCGGCATGGTCATGATCTCGCCGGTAATGACGACGATGAACTCGGCGCCGGCCGAAAGCCGGAGTTCGCGCACAGGGACGATATGGCCATTCGGCGCACCGCGCAGACTTGGATTGGTCGAGAATGAGTACTGCGTCTTGGCCATGCACACCGGCAGGTTCTTGAACCCCGCCGCCTCGAGCTCCTTGAAGCGCGCCTCGATCGAGGCGTCGCAGGAGATGTCCGCCGCGCGGTAAATCTCGGTGGCGATAGTGCGGACCTTGTCGCGCAGCCCCATGCTGTCGGGATAGAGCGGCTGGAACGACGCCTGTCCACTGCCCGCAAGTTCCGCGACGTGGGCGGCGAGCGCCTCTGCGCCCTTGCCACCTTCGGCCCAGTGGGTGCACATGAACGCCTTGGTGCCCATGCTTTCGGCCGCCTTCACCACCTCCGCGATCTCGGCGTCGGTATCGGTGATGAACCGGTTGACGGCCACCACCGGCGGGACGCCGAACTTCCTGACGTTCTCGATGTGCCGCTTCAGGTTCTCGCAGCCCTTGGCAACCGCGGCCGCATTCTCGGTCTTCAAGTCCTCCTTAGTCACGCCGCCGTGCATCTTGAGCGCGCGCACGGTAGCCACGATCACCGCCGCCGACGGCTGCAGCCCCGCTTTGCGGCACTTTATGTCGAAGAACTTCTCCGCGCCGAGGTCGGCGCCGAACCCGGCCTCCGTCACCACGTAGTCGGCGAGCTTCAGCGCCGTCTTGGTGGCCAGGACCGAGTTGCAGCCGTGGGCTATGTTGGCGAACGGGCCGCCGTGGATGAACACCGGGTTGTTCTCCAGCGTCTGCACCAGGTTCGGCATCATCGCGTCCTTGAGCAGAACGGTCATTCCGCCGTCGCCCTTGAGGTCGCGGGCGCGCACCGGCGCCTTGTCGCGCGTGTAGCCGACGATGATATTGCCGAGCCGGCGATCGAGGTCGGGCAGGTCCATGGCGAGGCAGAGGATCGCCATCACCTCCGAGGCGACCGTGATGTCGAAACCATCCTCGCGCGGGAAGCCGTTAGCGGTGCCGCCGAGCGAGTTTACGATTGAGCGCAGCGCGCGATCGTTCATGTCGAGCACCCGGCGCCAGCTGACGCGGCGGGAATCGAGGCCGAGGCTGTTGCCCCAGTAGATGTGGTTGTCGACGAGCGCAGACAGCAGGTTGTGGGCGCTGGTTACGGCGTGGAAGTCGCCGGTGAAATGGAGGTTGATGTCCTCCATTGGCACCACTTGCGCGTAGCCGCCGCCGGCCGCGCCGCCCTTGACGCCGAAGCAGGGCCCGAGCGAGGGCTCGCGCAGGCAGGCCATGGCTTTCTTGCCGATCCGGGCGAGGCCGTCGGTGAGCCCGACAGTGGTCGTCGTCTTGCCTTCGCCGGCCGGGGTCGGGGTGATCGCTGTGACGAGGATCAGCTTGCCGTCCTTGCGGTCCCTCACGGAGCCGATGAAGTCCTGCGAGATCTTGGCCTTGGTGTTGCCGTAGGGGACCAGCGCCTCGGTCGGGATCCCGACCTTGTGCGCCACGTCGCCGATCGGCTTCATCTTGGCTTCGCGGGCAATCTCGATATCGGACTTCACGGTCATGGGCGTTTTCCTCCTGCCTGCTGACGTGGCCCTTTGCGGGCTTCAGTTTGTTTGAGTCGGGCCGGAGAGAATGGTGCCCCGACCGAGACCCGTCGATGCGGCAAATTCCGCCGCCGGAATCTTCAGCCCGCCGGCCGCACGCACCCGCTTGGCCAGGATGGCGCCGTCTCCTGCCGCGATCGTCACCCCGTCGCTGCCGACGCTCAGGACCTCGCCCGGACGGCCGCGACCCTCGACCTTGGCAGCGTCGAAGATCTCGACCCGGCCGCCGGCGATCGTGGTCCAGGCCCCGGGCGCCGGGTTGGCGGCGCGGATCAGGTTGTACACCTCGGATGCCGGCTTCGCCCAATCGATCTCGGCAATCTCCTTCTTGAACCAGCTTTCATAGGAGCCGGCCGAAAGGTCCTGCTTGTGCTTGAGGATGATCCCCGCTTTGACCAGCTCCAGGCTCTCAATCATCGCCTCGACCCCGAGCGGGAACAGCTTCTTGAAGTAGACGTCGCCGATCGTCTCGTCCGGGCCGATCTCGACCGTCTTCTGCAACAGGATCGGTCCCTCGTCCAGACCCTCGTCGGGCCAGAAGATGCTGAGCCCGGTCATCGTGCGCCCCATTGCGATCGGCCAGTTGATCGACGACGGCCCGCGGTGATGCGGCAGCAGCGACGGGTGATATTGGAACGTTCCGAGGCGCGGTGCGTCGAGCACCACCTGCGGCACGAACAGCAGCACGTAGGCCATCATGCACACGTCGGCGTCGAACGAGCGCATCAGTGCAAGCGCGTCCGGCGTCTTCCACGAGGCCGGCTGATGCAGCGGCAGTCCCTTCTGCCGCGCCAACTCGGCAAGCGGATCCTCGGGCTTCCCCTCCTTGGTCGGGGCACAGCACACCGCCACCACGTTCTCACCCCGCTCGAGCAACCGCTCGAGCACCGCCTTGCCGAATGCCTGCTGGCCATGGATGACGATACGCATGATCAGTCCTTTCCGTCCGGCCGAGCCGGACAGCTCGCGAGTGTTTGCATCATTTCCGAGTGAGCCGGCGGCCGAACGTGCCGCCGACGGCGGTGGTCCCTACTCTGCTGCGATCTTCTTCGCCGGCTCGGTCGCGCCGGCCGACTTGAGCTCGGCGATCTCGTCGGCCGAGTAGCCGAGCACCTGCGCCAGGATCTCATCTGTGTGCTCGCCCAAAAGCGGCGAGCGCGTCACCTCGACCGGGCTGTCCGACATCTTGATCGGGCAGCCGACCGAGAGGTACTTGCCGCGGGTCGGATGATCGACCTCGACGATCGTGCCGGTCGCCCTGAGCGAGGGCTCCTCCGCCAGCTCCTTCATCGACAGGATCGGCCCCACCGGAATGTCGAGCGGGTTGCAGATGTTCATGACCTCGAACTTGGTCTTGGTCATGGTCCACGCCTCGATGGTCGCGAAGATGTGGTTGAGCTTGTTCAAGCGCGCCGGCGGCTTGGCGTACTCGGGATCGGTCTTCCACTCCGGCTTGCCGATCACGTCGCAGACCTTCTCCCACGCCGGGGCCTGGGTGATGAAATAGACGTAGGCGTTTGGGTCGGTCTCCCAGCCCTTGCACTTCAGGATGCGCCCCGGCTGCCCGCCGCCCGAATCGTTGCCGGCACGGGGCACCGCGTCGCCGAACGGCACGCCCTCGCTGAACTGCGAGTACTCCTTGAGCGGGCCCTTCTCGAGCCGCTGCTGGTCGCGCAGCTTGACCCGGCAGAGGTTCAGCACGCCGTCCTGCATCGGCGCCAGCACCCGCTGGCCGCGCCCCGAGCGGTCGCGCTGATAGAGTGCGGTGACGATGCCGAGCGCGAGATGCAGGCCGGTGCCGGAATCACCGATTTGCGCTGCGGTAACGAGCGGGGGGCCGTCGCGGAAGCCGGTAGTCGACGCCGATCCACCGGCGCACTGGGCGACGTTCTCGTACACCTTGCAGTCCGCGTAGGGGCCTGGGCCGAAGCCCTTCACCGACGCATAGATCATGCGCGGATTGAGCTGCTGAATGCGCTCCCAGGTCAGCCCCATGCGATCAAGCGCGCCGGGCGCGAAGTTCTCCACCAGCACGTCGCAGGTCTTGACGAGGCGCTCCAGGATCTCCTTGCCCTTCGGGTTCTTGGAATCGATGGTAATCGAGCGCTTGTTGTGGTTGAGCATGGTGAAATAGAGGCTGTCGGCGCCCGGGACATCGACAAGCTGCTTTCGCGTCGCATCGCCCTCGCCCGGCCGCTCGACCTTGATCACGTCGGCGCCGAGCCAGGCGAGCAGCTGCGTGCACGTCGGTCCCGACTGGACGTGGGTGAAATCCAGAATGCGAACCCCTTCGAGCGCCTTCCCCATCTCGAGTCTCCCAATCTCACTTGCTCGTGACATCTTGCGGTCCTGCCGACATGACTGCGGCCGGAAGCGTTTTGCTCCCGCCAGGGCCGAGATCATTTGTACATCGTCTGGTTCTTGGTGCCGGGCGCGTACTCGCGCGGGTCGACCCAGATGTTGATCACCGCCGACTTGCCCGTCTTGGCCACCGCCTCGCGGCCTCGCCGCAGCGCGCCGGCGATCTCCTTCGCCTCGCGCACCTCCTCGCCGTAGCCGCCGAGCATCTCCGCGAACTTGGAGAATGGCACGTCACCGAGCAGGTTGCCGACGTTGCCGCGCTGCTCGCCGTACTTCGAGATCTGCCCGTAGCGGATCTGGTTCATCGCCGAGTTGTTGCCGATGACCGCGAGATACGGCACGCCGAAGCGGTTGGCCGTCTCCATGTCGAACGCCGTCATGCCGAACGAGCCGTCGCCGTAGTAGCAGAGCACCTCCTTCTTCGGATGCGCGAGTTTGGCGGCGATCGCGAAGCCGGTGCCGACGCCGAGCGAGCCGAGCGCGCCGGGGTCCATCCACTGGCCCGGCTTGCGCGGGCGCACCGCCTGCGCCGAGATCGTCACCACGTCGCCGCCGTCGCCGATGTAGATCGTGTCCTCGCCGAGGAACTCATTGAGCTCGTAGGCGACGCGGAACGGATGGATCGGCGACTGGTCCGAGGTGAAGATCGGCATCAGCTTGGCGGTTGCGGCCGCCTCGGCATCGGTGAGCGTTTTCATCCACTGCTTGCGCAGCTGCCGCTTGCCGTTGTCGATCCTTGCCGTCGCCGCGGCCAGCACCGCGCCCAGCACCGCGCCCGGATCGCCGACGATGCCGAGCGTGACGTCGCGGTTCTTGCCGACCGTGCGGTAGTCCTGGTCAATCTGGACGAGCGTCGGCACGTTGATCCGCTTGCCGTAGCCCATGCGGAAGTCGAACGGCGTGCCGACGATGACCACCACGTCGGCTTTCGAGAAGGCGAGGCTTCGCGTGCGGTCGAAGTGATGCGGGTCGCCGGGCGCAAGCATGCCGCGGCTGGCGCCGTTGAAGTAGCCTGGGATGTCGAGCCCGCGCAGCAGCGCGACCGCCTCCTCGTGGCCGCGGCAGGTCCACACCTGCTGGCCGAGCAGGATCGCCGGTCGCTCGGCATTGACGAGCATGTCGGCGAGACGCTCAATGTCGTGCGGGTCGCCGATCGACTTCACCGAAGCGCGGTAATGCCCCGCCTTCGGCAGCACCGCCTTGTCGAGACCGACCTCGCGGTCGAGAATGTCGCGCGGGATCTCGAGATAGCAGGGCCCATAGGCGCCGGCAAAGCACTCGCGCGCGGCCATCGAGATCATGTCGGCGATTCGCTCGGTCGACATTACCGTCGAGGCGAACTTGGTGATGGGGCGCATCATGTCGACGTGCGGCAGGTCCTGCAGCCCGCCCTGCTTCCACTGCACCAGCGCCGACTGCCCACCGATATGCAGCACCGGGCTCTCGGAGCGGAACGCGGTCGCGATTCCCGTAACTGCGTTGGTGCAGCCGGGACCGGCCGTTGTGACGACACAGCCGAGCTTGCCGGTCTGGCGCGCGTAGCCATCGGCCGCGTGCGCCGCCACCTGCTCGTGGCGGACGTCGATTATGCGGATGCCCTCGTCCAGGCAGCCGTCGTAGATGTCGATGATGTGGCCGCCGCACAGCGTGAAGATGGTATCGACGCCTTCCGCCTTCAGCGCCTTTGCGACCAGCCGACCGCCGGAGACGATGTTGGGGTCGGCGCTCTTTCTCGCGAGCGTGTCCTCCGCCGTCGTGGAAACGCGTGCTGCCTGCGCTGCTGACATGCCGACCCTCCTGGCGTTCGGGCGTTGTTTTGCCTGCTCATTCCAGATTGACGAATTGCTTGACGTGATCGCGTAGCTTCAATGTGTGCTCACGGACCAGCCGCTCGGCGAGATCACCGTCGCGCGCCTCCAGCGCTGCGATGATCTCCTTGTGGTCCTGGATCGAGCGCTTGGCCCGGTCCTGCTCGAAGATCGTGCGCTGGCGGATGGCGCGCACGTGGAAGAACAGCTTGTCGGTCAGCTCCCCGATCAGCCGGCAGTTGCCGAGCGCGATGATCGCCTGGTGGAAGCGGATGTTGGCGTCCGAGTACTCGCCCATCTTGATCGCCAGCTTGTCGGTCGTGTAGGCGTCGACCAGATCGTGCAGGCTGGCGATGCCCTCCTTCGAGGCCGATTCCGCCGCGAGCCGCGCCGCCATGCTCTCGAGCGCCGCCCACACCGTGATCATCTCCACGATCTCGGCCTTGGTCTTGCGCACGATGTAGATCCCGCGCCGCGGGACGATCCGGACGAGCCCCTCCTGGTCCAGCTGCGCCAGCGCCTCGCGCAACGGCGTGCGCGATATCCCGAACTGCGCCGACAGCGCCCGCTCGTCGAGCCTCAGATCTGCGCCTTGCGCGTAGATCGGTGTCTCCATGATGGCCGCCTTCAGTGCATTGTAGATTCGGTGCTTGAGGCCGAACCCGATCTCGATCGGCTCGATGTTGAGGCTCGTCTTGGTCATCGCCCGTCCACCTGGCTTGTCCTGCCGAGCAAACATCTGGCATACCATATGCCAGATGCCGGTCGCTCGTCCATACGAGAAAGCACTTCCTGCCACCGGTATGCCAGCCCCAAATACCGTCGCGCCACGGCGCACGGACGCGTGCGATATGCCTCGACACGGGAGGCAATCTGGTATATGGTATACCAATTACCCCAGCTTGCCCCGACACCGCTTCCCCGTTACCGATCTGGTGCAAGCCTCGGGCCCTGGCCGCCGCTCGGCCGGCTTGCCGCGCCGACGGCCGACGTCGGAGGATGGCCCCATGAACCTGCTCGAGTTTCAGGCCAAGGAGCTGCTCGCACGCGCGGGAATCGCGACGCCCCGCGGACGCGTTGCCGGCTCGGCCGACGACGCCGAGCGCGTCGCCTGCCGGCTGGGCCTGTCGCGATTTCTCGTCAAGGCTCAGGTTCCCGCTGGCGGCCGCGCTGCCGCCGACGGCATCCGCTTCGCCAACACCCCGACCGAGGTGAAGCAAACCGCGGCCGCGCTGCTCGGCAAACGCCTCGTCACCGCCCAGACCGGCGCCGCCGGCAAGCTCGTGCAGTGGGTCTATGTGGAGGAGGTGGTGCTCGACGCCCGCCACCTCTATGCCGCCGTCCTGCTCGACCGCAGCGCCGGCAGCCTCATGCTGCTGCTTTCGGGCGAAGGCGGCGAGGACATCGAGACCCGCGCCGAGGCCAACCCCGACCTCGTCACCCGCATCGACGTCTCCCGCCTCGATGCCGCCAAACGCGACGAGATCGAGGCCGCCGCACGCCGCACCGGGCTCGACGCTGCGACAGCCGCGAGCTTCGCCGCGCTTGCCGAGGACCTCGTCGAGGCCGCCTTCGCCCTCGATGCGACCCTGATCGAGATCAACCCTCTGGCGCTCACCGCCGACGGCCGCCTGATCGCGCTCGACGCCAAGATCACGATCGACGACAACGCGCTGTTCCGCCACGCCGACCTCGCCGCGCTGCGCTCGGCGAGCGTCATCGAGGACGGCGACCCGCAGGAGGTCGAGGCGCAGCGCCATCAGCTCAACTACATGCGTCTCGACGGCGACATTGGCGTCGTCGTCAACGGCGCCGGCCTCGCGCTCGCGACCATCGACCTCTTGTCGGCCGCGGGCGGCGCACCGGCCAACTTCATGGACATCCGCACCACCGCCTCGACGCTCGACGTGGCCTACGGCTTCGAGCTGATCCTGTCCAATCCACGCACCCGCGCCGTGCTCGTCAACGTCCACGGCGGCGGCATGCAGAAGTGCGACACCATCGCCGAGGGCATCGGCATCGCCATGCGCCGCGCGGCGCGGCCGGTGCCCATCGTGGTCCGCTTCGCCGGCAACAACGCCCAGTTCGCGCTGACCCGACTGAAGAGCTACGGCGTGCCGTTCGTCGAGGCCGAGGACATGCGCGACGCCGCCGACCAGGCGGCCGCGGCGGCGAAAGGCGGAGGACGCTGATGGCCATTCTCGTCGGACCGGATACACGCGTCATCTGCCAGGGCCTGACCGGCCGCGCCGCCACCTATCACGTCGCCCGCATGATGGCCTATGGCACCGAGGTCGTCGGTGGCGTGACACCGGGCAAAGGCGGCTCCTCGCATCTCGACGTACCGATCTTCAACACCGTCGCCGAGGCGCGCGACGCCACGAGTGCCAATGCCTCGCTCCTGTTCGTGCCGCCCGCCAACGCCTCCGCGGCGATGATCGAGGCCATCGAGGCCGAGATTCCGCTCGTCGTCGCCGTAACCGAGCGCGTGCCGGTGCTCGACATGGTGCGCGTCCGCCAGGCCCTCGCCGGCTCCAGTACCCGTCTCGTCGGCCCCAACTCGCAGGGCATCCTCGCACCCGGCATCGCTCAGCTCGGCGTCATGACCACGGTGAATGCGCGCAAGGGCGGCATCGGCATCGCCTCGCGCTCCGCCTCTCTCACCAGCGAGATCGTCGCCCAGACCAGCGACGCCGGCCTCGGCCAGTCGACCACCGTCGGCGTCGGCGGCGATCCCGTGCACGGGCTCTCGCTCGCCGATTGCGTCGAGCTGTTCAATGCCGATCCCGAGACCGAGGGAATCGTTCTGATCGGCGAGATCGGCGGTACCGAGGAGGAGCAGGCCGCCGAGCGCATCAGGTCCGCGGGCATCACCAAGCCCGTCGTCGCGCTGATCGTCGGCCAGCACGCACCCGCCGAGCGGAGGATGGGTCACGCTGGTGCGCTCGCCGCATCCGGACGCGGCGGGGCCAAGGACAAGATCGCAGCGCTCGCCCGCGCCGGAATCGAGATCGTGCCCGAGGCGCATCTCGTCGGCGAGACGATGCGCAAGGTGTTGGCGGTGCGTTGACCGCCCCGCCACGCTTTTTTGCGATGGACTGCCCGATCGGGTGGCGACTGAGAGGCCGCCGGCCCGTAATCAGGCTGCGCCAGGCTACGCCAGCGGACGACACGGCGAGGCTGGTGCGGAGGTGTGCTCGTCGGCAGGTGAAGACCCCGGCGATTACCCAATACGGCCTGCCAATTCCAATGTCGCTGCAGGACGCGCTAAAAAGACAACTCGGCGAGTCGGACTTCCGGCAGTTCCCGATCCGTCGCGCTTCTCGAACGCACAGCGGTCGAGACGCAGAAACCACCGGTACGGAGCACTCCCGGACGACATAGGCAGACCACGCTCATCGAAACTCCGACTCGAGAAACGACAACAGAAACCAACGGACGGCCATGAACGAGATGTCGAAGCGAGTGCGCGGTCGAGACGCCGGACCCGGCGAGCCGAAGCGCGCCATTCATCCGGGCGCGGGGCGCCGCAAGGCGGTGCCGTTCAACAAGGGTCGCGTACTCGCTCCCGGCGAGATGGAGGCGGTCTCCGCCATCGTCGGCCCGCCGCCCTATCGGCGCGACCTGCTGATCGAGTACCTGCACCAGATCCAGGATCGCGAGCATTGCTTACCCGCGAGCCATCTGCACGGCCTCGCCGAACTGATGCGCATCCCGATGGCCGAGGTCTACGAGGTCGCGACCTTCTACGCCCATTTCGACGTCGTCGCCGACGGCGAGCCGCGCCCGCCCGCGATCACCATCCGCGTCTGCGACAGCCTCTCCTGCATGCTCGCCGGCGCCGAGCAGCTGATCGCCGCGCTCGAGGCGGAGAAGCTCGATGGCGTGCGCATCGTGCGGGCGCCCTGCCTCGGCAGTTGCGCCACCGCTCCCGCCGCCGAGGTCGGCCACCGCCACGTCGACAACGCCACCGTGGACACGCTGCGGCTTCTCTCGCAGGCCGCCGACACCGAGCCCGAGATCCCCGTCTACCAGGAGCTCTACGCCTACACTGCCGAGGGCGGCTACCGGATCCTGCGCGAGTGCCTCTCGGGCAAGCTCGCCATCGACGGCGTGATCAAGACGCTTTCCGACGGCGCGTTGCGCGGCCTCGGCGGCGCCGGCTTCCCGACCGGGCGCAAGTGGAGCCTCGTGCGGGCGGAGAAGGGGCCCCGGCTGATGGCGGTGAACGGCGACGAGGGCGAGCCGGGAACGTTCAAGGACCGCTACTACCTGGAGCACCGTCCGCACCAGTTCCTCGAGGGCATGCTGATTGCCGCCTGGGCGGTCGAGGCCGAGCAGGTGTTCGTCTACATCCGCGACGAGTACCCGGCCGTGCTCGCCATCCTCAGGGCCGAGATCAACAAGCTCGAGAAGGCCGGCTTCACCAACCACACCAAGGTCACCGTCCGCCGCGGCGCCGGCGCCTACATCTGCGGCGAGGAAAGCGCGATGATCGAAAGCATCGAGGGCAAGCGCGGGCTGCCACGCCAGCGTCCGCCCTACGTCGCGCAGGTCGGCATCTTCGATCGCCCGACTCTCGTCAACAACGTCGAGACGCTGTACTGGGTGCCCGAGATCCTCGCCAAGGGGCCGGAGTGGTTCGCCGCCCAGGGCAAGAACGGCGGCAAGGGCCTCAGGTCCTACTCGGTGTCGGGCCGGGTGGCGAAGCCGGGCGTCATTCTCGCCCCCGCCGGCTCCACCGCCAGCGATCTGATCGAGCTCGCCGGCGGCATGGCCGCAGGTCACAAGCTCAAGGGCTATCTGCCTGGCGGCGCCTCCGGCGGCATCCTGCCCGCCTCGATGGCCGACCTGCCGCTCGATTTCGGCCAGCTCGAGAAGCACGGCTGCTTCGTCGGCTCGCACGCCGTCGTGATCCTGTCCGACCACGACGACATGAAGGCGGTGGCGCTGAACCTGATGCGCTTCTTCGAGGACGAGAGCTGCGGCCAGTGCACGCCCTGTCGCAACGGCACCGAGAAGGCGGTCAAGCTGATGCAGGCGCCGAGCTGGGACTACGCGCTGCTCGGCGACTTGAGCCAGGTGATGCGCGACGCCTCGATCTGCGGCCTCGGCCAGGCCGCCTCGAATCCGCTCGCCTGCGTAATCAAGCATTTCCCCGAGGATCTACCCTGACCGCGCGGCCCGGCCGGGGCTTGCAACGGTGAGACCGCATCCCAATAGAAGACTGAGAGCCCAATCCGGCAAAGGCACCAAGCGATGGCAGACAAGATCAAGCTGACGCTCGACGGCAAGGAGGTCGAGGCCGACCGCGGCGAGACCATCTGGCAAGTCGCGCAGCGCCACGGCATTAAGATCCCGCACCTGTGCTGGAACCCGGCGCCCGGCTACCGCGCCGACGGCAACTGCCGCGCCTGCATGGTCGAGATCGAGGGCGAGCGCGTGCTCGCCGCCTCCTGTCAACGCAAGGCCGCCGAGGGAATGAAGGTCGAGACCGCGTCCGAGCGCGCCCGCAAGGCGCGCGAGATGGTGTTCGAGTTGCTGCTCGCCGACCAGCCGGCCAAGGAGGAGAGCCACGACCCCGAATCCAAGTTCTGGAACTGGGTCTCAGCGATGGGCGTCGAGCCGCGCAGCCGCTTCCCACGCGCCGAGCGCGCGCCGGCCGACTACTCGCATGCCGCCATCGCCGTCAATCTCGACGCCTGCATCAACTGTGGCCTGTGCGTGCGCGCCTGCCGCGAGGTGCAGATGAACGACGTCATCGGCATGGCCTATCGCGGGCATGGGGCAAAGGTCGTGTTCGACTTCGACAGGACGATGGGGGAATCGACCTGCGTCGCCTGCGGCGAGTGCGTGCAGGCCTGCCCGACCGGCGCCCTGATGGAAGCAAACCTGATCGACAAGGCTTCCGGCAAGCGCGTCGCGTTCGAGGATCGCACCGTCGACACGCTCTGCCCATATTGCGGCGTCGGCTGCCAGACCAAGGTCCACGTCAGGGACGACAAGATCCTCTACGTCGACGGCCGCAACGGCCCGGCCAACAACAACCGGCTGTGCGTCAAGGGCCGCTTCGGCTTCGACTACATTCACCACCCGGACCGGCTGACCACGCCGCTCATTCGCCGCGACGGCGTGCCGAAAACCGAGTGCAGCCAGCAGAAGTCGCGCGAGGACATCCGCCGCGTGTTCCGCGAGGCGACCTGGGAGGAGGCGCTCGACCGCGTGGCGAAGAGCCTGAAGCGCATCCGTGACAGCCACGGCGGCTCGGCGCTCGGCGGCCTCGGCTCGGCCAAGGGTTCGAACGAGGAGGCTTATCTGTTCCAGAAGCTCGTGCGGCAAGGTTTCGGCACCAACAACGTCGACCACTGCACCCGGCTGTGCCACGCCTCCTCGGTGGCCGCGCTGATGGAGGGCGTCAACTCCGGCGCCGTCACCGCACCGTTCACGGCCGCACTCGACTCCGATTGCATCATCGTCATTGGCGCCCGTCCGGCCGAGAACCATCCCGTCGCCGCAACCTACCTGAAGCAGGCCGCCAAGAAGGGCGCCAAGCTGATCGTGATGGACCCGCGCGGCCAGACCCAGGGCATCGCGCGATATGCGAGCCATGTGCTGAACTTCAAGCCCGCCCAGGACGTCGCGCTGCTGAACGCGATGATCCACACCATCATCGAGGAAGGCCTGGTCGACATCCAGTACGTGCAGGCGCACACCTCGAACTTCGAGGCGCTGAAGGCGAAAGTGCGCGCGTTCAGCCCCGAGAAGATGGAGCAGAACTGCGGAATCCCCGCCGACACCATCCGCGAGGTCGCGCGTCTCTATGCCAGGAGCGAGCGCTCGATCATCTTCTGGGGCATGGGCGTCAGCCAGCACACCCACGGCACCGACAACTCCCGCTGCCTGATCGCGCTCGCCTTGATCACCGGGCAGATCGGCCGCAAGGGCACCGGCCTGCATCCGTTGCGCGGCCAGAACAACGTGCAGGGAGCCTCCGACGCCGGCCTCATTCCCATGGTCTACCCCGACTACATCTCGGTCGAGGACGAGGCGACCCGCGAGAAATACGAGAAGCTGTGGAACACGCGCCTAGATCCCAACAAGGGCCTCACCGTCATCGAGATCATGCACGCCATCCACGAGGGGATGGTGAAGGCGATGTACATCATGGGCGAGAACCCGGCCATGTCGGACCCCAATGTCCGCCAGGCGCGCGAGGCGCTCTGCCACCTCGAGATGCTGGTCGTGCAGGACATCTTCATGACCGAGACCGCATGGCAGGCCGACGTGGTGCTGCCGGCCTCCGCGCATGCCGAAAAGTGGGGCACGTTCACAAACACCAATCGCCAAGTGCAGCTCGGACGGCCGGTATTGAAGCCGCCGGGCCAGGCGCGCCAGGACTGGCAGATCATCCAGGATATTGCCCAGCGTATGGGGCTCGACTGGAACTACAAGCAGGTCTCCGACATCTATGCCGAGATGGCGAGCGTGATGCCCTCGTTGAACAACATCACCTGGGACCGGCTCGTGCGCGAGGGCGCCGTCACCTATCCGTGCGACGCGCCCGACAAGCCGGGCAATGAGATCATCTTCGCCAACTCGTTTCCGACCAAGACCGGCCGCGCCAAGATCGTGCCGGCGGGCCTGCTCGCCCCGCACGAGCTCCCCGACGAAAGCTACCCGCTGGTGCTTTCGACCGGACGTCTGCTCGAGCACTGGCATACCGGCGCCATGACCCGGCGCGCCACCACCCTCGACTATCTCGAGCCGGAGGCCATCGTCGGCCTCAACCTGCGCGAGATGGGCCGCTACGGCATCAATCCGGGAGACATGGTCAAGGTCGCGACGCGGCGCGGCGAGATCGTGCTCAAGGCGCGCGCCGACCGCGACGTGCCGGAGGGCATGGTGTTCATCCCGTTCTGCTTCGCCGAGGCCCCGGCCAACACGCTCACCAACCCACAGCTCGATCCGATGGGCAAGATCCCCGAGTTCAAGTTCTGCGCCTGCCGTATCGAGAAGCAGGAGATGGCATCCGCCGCCGAGTAGCGGCTTTGCTTCGCTTCCGGTCTCGTCTAACGATAGCGGTCACGTCCGCCGCGAACGGGACCGCGCCTCTGCCATGAACGAGATCCACGCAGAGCTGACCGAGCTGGCCACGACCGCGATCGCGCTCGAGGGCCTCGACGATCTCGATCGAGCAATGACGCGCGAGGATCGGGCGCGCATCATAGCCGCCATCATCCTCGGTGTGTTCGACGACTACTATCACCGCTCGCGCCGCATCCCGTTCCTCGCCAAGCTCGCCTTCGAGACCCGCAACTGGCCGGAGACGACACGACTGAGCCGAATCCGGCTCGCGATCTACGGCAAATGCGTCAACGAACTCGCCAGGGTGCTGGAGGCGCACTGGCCCAAGGTGCCGGACGAGCAGGCCTTCTGGGTCGAGGTCGAGGCCCACGTCCTCGATGGCATCCGCGGCCGCCCCGAGGCCGATCTCGCCTTCGCGTTCATGCGCTCGACGCGTCGCCTGACCCACCACGGCGAATGGTCCCCGGTCGCCTACTCGGCCGGCGCCGCCGACCGGCTCGTCTCCGGCAACGGCGCAACCGTCGCCACCTGCTTCGAGTGCGGCGCCGCCGCGCCCGCCGCGACCATCGCCGCGATCCTCGACATCCCTCACTTCGAAGCGCCGTTCCGCGATCTCGCCGGCGACGCTGAGCTGGTGGCGAACGAGCTCGAGGCGGCCGCACGCCGGCATGGTCTCGCCCCCGGCTCCACTTGCCGCATCGAGATGATCGACGCCGGCTTCTTCCGCAACCGCGGCGCCTACCTCGTCGGCCGCCTCAGCTCCGGGTCCGACCCCGACATGCCGATCGCGATCGCGCTGCTGAACGAGAAGGACGGCATCTTCGTCGATGCGGTGCTGACCACGACCGATGAGCTGCACCAGCTGTTCTCCTCGGCACTGGCCAATTTCCACGTCACCAGCGAGAGCTATCACCAGCTCGCCCGCTTCCTCTACGAGCTGATGCCACGCCGCCCGCTGGGGCTGCACTACTCGACGATCGGTTTCAACCACGTCGGCAAGGTCGCGGTGATGAAGGAGCTCAAGTTCGAGCACCAGTCGACCGGCGAGCTGATCGACTTTGCGCTCGGCTTCCGCGGCACGGTGGCGATCGGCTTCTCGATGCCTTCGTCGCGCTACGTCGCCAAGGTGATCCGCGATCACCCGACCGAGGGCTACAAGTGGGGCACGTTCCAGGGCGTGCCCGCGGTGCTCGACAAGTACCGCATCGTCCACGAGAGCGACCGTGCCGGCAGCATGCTCGACAACGTGATGTACGACAACGTGCGACTCGAGCGCAGCTGGTTCAGCGACCGTCTGATCGAGGAGCTGACCACCGCCGCCGCCGGCACGGTCTCCGTGCAAGGCCGCCACGTGCTGTTCAAGCACCTCATCGTGCAGATGAAAATGACCCCGCTGCCCGAGTTCCTCGCCCAGGCCTCCGAGGAGGACGCACGCACCGCCGTCGTCAACCTCGGCTACTGCATCAAGAACAACGCCGCTGCCAACATCTTCAACAAGGACCTCGACGGCCGCAACTACGGCGTCGCCCGGAGCCTCAAGGTGTTCCTGTTCGACTACGATGCGGTCGAGCATCTGACCGACATCAAGGTGCGCACCAACGTCGGCCGCGAGGAAGGCGAGGAGGACATCCCCGATTGGTATTTCGAGGAGGGCGTGATCTTCCTGCCCGAGGAGACGCTGACCGGCCTCAGGATCAACGACCCCGAGCTGCGCCGCCTGTTCCGTGAGACGCACTGGGAGCTGCTGACCGTCGGCTACTGGGAGGGTATGCAGCGCGCGTTGAGGGAGGGTAAGGTGCCAAAGGTGCGCGCCTACCCGACCTCGAAGCGCCTCAAGCGGCCGACGTCGGGCGAGCAGTCCCAGCGAGCACTGGCAGCGGCTATTTCCACTTGATCGAGCAGCCCATCGACGGGACCTGCTCGCGCGGGCCCTTGCCCGTCTCCGCGACCTGCCGCATCGCCTCGTAGAGCTCGCGCCGCGCGTTCTTCGGGCCCGGCTCGCGGCGGCTCTCGTCCAGCCGGCCCCGATATTGCAGCCCCAGATTGGCGTCGAAGCCGAAGAACTCCGGCGTGCACACCGCCCCATATGCCCGCGCGATCGCCTGGCTCTCGTCGTAGAGATAGGGGAACGGCAGCCCCTCGCGCTCGGCGACGCGGCGCATGTTGTCGAAGCTGTCCTCGGGATAGGTCGCGGCATCGTTGGAGGAGATCGCCGCGACACCGATGCCGAGCGCCTGGAGTGCCCGCGCGTCGCGCACGATGCGATCCAAGATCGCCTGCACGTAAGGGCAATGGTTGCAGATGAACATGACCAGCGTGCCCTTCGGCCCGGCGATATCCGCGAGCGCATAGGTGCGCCCGTCGGTTGCGGGCAAGGTGAAGGCCGGCGCCGTCCAGCCGAAATCGCAGATCGGTGTGGTCTCGGCCATCGTCGCGGCCTCCGCGTTTTCGCATCCAGGTGGGCCGGGCGGCCCTCGCCTTTAGCTAGTGGCGGCAGCATCGGCGCGCAACCGGACACGATGCCCTTGACGACGGGCCGGATTTCCCGCTTCTAAGGGCCACAGGCCTGGTATACCAGAGCCGCCCCCGGGAGGAGCCTCGGTCATGAAAGTCTGCATCTACGGTGCCGGCGCCATCGGCGCGCACGTCGGCGTTCTGATGAAGCTCGCCGGCGTCGACGTCTCGTTGATCGCACGCGGCGCCCATCTCGAGGCGATCAAGGCCAACGGCTTGAAGCTCATCACCGGCGGCGAGGAAAAGGTCGCCCGCATGCAGGCGAGCGACCGCGCCGCCGATCTCGGCCACCAGGACTACGTGCTCGTCACGTTGAAATCCCACCAGGCGTGGGAGAACGCCGAGCACATGAAGCCACTACTCGGGCCGAATACCGCCGTCGTCACCGCCCAGAATGGCATTCCGTGGTGGTACTTCCACGGCCTCGAGGGACCCTACGAGGATCTGAAGCTTGAGAGCGTCGATCCCGGTGCCCGCCAGTGGAAGGCCATTGGGCCGGAACGCGCGATCGGCTGCACCGTCTACCCGGCGGCCGAGATCGTCTCCCCGGGCGTCATCAAGCACACCTACGGCGACCGCTACAATATCGGTGAACCGAGCCGCAAGGAGACGCCGCGTGTCAAGGCGCTCGCCGGGGCGTTCGAGGCCGCCGGCCTCAAGTGCAAGATCTATGACGAGATCCGCAACGACATCTGGCTGAAGCTGTGGGGCAACCTGTGCTTCAATCCGATCTCGGCCCTCACCCACGCCACCCTCGACATCGTCGCCACCGATCCCGGCACGCGCATGGTCGCGCGCAAGATGATGGAGGAAGCGGAGACGCTCGCACGCAAGATCGGCGCCGACTTCCGCGTCGACATCGAGCGGCGCATCGACGGCGCCGCCTCCGTCGGCGCCCATCGCACCTCCATGTTGCAGGATCTGGAGAGGAAGCGGCCGATCGAGCTCGACGCACTGCTGTCGGTGGTGCAGGAGATGGGTCGCCTCGTCGACGTGCCGACGCCGACCATCGATGTCGTGCTGGCGCTGACCAAGCAGATGGGCCGCGTCGCCGGCGTCTATCCGACGTTCCCCGAGGTCGCGCCCGCAGCCGCGGCCCGTGCCGCAGCCGGCTGAGCTATCTTTTTCGTGTCGTGAACTCTTGACTTGCGCGCCGACCCACATTGCCGCTTGCATGTGACCGCGCCGCAACCTGTGCTCCGCCAGATCACTGTGGACACTTTCGTCGCGGTCTCGCCGAGGCGCGCAATCGATCAGCCGCGGCCATGCGCGGCGACATCTCGATCATGACGGAAAGCACCATTTTCGAAGGCCTTCTTCGCTACCTGGGGCCGAGCGGCTCGACGACGATCCGCGCTGCCGAACTACGGCAGCTCGCGACATTCTGTGGTGGCGCCACACGCTCGCGTACGCCCCCCAAGGTCCGCATCGGAAAATGGTGCACATCCCGTGCTCTTGCCTTGCATTGGCGATCGCATCGGATCAATCTCCGCGGCGCTGATGCGACGGGTCGCGGTGATCTGAGGGGGCACGGGCTCCGGCGCTCGCACACTTCGAGAGAGCCAGACGGCCGGTTCTTCGGATCGGCCATCCACAGTCCGGCAGCAGCCGGTCTGGAGGCAACTGGACGGACCAAAGCGGGGTAAGAGCTGCCGGCCTTCGGGCCGGCAGTTTTTTCTCAACGGCGCGGAAATCCGTCGTCCGCGGGCGGACCCGCCGCAACAACGCCGGCGCCGGCCGCCAGCACCGCCTCGCGGTGCGCGACATAGGCCGCGGCGACGAAGATGATCGCCGCGCCGATCCAGGTCGCAAGATCGACGTTCTCCCCGAACATGAGCAGCCCGAGCCCCACCGCGAAAGGCAGCCGCGAGAACTTGAACGTCATCACCAGCGTCGCCTCCGTCGCCGCGTAGGCCCTGACCAGCGTCATATGGCCGAGCACCGCCGCCAGCGCCATCGCCGCAAGCACCGGCACCAGCTCGATCGGTGGCCATGTCCACACGAGGAGCGCCGGCACGAGCGAGAGCGGCGTCATGAGCAGCGAGGTCAGGAACACGATCCGGTCCGCATCGTCCTTGACCGTGAGCTGCTTCACCAGTGGCCCGATGACGCCGACGCAGGCGGCCGATACGAGCGCCAGCGCCTCGCCCGCGCCGATACCGGTCGTCGTCGGGCGCAGCATGATCATCGCGCCGAGGAAGCCCGCTGCAAGTGCCACCATGCGCCTCGCGCGAATCGTCTCGCCGAGCATCACGACCACCGCCAGCGTGCCGAACAACGGCGACAGGAAGCTGATCGCCGTCACCTCGCCGATCGGAATGAGCGCGATCGCCTGGAAGAAGCTCGACATCGACACGAAGCTCAGCGCAACCCGGAGGCCATAGAGCCGGATCTGGCTCGTCTGAACGAGATCGACCCCGCGCCAGGCCATCAGCGGCAACATCCAGACGACGCTGAACAGGTTGCGGAAGAAGAACACCTCGGCCGGATCGAGGCCGGCGAGCGCCAGATAGCGCCCGAGCGCGGCAATGCCAGCCAGCAGCGCCATGGAAAGCGTCGCCCACAGGATGCCGGTGAGCGGCCGATCGCGACCTGCTGTCGACTTGCTCGCCGGCGCGCCGGTCTTGCCAGCGTCGGCGTCTCCCGTGCCCTGCCTTGCCATTCGACCGCCCTGCGCCGCGCCACTGCGTACAGCCTGACCCTTGGCATGGCCGAGAGCGCCGGAAAAGCCCTGCGCACGGTCCTGCCAGCAACCCGCGCCTCCGCGGCCATCCGGCCCCGAGACAGGGCCGCACCGAGCGGATACTATTCGCCCGGGGCGAACACGAAGTTGCCGAGGGATAGAGCCCGCATGCAAGAGCACATGGGCGACCACTCGCGCCACGCCTTCGATGGCGACCGCGATCGGGCGGGCCGGCACTCTGCGTTGCGCCGCCGGACCTACGAGATCGTCGAGCTCGGCCGCGGCGAGGACCGCGCCAGCACGCTGTTCGACACCGCGATCGTCGCCCTCATCCTGCTCAACATCGCCGCCTTCATCGCCGAGACGGTGCCCGCGATCGAGGCCCGCTACGGCACCGCATTCTCCGCCTTCGAGCTGTTCTCCGTCATCGTGTTCACCATCGAGTATGCGACGCGGCTCTGGGTTGCGGTCGAGGTGCCGTTCCTGTCCCGCCTGCCGCCGTGGCAGGCCCGCCTCACCGCAGCGGCGCGACCGCAGATGGTGATCGACCTGCTCGCCATCCTGCCGTTTTATCTCGGCGCGCTGCTCAACGTAGACTTGCGCGTGCTGCGCGTGCTGCGTTTGCTGCGCTTTCTCAAGCTCTCGCGCTACTCGCCGGCGATGCATGCCCTGCTGCGCGTGCTCGCCAACGAGCGCCGCGCACTGATGGGCGCGGGGCTTCTGCTGATGGCCGCGCTGCTGTTCGCATCGACCGGCATCTACTACATCGAGGGCGGCGCGCAGCCCGACAAGTTCGGCACCGTACCCGATTCCGCCTGGTGGGCGATGGCCACCTTGACCACTGTCGGCTACGGCGACGTCGCGCCGGTGACACCGCTCGGGCGCCTGTTCGGCGGCCTCGTCATGGTGACGGGCTTGTGCATTCTCGCGCTACCGGTCGCGATCATTGCGACCGGCTTCGCCCAGGAGAGCGGGCGCCGGGACTTCGTCGTCAACTGGTCGCTGATGTCGCGCATTCCCCTGCTCGCCGAGCTCGAGGCCACCGAGGTCGCCGAAATCATGCCGCTGTTGCACGCCCACAACCTACCGCCACACGTCGAGGTGCTGGGGGAGGGCAGCCACGGGGATGCGATGTATTTCGTCGCCTCCGGCCGCGTCCGCATGAGTGATCACGGCCGCACCCGCGAGTTCGGCACCGGCGACGTGTTCGGCTGTGTCGCCATGCTCGAGAACGACATCAACCGCGGCAGCTTTACGACCACCTCCCGCTGCCGCCTGTTGAAGCTGCACCGGGCCGATTTCCATCGTCTCGAGACCAAGAGCCCCACCGTCGCGAGGCGCATCCGCGAGGTCGCATCAGTTCGCTCCGTCGAGCGAGATGCGCACCGCGTCGCCGATGCATCTAGTGGGCTCTAAAGCCGTTGCTTCGCGAGCGAAGCGTCTCCAGCGCCTCGCTCACCTGATCCGCGGTCACGCTGCACGTGGCGTTGGCCAATTGGGTCGGGCCGTTCATCGCCTCGGCCACGACGATGGCGAGGCTCTCGATCATGCGCTGCCTGGCGCTCGCAACCTGGCCCAGAATGCCGACCAGCTCCTGGATCAGCCGCGCCTCGCGCTGCTGATCCGCCGCGAACGCCGCGAGCAGCGCCTCCAATTCCCTCTGCATTTTCATTCTCCAATCGGCCCGCCGGATGCAGCGCGCACGGACATATGCCGAGGATGCCGTGCAACAGTTAAGGAGCGGTTACCTCGCATCCCGATTCTGGCCGAGGACGAGGCCCGCGATGGCGGACTGGCGCACGTGCCCATGCGCCGCCTCGTGCCGGGCCCGGTGCTCCGTCTTGCGCCAGTGGTGCGGCCGGATTACCAGATCGTAGAGCGCCCGATGGGCCGCCAGCGAGATCGCCAGCCAATAGATCGGCATGGCGAGCGCCGAGAGCGACAGCCGCCCCCGGCCCCGACGCCGCACCGCGACCGCGCCGAGCGCGATCGCCGTCGCATAGCCGAGCACTAGGTTCGCAAGCCCGACCCACCAAACCACCTGCGCCAGCCCGTCCGCTGGCGGCCACGAGCCGCCACTGCTCGCCATCCCGAGCAATGCCAGCACATAGACCCAAGGGTGCACCAGGGCCGACAGGACCGGTCCGCCGATCAGCACCTGGAAGCCGAGGAAACGGCGCACCCCGAGGTCGCGCACGAGCCGCGACGGCGCGCGCATGTGCACCAGATAGGTCTGCATCCAGCCCTTGAGCCAGCGCGTGCGCTGGCCGAGCCAGCCGGAGAGCGTCGCCGGCGCCTCCTCCCAGGTGGTCGATGCGCAGAGTGCGACGCCCATGCGCCGCCGCGCCAGCCGCATGCCGAGGTCGGCATCCTCGGTCACGTTGTAGGGATCCCAGCCGCCGGCAGCGACGAGCGCACTCCGGCGAAAGTGATTGGACGTTCCACCGAGCGGCACCGGCAGGCCGAGTCGCGTGATCGCCGGCAGGATGGCGTCGAACAGCACCGTGTACTCGACCGCGAACTGCCGCGTCAGCCACGTCTCGTCCCAGTTGTCGACGTTGAGCCGCGCCTGCACGCAGGCCGTATCGTCCCGCGCCTCGGCGAATGTCGCCACGACCCGCCGGAGCTGGTCCGGCTCCGGCTCGTCCTCGGCATCGAACACGACCAGCAGCTCCCCACGCGTCAATCCTAGCGCATACTGCAGCGCGCGCGGCTTGGTGCGCGGCACACCGTCGGGAACCACCAGCACGCGGAAGTGCGGCGCGAGCAGATGGCGCCCGATCGTCCGCCTGGTATCCTCGTCGCCCTGCTCGACGATGATCAGGATCTCGAGCCGCTCTGCCGGGTAGTCGATCGCCTCCAGTGCGGCGATCAGGCCGGGCACCGCCGCCGCCTCGCGATAGAGTGGAACCAACACCGTGTAGAGCGGCAGCTCGTCGTCGCCCTCGATTCCGGCCGCCTGCCCGCGATCGTCCGCCGTGGCGATCTCCGTCAGCGCCGCGAGGCGGAGCCCCGTCAGCATCAGAAAGGCCACTGTCAGCACCGCCAGCAAACCGGTCGCCGCCCACTCCGCATCCGCGACGAGCAAGGCCACTGAGGACACGGCCACGCCCCACAGCGTCCGGCGCTGCCAGGGCCACAGCGTGACACTCGCCGACATATCCGGTGCGTGATCGCGCAAGCCCCCGACCGACTGCTCGAGCCTTCGAAGCGCCTGCGCGCTGACAGGATCGGGCAGTGCCGGTGCGGGCCCGAAACGCGCCGACCTGCCCGCTGCCGCCGGAGCCGGATTGGCGCGACGCGCACCGCCTGATCGCGATCGCCGCGACCACGCGCCGGCCGCTTCCCGCGGCGGCCCGATTTCCACCTGCGCCACGCGTCCCCCCTCGGCGACCCCCATTGCCGTCCGGCGATGACTTTGCCACACACTGTGGTGTACAAGCACGTGCTTCGCAATAGTTGGAACGACATCTGATGAGACGGCCGCTCGCCCTTTTCGCCATCGCGCCGGTCGCCTTGCTGGCGCTGGTATCGATCGGCTCGACCGGCGCGCTGGCACAGGCAGCGACGCCGCCGGCCGCTCCGGCCGGCGAGGCGGCCCCGGTCGGCACCGACTTGCCGAAGCGCGTCGTGCTGCGCTTCGTCACCGAGGCCGAGTTCCCGCCCTTCAACTTCTACGACGAGGACGGCGTCCTGACCGGCCTTAACGTCGATCTCGCGCGCGCCCTCTGCCTCGAGCTCAACGCCGCCTGCGACGTCAAGGTCAGGCCGTGGGACGAGCTGCTCCTGGCGCTGAAGCGCGGTGAGGCGGATGCGGTGATCGCCGGCCACGAGATCACGCCGCAGGTGCTGGATCAGGTCGACTTCACCAACCGCTACTTCCACCTGCCGGGCCGCTTCGCCACGCGGCGCGGCGCGCCCGAAATGGAGATCACGCCCGAGGGCCTCGAAGGCAAGCGCATCGCCGTGCCGGCTGGAACCGCCCACGAGGCCTATCTGCGCGTCTACTTCCGCGACGGCCGCATCCTCCCCTACCCGAGCGCCGAGATGGCGCGCGAAGCGCTCGCCTCGTCCCAGGCCGACGTGCTGTTCGACGATGGCCTCAGCCTCGGCTTCTGGCTCAACGGCACGCTTTCCAGCCAGTGCTGCGAGTTCCGCGGAGGGCCGTTCCTCGAGCCGCGCTTTTTCGGTGACGGCATGGGCATCGCCGTGTCGAGGAAGGACCAGGCGCTGCGCGCCCAACTCAATGCCGCCCTACGGCGGGTGCGCTCGAGCGGCCGGCTGGAGGAGATCGTCGCCCGGTACTTCCCGTTGCGGCTGTACTGATCGGGCCTGCGCGATGCGCTCGTCCTCCATCAGGATGGGCTGTCACACTCCTGAAACGAGAATCCACAATGTAGGTCGCGACCTCGAGCCGGGGGCGTCGGCGCCCCCGCTGCAACGGAGCGCCCCATGGCGACCTATCGCACTCTGTTCATCTCCGACGTCCATCTCGGCACCCGCTCCTCGCAGGCGGAGCGGCTGCTCGACTTCCTCAAGGATCACGACGCCGAGACCATCTATCTCGTAGGTGACATCTTCGACTTCTGGCGTATCCGCCGCGGCGCGATCTGGCCCCAGTCCCACAACGACGTGATCCAGAAGCTGCTGCGCAAGGTGCGCAAGGGCACCCGCGTCTTGTTCATCCCCGGTAATCACGACGACAGCCTGCGCCAGTACTGCGGCCAGCACTTCGGCGGCGTCGAGATCGTGCGCCAGGCGATGCACCGGACCGCCGATGGCCGGCGCTACCTGGTCATTCACGGCGACGAGTTCGACGTGGTCGTGCGCTATGCGCGCTGGCTCGCCTTCCTCGGCGACCGCGGCTACGAGCTTGCGCTGTGGTCGAACTCACCGCTCAACTTCGTCCGCCAGCGTCTCGGCCTCGGCTACTGGTCGCTTTCCGCCTACCTGAAGCAGCGCGTCAAGACGGCGGTGAACTTCATCGGCGAGTTCGAGGCCAACCTCGCCGGCGAGGCCCGCCGCCGCGGCGTCGACGGAATCATCTGCGGTCACATCCATCACGCCGCCTCGCGCGAGATCGACGGCGTCCATTACGTCAACACCGGCGACTGGGTCGAGAGCTGCACCAGCGTCGTCGAGCACCACGATGGACGGCTCGAGATCATCGATTGGCATGCGCTGGTGCGCGAGCGGACCACGCAACGAGCCGGCGACCGGAGCAAGGAGCTCGCGGCCGCCTGATGCGCGTGCTCGTCGCCACCGACGCCTGGCGGCCGCAGATCAACGGCGTCGTGCACACCTACCTGCATCTCGTCGATGCCGTGCGTCCGCTTGGCGCCGAGCTGGAGCTGCTCACTCCCGACGACTACGCGACCGTGCCCTGCCCGATGTACTCCGAGATCCGACTCGCGGTTCCCGGCTATTGTCTCACCGCGCGACGCATCGAGGACACCCATCCGGACGCGATCCACATCGCCACCGAGGGCCCGATCGGCTGGATGACACGGCGCTGGTGCCGCGCCAACGGCATGCCCTACACGACGAGCTTCCACACCCGCTTCCCGGAGTACCTTTGGGGTCGCTTCGGCGTGCCGTCGAGCCTTGTTTACGCTTTCGAGCGCCGCTTCCACAACACCGGCGCCGGCATGATGGTGGCGACCCACAGTCTCGCCGTCGACCTGCAATCTCGCGGCTTCGAGAACATCCGGCCCTGGACACGGGGCGTCGACACGCGTCGCTTCCGCCCGGCCCCCGTCCGCCACTTCGGCGCCGATCCGGTATTCCTCTATGTCGGGCGTGTCGCCCGAGAGAAGAACCTGGAAGCCTTCCTGTCGCTCGACCTGCCCGGCCGCAAGGTCGTGGTCGGCACCGGCCCCGAGGCCCCGCGCCTCGCCACGCGCTTCCCCGATGCCTTCTTCGCCGGACGCAAGTCCGCCGCCGAGCTCGCCGACTGCTACGCTTCAGCCGACGTGTTCGTGTTCCCGAGCCGCACCGACACCTTTGGCATCGTGCTGCTGGAGGCGATGGCCTCCGGCCTGCCCATCGCCGCCTTTCCGGTCACCGGGCCGATCGATATCGTTTCACCGGGCGTGACCGGCATCCTCGACGAGGATCTCGCGCGCGCGGCAATGGCTGCGATGGGCCTCGACCGGAACCGCATCCGCGCCGAGGCGGAAAGATTCTCGTGGGACACGGCGGCGCGCCAGTTCCTGGCCAACCTCGTGCCGGCGCGGGCCACATCGCTCTCTTCCGTTGCAGCGGGCTAGCTCCCCGATCGGGCGGCGAGCCCTGCCCGATTGACGACGCAGGCAGGATCGAGCCGGCCGTCGAATGCGGCGAGCACGTTCGCGGCGGTCGCGGCCGCCATCCGCCGCGCAGCCTCACCCGTGTTGCCGGCAACGTGCGGCGACAGCATCACGTTGTCGAGGCCGAGCAGTGGATTGTCGGCGCGCGGCGGCTCCTCGCCGAGCACGTCGAGGCCGGCGCCGGCCAGTTGACCGTCGCGCAGCGCCGCCGCCAACGCCGCTTCGTCAACGATCCCGCCGCGCGCGCAATTGACGAGCAGCGCTCCCCGCCTCATCGCGGCGAGCTCGGCAGCCCCGATCATGTGGCCCGCGCCGGCCGGCCGCGGGATGTTGATCGAGACGACATCGGCCGCCGGCAGCGCCGCACGCCAATCGGCGACAGGCTCGACTTCGAGCGCCGCCAGTATGCCAGCGTCGAGTGACCGTCCCGCCGCCAGCACGCACATGCCGAACGCCCGCGCTCGTCGGGCCAGCTCCTGCCCCGAGCGGCCGAAGCCGATTACCAGCAGCGTCCGCCCGTGGAGTTCGAATGGCGTGTTGGCGAGCCGGCCACTCCAGTTGCCGCCGCGTACCGCGCGATCCTGCCGCAGCGCGTCCTTGGCCAGCGCCAGCATCAGCATCATCGCATGCTCGGCGACCGCGATCGCGTTGGCACCCGGCGTATTGGCGACCGGAATGCCGCGCGCCGTGCAATGAGCGACGTCGATGTTGTCGACCCCGACACCGTGCTTGGCGACCACCTCGAGCCGCCGCGCCGCCGCCAGCAGCTCCGCCGGCAGTGGCATCACGCGAACAGCGATGGCGTGCGCCCGCGCCAGGGCATGCGCCATTTCGTCGGCGCCGAGCCCATGTCCGTCGACGATCTCCACGTCGCCGCGCGCGGCGAGCATCGCCCGGCCGGCCTCGTCGATCGGCTCCGTCAGCAGAACCACTCTCATGCCGCCGCCCTCCGGCGCCTGTCATGGCATGCCGGGCCGGCGCTCGCCAGAGGTCGGAATCGGCCGCGATCAGGTCTTGCTGCGCTTGGCGGCAGCGAACTCGGCCTCCAGCGCCGCCTCGAGCTGCAGCAGATCCGCCGGTAGCGGCATGCCGTAGGCCTTCATCTCGTTCAGGCGCTCCATCAGCTGCAGGTAGAGCTCATGGGAATCCTCCGGCTCGTTCTGCATCCGGGTCAGCAGCAGCCCGAGCTCGGCCTTGATTTCTTCGAACGCCATCGAAGTCTCCTTGTCGTGCATCAGCCGCACCGGCGGATGCCGTGCCTCGGCCGGAGAGTTGCCCGAAGGCTCGCAGCCCCGGCCGCGAGGGGCCTTGCGCCCGGTCAAGGCTCGACGCCCTCCCTTTGCGTCAACTCTGCCGCATGTCGAGGCCGTTGACCATTCTCTCGTTGCTGCTGGCCTTTACGTGCGGGACGGTCCCGGCCCGGGCCGACGCACCCCCGGCAGCCGGCGCCAGCGTGGTCGTCCACGTCTTCCACACCGCGACCTGCCCCCACTGCGCCCGCGCGCTCCGCTTCCTGGAAGCGCACGCCGCAACCGATCCGCGCATCGTTCTCGATCGGATCGAGCTCGCCGACAGTGCCGCGAACGCGCGCGCGTTCGAGCTCGTCAGCCGCCGCCTTGCCATCGACCCGCCCGCTGTGCCGCTGATCCTCGTCGGCGAGGAGGTCGTCCTCGGCTACGACGAGGACGCCACCACCGGCCGCGATCTGACGCGCGCGATAGAGGCCTGCCTTGCGCACAGGTGCGCGGACCGCGGCGGCGAGCTCATCCGCGCCGCAGCCGGCGGCGGGCCCGGCCCTGCCACGACGCGCGAGGCGACGGCCGGTGCCGGCCGGCCGGGGATGCCCGAGACGATCAGGCTGCCGCTCGTCGGCGAGGTCTCGCTGCGCACGCTGTCGCTCCCCGTCCTCACCGTCGTCCTCGGCGCCATCGACGGGTTCAACCCGTGCGCGATGTGGGTGCTCGTCTTTCTGATCGGCCTGCTCGTCGGTACGCGCGATCCGGTCCGCATGTGGACCTACGGCAGCGTGTTCCTGCTCACCTCCGCCGCGGTCTATTTCGCGTTCATGATGGCGTGGCTCAATCTGTTCCTGGTCATCGGCTCGCTCGGCTGGATCAGGACCGCCATCGGCCTCGTCGCGCTGGCCGCGGCGGCCGCGTACCTGTGGCAGTTCTTCACGAACCCCGAGGGCGCGTGCACCGTCACCTCTCCGGGCGAGCGCCAGCGCACCATGGACCGCATCCGCGCCGTGGTCGCCGAGCGCTCGTTCCTCGCCGCCATCGCCGGCCTCGTCGCACTCGCCGTCGCGGTCAACCTCGTCGAGCTGGTCTGCTCGGCGGGCGTGCCGGCCGTCTACACCGAGGTGCTGGCACAGAGCCGTCTGGCTCCGCTCACCTATTACACCTATCTCGCACTCTACATCTCGGTGTTCCTGCTCGACGACGTGATCGTGTTCGTGACCGCGATGGCCACGCTCCAGGCGAGTGGCCTCGCCGCGAGCTATGCCCGCTACGCCCACCTCGTCGGCGCCCTCGTGCTCGCCACCCTCGGCCTGCTGCTGCTGCTCCGCCCCGAGTGGCTCGCCCTCGGTTGAGCTGGACTGAGCTGGACGCGAACGGCGGTTGTCATTGCGACGGCGTTGCGGTTTGATGCGCGACCATATGCCGAGCCCGCCGAGCCGAGGTCTGTCATGGATCGCCGTCAGTTTCTGAAATCCACCACCGGCGCCGCGGCAGCGACGGTCGCCGCCTCGGCCGGTACCCTCGCCGCGCCAGCGGTTCACGCACCCGTCCGTGATCTGACCATGGCGACCGCCTGGCCCGACGGCGTCGCCGGCCTCGCCGACCAGGCATTCCGCCTTGCACGCCGGATCGAGACCGCGACGGGCGGCCGCTACCGCATCACGGTCCTGCCCGGTGCGGCCAACGATGCGAGCGGGTCGTTCGACCTCGTCCATGCCAGCGCCCACCGCCACTTGTCCCATCACCCGGCCTTCGCCTATTTCGCCGGCCTGCCGATCGCCGCGGGCCTCTCGCCGGCCGAGCTTCCCCTCTGGCTCGCCAGCGGCGGCCAGGACCTGTGGGACGACCTCTCCTGTGATCTCGGCGAGCGGAGCCTTCTCGTCGGCCATACGGGCGGCTCGAGCTGGCTGTGGTCCGGCGCGCCGATCTTCGACGCCGATGATCTCGCCGGCCGGAGAATTGCTGCCGTCGGACTAGGACGCGACATCGTCGGCGCGCTCGGCGGCGTCGCAATCGACGCCACCCCCGCCGACTTGGCGCACACGCTCCACAGCGGAACAGCCGACGCCGTCGAATGGTGTGGCCTCATGTGCAGCGCGGCCCTCGGCCTCGACCGCGCGAGAGCGCACGTGGTCCGCTCCGTGCTCAATCCGAACGGCATGGCCGTCGCGCTCTGCGCCCGTCGCCGGGCGTGGGACGCGTTGCCGGACGGCGACCGAACTCTGCTGGAGGCCATTGCCGCCGCCGAGTATCGCGAAAGTCTCGCCGAGGCCCAGGCGATCGATTCCATGATTCATACGGCGATTGCGCCGGACGCGACGCCGCCCGATCTCAAGAGCACGATCGTCAAGCTCGCCGATGCAATCGTCGCCGACGTCGCCGGCCGCGACGCGACGAGCATGCGCATCGACGCCAGCTACATGGCATTCGCGAGATCGCTTCGTCGCGGAGTGATGGCCGATGCCTCGGCTTGACGGCCCTGTCGATCCACCACCGTTGCCCATCAGCCCGCCGGCGCCACCTCTCGGCGCCTGAGCTCCGCCCGGCGCGTGCTCGGCGGCGCGCCGAACCATTTGCCGGCCGCCCGCGTGAAGGCGCTGAGCTCGGAGAAGCCGAGCAGGAACGCGATCTCGGTCAGCGGCAGCTCCGTATCTCGAAGATAGGTCTCCGCCATCCTGCGACGGGTGTCGGCCATCACGGCATCGAAGTTGGTGTCCATGGCAGCGAGACGAGATCGCAGCGTGCTGGCCGAGAGCCCCAGCTGATCGGCGACCGTCTTGAGCTTTGCTTCGCCCGCCTCCAGCTGGGCGACGATCGCGCGCCGGGTCTTTCCGACGATGTCGTCGTCCTGCCGGCATTCCGCCAGCAGTCGCTCGCCGAGCTGGCGCAGAATATCGTAGAGTTGATGATCGGCGTCGCTGGCGCAACGATCGAGAACCGACTGGCGGATATGAAGAACGTTGCGCGGGCAGTCATAGCGCACGTTGGCGCCGAACACGCGCAGAACCGTCTCACGATCGGCAAGCTCTCGATGCTCGAGCTCGACGCCGACGGGCGTCCACGTCTGGCCTGCATGCTTGCGCAACCTGATGACGAGCGTTGCCATCGCCAGACTCACATATTGAGTTCGCGGCGCCGTCAGCTCCGGCGGGAACTGCCATGAGAGATGGCCGTAACCGTCGTCCTCCTCGAAGCGGATATCGACCGGCCGAACGTGAATGTGCACATAGCGGGCGACGGTCTTGACCGCGACCCTCAGCGAGGAGGCGTTGCTGATCATGTAGCCGAGCGCACCGACAGAATGCGTCCCGAATTCCTCCGCCCAGTGCACGCCGAGGCAGGGGTCACCACAGCGCACCGCCGCCTCGTCGAGCACCGTCGCCGCGGCGTTGAGTGGGACCTCCGCATCTGGATCCGCAACATCCTCCGGCCGCAAGCCCGATGCGGCCAGCAGCTCCGCGAAGTCGAGCCCTTTTTTCTCGGCGAACGCGCCGAAGCCGTGAAATATCGAGGCTTTCACCAGAGGCTTCGTCATCGAAAAAGTCCGTTGCGGGGACCCTGGCGATTGGAACTTGCGAAATGCGCTGTCAATCGGCCGCACCCGGTGGGCCGAAGTGTCAAACCCGGCGTTTCCGCTGTCAAGCCAAGCCCGCCGACGATCGTTATTCGCAATGTCCGTGCCCCGGCGGTCCGTCGGGCACGGATTGCGAGCAACGAGCACGAGGCATCAAGAAATGGTTAAGTCCCCGCCGCAGGCCGACGAGCCGTCCATCCTGCACATGCTTCATCGCGTCAGCCAGCACGCCGAGCAGCTGTTTGCGCACTCGATCGATTCGACTGGTCTCACCGCGCGGCAGCTGATCGTTCTCGATGCGGTCTTCCGCTTGGACCGCCCGAGCCAGACCGACATTTGCGCCGCGACCGGAATCGATCGCTCGACACTCGCGGATATCGCGCGGCGACTGGTCGGCAAGGGCATGCTTGCACGCCGCCGGACGAGGGAGGATGCACGCGCCTATGCCGTACGGCTGACCGAGGTGGGGCGCCAGGCGCTGAGCCGGGCACTGCCTGCGGTGCTCGCGGTCGACCAGCAGCTACTCTCGGCCCTGCCGCCATCCGAGCGCGAGGGCTTCACCTCCGCGCTCCGCCGGATCCTCGAGACCGCGCACCGTCGCGGCAACGGTCCCAACGCGTAATCGCGAGTCATCGGCCTCGGGCGCAAAGTCGCAAGAGCGGCCGGCGTCGCTACCGGCCGTCCGCCCCCGTGCTTCCCCGCAGCGGCGGGGTCGCGCCACGAGGTAGCGCGCACGGCCCCTGGCGAGCCCTATTTCTTGACGCTGACCGACATGGTGATGCTGGCGGCCTTCTTCTCCTTGCCGACCCGGGTGATGCTCTGGCCGCACTTGTAGGGCTCGCTGAAGCCCACGATGCGGCACGAAGGCGTATCGACGGTGAAGTCGAGGTCGCGCTTGGCGTCGACGCGATTGATGTCGATCGGATCGTCCTGGCTGACGTCCTTGTCGAGGATCTCGACCTTGACCTTGATCACGCCGGGCTTGACCTTCCTGGTGATCTTCCAGTTCGGCTTGATGTCGGCCTTCTGCTTTGCGACCTCGGTCTTCTGCGTCTCGCCGTCGATCGTGACGCGGGCGTAGAAGTCGCCCTTGGAGAAGGCGTCCGGCGGATCGATCGCCCTGACCCGGGTGATGTTGACGGTCACCTCCTCGGCGGCGGCAGGCTCGGCCATGACGGCTCCGAGAGCGAAGGGCAGGAAAGCGAGAGCGCCGACGAGTTTCCGCGGGATGTGCATGCCAACTCTCCTTGGTTCCGAAGCAACACGGCCTGATCGGGGCCCACTGCCGTACGTGGCGAGCTGCGGCCCGCGCTCGGCACCTAGCTAGCAAACCTTGCAGGCCTTGGGGGCCGTCGGCCACCGATCGCGCACCGACCGTTGCCGTCGGGTGACATGGGAGATCGGTGGGCGATCTGGTGGGGCGGCGCATGTGCGGCCTGCCACGAGGCGATGTGACGCCGTCGGAAGGTTAATGAAAATCCCGCGATTTCGGGACGATGCGCTCGTTCCTCGGATGGCCGGCCCAGCGCGGATGGGCCGGGCCGCGGGCCGGGCGTGGATCGGGGCGCAGCACCTCGTCGGCGTTGGCGATCGGAACCTTCATCTGCGAAGCGTCCTGCGCCAGGAGCGCCAGCCAGCCGCTCTTGTCCTCGAGCCGCTGCGCGACGACGTGAATGATGTCCTCGTGGCGCTGGATGCGGCCCGTGACGAGGATCAGCCGCGCCCCCAAAACGATCTTGCGGAACCGCTCGAGCGTATTCGGCCACACAACCACGTTGGCGATGCCGGTCTCGTCCTCGAGCGTCATGAACACCACGCCCTTGGCCGAGCCCGGCCGCTGGCGCACGAGGATCACGCCGGCGACACGCACCAGGGCGCCGTCGCGCAGGTCTCTGAGATCGAGACACGCGGCGACCCGCCCGGCACGAAGCCGTTCGCGCAGGAAGCTCATCGGGTGCGCCTTGAGCGACAGCCTGAGCGTCTGGTAGTCGTTGACCACGTGCTCGCAGAGCGCCATCTCCGGTAGCGCCACCTCGGGCTCGGGCCCCGTCTCCCGCGCCGCGCTCCAGGTGAACAGCGGCAGCGGCGGCGCGTTGGCGAGTGCCTTCACCTCCCACAGCGCCTGGCGCCGATCGAGCCCGAGCGAGCGCATCGCATCCGCCGCGGCGAGCCGCTCGATCGTCGCCAGCCTGATGCCCGCCCGCGTCCACAGATCGTGGACGTCGCGATACATCTCCCTCTCCCCGCCTGCGGGGAGAGAGCCTGCCCCGGACTTGGTCCGGGGGTCGGGGTGAGGGGCGGCTCGCGGGCAATCCCCTCCCCATCGTGAAGGACGATGGGGAGGGGGAGCGCCTTCGCGCACCGCGACGAGCCGCTCGATCTCCTCCTTCTGCAATCCGTCGATCTGCCGCAAGCCGAGCCGCATCGCCGGACCACCCTCTTCCCCTTGCGGAGACGGGTCAGGGGTGAGGCCACGCGCTCCCCTCCCCCTTGCGGGGAGGGGT
>JBFMEX010000066.1:0-20942 GCA_040752215.1 Pseudomonadota bacterium | reverse complement strand
CGAGATCCGGCGCCGCGAACGGCAAGTCGAGGATCGCGTCGGCGGCGTCGGCCGGCAGGCACGCGTCGAGGAGCCAGTGCGGATAGGGCTCGCTAGCGCCTCGGGCCGTGTCGATGCTGGCCCGCAACGAGTCGACAATTGCGTCCGTGGTGATGGCCATGTGGCGTCGATCCTCTGAGAATTGGGCCGGGCGCGTTATGACGGCCCCGGTGATGCCGTCCGCGCCTCGCGTGCCGCTTCGGCCGCCGGTGTCGCAGGACCGGCGCCGCCGGTCGAGGTGAGACCGTAGACGCCGACGTCGTCCGCAGGCGTCGCGCAGGCCGGACGGACCCCCACGCTTAGCCTGTTCCCTCGGGCATTGCCAGTGCTGGCCTGCCACGCGTGGCCCGCTTTTCCCGTCCATTCTGCCGCTTCCGGGTCGACGGTGGCGCCGATCGGAAAATCGGTTTGCGCCGGCCGACGGAGCCGCTATGCGTCTCGGGTGGCCGGCAGCGGCGCGCCGGGCGGCCTCGAGCGTTGTCCGAGCGGGGCCACCCGGGCGGAGACGCATGGAGCTTTTCCTCGACATACTGCTCAAGGTCACACTCCCGATCATCGCCCTGGTCGGAATCGGCTGGATCACGCAGCGCTGGCTGACGCTCGACGTGGCGAGCCTCAACCGGCTGCTGGTGTTCGTCACCATGCCCTGCTTCCTGGTCCACTACCTCTCGACGGCGACACAGCCGATCGGCGAGGTATGGCCGACGATCTATTTCACCGTGATCCAGTTCTCGGCGCTGATGCTGCTCGGCCTCGTCGCGGCGGTCGCGTTCCGGCTGCCGCGGAGCTACTGGCCCGTCGTCGCCATGGCGACCGTCTACGCCAATGTCGGCAACTTCGGCATCCCGATGGTCAGCCTCGCCTTTCCGGCCGAGTTCATCGTCCACCAGTCGGTCATCACCAGCTTGATGACGATCCTCATCGTCTCCGTCGGCCAGTGGCTGCTCGCCCCATCCACCGCCGCGACCGGCTTCCTCGCCCGCATCAAGGGCGCGTTCGAGACGCCGGTGGTGCCGGCGGTGGCGCTCGGCCTCGGCTTGCGCGCGCTCGAGGTCCGATTGCCGCCGATCCTCGCCATTCCGGTCGAGATGACAGGCTCGATTTTCGCGCCGCTGGCACTGCTCGCGCTCGGCGCGCAGCTGGCCGCCGGCTCGCGCGGCGTCGTCAGGGCGGTGCCGCTCAGCGTCGTGCTGGTGCTGAAGCTGGTGGCGGCGCCGCTGCTGACCTGGGGGCTCGCCATCGTGCTCGCCATGCCGGACGACCTGACCGATCTCCTCGTCGTCGCCGCGGCAACGCCGGTCGGCGTCCTGCTCGCCGTATTCTGCGTCGAGTTCGACCGTCATCCACGGTTCGTCGCCAGCGCCATCCTGGTCTCGACGCTGCTGTCCCCGCTCGTCGTCGCTGCGTGGATCCTGATGATGCGGCTCTCCTGATCGCGGGTTTCCCTCGTCAGCGAACTTGGGATAGGGTCCCCCGCCGAGCCGGCCTCATGGGGGGAAGCAATGATCGATCTCTACACCTGGGCGACACCCAACGGGCGCAAGGCCTCCATCATGCTGGAGGAGGTCGGCCTTCCCTATCGCGTGCATCCGATCGACATCACCAAGGACGAGCAGTTCCAGCCGCACTTCCTCGCCATCAGCCCCAACAACCGCATTCCCGCGATCCGCGACCACGACACCGGCCTCTCGGTGTTCGAATCGGGTGCCATCCTGATGTACCTCGCGGAGAAGACCGGGCGTCTGTGGCCGACTGCGGGCGAGGCGCGCTGGCGCACGATCGAGTGGCTGATGTGGCAGATGGGCGGTTTCGGGCCGATGCTCGGGCAGGTGCACTACTTCACCCGCTTCAATCCCGGCAAGGCGCCGCACGCCGAGGCGCGCTTCCTCGAGGAGGCGAAACGCCTCTATGGCGTGCTGGAGCGCCGTCTCGCCGACAACGCCTATGTCGCCGGCGCCGACTACTCGATCGCCGACGTCGCCATCTGGCCGTGGGCGTCGCGGTTCGAGTGGCAGGGGATCAATCTCGGCGAGCTCCCCAACGTCGCGCGCTGGTACCGCGAGATCGCCGTCCGCCCGGCCGTCGTCAAGGGCTACCACGTGCCGGTGCCGCAGGCCGCCATACCTATGCCCTAGACGGCTGGCTGCCGACCGCCGGCCGACCCGTCCGCCACAGGAGATCGACATGGATCGCGAGCAAGGCTTTGCCGGCGTGATGGCGCCGGTGCTGACTCCCTTCGGCGAGGATGGTGCCCCCGATGCCGACCGCTTCGTCGAGCACTGCGAGTGGCTGCTCGAGCAGGGCTGCTCCGCGCTGGCGCCGTTCGGCACCACCAGCGAGGGCCCTTCGCTCGGGCTCGACGAGCGCATGGAGCTGCTCGAGGACGTTGCCGACACGGTCGATCCGGCGCTGCTCATGCCCGGCACCGGCTCGCCGTCGCTCGCCGACGCCATCGCGTTGAGCCAGCACGCGGTCGACATCGGCTGTGGCGGCGTGCTCGTGCTGCCGCCCTACTATTTCAAGTCGCCGACCGACGACGGCCTGTTCCGGTTCTATTCGGAGCTGATCGAGGAGGTCGCCGACAACCGGCTCCGGCTCTATCTCTACAACTTCCCGCGCATGACCGCAGTGCCGCTATCGCTCGATCTGATTGCCCGACTGCTGACCGCTTATCCCGACCAGATCGCGGGGCTCAAAGACTCGTCCGGCGACATCGCCAACACCAAGGCGGTGATCTCCGCTTTTCCCTCGCTCGAGGTGTTCTCCGGGTCGGAGGCACTGCTCGCCGAGACGCTCGCTGCCGGCGGTGCGGGATGCATCTCGGCGTCGGCGAACGTCGCCGCCGGTCCGATCCGGCAGCTCTACGACGATCTCCAGAGCGGCTCCGCCGGCAAGAGTGCGGCCCGCGTCGCCGCCATTCGCGAGGCAATCCAGCGCCAGCCGCTGATCCCGTTCCTGAAGGCGATTGTCGCCCACTATCGCGAGGACGCCCAGTGGAGCGTAGTGCGCCCGCCGCTCGAGACCATGCCCGAGGACGTGGCCGCTGCCGCCATTCGCGCGCTCGCCGACGAGCACGGGTTCGCGCCGCGGTTTGCATAGCGATCGGTGAAGTCGAGGCGGGCCGGAAAAGGATCAGCCCCCTCTCCATGTGGAGAGGGGGCTCGCTCAGTCCGTCGTCAGCGGGAGGAGTTGGTGAGCGTTGAGACCGTGGGGTCGGTGTAGCCGGCGGTCTTGGCAGGGCTGGCGACCAGCGAGACCAGCAGCATCACCGAGGCGAATACGAAGCAGGCAAGTGCCGCCGATCGGGCGAGGCCGGGAGTCTTCGCATCCGTCTCTGGTGTCGCTGCCTGTCGCATACGAGGTGTCACCGGGAGAGTCGCCGTGCAATTGGTGTGACGAATTGGTAACCGATAGGACTTCCTTAGTCTATTCCGCCGTCAAAACAGTGCTAACTGTAAAATTGCAGCATTCATGTTTCGTTAGGACTTTGCCGCTCCCGGCTCTTGGCCCGCGCGGATCTCCGATAGCGTCGCTGCCGGCGTGATCGCCTCGGGATCGACGACGACCTCGATCAGTGCCGGCGAGCCGCTCGCCATGGCGCGCTGCAGCGCCGGCTCGAAGGCGTCGGCGCGATCGACGCGCTCGGCGAAGGCGCCGAAGCTCAGCGCGAGCGCCACGAGATCCGGATTGACGAGGTCGGTTGCGCTCACCCGGCCGGGAAAGGTCCGCTCCTGGTGCATGCGGATCGTGCCGTACATCGCGTTGTTGGCGACCACGACCACAATCGCGGCCCGGTGCTGCACGGCGGTCGCCAGCTCCTGCACCGTCATCATCAGGCAGCCGTCGCCGGCCAGCGCGACGACCGGCACCTCGGGACTGGCGAGCTTGGCGGCGATCGCCGCCGGCAATCCGTAGCCCATCGAGCCGGACGCCGGCGCGAGCTGGGTGCCGGCCCGCTTGTAGGTGAAGTGACGGTGCAGGAACGCCGCGTAGTTGCCGGCGCCGTTGGTCACGATCGCCGCATCCGGCAGCGTGTCGGAAAGGGTACGCACGACGCTGGCGAGGCGCGCTGGCCGCGGCCGAGCGACAGGCTTCGACCACGCCGCGTACGCCGCCCTGAGATCGCGGCGGCGCTGCGCCCACGGCCTCGGGCTCGCTGGTCCCTCGAGCCCGGCCAAAGCCGCCGTGAACGCGTCCGCAGTGGCCACTACGGCGAGCGCGGCGGGGATCGACCGTCCGGCCTCGTCGGCGCACGGATGGGCATGCACGATCCGCTGCCCCGGCGAGCGCAGCAGGTCGTAGCCGCCGGTCGTGATCTCGTCGAGCCGCGTTGCGATCGCGATGACGAGATCGGCGTCGCGCACGCCGGCCGCGAGCGGGGCGTCGATCGCCAGCCCGAGGTGCCCGACGTAGCAGGGGTGCCGGTTGTCGATCGAGTCCTGGCGCCGGAAGGCGGCGGCGACCGGAATGTCGAAGCGGGTTGCGAAGCTGGCGAGATCACGGGCGGCGGCCTCGCTCCACCCGGGACCGCCGGCGATCACCATCGGCCGCTCGGCTGTTGCGAGCATCGAGGCCACGCGCTCCATGGTTGCGCGATCGGGCGCTGGCCGGGCAACGCAGGAGCACGGCGCGACTGGCGCGTCGCTCTCGGCTGCGAGCACGTCCTCCGGCAGGCCGAGCACCACCGGCCCCGGCCGGCCCGACAGCGCCGTGTGCCACGCCCGTGCCAGCAGCTCCGGTAGACGCTCCAGCGAGCGCACGACCGCGGTCCACTTGGCGACGCTGCCGAATAGCGCGCCGATATCGATCTCCTGGAACGCCTCGCGGTTGTCGTCGTGCTGGGCATGCAGCCCGACCAGCAGCAGCATCGGCGTCTGGTCCTGGCGCGCGACGTGCAGCCCGCTCATGGCATTGGTGGCGCCGGGGCCGCGCGTCACAATGGCGATGCCCGGCTGGCCGGTGAGCTTTCCGGTCGCCTCTGCCATCATCGCCGCGCCACCCTCGTGCCGGCAGACGATCGCCTGGACGTCGGGGCGATCGAACAACGCATCGAGCACCGGCAGGAAGCTCTCGCCCGGCACCGTGAAGACCCGCCGCACGCCGAGCGCCCGCAGCTGATCGACGACGATGTGACCTCCGTGGCGCATGCAACCTCTGGCGAAGTCGAGGACTGCCTGTCGCTGGTTTTAGGGCGCCGGCAACCCGGTGCATAGGCGGAACCCGCGGGCGTCGTTACGTGGAGCGCCGTGGATAGATGCGCCGACGGAACTGTTCCGGCCACGCTCGGGCCCTATGCTGCGGGAGATTCGGATGCGGGCGGCACCAGGCCGCCGGCGCGGGGAGCGGGATGGTGGGGTTCACGACAGGCGCACGGCGAAGCGCTGCGCGGCGGCGGGTGGCGCTCGCCGGCGTGGCTCTGCTATTGGCGCTCGGCCACTCGTCCCGGGTATGGGCCGAGCAGCGCCTGGCGCTGGTGGTCGGAAATGCCGGCTACGCTGCCAACCGCCTCGCCAACCCGTCCAACGATGCCGAGTTGATCGCCCGCGCGCTCGCCGCTACCGGCTTCGAGGTCGTCAAGCTGATCGATGCCGACCAGGCGGCGCTGAAACGCGCGGTGCTCGAACTCGCCCGCCGCCTGCGCGGCAGCGACAGCGTCGGCCTGTTCTACTATGCCGGCCACGCGGCGCAGGTTGACGGCGAGAACTACCTGATCCCGGTCGGCGCCGACATCAAGGAGGCCGCGGAGGTGCCGATCGCCGCGGTCAGCCTCGCCGAGCTGTTGAAGGCGATGGAGCGGTCCGAGAGCCAGCTGACGATCGCGATACTCGACGCCTGCCGCGACAATCCGTTCCCGTCTGCGACGCGCTCGCTGACCCGCGGCCTCGCGCCGGTCAAGGCGCCGACCGGCACGCTGATCGCGTTCGCCACCGGTCCCGGCGAGGTGGCGCTCGACGGAGACGGTGCCAACAGCCCCTACTCGGCGGCGCTCGCGACCCACATCCCCGAGATCGGCATCCCGCTGGAGGAGGTGTTCCGCCGCACGCGGCGCAGGGTGCTCACGGCCACCGCCAACAGGCAGACGCCCTGGGAGCACTCCTCGCTCACGGCCGAGTTCTACTTCCGCCCCAAGACTGCGGAGCCCGAGCGCACCGCCCGCGGCCCGCTCGGCGGGGTGAGCGAGCTCCGTCTCGCCGAGCTCGCCGCCTGGGAGGCGATCAAGGACAGCACCGACATCGAGGCACTTCGGCGCCATGTCGGCGCCTATCCCGACGGCGTGTTCGCCGAGCTGGCGCTGATCCGCATTGGCAAGCTCGAACGCCAGCCGACCACCTGGGGCCGGATTCTGACCGGCGGCGTGCCTGCGGCACCGGCGCGCAGCGCGGCCGAGAGCGCGTTCGAGCGGGCGGTGAAGCTCGAGGCGGAGGCCAACGGCCCGGCGACGCTGGCCGAGGCCGCAGCGCTCTATCGGCAGGCGGCGGACGGTGGACTGGCGGCGGCGATGCACCGCCTCGGCCGGCTCTACGACCAGGGCCTTGGCGTGTCGCGCGATCTCGCAGAGGCGGCGCGCTGGTATCGCCGCGCGGCCGAGCTGGACCACGCCGCCGCTATGGCGGCGCTCGGTACCATGCACGAGTATGGCGAAGGGGTCGGCCGCGATCTGGCCGAAGCCTTGCGCCTCTACCGGCTGGCGGCCGACCGCGGCGATCCGCATGGACTGACCTCGCTCGGCTATCTCTACGCCGAGGGCAAGGGCGTGACGCGCGACGTTGCCGCGGCGCGGCGGCTCTATGCGACTGCAGCCGAGCTCGGCCACACGCGCGCAATGTACAACCTCGCACTGCTCTGCATCCGCGGGCAAGGCGGCCCGAGGGACCTCGCCGAGGCCGTCCGCCTGCTTGGGTCCGCGAGCGACAAGGGCCATGCCGGCGCCATGCGCGAGCTGGCGTTCCTCTACGACGAGGGCCGCGGTGTCGGCCGCAACCCCGTGCTCGCTGCCGAGCTGCTGCTCAAGGCCTTTCAGGCCGGACACAAGGAGGCCGCGCTCGATCTCAGGTCGCGCTCGCAGTCCTGGAGCTATGCCACCCGCCGCGAGGTCCAGCGGCGTCTCGCCGGCGGCGGATTCTACAAGGGCCTCGTGCACGGTTTCATCGACCGCAAGACACGAGAAGCGCTGGACCGCTTCGCGGCGCAGAATTGATGCCGCCCGAGCGCACGTCACACTCGCGCCTTAACGGTGTTGTCTGGCGGACACATGCTGCGCGCCCGGCTGGGCATAGTGTTCTCCTGCCGAGGGGGAAATCGCGGCCGGGACGAGGCGTAGCGGGGCGACGGGCTCGAGCATAGGCGTCACGATGGCGTTCGCGCGTGCGTTGAGATCAGCGGTCCCGGTCGCCGGGCTGTCGGCGCTGTTGGCGCTGATCGGCCCCGCCGTGGCCCCGGCGACCGAGCCGCGGCCGCAGGAGATCGCTGCCCCGGCCGATCCGACGCCGGCGGCAACACCGGAGCCGATCCGGCCGGCACCACCGGGCGACGTCACTGCGGCCAAGGCCTACCGCGTGCTGGAGCGCTCCTGCGCCGCCTGCCACCAGGCCGCCTCGCCGTTACGCCGCCGCCACGTGCAGCGGTTCGGCAACGTGCTGGATCTGGCGGCGCTGGCGACCGACGGCGATCTCGTGCGACCGGGCAACGCAGACGCCTCGCCGCTCTACACGCGGTTCCTGACCGGCCACGCCGGTCTCGATCTGGCCGCCGCCGCGCGCGAGCCAGGGTCCGGCTTCGTGGCCCCCGAGCCCGTCGACGTGGCCGTGATCCGCGAGTGGATCGAGGCGCTTCCGCAGCGGCCGGTGTGTGCAGACCGCACCCCGGTCGGGCTCGACGAGGTCGTCGATCTCGCCGCGCGCTGGGTGGCGCAGGTCCGCGCCGAGGTGGCCCGCGATGTCCGTTTCGTCTCGCTCGCCCACCTGCACAACGCCTGCACGCCGCTCGCCGACCTCGCGGGCTATCGCCAGGCGGTGCAGAAGCTGATGAACAGCCTGTCCTGGTCCCGCACCCCCGGGCGCGTCGAGGCCGTCGGCGACGGACTGGTCCTGCTCGCCTTCCGCCTCACCGACTTCGGCTGGATCGGCGAGCATTGGGAGACGCTCGCCGACTTGCGCCCGGCAATTCCATTGCCGACCGCCACACCGTCCGAGCTGACCGCGGCGACCGGCACGTCGTTCCCGATCCTGCCAGCCGACTGGCTGGCCCATGCCGCCACCACTCCGGCGCTCTACGTGCGCCTGCTCGGCCTGCCGCAGAAGCTGGAGGCGATCGAGGGGCTGCGCGGCTTCAATCTCGCCGACAGCGCGCTGGCCGGCAAGGCACGCCGCGCGGCCTTGATGGCGAGCGCGGAGAGCCGAGCACCGCGTATCGTCGAGCGCCATGGCCCCGACACGGGCGCCGTATGGCTGGCCTACGATCTCGCTGCCGACACGCGCGCCGACACGCTGGCCGCTCATCCCCTGCTGCCCTATTCGGTCGAGGGCAACGGCATGCCAGATGTCGAGGAGACGCGGCTCATCACCACGCTGCCGAACGGCTTCCTCGCGTTTGCCGTCTACGGAGACGACGACACGCTGGCCGGTACTGGCCAGGCGGCGGGCGAGCACACCCGGCCACCGGCGACGGCCGACGCGCTCGCTGCGCCGCGCGGGTGTCTCTCCTGCCACGGCGATGGCTTGGCGCTCGCGGGAGATCAGCTGCGCCAGCGCATCCTCGGGCACAGGACGGAGCTGCCCGCGGCAACGGCCGAGAAGGCGCTCGCGCTCTACGCCGAGCGCGGCGAGCTCGAGCAGCGGATCGCCGACGACAACTTCGACTATCGCCGGGCCCAGATTCAGGCCGGCATCGATCCCGACCTCAGGGTCAGGGGACTGGAGCCGATCCTGGCGCTGGCCGGCGAGTACGAGCGCGACGTGACGCTGGCGCGCTTCGCGGCCGAACTCGATCTCGAGCCCGATCAGCTCGCCGAGGCGCTGGTGGCCTACGACGGGTCCGACGACGTGCTGGCGCACCGCCTGCTGCAGGGTTCGCTGTCGCGGGCCGAGGCCGAGAGCCTCGCCGGCGCGCTCGGTGCCGCGGCGACGAGCAAGGCGACGGCGGGAGCCGTCGATGGCGGCGCCCGGCTGGCGCTGTGGACCGACAGGCGCGGCTACGCCAGCGGCGAGGAGGTGACGATCTCGGCCACTGCAACGCAGTCGTGCTACCTGACCATCGTCAACGTCGACCGTGCCAACCGGGCGACGGTGATCTTCCCCAACTCTTTCGAGCAGGCCAATCTGCTCGAGGCCGGCCAGACGATCACGGTCCCCGGCGCCGAGGCGCCGTACCGGCTGCGGCTTTCCGACTCGGGCACCGAGCGCTTCGTCGGCATCTGCCGTCAGGACAGCGCAGTGCCGCGCGGCATCGCACACGACTTCGAGCGCCAGCTGTTCACCGCGCTCGGTAACTGGCCGGCGTTCCTGACCGAGACTCTGTCGTTGCCCGTCGCCGCCCGGGACGACGAGGCCCGCCGGCACAACACCCGCCGCCGTGCTCGCCGTGGTCCGGAGCCCGCCGCCGAGCCGCCGCCGCTCGGCGCCGGAATGGAGCTGCGCACCGCGGTCGCCGTCACCATCGAATGATGCCCACGAGCGAGGATTTCCACCTGCGCAACAGCGGGCCGCGCGCAACGGCCGGCTCTCGCAACGTGAGCCACCGCGCACCACTATGACGTGCGCGAGGGCACGCCGCCTGCCCTCAGCCGAGCCGATCGCGGAAGTCGCGATAGCCGAACGACTTGATGACACGGTAGCGCCCGTCCGCCTCCAGCATCGCCAGATCGGGGAGCGGCGTGCCGTTGAAGGTGGTGTTCTTCACGAATGAGTACTGCATCATGTCGCCGAAGACGATCCGGTCGCCGACCCGCAGCCGTGCCGCGAACGAGTACTCGCCGATCACGTCGCCGGTCATGCAGGTCTTGCCGGCGAGCACATAGGTGTGCGCGAGCTCGCCCGGAGCCCCGGCGCCGAGAACTGGTGGCGTGTAGGGGACCTCGATCACGTCCGGCATGTGGGTCGAGGCGGACGCGTCGAGGATCGCGATGTCCTTCTCGTTGCGGTGGATATCGAGCACAGTCGCGGCCAGGTAGCCCGTGTCGACCACGAGGCCGCCGCCCGGCTCCAGGATCACCTCGAGGTCGTGCTCGGCGCGAAACGCTTCGATCGCCGCGATCAGCTTGTCGACGTCGTAGCCGGGCTTGTTGATGAAGTGCCCGCCGCCGAAATTGACCGCCTTGACCCGACGGAGATAGGGCGCCAGCTCGCGCGCGACGTGGCGGATCAGGCCGACGGAGCCCTCGTGCGTCGCCTCGCACAGCGCGTGCGTGTGCAGGATGTCGATCCGCTCCCACGGCGCAGCGTCGAGCATCGCCCGCGTTGCGCCGAAGCGCGACCCCGGTGCGCAGGGGTCGTAGAGATGCCCGCCCAAGGTGACCATCGAGTAGCCGGGGTTGACCCTGAGCCCGATGCGCTTGGCCGGCCGCGCCGCATCGACGATGCCGCGGAAACGGGCGATCTGCGCCGGTGAGTTGAAGTAGATGTGGTCGGCGAGGCCGACGAGGGCGCGCATCTCCGTCTCGGTGTAGGCCGGCGCGTAGACGTGCACCTCCTTGCCGAACTCCTCGCGCCCGAGCCGCGCCTCGTGCTCGCCGGAGGCGGTCGTGCCGTCGAGCACGTCGCGCATCAGCGGGAACGCGGCCGGCATCGCCCACGCCTTGGTGGCGAGCAGGATCTTCGCGCCGGTCTGCTTCTTGATCCGCTCTGCGGTGGCGAGATTGCGCTCGAGCCTGGCGACGTCCAGGATGTAGGCGGGAGTGCGGATGCCGGCCGGCAGGCGCGGCATCGTCAGGGGCTCGACTTTCGACATCACGCGAAGCGTTCTCCTCGCGCCAGCCGATGCGGGACCGTGCAGCGGGGCGGCCGGCGCTATATGGCACCGGCGGCCGGCCAGCGGTAGGGGTGGGCGCAGATCGGCCGGCCAACATGGTCGCCTACGTCTCGACGACGCTGACGCGGCCGGCGCGCACAACGACGGCCTCGACCACAAGCTGGTGACCCGTTTCGCCGGTCTGCCCGCCCGCCTTCGAGGCAGCGCTTCGTGACATCTCGGCCAATCCCGACGTCAAGTCGGCCGAGCTGGTTGCCGTCGCCAATGCGTATTCCGGCGCCTCGACGCGGATCACCAGCAACACAGCCGCCATCGAGGCGATCCGCAAGCGGTTCGGCGAGGTGGCGCGCTTCGAGGCCAGGAACGCGCTCGCTGCCAAGTCGCACCCCGGTGAGGAGGGCTGCGGCGTCTGCTCCAACCGCTATCGGCACGACCCTTCGCGCGCCTGGCTTCTGCTGTCCGCAGCTACGACCCTGTTGCAATCGACATTGCAGAAATTATTCGGTGGCTTGGCGCGCCGCGCACGACGTGGCGCCGGACCTATGCGCCCGTATCTGCTATGATACCAACCATGGCTCATCATCGCCGTGCGCTTGCCTCCTCTGGCAAGGGCATGCATCGCGGACCGAGGAAGAGCCAGAGGGAAGGTTCCGGCAAGGGGGAACGCAAATGTCGCACGCGCAGCGCTGGTGCGCGACTAGCGCACTATCTGTTGCCTGCATTCTCATGCTGACGAGCGAGGATGCGGGTGCCGCAGTCACCGAGCGTGTCAAGCAGGCCTGCAAATCGGACTATTTCGCTCATTGCAATGAGCATGCGGTTGGGAGCGCGTCGCTTCGCGTCTGTATGAGACGCGTGCAGAACCTCCTTTCCAAGACTTGCCTCAAGGCTCTGGCCGACGACGGAGAGGCCTCGAAAGAGGACATCGAGCGCTACAAGTCCCGCAACCGCAAATAGGACCCAAATCGACATCCTGATCAGCCGGCCCGACAGGCTATGGGCTCGGCTGGACGGGGCATGCGGGCGGACGCCGCAACCACGCCTGCGACGGCGACGGACTCGTCGTGGCATCGCGGTCGCCGGCGATCGTCATGGCGATCGCGCGCAAATCAGCATATTGTGCATCATTCTCGCCGGTGGACGGGAGCGCAATCCGCCACCGGCTGGCGAGGGTGGTGCCGAGTTCTGCTCCCGGGGAGAGAACACATGGCTATCGAAGTCCTGATCATTTGGCTCGTGATCGGTGCCGTCGCCGGTTGGCTGGCGGGTCAGATCGTGAAAGGAGGCGGCTTCGGTCTCCTCGGCAACATCGTCGTCGGCATCGTTGGCGCGGTCGTCGGCGGATGGCTGCTGCCGCGCATCGGTGTCGTGGTGCTCGGCGGCGTTCTCGGCGAGATCCTCAATGCCGTCATCGGTGCGTGCCTGGTCCTTTTCTTCCTCCAGCTCGTCAAGAAGTAGCCGGGGCACGGCGTTCGCCCTGGCGCCGTCTTAGACCCCGAGCAAGGCGATCAGCGCCTCGACGTGCATCCGGTAGATGGTGCAGTCGAGGCGCCGAAGGGTAATCTCGGCGGCCAGATGTTGGCCGACGTCTCCGCCATCCGCTCGACATTGCATTCGGCGAGATTGATAGGTGGGCGGCTCTGATGAGTCGCCTTTCGGCCACACGCAACTGTCATTGGGCGTGGTAATTCTCCGAGCAGGATTTTGGCGCTCGGAGTAAGCTATGTGGTCGTGGGTTGCTTGGATTATCGGGCAGATTCAGCCCTGGGAGCCCATTTTGAAGTTGGTCTCCTATGTATTTGGCCCGTTCATTGCGGTCATCTCGTTGGCATGGAGCCGGAAGGATCGGCGCGAACTCATTGAGCAGTCGTCACAGCTGGGCAAGCTACATGAACAAGTCGAAGTTGCGCAGGCAGAGGTCGCTGAGCGAACCGCCCAGATTCGAGACGAGCAGAAGAGGCTTCGACACAGCGATCTCAGAATTCGCAAACTGGAGGACGACCTCAGACGCATCACAGAAGGCGGTCGCCAACTCTGGGGGCTGAGAGAGAACAAGCCGTTCGACAAGTACGCCGAATGGTATCTTCGGCCGGACGGCGCCAAGATCGTTACATTCGGCAATCTCAAGGGCGGCGTCGGTAAGACGACTCTCGCGGCAAACTTTGCCGGCTACTTGTCTCGGCGGAAGTTGCGCGTTCTGCTGGTCGATCTCGACTTTCAGGGCTCGCTGTCGAACGGGTTGATGCTCGCGGCGGGGATCGAAGAAGTCGTATCGCGCGCCGAAATGCTGTTGGAGGACGGCGCAAACCTCGTGACCTTGGAGCGCGCCAAGGTCCATTTGACACCGGCCGTCGACCGAGGCTGGCTCGTTCCGGCCAGCTATCCATTTGCGCAGGCCGAAGGCCGGCTCCTCATGCAATGGCTCTTGCCGTTGAGCGGTGCGGATCACCAGATCGACGTTCGATATCGACTCGCGCACGCGCTGCTGAGGCCTGAGGTGCGCGACAGCTACGATGTCATTATCTTCGACATGCCTCCTCGCATGTCCATCGGTGCTGTCAATGCGCTGGTGGCCAGTCATTACCTCATTGTGCCGACCATCCTCGACAAGCTGTCGGTCGAGGCGATCTCGCAGTTCTTGAGCCAAATGAAGGCAATCCGAAGCGATCTCGGGCTGCACCTTCAACTCGGCGGTATCGTGACGACCATGACGCGGCAGAGTGAGTTGTCGGAGAGAGAGGAGGACATGATCCGGATGATAGAGGCAGGCGCTCGGGTTTGGGATCCGGATGGTGACTACCTCGTCAAACAGAATCTTCCGCGAAGGGAGGACATCGCAGCTGCGGCCGGGGATGCGGTGGCCTACAACCTGCCCGGAGCGAAGGGTCAAGCTCTCCGCAGCTTTTTCGACCCCATCTTCGACGAAGTGTTGACGAGAATCGGTGTCATTGAAAAAGCTGCAAGTGGTCCCGAAATATAGCGCGGGTCCATAAGCGCCTTGGGCCCCTCGTGGCGCGTTGCCCGGCACGCGACAGCGAGGTGAACACCATGACTTTCTGGTTCGGGCGACGGTCCGACGCATCCGATGGCGATATGGCCAGAGCAGCCGCTCACAACCACGGTCTCGACAACAAGCTGGTGAACCGCTTTGCCGGGCTGCTGGCGGCTGCCAAGACCGACAGCAAGGCGTTCGAGGCAACGCTTGCCGAGTTGAGTGCCGACCCGCGCCTCAAGGCACCCGAGATCGTCGCCATCGCCAAGGCCTATGCCGGGTCGTCGAAGCGCGTCACATCCAAGGCCGCCGCGATGGAGGCGATCCGCAAGCGCTTCGTCGAGCTGGTCCGGTTCGAGGCCAAGAACGCGCTCGCCGCCAAGTCACGACCGTGGTGAGCGGGGCTCCGGCACCGCCTTAGACCGCTTTCGGCCTCATCGGCGTGACGCTCGCGCCGTCGCCGTCGTAGACCTCGAGGAAGGCGATCAGCGCCTCGACGTGCATCAGGTAGATGGTGCGGTCGAGATCGGTCTCGTTGAGGAACATGTCGTCGAACGACACGTCGATGGCGCCGTCGAGCGTCGCTAGCCACTGGTCGAACAACGCACTGTCCAGGCTCTCGATCTGCCCGGCCTCGCGCAACTGATCGCGCAGCGTGCGCATCACCGCCAGCACGGCGCGGACGCGTTTCGGGTCTGCCGCCATCGTGATCCCCCCGGCTCGAGTGCCCCGCGCAATCGAGTCGCGCCGGCAACCATAGCATGGCCGGCGATCAATGACGCGGGCGCGTTGCCAGCAAGCCTTTGTCGCATGTTCCTCGCCCGCCGGGCATGCATGTGTTGGCTGTGCCGACCGTAGTGTGGCCCGATCGGGCGGGAGACGAAAGCCATGAGCAAGCCCAATATCACTATCCTCGGCGCGGGCTTTGCCGCGCTCACCGCCGCACGTGCCCTGCGCAAGCAACTCCCCGACGCCGTGATCACGCTGGTCGCGCCGCGGCCCGAGTTCGTGTTCCTGCCGAGCCTGATCTGGGTGCCGACCGGGCTCAGGAGCCGCGCCGACATCATCAAGCCGCTCGACAGCTTCTTTCGCCGCCACCGCATCACCTACAAGTCGGCGAGCGTCACCGGAATCGACGATGGCGGGCGCACGGTCACGACCACCACCGGGCCGTTCCGCAACGACGGCCTCGTCATCGCCACCGGCGGCCGCTTCCTCAAGGGCCTCCCCGGCATCGAGCACGCGCTGACGCTGTGCGAGGGCTACGACGCGGCCGAGGCGATCCGAGCCCGCCTCGAGAGCATGAGCAAGGGGCGCATCGCGCTCGGCTTCGGCGGCAACCCCAACGAGCCGACGGCAATGCGCGGCGGACCGATGTTCGAGCTCTTGTTCGGCATCGAGACCTGGCTGCGCCAGAAGGGCCGCCGCAGCGCCATCGAGCTGACCTTCTTCAATGCCGCCGCCGAGCCCGGCAAGCGCCTCGGCGAGAAGGCCGTGACCGGGCTGCTCGCGGAGATGGCGCGCCGGCGCATCGACACGCATCTCGGTCACAAGCCGCTCGGCTTTACCGAGAAGGGCGTGGACACCGAGGGCGGCCACGTCAACGCCGACCTGATCCTGTTCATGCCGGGGCTCACCGGGCCGGCCTGGATCAAGGACAGCGCGCTGCCGAAGTCGGCCGGCGGCTTCATCCAGGGCGACGCGCACTGCCGCGTGCCGGGCTTCGCCAATACCTACGTCGCGGGCGATGGCGGCAGCTTCCCGGGTCCGGACTGGCTGCCGAAGCAGGCCCATATGGCCGACCTGCAGGCCAAGGCGGCCGCCGCCAACCTGGTCTCGACGCTCGCCGGCAGGGAGCCGGCAAGAATGCCGCGGCCGGAGCTCGTGTGCATCGTCGACACGCTCGATTCCGGCATGCTGGTCTATCGCGACATGAAGCGCAGCTTCGTGCTCCCGGGCAGCCGCGTGCTGCACTGGTCCAAGCGCGCCTTCGAGCAGCATTACCTGCGGGCCTACCGCTGAGCCGGGTCCGATGGCTGGCTGGGTCCACCTACCGGCCGGCAATGGCGCGTGGTAGTGTACTGAAATGACCCCGCAACCCAAGGTCCGCATGACCGTCGAGGAGTTCATCCCCTGGGCCATGGCCCAACCGCGGGGCCGGTTCGAGCTGGTGCAGGGCCAGGTGGTGGCGATGGCGCCGGAGCGGGTTCGGCACAACTTGCTGAAGCTCGCAGCCGCGAGGGCGCTTGAGCGGGCGGTCGAGAAGGCCGGGCTTCCCTGCACCGTCTTCACCGACGGCATGACGGTCAGGATCGATGCCCACACCGCGCGCGAGCCTGATGCCAGCGTGCAATGCGGCGTTGCGCTCGATCTCGACAGCCTGGAGCTCGAGGCGCCGCTGATCGTGGTCGAGGTGACGTCGCCGTCGAGCGAGCTCGCCGACACCAGCACCAAGCTGGTCGAGTATTTCTCGGTGCCGTCGATACGGCACTACCTGATCGTCGACTCGAAGAACGGCGCCGTGATCCACCACGCGCGCGGCCCGGGCAATGCCGTCGACACGCTGATCCTCACCGCGGGCACGATCACGCTGGACCCTCCCGGGCTCGTGCTGACGGCCGAGAGCCTGCTGCACCTGCCGACGGGCCCCTCGACGGACGACGCAGGCTGAGCGCGCCATGAGCGTTGCCGGGCCCCGGTCGCGAAATATCCGGACCTCGCGTGTCCTCGCCATCCTTGCCGGCGTGCTGCTATTCCTGATCGGGGTCAGATTTCTGCTCGTGCCGGAGAGCGCCGCCAAAACGTTCGGGCTTGCGCGCGGCGCCGGCCCGGCCGAGCTCGGCGCCATCATCGGCCTGCGCGACCTCTGGCTCGGTGCGCTCGCCGTCCTGCTCGCCGTGCTCGGCGAATGGCGCGCGCTTTCGCTCTGGTTCCTGCTCGGCGCCGTCGTCTGCATCGGCGACGCGACGATCGCCGGTGGCTCGAGCGGCAAGGCTCTGGCGATCGCCTTCCACACCGGCTCCGGCATTTTCTGCTTCGCGCTCGGCCTCGCGTTCTGGCGGCTCGGCCGGCGTCAGGGTTAACCTCGCCCTGGGGCAGCGCTGGCAGGTGCGCCGGGGGGCTGGCAAAAGCCATGTCAGGGGTCTTCCCGTTGCCGTCTTCGACAGGCAACATGGGCCCTGGATTTCGGCGGCGTGGCGTACGCAGGGAGTGAGCGATGATCGACAACCTGTTCCTGTTGGCCATCGGCGCGTTCGGCTGGGGGCTGGCGCTCGCCACCTACCGCTTGTTCGCGCGCCGTAACGGTTGGCCGATGGGCGCGCTCCACGCCGACCTTCCTGTCGTACCGATCGCAATCGGCATCCTCGCCCTGCTCGCCGGCCTCATGTTCGCCGCCGCGAGGGGCGCCGCTTACGGCGGGCTCGTGATCGTCATTTGCGGCATCGGCCTTGCCGTGTTCTGGATCGGCTTCCTGCGCGTCGCCTCGCAGATCTCGCTGTTCCTGGCCCCGATCTCTGCCGTGCTGCTGGTCTTCGGCTGGCTCGCCGTGCCGCTCGGCTACGGCCGCGCCGAGTGGGCCTACAAGCACCCGAGCGACTACCTCGCGCCGCGCGAGCCCGCCATCGAGGGTCGCGACGAAGACGCCAACGCCCGCTCCTCCGGCACCCGCTAGACCATCAAGTCCCCGGCGGACATGCTGGTCCAGCCCCGGCACCGGTCGACTGCTTCTTTTGGCCGACTCGCGGAGCCTTGCAATGAGGCGTCGTTGGCCGTAGTGGATCAGGGTTCCCGACGCGGGGGCCTCGTGGCACGTCCGGCGACGTCATGCCAGCAACGCTCTCGTGCGCGTATTTCGCCGCGAGGAGACCCGATGGCTGTCCGCCGCCTCCATCCCGAGCAACCCGCGAGCTTCGCCTTCACGGCCGAGAACCGCGCCTTTGCGGACGACTTGATTGCCCGCTATCCGCCCGGCAAGCAGGCGTCAGCCGTCATCCCGTTGCTGTGGCGGGCGCAGGAGCAGCACGAGGGCTGGCTGCCGGAGCCGGCGATCCGCTACGTCGCCGACCTGCTCGGCATGGCCCACATCCGCGTCTACGAGATCGCGACCTTCTACACGATGTTCCAGCTCGCCCCGGTCGGCAGGAAGGCGCACGTGCAGGTGTGCGGCACCACGCCGTGCATGCTGCGGGGCTCGGAAGCGCTGATCGAGACCTGCAAACGGCGCATCGCCCCGCACGCGCACGAGCTCTCCAGCGACGGCGACTTCTCTTGGGAGGAGGTCGAGTGCCTGGGCAGCTGCGCCAACGCACCGATGGTGCAGATCTGGAAGGACACCTATGAGGACCTGACGCCGGAGCTGCTCGAGAAGGTGCTCGACGGGTTCGCCGGCAAGGGACCGATGGCCAAGCCCGGCTCGCAGACCGGCCGCCAGTCGTCTTGTCCCGCCGGCGGCCCGACGACGCTGACGACGGAGATCGTCCGTGCCAGTCTCGCGTCGGCGGCGACCTCCCCGACGGCCGCCGCGCCGACCGCCGTGGCACCGGCCGCTGCCGTGATGGCCGCCGCGGCTGCCGTTTCGGCGCCTTCCGCCGAGGCCGTCGTGATCGAGCCGGGCCGCGCGTCCGGCACCATCGCGGGCATGTCCGGTTCGGCCGCCGAGGTCATCGTCGGCACCGATCCGGCGACCGGTGAGACTCGTCCGCAGCGCCCACTGCTGCTGGAGCACCCGCGCGCCGGCAAGGGCGACGATCTCGGCCTGATCTGGGGCGTGGCCGACAAGCTTGCCGAGAAGCTGAATGGCATGGGCATCTGGCACTTCGACCAGATCGCGCAATGGACGCCGGCCAACGTGGCCTGGTTCGAGGCCGAGATGCCGGGCTTCAAAGGCTGCGTCGCGCGCGACAAGTGGATCGAGCAGTGCCAGAAGCTCGCGACCGGCTGGCGCCCGGACACGGCGGTCGGCAAACGGCCGAAGGGGTGAGGGGGACATGCTTTCTGACAGGGACCGCATCTTCCAGAACCTATACGGCTTCCACGACTGGCGGCTCGCCGGTGCCCGCGCGCGCGGCGGCTGGGACGGCACCAGGGCGCTGATCGACAAGGGCCACGACTGGATCATCAACGAGGTGAAATCCTCGGGCCTCAGGGGCCGCGGCGGCGCCGGCTTCCCGACGGGGCTCAAGTGGTCGTTCATGCCGAAGAACGATCCCCGGCCCTCCTACCTCGTCATCAACGCCGACGAGAGCGAGCCAGGGTCCTGCAAGGACCGGGAGATCATGCGCCATGACCCGCACCTCCTGATCGAGGGCGCGTTGCTCGCTTCCTACGCCATGCGCGCGCACACCGCCTACATCTACGTGCGCGGCGAGTTCATCCGCGAGCGCGAGCAGCTGCAGGCGGCGATCGACGAGGCCTACGCCGCCAACCTGATCGGCAAGGGCAACATCCACGGCTGGGACTTCGACCTCTACGTCCACCACGGCGCCGGCGCCTACATCTGCGGCGAGGAGACGGCGCTCCTGGAAAGCCTCGAGGGCAAGAAGGGCCAGCCGCGGCTGAAGCCCCCGTTCCCGGCCAACGTCGGCCTCTATGGCGCGCCGACCACGGTCAACAACGTCGAGAGCATCGCCGTCGTCCCGGATATCCTGCGCCGCGGCGCGACCTGGTTCGCCTCCCTCGGCAAGCCGAACAACACCGGCACCAAGCTGTTTCAGATCTCCGGCCACGTCGAGCGCCCGTGCGTCGTCGAGGAGGAGATGGGCATCCCGCTGAAGCAACTGCTCGAGGAGCATTGCGGCGGCGTGCGCGGCGGCTGGAAGAACTTGCTCGCGGTGATCCCCGGCGGCTCGTCGATGCCGCTGATCCCCGCCGAGGCCTGCGAGGACCTGACGATGGACTTCGACAGCCTCTCCAAGCTGAAGAGCGGCCTCGGCACGGCGGCCATCATCGTCATGGACAAGTCGACCGACGTGATCGCCGCGATCCGCCGCATCGCCTACTTCTACAAACACGAGAGCTGCGGCCAGTGCACGCCGTGCCGCGAGGGAACGGGCTGGATGTGGCGCGTGCTCGAGCGGATGGAGAAGGGCGAGGCCGACAAGCGCGAGATCGACCTCTTGTTCGACGTGACGCGGCAGGTCGAGGGCCACACCATCTGCGCGCTCGGCGACGCCGCGGCGTGGCCGGTGCAAGGTCTCCTGCGCAACTATCGCCACGTCATCGAGGCGCGCATCGACGCCTACCGGAAAGCCCACCGCGACGCCGCGGAGTGAAAGTTGTAAGCGGCAGAGTACGAATTGAGACGAGAGGAAACTTGGCAAGGACGAAGAAAAGCTGGAAGGGAATAAGGCCGCCGCCACTGGCACCGTACGAATTTTGCCCACTGTGCGAGCGTTGGACCAAGCCTGATGGAATGGTGCGGGATGTCGACGGGCAGCTGAAACCGAGCCCCGTTGCTTACTGCGAGTCGTGCAACACGCGATTTCCCATAAAGAGCGAATGACCGCATGTGCCGACCTGTTCCTCCCCTTGACGGCGGGGGGTTAGGGGTGGGGTGAAGGGCAGGCGTGTCGCTCGCCGTCGAGGCTGCGCCGATTGCGATCCGCGCGAGCTGCGCCGCGACGGGCGTCGGTCTTCCAGCATCCCCCCACCCTCGGGACAAGCCCGAGGGCAGGCCCCCCACCTCTCCCCGCGAGGGGTAGGGGGACGCAGTGGCACCCGACCGCGCGACGCGCTGGCGGGGATCGAGATGCGGTGCCGTCGGCATACTCCCTCTCCCCCCCGCCGAGTGCAAGGGCATGGGGAGAAGGGACAGCTTTCCTACTCGAACACCTGCGGCACCAGCGCGGCGGCGGCGGCGTCGGCCAGCTTGCGGGCCAGCGCGAGGTCGCCGCTGGTCGCCTTGATGTCGAGCAGGCGCTCGCCCCGCCCGATCCACTTGGTGACG
>JBFMEX010000065.1:16663-19346 GCA_040752215.1 Pseudomonadota bacterium | reverse complement strand
GCCGGAGGCAGGCCGTCGAAGGCACGCGTCGCCGGCAAGCCGCCGATCGAGAAGCGCGTGATCGCGTTCGATCTCGATCGGGTCGAGAAGCTGACCGGCGTGGCGCTGCCGGAGGCCGAGATTCGCCACATCCTCGGGACGCTCGGCTTCGCGCTCGCCGGCAAGGGCCGGAAGGTGGAGGCGACCGTGCCGACGTGGCGGCCGGACGTGCACGGCGCCGCCGATCTGGTCGAGGAGGTGGTCAGGATCGCCGGCCTCGACCGTGTGCCCTCGACACCGCTGCCGCGCAGCGACGGCATCGCCAGGCCGGTGCTGACCGAGCGCCAGAAGCGCGCCCGGCGGGCCCGACGCGTGCTGGCGGCGCGTGGTCTCGTCGAGACGGTGACGTGGTCGTTCCTGCCCGAGGCGGAGGCGCGCCGCTTCGGCGGTGGAGCTGCAGAGCTGGCGCTCGCCAACCCGATCTCGACCGACCTGGCGATCATGCGGCCCGGTCTGCTGCCGGGGCTGCTGGCCGCGCTGGCGCGCAACCGGAACCGCGGCTTCGGAGATGTCGGCCTGTTCGAGCTGGGTCAGGCCTACCGCGGCGACAAGCCGGAGGATCAGTATCTCTCGGCCGCCGGTGTGCGCTCAGGCGCGCATCGTCTCGCGGCGGTCGGCCGGCATTGGGATGCACCGGCAAAAGAGGCCGACGTGCTCGATGCCAAGGCGGATGCGATCGCCGTGCTGGCCGCGCTCGGCCTGGATCCGGCGCGGGCACAGATCACGCGCGACGCGCCGGCCTGGTATCACCCGGGCCGCTCGGCAACGCTGCGGCTCGGACCGAAGACGGTGCTCGCCTACTTCGGCGCACTGCATCCCGAGACGCTGAAGGCGATGGACATCGACGCGGCGACGGTCGGCTTCGAGGTATTTCTTGACGCGCTGCCGGCGGAGAAGAAGAAGAGCCGCATGCGTGCGCCAATGGCCGAAAGCGACCTGATGCCGGTCAAGCGCGACTTCGCGTTCCTTCTCGATCGCGAGGTCGCGGCCGGCGACGTGATGCGCGCCGCGGCCGGCGCCGACAAGGTGCTGATCGCCGGCGTCACCGTGTTCGACGTGTTCGAGGGCGCGAGCCTCGGCGCGGAGGGCAAGAAGTCGCTGGCGCTCGAGGTCACGCTGCAGCCGAGGGATGCAACGCTGACCGACAAGGACATCGAGGCGGTGTCGGAGCGCATCGTCGCCGCCGTGAAGAAGGCGACGGGCGGCGAAATCCGCGGCTGAGATACGTCGCTCCCCTCCCCCTCGCGGGGAGGGGTTGGGGGCATGCCCTCGGGCTTGACCCGAGGGTGGGGGGAATCCCGGGCTCGAGCCCGCCGGAGTCGTTTCACCATGATCGAGATCATCGGCGCCATTGCCCCGGTGTTCGCGCTGATCGTGCTCGGCCACGTGCTGTCGCGCGCGCTGCTGACGAGCGCCGAGTTCTGGGGCTATTGCGACCGGCTCACCTACTGGGTGCTGTTCCCGGCGCTGCTGTTCAACAAGATCTCCGTCGTCCCGCTCGACGCGCGCTTCCTCGGCCCCTACGCCGGGGTGCTCGTCGGCGGGTTCGTCGCTGCCGTCGCATTCGCGTTGTTGGCGGCGCGCATCGCCGGATTGCCGGGGCCGATCGCGAGCTCGGTGCTGCAAGGCGCGGCACGCCACAACACGTTCATCGCACTCGCGGTCGCCGAGCGGCTGTACGCCGCCAACGGCCTCGCTATCGCCGCACTCGCCTCATCGATCCTGATCCCGATCACCAACATCGTTATCGTCACCGCGATGGTCGTCCTGCACCCCTCGTCGGGAGATGGGCGGGCCGGCCGTGCAATCGCTCGTGATCTCACCCGCAATCCGTTGCTCGTGGCCGTCTTTGCCGGCCTGCTTTTCAACGTCGCCGGGCTCGCCCGGCTGCCGGTGCTGCACGAGACCTCCGATCTGCTCGGTCGGGCGGCGCTGCCCGTGGCTCTGCTGTCGATCGGCGCCGGCATCCGGATCGGCGAGCTGGCTATCGGCGCGGGCGCGACGTCGCTGGCGCTCGCCGGCAAGCTGACCGTGTTTCCGCTGGCTATCCTGCTGCTGGCGCTGGCGACCGGCCTGGAGCGCCAGCCGGCGCAGATCGCGATGATCTTCGGCGCCGTCCCGACCGCATCCTCGGCCTATGCCCTCGCCCGCCAGATGGGCGGCGACGCGCCACTGATGGCACGCATCGTCACCGTCGAGACGGCGGCCACCTTCGTGACGATGCCGCTGACGCTGATCGTGGCGGGATGGGTGATGGGGTGAGTGGGGCGACTACTGCCCCGGCCGGCCGGTCTTGCGGGCACGGCGGCCGCGGCGCGACTTGCGCTCTTGGTCGTCGGGGATGTCAATGACGCGCGCCGGTTTCGTCGGCTTGGCCGGGGGCGTCTTGCCCTTCGGCACCGGCAGCATGGCGTGCGGACCCATCTCGTCGAGCGTCGGCTTGTGCGGCCCGCGGACGCCCTCGCCGAACGCGCCCGCCCTGGTCCGCGGGTCGACGTCCAACGCCGCGTCGCGCCGCGGAACGGGGCGATCGGTTCCCGGCCCCATGTCGTCGAGAGATGGCTTCTTGGCGCGCGATCCCACGCCCGGCGGCCGGCTCCCGGAACGGGAGTCGCCGGGCGCCAAGCGAGAGGTCGACTGCGCA
>JBFMEX010000065.1:0-16563 GCA_040752215.1 Pseudomonadota bacterium | reverse complement strand
AGAGGTCGACTGCGCATAGGTCGGCTGCACCGGCTCGTAGGCGGTCCTGATGCGCGAGCCCGCGTCTCCCTCCCCCCGGGTGGAAGACGGCCGGGCAGGGGAGCCGCTCCGCTTGCGGGGCGGCGGGACGTTGGCCTTGTCTCCATATCTCCGCTCGCCCCCGTAGATGCCGGCACGGCCCTCGACGTCGCTCTGGCGTGCGAGCGGGTCGTCGGCGATCGTCAGCTCGGTCTCCCTCAGCCGCTTGATCTCGTCGCGCAGCCGCGCCGCGGTTTCGAACTCGAGGTCGGCGGCGGCCTCGCGCATGCGCCGCTCCAGATCCTCGATCACTGCCGCGAGGTTGTGCCCGACCACCGGCGCGTCGGCGAGGCCGGTGTCGACGGTGACGTGGTCCTGCTCGTAGACCGAGGCCAGCACGTCGGCAATGCCGCGCTTGATGCTTTCCGGCGTGATGCCGTTGGCCGTGTTGAAGGCCATCTGCTTCTCGCGCCGGCGATTGGTCTCGGCGATCGCGCGCTGCATCGAGCCGGTCATCTGGTCGGCGTAGAGGATCACCTTGCCGTCGACGTTGCGCGCGGCGCGGCCGATGGTCTGCACGAGCGAGGTCTCCGAGCGCAGGAAGCCCTCCTTGTCGGCGTCGAGAATGGCGACCAGCGCGCACTCCGGGATGTCGAGGCCCTCGCGCAGCAGGTTGATGCCGATCAGCACGTCGAACGCTCCGAGGCGCAGGTCGCGAATGATCTCGATGCGCTCCAGCGTCTCGATGTCGGAGTGCATGTAGCGTACCCGGATGCCGGCCTCGTGCATGTACTCGGTCAAGTCCTCGGCCATACGCTTGGTCAGCGTGGTGACGAGCGCGCGATAGCCGCGCCGCGCGACCTGGCGCACCTCGTCGAGCAGGTCGTCGACTTGCGATTTCGCCGAGCGGATCTCGACCGGCGGATCGATGAGCCCGGTCGGGCGGATGACCTGCTCGACGAACGTGCCGCCCGACTGCTCCAGCTCCCAGCCGCCGGGCGTCGCCGAGACGCAGACGGTGGCGGGGCGCATAGCGTCCCACTCCTCGAACCGGAGCGGGCGGTTGTCCATGCAGGAGGGCAGGCGGAAGCCGTACTCGGCGAGCGTCGCTTTGCGCCGGTAGTCGCCGCGGAACATGCCGCCGATCTGCGGAACCGTGACGTGGCTCTCGTCGACGAAGACGAGCGTGTCGTCCGGCAGGTACTCGAACAAGGTCGGCGGCGGCTCGCCGGGAGCGCGGCCCGTCAGATAGCGCGAGTAGTTCTCGATGCCGGCACAGGATCCGGTCGCCTCCATCATCTCCATGTCGAAGGTGGTGCGCTGCTCGAGCCGCTGCGCCTCGAGCAGCTTGCCGGCGGCGTAGAGCTCGTCGAGTCGGCTTTTCAGCTCCGTCTTGATCGACTGGATCGCCTGCTGCAGCGTCGGCTTCGGCGTCACGTAATGCGAGTTGGCGTAGATCTTGACCAGCGCCAGGTCGTCGCTTTTCTGCCCGGTCAGGGGATCGAACTCGGTGATGCTCTCGACCTCGTCGCCGAACAGAGAGATGCGCCAGGCGCGGTCCTCCAAGTGGGCCGGGAACAGCTCCACCGTGTCGCCGCGAACGCGGAACGTGCCACGCTGGAAGTTGCCGTCATTGCGGCGGTAGTGCAGCGCGACGAGGTCGGCCAGGAGCTGGTCGCGCGAGAGCCGCTCGCCGACTTTCACCGCGAATGTCATCGCGGTGTAGGTCTCGACCGAGCCGATGCCGTAGATGCAGCTGACGGAGGCGACGATCACCACGTCGTCGCGCTCCAAGAGAGCGCGCGTCGCGGCGTGGCGCATGCGGTCGATCTGCTCGTTGACGCTCGCCTCCTTCTCGACATAGGTGTCGGTGCGCGGAACATAGGCCTCCGGCTGGTAGTAGTCGTAGTACGAGACGAAGTACTCGACCGCGTTGTCGGGGAAGAAGCTCTTCATCTCGCCGTAGAGCTGGGCGGCGAGTGTCTTGTTCGGCGCCAGGATCAGCGCCGGGCGTCCGGTCGCCTCGATCACCTTGGCCATCGTGAACGTCTTGCCGGAGCCGGTTACGCCGAGCAGCACCTGCGTGCGCTCGCCCTCGTTCAATCCGGCGACCAGTTCGTCGATCGCCTGCGGCTGGTCGCCCTTCGGCTCGAACTCGGACACGATCTGGAACTTGCGGCCGCCCTCGCTCTTCTCCGGCCGCTCGGGCCGGTGCGGCATGAACATCGGCATGTCGCCGGAGACCAGCGGATGCGCGGCGATCATCGGCTGGCGGGCGAGGATCGCGCGAGCCCTGTCGGAGCGCTCGTCGGGGCGCGCGAGCAGCGCGTTGAGCGCATCGGACAGGCCTTCCCCGCCGCCCCGCGGCGGTCGCGGCCCGGACTGGCGCAGCGCGGGCAGAGGCGATCCCGCCTCCGGCGGCCGGCTCCCCAGAGGGGAGTCGCCGGAGGCAACGAAAGGACTCTGCGGCGCCTCGGCGAAGCCGCGCGGCGCCGGCGTGCCGGCAGCGGTCTCGGCCGGCGGTGGTGTCGGCTTGCCCGACCTGCCGCGCGAGGCACGCGGCTTGGGTATCGAATCGGGCTTGGGCGGTCGGGCCATGGGCCGAATATGGGCCGGCACGGGCGGCGGCTCAAGCGGTCCTATGTGCTTCAAACATCAACTAAACACCTGCCCATCCCCATCTATTGCGCATTCAGCGACCCTGACCTGCCCCGCTACCCTCGCACGACATCGCCAGCCCCAAAAAGAGACGCCCTGCCGCCATCGGCCCACATATTCCTTAGCCATATCAGTCTGTACAGCGAATTCATCGCTCAGCGTCGGCATAGGGGGCACCGGACCGCCACTCGATTTTTGATCGGACCAAGGACGGTATGTTAGCTGCGCGCGTGGTCATGCGAATCAACGCTCTCGCGGGCGAACGACTGGCCCCGTCAGGATTGGTACCGAAATTTTTCGGCTACGACCTCTTCCGCCGCCATGGCGTGAGGTCCACAATGCGATCGGCTCGACGGATGGGGCATGCCGCGCTTCTGGAGTGCCGCCCCATGAGGATCAAGGATGTGCTGGCCGCCAAGGGCCGCCGCGTGGCGACCCTGTGGAGCAACCGCACTCTGCGTGACGTGGTCACGCTGTTCGACGAGCGCAACATCGCCTCGGTCGTGGTCACCGACCCTCATGGCGAGCCGATGGGCCTCGTCACCGACCGCGCGGTGATCCATGCCCTCGCTCGCCACGGCGCCGCTGCGCTCGACATGCCCGTCACGCGCGCGATGGCGCAGCCGTTCCCGACGGTCGCTCCCGACGAGACCGTGTCCTTGGCGTTGAAGACCATGACGGTCGATCGCGTGCGCCATCTCGTCGTGATGGAGGACGACCGCATGACCGGGCTCGTCAGCATCGGCGATCTCGTGAAGATCCGCCTCGACGACGCCGACCTCGAGCGCCGGGTGCTGAGCGAGCGGGCGCTCGGCCAGATGGCGATCGAGTAAGCACGCCGACCGCACTCACGCCCATTTGATTGTGGTCGACCCACAGCCCAATTCGGCATCACGATGGGATCACGTAGTCTCTCCCCTGGTAAGGCGAACGGGGAGCGGCTATGACCTCGGCGGCGCGACTTGGCGGCTGGTGGCGGGTCCTGTCGTTGATGCTATTGGCATCGGTGGTCGGCGCAGTGGTCGAGCTGCGGGCCGGGGCCGGTCAGCTGCCCGAGGGTCGCCGGACGATCACGCTCGTGGCCGTCAGCGGTGCCGAGTTGAGGATCGGCCACGTGGATTTCAAGCCCGCAGAGGGCGGCGCGACGTTCACGCTCGACCTCGATGCGCCCGATTTCGGCGACGAATTCCTGTCCATGCGTCCGTTTCGATGCCTGCCGGACCGGAAGGAGATGTGGTGCCATCTTCCCTACCCTTACGAGACCCGCCGGCGTATCCGCGCGGGCGATCTCGTCGAGCTGGAGTACGCCCTGCTGTTCTTGTTCAGGCCGCCCGGGGCCTATGGTATCGACGCCTGGAACGGACTCTACTTCAAGCTGTCGCTCGGGGCGGATGGCAGGATCGCAGGCCGTGTCCACGAGGTCGATCTGAACGTTCTCGCAGTCCCGCCCGACGCACCGAACGCTCGGCCGCTGACGCACGCGGCGCTGACACCGGTGCCGGCCGATGCGCATCGTTTCGCCTCGATCAAGATCGAGTAGAGGCGACCTCTCGGCAATCGCCGGCGCCGGTGTGATAGACGCGCTGGTCGGTGATCGTCACCTCGGTCGGCCGATCAATGGCCGTCAGCGACACGTCGCGACGGTCGAGATTGAAGCGTTTGCTCTGGTGTGGTCCAGATCGAGAAGTCCGCCTCGCCACCGGGCCGAGACGTATGCAGCGGACTTCTCGATCAGCACACCAGGCGCGGACCGCGCCGCAGTAGCGCTCGACGTTGGCCTCCTCGACGAGGTCGCGCGGCCGGGCCGGACGCCGCTCAGCCGAAATCGAAATTGCGAAAAATTCCGGACAGTACCCGTGCGCTTCCCCAACGCCACGGGGTCCCTCCTGGCAACGCAAACCGAATGCCGTGAAAGCTACCCGACGGGTGGCGAATGTCCGGTTGTCGTCACAAAGACGAGATGTGAACGGATCTGTGTGATTTCCGAGCTTGCGGCACGAAATTTCGCTGCCGCAGCCTTGATCGCACCGGATCGATTGGGCACCCTCCAGCATGACGGCAGCGGCGCACATTCGCAAACGCCGCGCCGGCGACAGACGCGCTCGCCGAGGAGACCTCGCGCATGAAACTCCCAATGGAATCGGCCGCGGCAATCCTCCTGGCGATTGTGCTGGCTCCGACGCTCGCCCGCGCCGACGCAAGGCTGAAGGAGCGCATCTTGAGCGAGGGCAAGGACGACTATCAGGTGCACTGTGCCGCGTGTCACGGTGCCGGCGGCAAGGGCGACGGGCCGATGGCCAAGCTGTTGATCAAGCCACCGAGCGACCTCACGGGGATCGCAGCGAGGAGCGGCGGACAGCTCCCGTTCTGGCGCGTGTTCGACATCGTGAGCGGTCGCGCCGCCGTTGTGGGGCACGACACGTTTCAGATGCCGCAGTTCTGGAGCCGGCTCCGGGCCGACGAAGGGCGGCTCGGCTATGCGGAGGCGCATGTGCGCGTGCTGCTGTTGACGCACTACCTGGAAAGCATCCAGGCGTCGCCGCGTCCGTAGGCGCTACTTGGTGAGGCGCAGCATCGTCACCTTGATCTGCTGGGCGATGGCGCCGAAACTGGCGAGCAGACCGGTGTCGACGTCGCCGGCGTTGTAGTAGCGGCCGGAGTCGGCGCAGGTCTGGAGGCGGTCGAGCGTCGCCGCATCGGTCAAGTCATAGCCGATCGTGTAGACTTGGACTCCATGCCCCTTGAGGCCGCTGCAGATGGCGAGCAGGTTCTGCTCGGCGTTGGCGACCGACTTGATGCCGTCGGCACCCCAGCCGGGCGCCGTCTGCATGCCGTCGGTCAGCAGCACGAAGGCCTTGACCGTCCTCTCGTCGTCGTAGCCGACTCCCTCGGTGAACGGCTCGCCAGGTGAAATCAGCTGGTAGCCGAACTCGGCGCCGAGCGCGATGTGGGTCCACATATAGGGTTGCATCGCCGCGAGCTTCGACTTGACGGTCGAGAGATCGGAGCTGAGCGGCACGACCTTCAGGCCTCGGGCGGCCATGTCGGCGCAGACGTGCGGGCTCGTGACCTCACCCCATCGCGTGTCGTTGATTCCGCTCGGCGCCTCGTCGGTCGTGTTGGCCGGGTGGCGGCGATCCTGCGTGCAGCCGGACCAGGTGACGTCGGCGCGGATGTCGGCCGGATCGAGATCGACATGGACCATGGCGGCGAACGGGACCAGGCCGACCTTGACCTTGCTGTTCTTGCCGTTGTCGCTGATGACGTCGATCAGCTTCGCGGCCGCCTCCTTCATGCGGACATGCTTATTGGCATCGTTCATCGAATCCGAGAAGTCGAGCACCAGCACGATCTCAGCCTCGCCCTGGGTGACGACCGGAGAGGCTGAATTGACCGAGATCTGCAGCTCGTCGCGCTCGAATATGCGCATGAAGTTCGTCGGCATCGTGTAGTCGGCCGCGGCGCTCACTATGCCGTCGACGACGGAGATGGTCAGCGTGGCCGCGATCGACGGGTCGAGGTTGGCAAGGAAGACCGCCTCGCCGCGCGCCTGGCGCTCGCTGTCGCTGGCCTCGAGCAGCGAGGCCGCGGTGAGTGCGGCGGCGTCGGCGGCGGCCTGCATGCGGCTCTTGGCGCGATTGGCCATGGCAAAGTCGACCGCCAGCGCGGTGGCGCCGAACAGGATAAGCGAGGTGATGCCGAAGATGACGGCAACACTCCCCTGCCGGTCACCGAGAAACCCGCGGAACGCGCACATCGACCTTCCCACTGCCCTTTCGTCGCCGCCCGGTTGCTGCCGAGAGGGACGCATGGAATAGGAGCAATGCAACCGAGGTCGTCAACAACCCGTAAGCTTCGGGCGTGGACGTTGAGTGCCGCCGCAAACAAGCTCAATCACGCATCGAGGCTTGCGCCGAATTGGCACGACCCCACCGCCCCGGTTGCGGCGGCCCCGGTGCAGGTTCGCCCGCACGGCCGCGGCCGGCCGTCATCTCGGGTGAAACGCGGCAACAAATGAAGGAGTTCGAGAATGCCGATCGGTCAGGGCAGTGGCCTTCTGGCCTACGCGACACCGGTGCTGCTGCTGGTCGCGTCGAACCTGTTCATGACGCTCGCCTGGTACGGCCACCTCGGGCACAAGGAGAAGCCGCTGCTCCTGGTGATCGTCGTCTCGTGGGGGATCGCGTTCATCGAGTACTGCCTGGCGGTGCCAGCGAATCGCTACGGCCACGCGGTCTACACGGCGGCCGAGCTCAAGACGATGCAGGAGGTGATAACGCTCGGCGTGTTCTCGGCATTTTCGGTCATTGTGCTGAGAGAGCCGCTCGGGCTCAACCACCTTTTCGGCTTCACGCTCATCGCCGCCGGCGCGGGGCTCGTGTTCGCCGGCCGATGGTGAGCCTAACAGCGCGCGGAAAGCGACCCGCCGAAACCGGCAGATCACGCGCCGGTCGTCTTTGTTCGATGCGCACGGGCACACTCGTTCCGCGATCCCCGCCTGCTCGGGGAGGCCGCCGCGCGCGTCCAACATCAATGCTCGTCGAGGTCAGAGCCCGCGCACGAGGTTGCCGATCATGAGCACGAGATAGGCGGTGATCGCGAGCCAGTATTCCTGGTGAGGGATGTAGCGGGGCACGTGGACGATGCCGAGCTTCGTCACCAGAGCCAGCGCGGCGATGACGACCGAGATCAGGAAGACGACGATGGTCGGTGGATTGAGCCGCATGCCGTTGTCTCCCCCAGGCTGCCATCGGCCGATACCGCCCGACCTCCAGCGGTCGGCAGGCCCGGGAGCTTAGCACGCGCGCGCGGGCCGAGCGCAACGGGGGCGCCGAAGCCGGTCCTCAAAGTGCCCGGTCGGAAACCTCGGGCGTGGCAGCCAGCCGGGCCGCGGCGTCGGCATCCAGCACGAGGCGAACCGGGCCGGCGGCTCGGTCCGCGACGTCGTGCAGCGTGACGACCAGCAGGCGCTGCCCGCCGACCGAAGGGTCCGCAGGCAACGCGCGCACCCCGACGACCTCCAGCTGACGCAGGCCGCCGCCGGCGCCCAGCGCGACGCGGGTGCCGAGCGGGAGCACGGGGGCAAAGCTGACCGGCTGCAACGTGTCGCTCTGGGCGGGCGCCAGCCAGAACGACTCGCTGCCGGCGACCGGGACCGGAACAGTGGCGGGACGCACGGCAGGCCGCCGCCCCGTCTCGGCGAGCGCCGTCTCGAGGCTCCGCGCCAGCCAGACGTCCTGGACAGCGAGCCCCGCGGCCAAGAGAGCGGTCACCGCGACGGTGACGGCGATGGCGGGCAGCGGCGTGCGGGTCGGCGTCAGGTGCGGCATGGCTCGAGCTCCTGGTCGATGTCCGATTCGTGTCTCGTGGCCCCTAATATAGGCGTGGAGGAGAGACCTGCCGACCCCCGGCGGAGCCGAAATCCCTCCTCCACTAACCCCGGCGTGGGGAGGCGTACACACGCACGAGGTGTCTTAGAAATGCCAGATTGAACGCGACGACCGCGGAAAACACGAGCGCCAACAGGGCGAAGGCCGATGCCGTGCCGGCCCCACGGGCGAGCGGCCGGCCGGCGTCGAGGGGGCCAGCGTCGTGCCGGGCGGCCGTCATCCCAAAGTCGGGGCGGACGCCAAAGACGGCGATCCGGTCGCTGGCGAGGGTGGCCGCCTCGGGGCGGGCGGCACCCGCGAACGGGGCGGCATGGCTCGTCTCGCCGCCGATCGCGACCGCGAGCAGCAGGAAGGCGAGGAAGCCACCCGTGGCGTCGCGAGCGATCCGGCCGAGTTCGGCGATGGTCGCACGTCGGCATCTCGTCCAGGCCATAGTCGAATCCCCTCCGATCTGATTCGGCACCACACGAGCTGCATGTGAGCGCCGCGATGTGGCAGGGGTTGGATTGGAATATGGCCGATCGGGCCCATTGTCGTGGCAACGCGCAATTGCCGGCCGGCAGTGCCGCGCGCAACACGGCGCCCGGCCGGCGGGCATCAGGCCGCGAGCCGCGCGACCGTCGCCCGAAGGTGACGGCACCATCCGCCGGCTTGCGATCGATGCCCCGGCGGCGTAGGTTCCGCGCCGCTCAGCGGTCGCCTGGACCATGAAGCGATCAGCCGAGGCCATAGAAAGGCACGAGACATGGGCTTCTTCGCCGACAGCTTGAACCGCATCCGGCCGTCCGCGACGATCGCGGTCTCGACCAAGGCGCGCCAGCTCAAGGCCGAGGGGCGGGACATCATTTCGCTCGGCGCCGGCGAGCCGGACTTCGACACGCCCGACAATATCAAGCAGGCGGCGATCCGCGCCATCGAGAGCGGCAAGACCAAGTATACCGACGTCGACGGGATCCCCGAGCTCAAGGCGGCGATCGTCGCCAAGTTCAAGCGCGACAACAACCTCGACTACAAGGCGAGCCAGATCTCGGTCGGCACCGGCGGCAAGCAGGTGCTTTACAACGCCCTGCTGGCGACACTGAACCCCGGCGACGAGGTGGTCATCCCCGCCCCGTGCTGGGTCTCCTACGCCGACATCGTGATGCTCGGTGGCGGCACGCCGGTGTTCGCCGAGACGCGGATCGAGGATGGCTACAGGTTGCGGCCCGAGGCGCTGGAGAAAGCGATCACGCCCAAGACCAAGTGGCTGGTCTTCAATGCGCCGTCGAACCCGACCGGCGCGGCCTACTCGCGCGACCAGTTGAAGTCGCTGACCGACGTGCTGATGCGGCCGGCGACCCGGCACGTGTGGGTGCTGACCGACGACATGTACGAGCACTTGCTCTACGATGGTCACACTTTCTTCACGATGGCGCAGGTGGAGCCGGGGCTCTACGAGCGCACGCTGACGATGAACGGGCTCTCGAAGGCCTATTGCATGACCGGCTGGCGGCTCGGCTACGCGGGCGGCCCCGAACCGCTGATCAAGGCGATGTGCAAGCTGCAGTCGCAGTCGACCTCTAATCCGACCTCGATCACGCAGTGGGCCGGCGTCGAGGCGCTGAACGGGCCGCAGGACTTCATCGCCCGCAACAATGCGAAGTTCGTCGAGCGCCGCGACCTCGTGGTGTCGATGCTCAACCAGGCCAAGGGCCTCGCGTGCCCGAAACCGGAAGGCGCGTTCTACGTCTACCCGAGCTGCGCCGGCGCGATCGGCAAGACGTCGGCGGGAGGCAAACGGATCGCGACCGACGAGGACTTTGCGACCGCGCTGTTGGAGGAGGAAGGCGTCGCGGTCGTGCACGGCGCCGCGTTCGCCGGCTCGCCCGCGTTCCGCATCTCCTATGCGACCTCGAACGAGCTCCTGGAGGAGGCCTGCCGCCGCATCCAGCGCTTCTGTGGGAGCCTCGGGTAGGGGCCGGCGCGAGGGCGACGTGCCTGCCGCGCTGAACCCCCCGCGGACAAGTACTAATTTATTTTGATAATCAATAAGTTATGGCGGAGGGGGTGGGATTCGAACCCACGAGACGGTTGCCCGCCTACACGCGTTCCAGGCGTGCGCCTTCAACCACTCGGCCACCCCTCCTCGGCACGCTCGGAGCGGGCGCACTATAGCGGCAAAGCCGACCCGCGCAAGCGACGATCCCAGCCGCGGGGCGGCGCTTCGCAAGCCCCGGCGAGTGGTGCCAAGGCCTTGCCAGCGGCCGGCAATTTGGCTAGCGGGAGGTGATCGCCTCGCGTCCCGAGGCGAGAGGTGCGGAGGCGTCGCATGCCCGTGCTCAGACTGCTCGCCGGACTGTGTCTGCTGATCGCGGTTCTGGCGCTGGTCGCCGACGCCTCGCCGTGGCTCGGCCGCAGCGGCGGCTTCGACGCCACCTCGCTCGCCGCCCATTGGAAGCAGATCGCGCCCGGCTCGCTGGAGCGGGCTGAAGCCGCGGTGGTGCGCGGCGCGCCTGCGTGGCTGTGGGACCCGCTGATTCGCTCGCTGATCGGGCTGCCGACGTTCGTGCTGTTCGGCGGGCTCGGGCTGCTGCTCGGCTTCCTCGGCCGGCGGCGGCGGCGCATCAACATCTACGCCAATTGAAGCGGCTCTGCGGACCTCTCAGCGCGCGGGCTTGGCCGGAGCCGACGCGGCCGGTGCAGCCACCGTCGGCGGCGCGGTCTCGCTGACGACGTCCATCACGATGCCGACCGCGATCAGCGCCACCAATCCGCCGATGATTCCGAGCACGAGGCGATAGTGACGCCTGTTGAGCTCGTCGAGCATCGCCTGCTCGATCGGCGCACCGTCGTCCTCGCTGGCCTTGATGCCGAGCATCTTCCGCGGCACCGAGCGGCGCACGGTGCCCCGATCGGTCACGTTCAATCCGGCCCGGGCGGCGATGCGCTCGGCGATCTCGTTGAACGGGAACGCCGGGTCGACATTGGCGTCGCTGACATACCCGAGCGGGATCGCAGTGCCGTCCTTGAGCATCAGCCGCGAGCCCTTGAGCAGCACCGGCGCCAGCGCGCCACCATAGAGCTCGCGCCGGGTCTCGATCGCCTCGATGTCGGCATAGGGGACCTCGTGCGTGCGGTACATGAGCTTCGGCGTGGGGCCGCGACCCGAAGGCAGCGTCAGGCGCACCGCCTTCTCGCCGAGCTCGACGCGCGAGCGGATCGAATGCAGCAGCTCGACCAGAATCAGCCCCATGATCGCCGTGAAGCCGATCGCCAGTACGACGAGGCCGGGCGTGCCGAGCCAATGGCCCTGGCTCACGCGCGCCCACAGCATCGGCCCGAGGCTGGCGAAGAATGGCAGCAGCAGCAGGAAGACGGCCGAGAATGCCGCCCGCCGCCCACCACCGGCGCGATAGACGCGGCGAACGTTCTTCTCGACCGCGACCGGAGTGGGAGCCGCGCTCTGTGGCGGCGTCGGTCCGGCCAGAGGCTCGCCGCCCGCAATTGCTTCTGCCATCGCGTCCTCCCTCCTTCTCCGGCCCAGCCCATGATGCGCCGTTTCCCGAAATCGTGACCGGTAGCCCCTGTGCCGGCTGGGATCGGGACGTACTATATCAGTCGTAGCTCGCAACCTGAACCGGGTGCCGCCATGCTGTTCTTCCGCAAGAAGACCGAGATGCCGACGGCCGAAACGGCCCTTCCCGGCCGCGCGTCGCCGATCCCGACCGCCACGCTGCATCACGTCCTCTCGCGCCCGCTGCACGGGCCCTATCCCGAGGGCAGCGAGACGGCGATGCTCGGCATGGGCTGCTTCTGGGGCGCGGAGCGCAAATTCTGGCAACTCGGCAGCGGCATCTGGATCACCGCGGTCGGCTATGCGGGCGGCTTCACGCCCAATCCGACCTACGAGGAGGTATGCTCCGGGCGCACCGGCCACAACGAGGTGGTGCTCGTCGTTTTCGATCCGGCCATGGTTTCCTATGAGACGCTGCTCAAGACGTTCTGGGAGAGCCACGATCCGACCCAGGGCATGCGCCAGGGCAACGACGTCGGCACCCAGTACCGCTCCGGCATCTACGTCTACAACGACACGCAGCGGGCCGCAGCGGAGGCCTCGAAGGCCGCCTATCAGCGCGTGCTTTCGGCGGCGGGCCTTGGCGCGATCACCACCGAGATCCTTCCCGCGCCGACGTTCTACTTCGCCGAGGACTACCACCAGCAGTACCTGGCCAAGGTTCCGCATGGCTACTGCGGGCTCGGCGGCACCGGCGTCTCGTGTCCGATCGGTACCGGCGTCGCGAGCGCGACGTGACCTCGCCGGCAGCGGCGGCGACGGCCGAGGACACGCTCGATCCGGTGCGCATCGATGCACTCGTCGAGTCGCTCGCCGCCGACGGTCTCGCGGTCGCATGTGACCTCCTCCCCGCCGATCTCGTCGCGGCGCTGCGCCAATCGGCGATGCTTCACGAGGCAGCAGGCGAGCTGGCGCCAGCGGGCCTCGGCCGCGGCGCCGGGCGCGCGCACGAGACGGCTATCCGACAGGCCGACGCACGATGGATCGACGACGCGGACGCATCCGAGCGCCGCTTCCTCGCCGTCGCCGAGACGCTCCGGACCGCTATCAATCGGCGGCTTTTTCTCGGCCTGTTCGACTTCGAGGCGCAGCACCTCAGCTATCCGCCGGGCGGCTTCTACGCGCGTCATCTCGATAGCCTTGCCGGAACGAGGAACAGGGTCGTGTCGCTGGTGCTCTATCTCAACGAGGACTGGCGCGAAGAGCACGGCGGCCAGCTCGTGATCTGGCGCCGGAACGAGGATGGCGCGCCTGCCGCCGAGGTGCTGCCCGAGGCCGGCACGCTGGTGCTGTTCCTGTCCGAGGAAATCCCGCATGAGGTGCGGCCCGCTACCCGCACGCGGCGCGCCATCGCCGGCTGGTTCCGCGTCAACCCCTCGACCTCGCGCCGAGTGGACCCGGCGGGGTGAGACGCTGGCGCACGCTCACGCCACTCGTTCCTGCTCGCGCCAGCGGGCGGGGGAGACGCCGACGGTGCGCTTGAACGCGCGGCTGAAGGCCTCCTCGGAGTCGTAGCCGAGAGAATGGGCGAGGTCGGCGATCGATCGTCGAGTCTCGCGAAGCTGCAGCTTGGCGGTGTGCAGCCGCCAGCACGTCAGGTAGCGGATCGGCGGCGTCCCGACGAGCTCCGTGAAGCGCTCGACGAGGCCGGGCAGGCCGCGCTCGCGCGCGACATCCTCGCGTTGCTCGATCATTTCAACTGCGGCGGCCCCGACACGCTGATGGTGCCGAGCGCGTACTTGGAGGCGGTGGTGACCACACGGTAGGCGGGGGAGCCGGACACCGGACCTCACGAGGCGATGACGGAATCGTCAACACGAGTCTGCGTCCAGCGCGGTCGGCTCCCGTGTTCTCAGCCATGACGACGCCCGAGACGTCGAGGCCCGATTGGGCGGACGCCGCGGGTGTGGTCCGAAACCAGGCAAGATCACAGGAGAACAGCCATGAAGTCCTTCGTCCTCGCCGCCCTCGCGACCCTCGCCATCGTCTCGACCGGCGCCATCTCGGCCCACGCCGACACGTTCACCGTGCACGGCATCTGGGACACCTACAAGTCCGGCAAGTGATCACCCGCGCATGACGACACGGGCGGCAACGCGCCGCTCGTGTCCTCGCCCTACTCGCCCGCGACCGCGCGTTTGGCCGGCTTTGGTACCGGCGGCACGATCGCGGCCTCTCCAGGCGCCGGGGTCTTCGCTGCTGCCGCTTTCGGCGCCTGTGCGTCGCTCTCGAGCACCATCCGGCACTCGGCCGGCAGGTCGGCGAGCGTCGGCGGCGGCTTCGGCTTCGGCGGCACCTTGGGCGGCGGCTTCGGCGGCGCCGTCACCAGCGCGAACCAGTCGTCGAGCTCCTTGCCGCAGCCGTCGTCGGCGGCCGGCGGAGACTGCTCGCGGCAATTCGCCGAGCCCTTCGGACAGCCGATGCGCACGTGGAAGTGATAGTTGTGCCCCCAATACGGGCGCACCTTCTGCAGCCATTTGCGATCGCGGCCAGCCGCCTCGCATAGCGCCTTCTTGATGGCAGGATGGACGAGGATGCGCTCCACCGCATCGTAGGACGCCGCGCGGCGCAGCACATTCACGTGTGCGGGTGTCCACGCTTTCGTATCGACGGAGAGCTGGTTGTCGACCACCATGTTGGTCGCGGAGAGCGTCTCGCGCTCGTCGGCGGAGAGACGCCGGTCGGGCATCGGCGTCAGCCAGATGTCGGCATCGAGACCGATCTGATGGCTCGCATGTCCGGTCAGCATCGGGCCGCCGCGCGGCTGCGACAGGTCACCGACGAGGAGGCCCGGCCATCCGTCCTCTCGCTTCACCTCGTCGGCGAGGCGCTCGACCAGGGCGACGAGGTCGGGATGGCCCCAATTGCGGTTGCGCGACAGGCGCATCGCCTGCCACGCCGGGCCGTCGATCGCGAGCTGGCGCGCGCCGGACAGGCATCCACGCGAGTAGTAGCCGATTGCGCGTGCGGCGAGCGGCGCCGGGGCCTTGGCGGCGCCGAACAGCGTCTTGGCAGCGACCGGCGCGATCTTCGCAGCAGCCGGCGCCAGCGCGCCGGTGGCGGGCTTTGCGTCAGACGGTTTTGCCGCGGGCGTGCCAAGGGTTGCTTTTGCGGCTGCGGGCTTGGCCGCATCCCTTTCGGCCGCCTCGGCGCCGATAGAGACGTACGCCGCGAGCAGTGCCGCGATCATCGGCGGCACGAGACGTCGCATGGCCATCGCTCCCTCCGCGGCGAGACTTCCGACATTTCTCTCGCCCGGAGCATACAGCCCCGCGCGCCACACGCGCCATGGTTCCGACAGAGGAGCGGCAGAATTGCGGCCGAGGCGTCAATCGTCGCGCGCGAGCGGGCGAAACGGCACCATCAGGCTCCACGTCACGCGCGTCGGCTGTTCCGACTGGTAAGGCTTCAGTCCGATCGTCATCGCGATGTGGCCGGCGGCCGGCTGCGGCGTATACGTGCCGAACATCCGATCCCAGATCGAGAGATTGAAGCCATAGTTGGAATCGTGCTCGCGGTGCTCGACCGAGTGGTGCACACGATGCATGTCAGGCGTGACGATCACCATCCGCAGCAGCCGGTCGAGCCAGCCGGGCAGCGCCACGTTGGCATGATTGAACATCGCGCAGCCGTTGAGGATCACCTCGAACAGCAGCACCGCGAGCGGCGCCGCGCCGAGCGGGATCACCCACAGGATCTTCCACACCATCGACAGCGCGATCTCGATCGGATGGAAACGGATAGCGGTCGTCACGTCGATGTCGACGTCGGCGTGGTGCATCTGATGCAGCCGCCACAGAACAGGGATCTTGTGCGCGGCGAGGTGCTGGAGCCAGATCGCGAAATCGAGGATTACGATCGCCAGCACGATCTCGAGCCACAGCGGCCAACCGAGCCAGTTGAAGAGGCCGAAGCCGGTCTGCTCGGCCCAGAAGGCCGCCGCCAGCGCCGCGATCGGGACCGCTGTCAGCGCCATCAGTCGCACGATCAGGCTGTCGATGCCGACGATGGTGAGGTTGGTCAGCCAGCGGCGCGACTTCGGCGCGGTCAGCTTGCGCTTCGGGAGCAGAAGCTCGAGCAGCGCCATGACCACGAACACGCCGGCGAACACTCCGAAGCGAAGCGCCGTCTCGCTCAATCCACCCACTTGCTCCATCGTCCCGGCTCCATCGAATCTCTCGGCAGAGGATATAGTGCGCCGCTGCGCAGGCGGGCCTCAAATCCCTGTGCGTGCGACATTCGGGCCGCGCCAGGCCGGGGGGAACCATGATCGAGCTGCTGACCGATGGACCTGTCGACGCACGCATGCACCTGCTGTTGGCGCACGGCGCGGGGGCCGGCATGACGACACCGTTCCTGACGTCGGTGGCCGAGCTGATCGCTGCGCGCGGCATCGCGGTACATCGCTTCGAGCTCGCCTACATGGCCGCGCGGCACGAGGCCGGCAGGCGGCGCCCGCCGCCGAAGGCCGAGGCGCTGACCGGCGAGTACCTTGAGGCCGTGGCCACAGTGCGCGCGAGGCTGCGGGCCGGCACCCGGCTGCTGATCGGCGGCAAGTCGATGGGCGGGCGCATCGCCAGCCTCGTCACCGACAGGCTCCATACCGAGGGCGCGATCGCCGGGCTCGTGGTGCTCGGCTATCCGTTCCATCCGCCCGGCAAGCCGGAGACGCTGCGCACCGCACATCTGGCGGCGCTCGCCTGCCCGGCGCTGATCGTGCAGGGCGAGCGCGATCCGTTCGGCTCGCGGGCCGAGGTCGAGGGCTACGCGCTTTCGCCGTCGATCACGCTGCACTGGGCCGAAGACGGTGACCACGACCTCGGGCCCCGCGGCGGCTCCGGTTTCACGCGTAAGGGCAACCTCGCCGCCGCCGCTGACGCGGTCGCAGCATTCGCCGAGCGCCTCGCGTGAGTGCGCGCGGCTCCCCCTCGTGAGGAGGGGATG
>JBFMEX010000064.1:0-33466 GCA_040752215.1 Pseudomonadota bacterium | reverse complement strand
CGCATCCGACTCCCCTTGCAGGGAGCCGGCCGGATGCGCTGGCCAGCAGCGAGGTGAATCGCGACAACGGCCGCGTCGTCGGCGCACCCGACTCCCCTTGCAGGGAGCCGGCCGGATGCGCTGGCCAGCAGCGAGGTGAATCGCGACAACGGCCGCGTCGTCGGCGCATCCGACTCCCCTTGCGGGGAGCCAGCCGGATGCGCTGGCCAGCGGATGGCTGACGCCATCTCACGCCAGGCGCGCGGCTCCCCTCCCCCTCGTAGGGAGGGGATGGGGGTGGGGGGAATCCCAATGGTCGTGGTGTGGGCATCCCAATGGCAACCAGGGCGGTGCTGCCCAAGGTCGAGCCGCCGCTCGCACAGGGAAGCCGACCGACTGCCGACTTCCGAATGCCGCGCCCGGCTACTCGGCCGCGGCCATGCGGTCGGCCATGGCGTCGAGCGCCTCGGAATCCTCCAGCATGCCGAGCGCGTGCAGGTAGACCTCGAGGATGCTTTCCTCCTCCTGCCGCTCGGTCTTGCTCTTCTTGCGCATCCGGACGATCGTGCGCAGCGCCTTGACGTCGAAGCCGACCGCTTTCGCCTCCGCGTACTTGTCGCGGATGTCACCCGAAAGCGCCTTCTTCTCCTCCTCGAGCCGCTCGATCTGCTCGACCAGCTGGCGCAGCTGCTTCTGCGCGGAAGCCTGCAGCGTGCTCATGCTCAATCCCCCACTCTCGTCTCGAATTGTGCGCATGCCTCGATGCCAAGGAACCGAACGCCGCCCCCTGCTCGACATGCGCCATGGTCCGCACGCTAGCGATGCCACCGAGGCGGAACAAGCGAGGAGCGGCACTGATCCAGAGCTTTGACGCAGCTGTGGGGAAGCCTCTTGCGTGCGCGGCACGGATGGCCGTGATTCGCGGCGGTCGACTTGATCGAATCGTGACCCGCACCCATGTCCTCGAGCGAGGAAGGGTCATCGCGCCTCGAGGATCAAGACATGGTGCACACCGGCCAAAGAGTTGCGGCCGCAGCCGCGACAGCGCTCGCCATCTCGGCGTTGGCCGCGCCCGCTGGGGCCATCGAGTGCCGCAACGGCTACCAGCGCGTCGCCGGCAGCGAGCTCGCGACGCCCTACTGCCAGGACGAGTATCTGGCGGTAGTCGCGCGCGATTTCGGCATCAGCACGACCGGGGCCCGGGTGCGCAAGGACTGGGGCCACAAGCGCGAGATCTGCCGGCTGATCGGCCAGGACAATCGCATCCGCGGCGCATGCGCCAGCGAGAACGATTCCGGCGGCGACAGCAGCCCGTCGTTCGATTGACCGGCGTCACCGGCGGAACGGCTCCGGTCGCGGCCCGTCGACGCGCATTCGCAGCTCTCTGCAGGTAGCTCACCCGCACCCGCCGCCGAAGCAACAGGCGCCGGAGGCGCAGGGCGGCAGGTCGGAGGCAGCGCCGGTAGCGCCGGCATCGCCGCCTTTCGCCGGCTGGGCGATCAGTGAGAGCTGGCGCGACAGGTCGGGGCTCTCGCAGGCCGGGCAGGTGGGCGTGTCGGAGGCGCGCACCAGGGTCTGGAACTCCTTGCCGCACGCGTTGCAGGTGAAGCCGTAGATGGGCATGGCGGATTAGCTCGGGCGTTGTGACCAGCCCGCAAGATCGTGAGAGAGCGCTGTTCGCGCAAGAGACAGATTGGCGCGGGGCCACGGCGTTTCCCTGTTCCCGTTGGGGGAATCCCGACGTCGCCGGGGTCACACCTGCGGACTTAACCCGTGGGCCAAATTACCGAAGGTCGCAGCTGGAATCAGACCCGCAGGATCCGGCCCTGTCGCTCGAGCGGCTCAATGATCCTTCGGGCGGTTGATCTCGAACGCGGCGAGCTTTTCCGCGCTCGCCTCTTTCTGATACTTCGCCTGCCACTCCTTGTAGGGCATGCCGTAGACGATCTCGCGGGCGGCGTCCTTGTCGAGCGCGATGCCCTTCGCCTTGGCCGCGTCCTGATACCAGTTGGACAGGCAGTTGCGGCAGAAGCCGGCCAGATTCATCATGTCGATGTTCTGCACGTCGGTGCGCGTGCGCAGATGCTCGACCAGCCGGCGGAAGGCCGCCGCCTCCAGCTCGGTCCGCGTCGCCTCGTCGTCGATTGCAGCCATCGTCGTCACTCCTGCCGGTAGAAGCCACAGGACTCAATATAGGGAACGAGCGGAGCCCGGCCAGCCCTGCGCGCGACCCTGAGCACGACGGGCGCGATCAGCGGTGGGCCGCCTCCGCGCTGGCGATGTCGAGGCCGAGCTCGGCATGGCGGGCGGCGATGCGGCGCAGGACGCGGGCGAGGCGGTGCGCCCACTCGGCTTGTCCGGCAACGTCGCGGATCAGGTCCTGGCGTACCTCGATCAGCGCGTGCGGCAGGCCGCGCATGGTCCCGTGCCGCCACATCGTGTCGCCCTGCAGCTTGCCCGAGTAGGGCTCGTTGTCGCCGACCAGCAGATCGCCCTCGGCGAGCAACTCCTCGATCATCGGCCCCGCGAGGCGGCGGTCGCTGTCCCACAGCACGCCGACCTGCCATGGGCGGATCTCACCGCGCCATACCTCGGTGAAGCTGTGGATCGACAGAAGCACCGGCATGGCGTGATGGCACTGGCAGCGGTCGACGACCTCGGTGACCGCACGGTGATAGGGCTCGTAGAAGCGCGCGAAGCGGTGCTTGCGCTCGGTATCGTCGAGGTGGCGGTTGCCGGGGATCACCGCGCCATCTGAGAAGCGCATGATCAGCGTCGGGTCGTCGGCGCCGCGGTTGAGATCGATCAGCAGGCGCGAGAAGCGCGACAGCACGGCCGGCGCCTCGAGCTCGCGCGCCAGCCGCTCGACGATGCCGGCGGCACCGATGTCGTAGGCGATGTGGCGGGCGATCTCGGCCGGCGGCAGCCCGAGCGTGCCGTACTCGAGCGGAAACGCATTCTCAGCGTGGTCGCAGAGGATCACCAGACCGGCGTCGGCGCGGCCTGCGACGACACGGTAACTCTCGGCGAGCGCGGCGCCGACGTGGGGTGCGGCCTCGGCGGCAGGACGGTTCAGCATGGGGTCTGTCTATCACGCCGCAGCGGTGACGATCCATGCGCCGGTGCGGCTGCGGCAACGCGTCCTGCCGGCCCCGGCAGCGGCTCCGGCGGCCCGATCGCGGCACGAGAACGGACGCTTGACGGCGCCCGGACGATCCCGCAAACCAGCGCCAAAACAGAGCCCGCCGAGGAAACCCCCATGGCCACCCCCGCCGCCGCCCAGCAGGCGCTGCTGAACAGGATGTACGAGCGGGCTGTGGAAGTGGCGCACCCGCGCGCGTGCGTGCCGCCGCACCTGCCGGAGATCCCGGCCGGCGGACGCCTGATCGTGGTCGGCGCCGGCAAGGCGTGCGCAGCGATGGCGGCGGCGACCGAGCGCCATTACGCGGCCAAGGGACAGGCCGACCGCATCGCCGGTTTCGTCACCACGCGCCATGGCTACGGCCTGCCGACCAGCGTCCTCGGGGTGGTGGAGGCCGGTCATCCGGTGCCGGACGCGCATTCTGTGGCCGCCGCCAGACGGAGCCTCGAGCTCGTCGCGACTGCGGGGCCGGGCGATCTGGTGCTGGCGCTGATGTCGGGCGGCGCCTCGGCGCTGTGGGCGGCACCCGTCGACGGGGTCAGCTTCGAGGCCAAGCAGACGCTGACCCGCCAGCTCTTGAAGTCGGGCGCGCGCATCTCTGAGATGAACACGGTGCGCAAGCACCTCTCGCGCATCAAAGGCGGCAAGCTCGCCGCGGCCGCGAATATGGCCCGCCTCGTCACGCTCGCCATCTCCGACGTGCCGGGCGACGATCCGGCGGCGATCGGCTCCGGGCCGACGGTCGCCGACCCGACCACGCTGGCCGATGCCCGCGCGGTGCTCGATCGCTACCGGATCACGCCGCCGGACGAGATCGCCGCCGCGCTGGCCGATCCCGCCAACGAGACGCTGAAGCCGGGCGAGCCGCGGCTCGCCTCCACCAGCTACAAAATCGTCGCGGCGCCAAAGGCCTCGCTCGCCGCCGCCGCCGAGATCGCACGCGCGGCCGGCTACCGGGTCGAGGTGCTGGGCGACGCGCTGGAGGGCGAGGCGCGCGAGGTCGGCAAGGCGCACGGCGCGCTGGCGCTGGCGGCCAAGGCGAAGGGTGAGCGGGTGGCGATCCTGTCCGGCGGCGAGTTCACCGTCACTGTCACCGGAAACGGCGCCGGCGGCCCGAACCAGGAGTACGCGCTCGGCCTCGCCATCGCACTCGGCGGCGCGGACGGGATCGCCGCGCTGGCGGCCGACACCGACGGCATCGACGGCGGTGGGGGCAACGCGGACGATCCGGCTGGCGCCCTGGTCCTGCCGTCGACGCTGGCCCGCGCCGGCGAATTGAACCTCAATGCCGCCAACTTCCTCGCCAACAACGACTCGACTGGATTCTTCCGTGCGGTCAGCGGTCTCGTCGAATGCGGGCCGACGCAGACCAACGTCAACGACTTCCGTGCGGTGCTGGTCGATCCGTGACGAGAGAATGCGGGGCGCGACCACCAATGCGGCACAACTCCATGCGCGACGATGTGTGCTCCGCCGAGTGGAGGCTGGCCGTGTGGCGGTTGCGCGCACGCCATGCCGCCCGCCGAGCCGCAGCGACCGGCCTGACGCTGCTCGCCTTCGCCGGCGCGGCCGAGGCCGACCTCAAGCTCTGCAACTCCACATCGAGCCGGGTCGGCGTCGCCATCGGCTACCAGGACCCCTCCGGCTGGGCCACGGAGGGCTGGTGGAACATCGCCTCTCAGACCTGTGAGACGCTGCTCAAGGGCCCGGTACCGAGCCGCTTCATCTACGTCCACGCCGTCGACTACGATCGCGGCGGAGAATGGGTCGGCACCAACTTCATGTGCACGGAGGATGCCTCGTTCGCGATCAGGGGGGTTCAGAGCTGCAACGATCGCGGCTATAAGCGCACGGGATTTTTCGAGGTCGATACCGGCGAGGCCAAGGAATGGACGATCCGCCTTACCGATCCGGACGAAGCGGGAGGTAAGGGTCAATGAGGCGCAACCGGCGGGTCAAGATCGTCGCCACCCTGGGGCCGGCGTCCTCGTCGCCGGAGATGCTGGAGCGACTGTTCGTCGCCGGCGCCGACGTGTTCCGCATCAATATGAGCCACACCTCGCACGATGCGGTGCGCGAGCTGGTCTACTCGGTTCGCACGCTGTCCAAGCGGTTCGCCCATCCGATCGGCATCCTGTGCGACCTGCAAGGACCCAAGTTTCGCCTCGGTGCGTTTGAGGCGGGGCGAGTCGAGCTGACACCCGGCGCGATATTCCGCTTCGACCGCGACGAGGCGCCCGGCACGGCGAGCCGCGTTCATCTGCCGCACCCGCAGATCATCGAGGCGGTGCGGCCGGGCCATACGCTGCTGCTCGACGACGGCAAGATCCGCATGCGCGTCATCGAGCAGAAGCCCTCGGAAATGGTCGCCGAGGTGGTCGTCGGCGGAGCGCTGGCGAGCCGCAAGGGCATCTCGCTTCCCGACACCGTGCTACCGGTCGGACCGCTGACCGAGAAGGACCAGGCCGACCTCGCGCATGCGATCGACATCGGCATCGACTGGCTGGCGCTGTCGTTCGTGCAGCGGGCCGACGACGTGGCCGCGATCAAGCGGCAGGTCGACGGACTCGCCGCGGTGATGGTCAAGATCGAGAAGCCTTCGGCGATCGACGATCTCGAGGCGATCATCGCCAGTGCCGACGGCTTCATGGTCGCGCGCGGCGATCTCGGCGTCGAGATGCCGGTCCAGAAGGTGCCGGGGCTGCAGAAGCGCATCACCCACATGGCACGCGCCGCCGGCAAGCCGGTGGTGGTGGCGACGCAGATGCTGGAGAGCATGATCGCCTCGCCGGTGCCGACTCGTGCCGAGGTGTCGGACGTCGCGACCGCCGTATTCGACGGCGCCGATGCGGTCATGCTGTCGGCCGAATCCGCGGTCGGGCAGTATCCGATCGAGGCGATCCAGATGATGGACCGAATCGCCATCGAGGTGGAGAGCGATCCGAGCTACGCCTCGATCGTGCACGCCTCCGAGTACACGCCGCAGCCGACGCCCAACGATGCCATCGCGGCGGCCGCGCACACTATCGCCGACACGGTCAAGCTGGCCGCGATCGTCTGCTACACGGCGACCGGCTCGACCGCCTTGCGCGTCGCGCGCGAGCGTCCCGGCCTCGCGGTGATCGGGCTGACGCCGGTGCCGGCGACCGCGCACCGCCTCGCGCTCGTGTGGGGCATCCAGTCGGTGATGACGGCGGATCCGGAAAACCTGTCGGACATGGTCCGCAAGGCCTGTCTGATCGCGTTCGAGAAGGAGTTCGTGCGCGCCGGCGAGGGCATCCTGATCACCGCCGGCATCCCGCTCGGCACGCCGGGTGCGACCAACATGATCCGCATCGCATTCGTCGACGAGGCTGGACTGCCGCTCGGCGGCAAGTAGCCGCTCGCGTCGTGCCGTTCCGCCGCTCAGGCCTGCGGTGAGCGGGGCAGCGGCGGCGCGAGGGCCGGGCCACTGGCGTAGATGCGGACGGCCAGCCCCATGATCACGAACGCCATGCCATACATGGCCATGTACCAGATCTGCCACATGCCGTAGCTGGCGCCGCCGAGCACCGCGGCACAGGCGAACGTCGCCAATGCATAGGGCTGCGCGCCTGCCGGCAGACCTCGCACCAGCCAGAGCGTGGCGAGCCCGGTCAAGGCCAGCAGCAGCGCTCCGACGGCGCCGAGCTCGAACCAGGTCTGCAGATACACGTTGTGCGCATGACGCGAGAGGGTACGGGCCTGGGTCTCGCCCTTGGCGGCCGGCGTCGACGATCTGAGGCTCGGGCCGAGCTCGTGGGTCGAGTGCATTCCGATACCGAGAACCGGAGCCTGCAGCGCGCGCTCAGCGGTGTAGTTCCAGATGATGATGCGATGCTGGCCCGACTTCGGCACGAACGAGGCGTTGTGCAAATCGAGCTTGTGGAGCGCCAACGCCAGCGGCATCACCAGCAGGCAGGCGAACAGCCATCCGGCGGCCATCAGCCGCCAAGTCCAGTCGCGGGAGAGCAGTGCGGCGGCGAAAGTGGCAAGGCCGACGACGAGGGCGAGCTTCGATGTCTCCTGCGTGCCGAGCGCGACGACCGCCACTGCGAGCAATGCGATCACGGCGGCGACGATCTTGCCGCTCCGCCCCTCGAGCGAGCCTATCGCGGCTAGCATCGCACCCCACATCACGAGCGTGATGGAGCTGGCGTTGCGGGTGAGATCGACCGGCGAGATGCGCACGATGTCGCCGCGGCGCCAGCGGAAGTAATGGCCGTGCGGCAGATCGGCCGGTGAGAGGTCGATGAAGTTGTAGAGCCAGATTTTGATCGCCTGCCCGCTCAGCAGCTCGACGAGGAAATAGGACAGGCCGATCAGGAGACCGATCCAAATGCCTTCGGCGATGTGCAACAGGTTGATCCGGGTCTCACGCGCCGAGAGCCCCACAATGGCGCTTGCGCCGAGCACGACGGTCGCCGCGACCAGCAGCTTGGTCAGCGCGTGCGCGGCATCGAGGCTCCACAGCGTCGTGATGAGCGACCAGCCGAGCAAAGCCGCCAGCGACATGTGCAGCGGACCCGGCCGATGCACCACGTCGGCGAGCCAGCCGCCATGCGCCGCGCGCAGCAGGAAGCCGACCAGCACGACCGCGAGCAGGAACGGAATGGTGCGCGCGCTCACCAGCGCCGCGGCGAGCAGCGCCATCAGCAGCGATCCGAGCGTCATGCCCCAGGCGCGCGCGCGCAGCGGGACCGCCCGGCGATCGACCTCGCTCGTGAACACCTGAGCCTTCCCTCGGCCGCCACCCGCACTGGTTAACCACAGCTCGGCATCGGGATCAACCGAGCCGGCGATCGTCCCCTGCGCGTGGCCAGGCCGGCGTCCCGGCCGCACCCTTGCGGTGGGCGTCGCTTGTGCCGATTTAGGAGTCGGGGATATGCGTATCGGGACCAGCACCAGGGAGACGATTTCGATGGACAAGCCGGTTCGGCACGCCAAGGCCAGGATCGTGAGGGCCGGGGAGCACCGGGCGGACCGGCCGACCCGGACCGATGTCGAGGAGGCGATCCGCACCATCATCCGCTGGACCGGGGAGGACCCCCGCCGCGACGGGCTGATCGAGACGCCGGCGCGCGTGGCACGCGCCTATGAGGAATATTTCCGTGGCTACAGCGAGGACCCGGAGACCATTCTCGCCAAGACCTTCGAGGAGATCGAGGGCTACGACGAGATGATCGTGCTCAGAGGCATCCGCTTCGAGAGCCACTGTGAGCACCACATGGCGCCGATCATCGGCCGGGCCTGGGTCGCCTACATCCCGAACGGCCGCGTGGTCGGCATCTCGAAGCTCGCCCGTGTCGTCGAGGTCTACTCCAAGCGGCTGCAGATCCAAGAGAAGATGACGGCGCAGATCGCCAACACGATCGACAAGGTGCTGCAGCCGCAGGGCGTCGGCGTGGTGCTCAAGGCCGAGCACCACTGCATGACCACGCGCGGCGTCATGAAGCCCGGCACCGACATGGTGACGAGCCGCATGCTCGGCTGCTTCCGCGACAGCGCGATCACCCGCCAGGAGTTCCTGGCCATGGTGGAGTAGCGATACGCCGACGACGGGCTAAGCCTCGTCGTCGTCCCCGTCGGCCTCGTGCGGCTTCGGCTGCGCTCCATAGCCGACCTCGGCGAGGTAGAGCCCGGCCGCCGGTGCCACCGCGCCGCAGCGCGCGCGGTCGGTGGCGGCGAGCGCGGCAGCGAGCATGTCCGCCGTCCACCTTCCCTCTCCGACGAGCTTCAGGCTGCCGACCATCGAACGCACCTGATTGTGCAGGAAGGAGCGCGCGCGCGCCTCGATGCGGATCTCGCTTCCCATCTCGCTCACCTCCAATCGGTCGAGCGTCTTGATCGGCGATCGCGCCTGGCACTGCGCGGCGCGGAAGGTCGTGAAATCGTGCCGACCGACCAAGTGCTCCGCCGCCGCCCGCATGGCCTGCCAGTCGAGCGCATACGGCACCCACCATACGCGATTGCGATCGAGCGCCGGGGGCGCGCGCCGCGCCAGGATGCGGTAGACGTAGCGGCGCGAGGTGGCGCTGAAGCGGGCATCGAAATCGGCCGCCGCCTCGCTGCACGCCAGCACCACGATTGGGTCGGGCTTCAGATGGAAGTTGAGCGCGGCGGCGATGCGGTAGGGATCCCAGGCTCGCGCGAGGTCGAAATGCGCGACCTGTCCAAGCGCGTGCACACCGGCGTCGGTCCGCCCGGCGCCGCGCACGCCGACCTCCTCGCCGGAGAAGGCGTGGATCGCCTGCTGCAGCCGCCCCTGCACGCTCGTGCCCTCGGCCTGCTGCTGCCAGCCGACGAACGGGGTGCCGTCGTACTCGATGGTGATGCGATAGCGCGGCATGGCTCGGGCGGCTCGTCACTCCACCCGGTCGCGCCGGGTGGAGAGCTACCTATCCGATCGCGAGCGCGCGCGAAACGGGGCCTTCGTCAGCGGTGGCCGCCGGGTGCGGTGAGGCCGCCGGCCGGGCGCCCATCATGGCCGCGGTGGCCCTTGCCGTGGAAGCCGAAGGGGCCGGGATAGAACCCGCCAATGGCGCCGCCGTACCCAGACCCCTCGTCCTGATGATAGTTGTAATTGGTATTGGTGTTGTGCTCCTCGACGCGCACGTCGGCAAGCGAGAGTGCCAGAGGTGTGACGCCGCCCGGATTGACGATCATGTGGCGGGTCGGCGGCATCGGCCGGTAGACGCGCACGCCTTCCTCGATGGTGATGATGGCGCCGTAGAACGGGCGCGTCTCAATTCGGGTGGTGCTGGACTCGGCCGTGGCCGGGGCGGCAGTGGCGCAAACAAGCGCGAAGGCTGCAAGGCTCGACGCAAGATGACGCATGACAGGCTACTCCTCGAAACGGCCGGAAAACAATCGCGACCATTCTAGCGGGTCCGCCGGCGTCCGCTCAGCGGTTCGTCAACCTTTGTTAATTTCAGCCGCGGAGGCAATTCGCGTGCCCTTCGGCAGAGCGAAGCCGCGCAATAGCTCGGCGCGCGCCATCGGCCGCTTGCCGGCTCGCTGCACCTCGACGAGGCGGATCGCGCCCTCCCCGCAGCCGATCGTCGCGTCGTCGTCGAGCACCTCCCCCGGCGCACCGAATCCGGCGACGACCTCGCTTCTCAGCACCTTGATGCGCTCGCGCTTGTCGCCGTCGCCGACCTCGAGCCAAGCACCCGGAAACGGCGACAGGCCGCGGATCTGATCGTGCACGGCCCCCGCTGGCCGGCGAAAATCGATCCGCGCCTCGGCCTTGTCGATCTTGGCGGCGTAAGTGACGCCCTCCGCCGGCTGCGTGGTCTCGACGAGCCCGCCGCGCTCGAGCGCCGCGAGCGCGCGCACCATGAGCGACGCGCCGACGCGGGACAGTCTGTCGTGCAGCTCGCCGGCGGTCGCATCGGGCCCGATCGGCACCCGCTCGGCAAGGCATACGGGGCCCGTGTCGAGCCCCTCCTCCATGCGCATCACCATCACCGCGGTCTCGGCATCGCCGGCCATGATCGCACGCTGGATCGGCGCCGCCCCGCGCCAGCGCGGCAGCAGGGAGGCATGCAGGTTGAAGCAGCCGAGGCGCGGCGCCTCCAGCACGGCGCGCGGCAGGATCAGTCCGTAGGCGACCACCACTGCGGCGTCTGACCCGTGGGCGCGGAACGCCTCCTGCTCGGCGGCGCCCTTGAGGCTCCTCGGTGTCAGCACGGGAAGACCCTGCGCCGCAGCAAGCACGTGCACCGGCGAGGGACGCTCGGCCATGCCGCGGCCGGCGGGTCGCGGCGGCTGGGTGTAGACGGCGACGACCTCGTGACCGGCGGCGACGATCTCCGCGAGCGTCGGCACCGCGAAGTCGGGCGTGCCCATGAACACGAGGCGCAGGCTCATCGCTTCCCCCGCAGTGCTACGCGCGCGCGGCCAAGCGGCGTCAACGCGTCTGCTTCTTGAACTTGCGGATCACCATGTCGCGCTTCAGCCGTGACAGGAAGTCGATGATCAGCTTGCCATCGAGATGATTGATCTCGTGCTGAAGCGCAGTGGCGAGCAGCCCGTCGGCCTCGATCTCCCGCTGCTTGCCCTCGCGGTCGACATAGGCGACGGTGACAGTGGCTGGCCGCTCGATCTCGACCCGCACGTCCGGGATCGACAGGCAGCCCTCCTCGTAGACCCGGGTTGCATCCGAAATCCGGACGATTTCGGGATTGGCCATTGCCAGCGGCTGCGGCAGCTCGTCCTCGCCCGCCACGTCGACGACGAGGACGCGCTTCGGCACGCCGACCTGGATCGCCGCCAGCCCGACGCCCGGCGCGGCGTACATGGTCTCCAGCAGATCGTCCATCAGCCGCCGGATAGATCCATCGACGCTCTCGACGGGCTCGGAAATCTTGCGCAGGATCGGATCCGGCAGGGTTATGATCGGCAGTTTCGACATGGCCGTCAGATAAGAAACGCCGGCGCGCCGGTCAATCACACGGAAGCCCCGATGCGACGGATGGCAGCGCGATGATGAGACCGAGCCTCGGGGTAGCCGTCATAGCGACGCTGGCGGCAATGGCCGGGGCCGCGGGGGCGGACGGCAAAAAGGCCGACCAGGCCGAGCCGCCGCCTTCGCTCGCTGGCGTGAAGAGCTGGGCTTACCAGCTTCAGGGCGTGGACCTCGATACGCTGGCCCGGGCGCCGGTCGACCTGATCGTGATCGACTACTCCCGCAATGGCGAGGACAAGCATCGCTTGAGCGCGGCCGACGTCCGGCGCCTGAAGAGGAAGCCCGACGGCGGCCGGCGCATCGTGCTCGCCTACATGAGCATCGGCGAGGCGGAGGACTACCGCTTCTACTGGCGCGAGGAGTGGATCGAGACCGCCGAGCCGGACGACAGCGGGACGACGCCCGCCGGCGGCGAGCGGAAGCCACAGGCCAATGCTGGCGAGGCGACCGAGGGCGAGGAGCCGGACCGCTGGCTATCGGAGAAGGCGCCGGCCTGGCTGCACCAGGAGAACGATCGCTGGGGCGGCAACTTCCTGGTCCATTACTGGGAGCCGGAATGGCAGCAGCTGATGTTCGGCTCGCCCGGCTCCTATCTCGGTCGGATCATGGCGGCCGGCTTCGACGGCGTCTACCTCGACCGGGTCGATGCCTACTACGAGTTCCTCGACGAGCGGCGGACGGCGGCGCTGGAGATGGTCGATTTCGTGACGCGTCTCTCGGCGCACGCCCGTACCGAGCGGCGCGGCTTCCTGATCGTGCCGCAGAACGGCGAGGAATTGCTGGTCAACGAGAGCTATGTCGCGGCGATCGACGCCATCGCCAAGGAGGACCTGCTCTACGGCAGCCCCGACGAGGGCGAGCCGAACAACCCGGCGCAGATCGCCAACAGCCAGCGCTGGCTGACCGCCGCGAAGGAGGCCGGCAAGACAGTGCTGGCGGTCGAGTACCTGGAGGATGCAGAGAAGGTCGCTGCGGCCAGAGCCGAGCTCGCCCGGCTCGGCTTCGTTGCCACCTTCGCCCCGCGTGCGCTCGACCGGCTGGTGGTGCCGGGGCCGTGAGCGGGTGCGGAGGCGCGGAGCCCGATTCTCCCCTCCCGCTTGGGGGAGGGGGTGGGGGCCGGAAGCCCGACGGCCGAATTGGGGTCGGACGCTCGCCGGTCCGACCCCTGGCTCGCGGGTGGTGCATGGGGTCAGACCCGCAGGGTCTGACCCCTTCTCGATCTGCCGTTCTGCCATTCCCCTCCGGCCACCCCCACCAAGGGCAGGGGGAACGCGTCTTGCGAGCGACATCCGACTTCCTCTCCCAACAAAGGGAGGACGAGCAGCAGTCCGGCACTTCGCCTCACGTCGAGGTCTGTCGCGCCATCGCGCCGCGCAGGGCATGCCGGGCGATGATCGTCAGGATCTTGGTGCCGGCGCGCAGGGTGCCGAGGAGCGTGCCGGAGATCTTCGAGGTGCCGATGCGCGGGCGGTAGCGCACCGGCACCTCGATGTGGGTGAGCCCGGCCTCGGCCGCCTTGATCTGCATCTCGACGGTCCAGCCGAAGTCGCGGTCGCCCATCGCCAGCCGCTCGAGGGCGTCGCGGCGGATGGCGCGGAACGGACCGAGGTCGGTATAGCGGGCGCGCCAAATCAGCCGGATCAGCCACGTCGCCAACCCGTTGCCGAGCCGCTGCTGTGGCGTCAGCGCCCCCCTCTCGGCGCGGCCGAGCACGCGCGAGCCGATCACCAGGTCGGCCGCTCCGGCGACGATCGGATCGACGAGCAGGTCCATGTCCTCGGGGAAGTCCGAATAGTCGCCGTCGAGGAACACCACGATGTCACTCGCCGGCAGAGCCGCGAGGCCGGCGAGGCAGGCGGCGCCGTAGCCGGGACTCGGCTCGGCGACGACGATCGCGCCCGTCGCACGCGCCACATCGGCGGTGCGGTCACGCGAGCCGTTGTCGGCGACCACGATCGCATCGACCCAGGCAGGTACCGCGGCGACGACCTTGCCGATCGCCGCCTCCTCGTCGCGGGCCGGGATGACGACACCGATGCGTTTGCCCTCACGCACGCGCGCCTCCGCCCGCCGGCCGCGCGCCGGCGATCCCGATCCGCCGGAGCAATCGCTCAACGTTGCATGCCAGCGTCACCGGTCCTCCGCGCCGTCCCGCGCCGCTCGATGGCGTGCACTGTCGGCGACATTGCGGCACCGGCGCAAGTGGCGTCTGAAGCTTCCCCCTCCCCCTTGCGGGGACCGTCGGTGATGCGTCTGCGGCTCAGCCGACGATCTCATCGAGGCGGAAGTTGAGCGCAATCTCGCGCTCGGCGGAAGCGGGACTGTCGGAGCCGTGGGTCGAGTTCTCGCCCTTGGAGCGGGCAAACTGCTTGCGGATCGTGCCCTCGGCCGCCTCCTCGGGATCGGTCGCCCCCATCACCTCGCGATATCTGGCGATCGCGTTCTCGCCTTCGAGCACCTGCACCACGATCGGGCCGGAGGTCATGAAGGTGCACAGCTCACCGTAGAACGGGCGCGCCTTGTGCTCCTCGTAGAATTTCTCGGCCTGGGCACGGGTCCAGCGCACGCGCTTCTGGGCGACGATCCTGAGGCCGGCCTTCTCGATCACCGCATTGATGGCGCCGGTCAGGTTGCGCTCGGTCGCGTCGGGCTTGATGATGGAAAAGGTGCGCTCGATGGCCATCTGTGTCTCTCTCTCGAAGCTGATCCGTTGTCGCGGCGCCTTATAGCCGCCGGTCGCGGCGGCTTTCAAGACGGCCGTCCGGGCGCCATTACACCGCCCGCGAGCGAAGGCATGGCGTCGGCAGCGGGCGCAGTCGCCCTGTTGTCGCCCGTTTCCTCGTGTCTCTCGTCGAGGTGAGGCTCCGAAATGCGGGATGTCGGAGCCGAGACGAATTGCCGGTTGACCGTGCTGCAGCGCGGTCGGGCGGCAGTTGACGAGCCTCTCGCATCGGACGCAGAGTGGCGGCAAAGCGGGAAATAAGCGCGCGGGCGGCGTCCCGGTGCGCGCCTATTTCATTGCGAGTGTCTGAGAGAACGCGATGACAGGCGCGACGAACGAGATTCAATGGTACATCGCCCGTGACGGCAAGCAGCACGGACCGATCTCCGACGTCGAGATGCGCACGTTCGTCGATCTCGGCCATTTGAAGCCCACCGACCTCGTCTGGCGGGCCGGATTTCCGGACTGGCGGCCGGCACCGATGGTGTTTCCGGCGAAGCCGACGGCCCCGCCGCGTCCCGCCCCGCCGCAGCGCCTCGAGCCGACGAGCCAGTCGCGACCGGAGCCGGTTGCAGCAGGGGCGAGCCCGGCCGGCGGCAGCTCATCGACGGCAGCCATGTCGGCCGCCGCCGCTCCGGCGCCTGCCGCCGCACTGCAGGCGCACGCTGCGCTGGAGTCGCGCGCGCCGGCTCCGCAGGGTCCGCTTGCCCAGCCCGCGCCGGCCCCGACGACCGCGGGGCGCACCGCCCCTTCGCTCGCGACTGCGCCGCGGCCCCATGAGCCGGCGCGGCCGATGCCAGTACAGCCTGCGCCGTTCTTCCCGCTCGAGCGCCACGGCGAGGCCGAGGACGACGATCTCGCCGAGGCCGAGCCGAGTGGCCGCGGCTTCAAGATCGCGGCGCTGCTCGTCGTGCTGGTGCTGCTCGGCTCCGGTGGGCTGCTCGCCTACCAGTTCCGCGACAGGCTGGTGCAGATGGCGTTCGGCACCGGCGAGCCCGCGCAGCCGGCGGTGGTGAGAGCGCCGGGGTCACCCGCCAAATCGGCGGCCGGCTCGCCTCCCGGTGCCGAGCCGCCGGCGGCGACAGCGGGTGCCGCCACGGCGGCGGCCACGACCCTTGGCGCCGTCGACAGCGCGGCGGCAGCCGCCGTCGACGAGCGGCTGCAGAAGAAGGCGCTGTGGATGGTCGCCAAGCGCGAGTTCCCCGATTGGTATCAGGCCCGCGTCGTCGAGGTGACGCGGCTCGAGACACAGCCGAATTCGGGGCCTACCACCGCGAAGTATCTCGTCGAGCAGCTGGTGCAGCTCAGGCGCAGCAATGCCGATGCCGCGCTCGCCGCCAGCCATCCGCGGCTGAGGGGCATCGCCACGGCGTTCCTCGACAACCTGATCAAACTCTCCGAGCACGGCGCCGAGACCTGCTACGGGTTCATCAGCCAGGGCGAGAGCAGTCCGCGCATCGTCGAGCTCTATCAGTCGAGCCCGCTCGCCAACCCGATCGAGCTGCAGGCGGCGGCGATCCTGGAGGCGATCGCCGAGGGGCGCAAGGCGCCGAGCCAGCATACGCGACCGCAAAAGCCCGACTACGACCAGCTGGCCGCGCAGCTGACCAAGCTCGGCTGGAGCCAGGCCGACATGCAGCTTTTCTCCGATCCCAAGGCGCTGGCGCGCGCCGAGCCGGTCAGGATCTGCAAGATGGTGCAGGACTGGTTCCGCGCCCACATCGCCGTTCCCGACGCCGCCGTGCAGGAACGCCTGCTGTTCGAGACGCTGCGTCCGGTCGTCGCCGGCTGACGCCACACGCCAGGGAGGTCGGCCATCCTCGAGTCCGCGGTCAAGATCGCGCTGACCGCCGTGCTGGTGGTCGCCGTCTCGGAGGCGGCCAAGCGTAGCACGCTGCTCGGGGCGCTGATCGCCTCGCTGCCGCTGACCTCGCTGCTCGCCATGATCTGGCTCTATGTCGATACCGGCGACGCGGAGAAGGTCGCCGATCTCGCCGGCGCGATCCTCTGGCTGGTGCTGCCGTCGCTGATCCTGTTCCTCGCGCTGCCGGTGCTGATCCGGCTCGGCTGGGGCTTCTGGCCGAGCCTCGCCACCGCCTCCGCGGTGACGGTCGCCGGCTATCTCGCCCTCGTCCGCCTGCTCGGCGCGCTTGGCATCTCGATCTGATGCCGGCCGGTCGCAGCTGAACCCGGGTGACAACTGCCGAGCGCGCGGCTATCTGCTCGGCCGATGCTGCACATCAACGACCTCACGTACCGAATCGAAGGCCGGCTGATCCTCGATCACGCGACCGTCGCCATCCCGACCGGGCATAAGGTCGGCCTCGTCGGCCGCAACGGCTCCGGCAAGACGACACTGTTGAAGCTCGTCACCGGTGAGCTGGCGCCCGACGACGGCGCGATCCAGACCAGTCGCGGCGCGCGGCTCGGCCACGTCGCCCAGGAGGCGCCGGGCGGCGCCGAGACGCTGATCGACTGGGTGCTCTCCGCCGACACCGAGCGGTCGGCACTGCTCGCGGAAGCCGAGCACGCGAGCGATCCCGACCGTATCGGGGAAATTCATGCCCGGCTCGGCGATATCGACGCCCATTCCGCCGCGGCACGCGCGGCCGAGATCCTCGCCGGCCTCGGCTTCGACGAGGCGGCCCAGCGCCGCCCGTGCGGATCGTTCTCCGGCGGCTGGCGCATGCGGGTCGCGCTCGCCGCAGTGCTGTTCCTCTCCCCCGAAATTCTGCTGCTCGACGAGCCGACCAACTATCTCGACCTCGAGGGCACGCTGTGGCTCGAGAGCTATCTCGAGAAGTACCCGCACACGGTGCTGATCGTCAGCCACGACCGCGACCTGTTGAACAGCGCCGTCGGCTCGATCCTGCATCTCGATCGCGGCAAGCTGACCCTCTATGCCGGCGGCTACGACGCGTTCGAGAGCACCCGGCGCGAGCGGCAGCGGCTCGACCTCAAGCTGATGAAGCGCCAGGAGGAGGAGCGCCGGCGTATCCAGGCGTTCATCGACCGCTTCAGAGCCAAGGCAACCAAGGCACGGCAGGCGCAGAGCCGGGTCAAAGCGTTGGCCCGGATGCAGCCGATCGCCGCCGAGGTGGAGGAGCGCATCGTCCCCTTCCATCTGCCGAGGCCCGCCAGGCTGGTGGCAAGCCCGCTGCTCAGACTCGAAGGCGCGAGCGTCGGCTACGATCCGGCGCATCCCGTGCTCTCCAGCCTCGACCTCAGGATCGACCAGGACGACCGCATCGCCCTGCTCGGCCAGAACGGCAACGGCAAGTCGACGTTCGCCAAGCTGCTGGCCGGACGAATGCAGCCAATCGCCGGCCGCGTCGTCGGCGCCGGGCGTGTCGAGGCCGGCTACTTCGCACAGCATCAGCTCGACGAACTCGAGCCCCGCGCTACGCCGTACGACGTGATGGTGCGCCTGATGCCGGAGGCGACGGAAGCCCAGCGCCGCGCGAGGCTTGGCAGCTTCGGCTTCGGCGCCGACAAGGCCGACACACGCAGTGAGAATCTCTCCGGCGGCGAGAAGGCGCGGCTGCTGATCGCGATCGCCACCTTCCACGGTCCTAACCTGCTGATCCTCGACGAGCCGACCAACCACCTCGACGTCGATAGCCGCGAGGCGCTTATCCACGCCCTCGCCGAATACGAGGGTGCGGTGATCCTGATCAGCCACGACCGCCATCTGGTCGAGGCGACCGCCGACCGATTGTGGCTGGTCAAGGACGGCACCGTGAGGCCCTACGACGGCGACATGGACAGCTACCGCGACGAACTGCTCGCCGAGCGCACGACACGCAATCGGGCGGCGCGTGCAGACAAGTCCCCGACCAGCGCTCCGCGCCCCGACCGCGCCGAGGCGCGTCGCTCGGCTGCGGAGCGACGCGCGAGTCTCGCGCCGCTCAAGAAGGCGGCGGAAGCGGCGGAGCGCACGGTCGAGCGGATCGGTACCGCGATCGCGGCCCTCGACAGCGTGCTCGCCGACGTCGATCTCTACGTGCGGGATCCGATAACAGCGCAGCAGGCCGCACAAAAGCGCGGTCAGCTGGCCAAGGATCTTGCGAATGCGGAGGAAGCATGGCTCGCCGCCGTTGAACGCTACGAGTGTGCGGCGGCGAACGCGGATCGGCCAACCGAGTGACGTCGCACTCGCTCGTGCGCTGTTCGCAGTCCGCGGAGAGACCTTGCGGAAAAGTGATTTTTTGATTCGACGCAACCACGCTCATCATGACACGTATATGGTCCCGCCACTCGGCGGCTGGCCGGACGGGTTGCGGGACCTGGTCCGGTTGACAAGAGGGCAACCGGACACTCCGGCCAGCCACCGAGACAGACCTCCACTCCCGCTCCGCCGCCGCCGCCGCTCGATAAGGCGAGCACACATTCCCCGACTCCTCTGGTCGCGCGCTCGACAATGCACCTCCTCGGCAACCACACCTCGCCGTTCGTCCGCCAGGTCCGCATCGCCGCGGCGATCAAGGGACTCGCCGGCCGAATACCGCTGCAGATCGTCGACACCAACCCGCCCGGCAACGCCGAACTCGTGCACAGCAATCCGCTCGGCAAGATTCCCGTGCTGGTGCTCGACGACGGCACGCGGCTCTACGACAGCCGCGTCATTGCCGAGGCAATCGACAGCCTCACCGCCGAGCCGCGGCTGTTTCCGCCCTCGGGCCCGGCGCGCTTCGAGATGCTGACCCGGGTCGCGCTCGCCGACGGCATCAAGGAGGCGGCCGTGCTGGTCTTCTACGAAGGCCGCCTGCGCAGCGAGGCGCAGCGCTCGGCAGACTGGCTCGCACGCCAGCAGGGAAAGATCGACGCCGCGCTCGCCCATCTCGAGGGCAATGTGCCGGACTGGTCGCCGGCACCGGACTACGGCCACGTGTCGCTCGCCGCCGCGCTCGGCTACCTCGACTTCCGCCAGGAGGGAAGCTGGCGTGCATCCCATCCGCGCCTCGTCGACTGGCGCGATCACTTCGCCGCCGCCATACCCGCGTTCGCCGAAACCGCCCCGCCGCCGGGGTAACGGCAACCTCAATCGAGCAGGTGATGCTCCAATTCGACGACGGGGCCGCCGGGGTGGGCGAAGCCGCGGGCGGTGTGGTGGATCGCCGGCGTGGCTCCATCGAACGTGAAGCGGAACAGGTTGTAGCGCGCCAGCGGCTCGTCCTTATGCGCGCGTGCGGCGGAGCCCGAGGCGATGCCGACGACCGGCGTGCGTCCCGTCGCCGTCTCCAGCCAGGTCAGCATGTCGCGATGGTTGTGCCCGTGCAGGACCAGCTCGGCGCCGTGCGCAGCCAGCACGCGCTCCAGCTCGGCGGCGTCGGTGAGCGCGCGCCGCGGTGGCGCCTGCCCCGGCAGCGGTGGATGGTGGATCAGCACGACGCGCGCGAGGCCCGCCTTTCGGGTCGCCTCGAGTGCCCGCGCGAGCGCGCCGAGCTGGCGCGGCCCGACATGGCCTGCGGCGACGAACGGCGGCGTCGGCACGGCGGAGTTGAGGCCGATAAGCGCCACGCGAGCGAGCCGGCGCACGAACGGAAACCCGTCGACCGGCTCGACACCGATCCCCGCGCCGAACGCGTCCGGCGCCATGTAGTCGCGCCAGCGCTCGACGCCGGGGTCGCTGGCGAGCCGCACGTAGATGTCGTGATTGCCCGGCACGACGCTGATGCGCGCGGCGGGGCCGAGGCTCTCGAGCCAGTGAAGCGCGGCGGCGTGCTCGCTCGGCAGGCCGATGTTGACGATGTCGCCGGTGACGGCGACGTGGTCGACCGGCTGCGCGGCGAGATCGGCGACGAGTGCGGCGACTGCCTCCGGCCGATGCACCCGCTTCCTGCCGCGATGCCAGTTGAGATAGCCGAGCGTGCGCTTGACGTTCCAGTGGCGCGGGCCGAAGCCGGCGAGCGGTGTCAAATGCAGATCGGATAGGTGTGCGAGGGTGAGTGTTTCGGTCATCGTGAGCCGCCAAAGGTGCTTCAAGACGTGCTCTGTCTAACAGAGACCCGATCACCAGCAAGAGCCGGCCTTGTCAAAGGGCCGCAAACGCGTTGAAAGGAATGTGACGACGACAGGAGGCTGCGCGGTGCCGAAGAGGGATCTCATCACCAAGACCCTGCAACGCTACTGGCGCGTCTCGCGCGGGCTGACGCTCGGCGCGCAGGGCGTGGTGATCGATGCCGAGCGCCGCGTACTGCTGGTGCGCCACACCTACCGCTCCGGCTGGCACTTTCCGGGCGGCGGCGTCGAAAAGGGCGAGACGATCGAGACGGCGCTGACGCGCGAGCTGGTCGAGGAGGCCGGCGTGCACCTCGAGGGGGCGCCGGAGCTGTTCGGCCTCTACGCCAACTTCGCCTATTTTCCGGGCGACCATATCGCGGTGTTCGTCGTCCGCCGCTGGCGCCAGCCGGTGGTGCCGACGCCGAATGCCGAGATCGCCGAGATCGGCTTCTTCGCCCGCGATGCGCTGCCGGAAGGCATCCATCCCCCGACCGAGCGGCGATTGCGCGAGATCCTCGACGGCGCGCCGCGCTCGCCGCACTGGTAGCGGCGACGATCCTGCCATCGCCGGACTCGAATGGTAGGGGTCAGACCCGCAGGGTCTGACCCCGCTAGCTGGGCCGGGCTATCCAAAGGCACCGGCCCATAGCGGCGTTACGGCCGAGTCGCGAGCAGCCGAATACCATTGCGCTACGCTGGACCCCCCATCCGGCACATGCTAGAGCGCCGGCGATGTTGCCCTCCGCGACCTCGCCCGGACCCGCCATGTCGCCGCCGATCACCACTCGCGCCGTCGCCGCCGCCGATCTCCCGGAGATCACGCGGCTCAATGCGCGCGCGTTCGGTCCAGGGCGCTTCGCCCGCTCGGCCTATCGCGTGCGCGAGGGCACGGCGCCGGTCTCGCCCTATTGCCGGGTCGCGCTGCTCGGCCATCGGCTGGTCGCCGCGGTGCGCATGACCGAGGCTCGAGTCGGTGCGACCGGCGGCGCACTGCTGCTCGGCCCGCTCGCGGTCGATCCCGATTTCGCCAACCAGGGGCTCGGACGCCGGCTGGTGGGCGAGGCGATCGAGGCCGCCCGCGCCGGCGGCATCCGCCTCGTGCTGCTGGTCGGGGACGTGCCCTACTACGGCCGGTTCGGCTTCGCGCCCGTGCCGCGCGGCCAGATCACGTTCCCGGGCCCTGTCGATCCGGCGCGCATCCTCGCCCTCGAGCTCGCCCCGGGCGCGCTTGCCGACTACCGCGGTCTGGTGGCGGCCGAGCGCTGAGCTGGATCGACCCACCGCGCCTCACGCGCCGGCCATCACTCTCTCTATGACGAGGAAGTAGACCAGGATCGTCAGCACGTCCTGGACGATCGTCGCGACCGGCCCGGAGCCGAACGCCGGGTCGATGTCGAGGCGCGAGAGCAGCCATGGAAAGACGAGACCGACGCAGCTGGCGATCGTGCCCGCTACCAGCAACGAGGCCCCGACGCCGAGCCCCAGGCGCGGGTCGCCGAATGTGAGCCAGATCGCCAGTGCGGCAATGACGCCGAGCAGCAGGCCTATGGCACCGCCAGTCGCAATCTCCGAGACGAGAATGCTGGCCAGCGGCTTCTTGCTGAGCGAGAGGCCGCGCACCGCGATCGCCTCGGTCTGAGTGCCGATAGCGTCGGTCAGATAGACCAGTGCCGGGATGAAAAACGCGATTATGACGTTGGCCTCGAGCGCGCGCTGGTAGCTCGCCATCAACGCCGTCGCACCGGTGCTGAGCGCAAGGCCGACGAGTAGCCACGGCAGCCGCCTGCCGACCCGATGCATGGGCGGATCCTCGAGCGCATGGCGGGCACCCCTGCGATCCTTCAAGACGCCGACCAGACGATTGACATCCTCGCGATGCTCGGCCGCCATGACCTCGAGAAGCACGACCGCAGACAGCACGCCGAGTGGATGGCCCTGGGCATCGACCACCGGCAGCGCACCGACACCGGCGCGGCTCGCCGCCGCAACCGCGTGCTCCTGATCCGTCTCGGGGCGCACCACGGGCCAGTCGGCCGCAACGAGATCGCCGAGGCAGACCTCCGGCGATGCGGCCAGCAGCGCCTTGATCTCGACCGTGCCGACGTAGCGCCCGGCGTCGCTCGTCACGAGCACGAGATCGACCGACTCGAGCCGATGCCAAGGGAGCCGGCTGAGCAGTGCCCCGACAAGCTCGTCGGCGCGTGCAATGGGAACGCCGCGAGTGGCGAGGTGCCCCGCCGTCTCGTGACGGTGGACGGCGTGGTCGAGCGCGGATTTCACAATCATCTCGAGTCTCTTCGCAGACAGCTCCCTGCCGGCCGTCTCTCGTGCCAGCATCATTGTTCCTCGACGACACCATGCCGACGGCTCCCAGGCCCGCGACAAGGCCGCCGAATTGTTGTACTTGCCTCGGGGGACCAGACGCCAGGGGGGTACGGGGCATGCACTACATCGGCCGCGTGGTCGACTACATCTTCGGCCGCAACTCGCTGATCGGCATCGCCTCGCTGATGCTGCTGGTGCTGTCGGGCTACGCCACCTGGCACGGCATGCACGACTTCATCATCGGCGTGTCGCAGACCCCCGCCCAGCCATCGGGCGGCATGTCGATATCGAACGACGTGCTGGTCATCGGTGTCGTGGTCGCGCTGACGTTCCTGATGTGGCTCACGCTGCGCGAGACGTTCGGTGCCAAGCGCCAGCTCCGCGACCGCCTGATCACGTTCCTGCTCTATGCGTTCCTGTTCGTGTGGTCGATCGGCTTCGGCTACGGCTTCTGGTGGAGTCTCATCTCCGGCGAGGAGGCGACCCGCACCGGGCTCGCAGGGCTGCAGGAGGACGCGCGCGACGCCAGCGGCGCGATCGCCGCCCGGCTCGACGCGGTGCGCGCCCAGCTCGACAGCGTCGTGTCGTGGTCCGACGGACAGATGTCGCGCGAGGAGGCGAGCGGGGGCAGCTGCGGCAAGCCGTCTGGTGCCGGCCGCGGCCCGCTCTACAATGCGCGCCGCAGCGTGCGCGACAGCATCACCACGCTGCGCGACGGCATGGTGCGCGCCTGGCTGGAGCCGGTGCAGGCCGACGTCGAGGAGCTGCGCCAGAGCGCGGCCGGGCTCGCGGGCGGCACAGTCGAGGAGCGGCAGAAGTCATTCGAGAGCACCGCCTCGCAGATCCGCGGCAAGGCGCGCAGCATCGCCGCGCGATCGAACGAGCTCGGCCGCTCGACCGCCGGCGAGATGCGCGCCATCGCCGCCACCGTCAGCGTGCCGCCCGATAAGCCGGGCTTTGCTTGCCACGACCCGACGCTGGCCCAGCGCCTGCAGCAGGCGGCGGATCAGGCCGAGCAGCCGGCGGAGCTGAAGCTGCGCGAGGCCGTGTTCAACGAGGGACCGGCCGGCGTCGCCAACGCGGTCAAGAACCTGTGGCGCAACATGGGTGCCTACGCGTCGAGCCTCGCCGGCTATGTTGCTTCCGGCGGCAGGCCAGCGCCGTCGCATACCGCGAGTGGCGAGCCGATCACCGGTCGCGACCTCATCGCGCTGCTGGCGACGATCGGCGTCGACCTCGGCCTGCTGGTGCTGGCGATTCTCAATCCGCCGCCGGCCGAGAGCCGCCGCCTCTCCGGCATGGAGGAACGCCAAATCCGCGACGCGATCGAGACCGCGATCCAGCGCGTCGAGGGCGGCAGCGACCTGGAATGGGTGCGCCGCCACTTCATCCATCACAACAAGGCTTCATACCTCGTCATCCCGAACCTTTACAGCGCCAACGAGGCCGACCGGATCGAAAGCTCCAAGGCGCTCGCAATGAACCAGCTAGCCGGCGTGCTCGCTGACATGGGGCTGGTGCGCTGGCCGGAGAAGGCGCCCGGCATCGCAAGGCTGCGCTTCGGGCGCAGCGAGCTCGAGCGGCTGAAGCACGAGGAGACGCTGGCGAGCGACACCGACCTGACCGAAATTCGCAAGGGCTGGATCGAAGCGCGCCGCAAGCGCGACGCCAGCGTCGTGCTGAGCGAGAAGGACCAGGCGTTCGCGAAGGCGGAACCCATCCGCAACCACGGCCTGTTCTCGAAGGCCGAGCGGGCGCTCAGCATCGCCGGCTGGAGTGAGCGGGCGCGGCGTGACATCGAGATCTTCCCGATCGTCGACGTCGAGGGGCTGACGCCGATCCTGATGGTGCTCAACGCGCAGGATGCGCCGGGCGCAGCCGGAAGTCCCGGCACAACGTACCCGGATGCTCCGAAAGGAAGTGCCTGAGAGCGAGCAGAACCTCGCGCGCGTGCCGGCGATCGCCGCGGGCGAGCGCGGCGCGGATGTCGTCGCGGATCATGTGGGCGATGCGCTCCGGCCCGTGCGGCTCGGCGAGCAGGCACTCGGCGAGCGCGGCGGCGGCTATCTCCGGGATGTGCTCATGCTCGGCGATCGCCAGCACCTCGGCCTCGGCCAAGCCGCAGAAGGCGATGCAGTCCTCGAGCGTGACGACCATCGTGATTAGCCTCGTTTCCGGGCCATTCATGATATCAATATTGTAGTGTCCGGCCCGGCATTGACCAGGGTCAACACGTCGATGCTGGATGGCGACTATAGCCGATCAGCACTCCGTACCCTGCGCAGCGGATCGACGATATGGCAACCAGCTCCGAGAAGCGCCGGCCCAAGCTGGCCAGCCTCGGCCCCGACGAAGCGCCCGAGGTCGCTCCGACATCGAAGTCTGCCGCGAACGAGGCGCATACGGCCGCGCCGCGCCCCGAGGATGCGCGCCGACCGATCGCCCCCTCGTCGCTCGCGGCTGCCGATCCCGCCGACGGCGACGACATCGATCCCTCACTGCAGATGGCGGAGGCGCTCGACCGCTCGTTCCACTACATGCTGTCGCGGTTTACGCTCGGCCTCTCTCCGATGGCGCTCGCTTCGGCCGAGATGGACTGGCTGATGCACCTCGCCATGTCGCCCGGCAAGCAATTACAGCTGGTCCAGAAGGCTACCCGCAAGTGGACGCGTCTCGCGACTCATATCGCCCACTGCCTCGCCGGCAACAACGACACCGAGCCGTGCGTCACGCCGCTCGCTCAGGACAAGCGGTTCTCCGCCGAGGCTTGGCAGCACCCGCCCTACAGCATCATCTACCAGAGCTTCCTGCTGCAGCAGCAGTGGTGGCACAATGCCGTCACCGGCATTCCCGGCATGTCGAAGCTCAACCAGCGGCGACTGGACTTCCTGACCCGCCAGCAGCTCGACCTGTGGTCGCCGAGCATCTTCCTCGCCACCAACCCGCTGCTGCTCGAGCGCACGGTGAGCGAGGGCGGCATGAACCTCGTGCGCGGCGCGCGCAACATGATCGAGGACTGGGAGCGCGCGATCAACAGCCGGCCGCCGGTCGGGACGGAGGCGTTCGAGGCCGGGCGCAATCTCGCCGTCACGCCGGGCCGCGTCGTCTATCGCAATCATCTGATCGAGCTGATCCAGTATGCGCCGACGACGGACGCGGTCCGGCCCGAGCCGGTGCTGGTCGTGCCGGCGTGGATCATGAAGTACTACGTGCTCGACCTGGCGCCCGGGCGCTCGCTGGTCGAGCACCTGGTCGGACAGGGCTTCACGGTGTTCATGATCTCTTGGCGCAACCCGGGCGCCAACGACCGCGACCTTTCGTTCGACGATTACCGCCGCCTCGGCGTCATGGCTGCGCTCGACGCCGTCGGCAAGATCGTACCGGAGGCCAAGGTGCATGCCGCCGGATACTGTCTCGGCGGCACGCTGCTGGCGATCGCCGCCGCAGCGATGGCACGCGAGCGCGACAACCGTCTTGCCAGCCTGACATTCCTCGCCGCACAAACCGACTTTACCGAGGCCGGCGAGCTGACCCTATTCATCGACGAGAGCCAGCTGTCATTCCTCGAGGACATCATGTGGGAGCAGGGCTTCCTCGACGCCAGCCAGATGGCGGGCGCGTTCCAGGTGCTGCGCTCGAACGACCTCATCTGGTCGCGCGTCGTCAACGACTACCTGATGGGCGAGCGCCGGCCGATGACCGACTTGATGGCGTGGAACGCGGATTCGACGCGCATGCCGAGCCGCATGCATGGCGAGTACCTGCGCCAGCTGTTCCTCGACAACGAACTCGCGGAGGGCCGCTTCAAGGTCGACGAGCGCCCGATTGCGCTGACCGACATCCGCGTGCCGGTCATGGCAGTCGGCACCGAGGCGGACCACGTCGCACCGTGGGGAAGCGTGTTCAAGTTCCATTTGCTGCTCGACACGGAGCTGACCTTCCTGCTGGCAAGTGGTGGCCACAATACCGGCATCGTCGCCCCGCCCGACACCAGGCGCGCGCACTACCGTCTCGCGACCAAGGCGGAGGCAGACCGCTACATCGACCCCGAGACGTGGATCGCCCTCAATACGCCGCGGCCGGGCTCGTGGTGGTCCCCCTGGGTCGACTGGCTCGACGGCCACTCGGGCCGGACGGCGCCGCTACCGCCGATGGGGGCGCCGGAGCACGGCCTGCCGCCGCTTGATGACGCGCCGGGCCGTTACGTGCGCATGCGATAACCTCGTCGCGTTAACGGGGAGACAGGCGGGCAATCGAGGCGTATTATTCTCCAACGAGGGGGCCGCCAGGCGGCCGCCAAGCGATTACCACTTTGCCGGCCGCGGTCTTGTGCGCCCTCTGGAACCCCTAGCGGTCGGGAGGCTTGCCATGGCCACATCCAATGCTCCGCAATACGACATCATTACTCCCCTGCAGCCGGCAGAGGCCGCACCGGCGGTGCGGGCGATCACGCCGGGCGATCTCGCCGACGCTCTGGCCAAGGGCATCGCGGACTTTCGCGCCATGCCCACCCATGCGCTGTTCCTCGCTGTCCTCTATCCGATTGTCGGCCTGCTGATCGGCAGTCTCGCGTTCGGCTACGATTTCATCACACTGATGTTCCCGATCGCCGCCGGGTTCGCCTTGATCGGCCCGTTCGCCGCGATCGGGCTCTATGAGCTTAGCCGGCGGCGCGAGATGGGGCGGGACACCTCCTGGCATCACGCGTTTGATGTGCTGCAGTCGCCGTCGCTCGGCGCGATTCTGAGGCTCGGCCTGCTGCTGCTCATCGTGTTCGTCGCCTGGGTCGCGGTCGCCGATTGGGTCCACGTCGCCTACTTCGGCAAGTGGCAGCCGGCCTCGGTCCGCGAGTTGTTCGACGACGTATTCGGCTCCTCACAAGGCCACACGATGCTGCTCGTCGGCGGCGCGATCGGATTCGTGTTCGCGGGGCTCGTGCTGATGCTGACGGTGGTCGCATTTCCACTCTTGCTCGACCGCGATGTCGGCGTCGGCACGGCGATGGCGACCTCGCTCAGGGTCGCCTTCAAGAGCCCGCTGACGATCTCGCTGTGGGGCGTCATCGTCGCCGTGTCGCTGGCGATCGGGTCTTTGCCCTTCTTCTTCGGGCTGGCAGTGGTATTGCCGGTGCTCGGTCACGCGACGTGGCATCTCTACCGCAAGGCGGTCGCGCCGGCAGCAGGGCAGCGCCCGGATTACCGACCACAGCCGAAGCGGATCCGTTATGCGGCCGAGTTCCCGGCCTCGCTGTTCGTGCCCTCCTCCGACGTCGAGGAACGTTGAGCGCCGTCGCGGCGCTCGACTTTGGGATTGGGAATCCGTCGATGATGCATGATGGCTGGCTATTCGGTTTCGGGCCCGGTCACTTGCTGATGACGGTCGTGGTGGCACTGGTCGTCGCCGCGCTCGTCAAATACGTCTTCTTCCGGTGACGTCGCGGTTCCCAGGCGCGGCGCGGACGCTCGTGCCGACCGTCGCCTGGTACCTCGGCGCGAGCGGTGTCACCAACCTGCTCTGGGAGACGGCCCAGCTGCCATTCTATTCGATCTGGCGCACCGGCAGCGCGGGTGCGAAGGCCTTCGCCCTCCTCCACTGCACGGCCGGCGACGTGATGATCGCCGGCGCAACGCTTCTGGTCGCCGTCCTGCTCCTCGGCGCCCGCATGTGGCCGCGCGAACGATATCTTCCCGTCGCAGCGGTCGCGATCGCCGCGGGCCTGCTGTACACGGTTTTCAGCGAATGGCTCAACGTCTACGTAAGGCGGTCGTGGGCCTACGACGCGGCAATGCCGACACTGCTCGTCGGCGGCATCCCGATCGGACTTGCGCCGCTCGCTCAATGGCTCGTGGTGCCTGTGATCGCGTTCGCGATCGCTTGGCGCGCTACGCTCCGCAATACCGGCCGGTAGCACCCGCCGCCCACGGAAGCCTCAATCCTCGAACGGGTCCTTCATCAGCACGGTGTCCTCGCGCTCGGGACTAGTCGAGAGCAGCGTCACCGGGCACTCGATCAGCTCCTCGATGTGCTTGACATACTTGACCGCCTGCGCCGGCAGGTCGTTCCAGGTGCGCGCGCCGCGAGTCGACTGCGACCAACCCTCGAAGGTCTCGTAGACCGGCTCGCAGCGCGCTTGCGCATTCTCGCCCGCCGGCAGGCGGTGGACGATCTCGCCGTCGAGTCGGTAGCCGATGCAGACCTTGATCTCTTGGAAACCGTCGAGCACGTCGAGCTTGGTCAGCGCGATGCCGTCGATGCCGGAGACCTTGGCCACCTGCCGCACGAGCACGGAATCGAACCAGCCGCAGCGCCGCTTGCGGCCCGTCACCGTGCCGAACTCGTGGCCGCGCTCGCCGATCCGCACGCCGATCTCGTCGTACAGCTCGGTGGGGAACGGGCCCGAGCCGACGCGCGTCGTGTAGGCCTTGGCGATGCCGAGCACGTAGCCGACCGCGCGCGGCCCCATGCCGGAGCCGGTAGCCGCCTGCGCGGCGACGGTGTTGGACGAGGTGACGAACGGATAGGTGCCGTGGTCGATGTCGAGCAGGGCGCCCTGCGCACCCTCGAACAGGATGCGCTTGCCGGCGCGTCGCTCGCGGTCGAGCAGGTCCCACACGACGTCCATGTACGGCAGCACCTTGGGCGCGATCTCGGTCAGCTCGGCGAGCAGCTTGGCGCCGTCGACGGGGGGATGGCCGAGGCCGCGCCGCAGCGCATTGTGGTGGGCGAGGATGCGATCGACCTTGGCACCCAACGTGGCAAGGGTCTTCAAGTCCTGCATGCGAATCGAGCGGCGGCCGACCTTGTCCTCGTAGGCCGGGCCGATGCCGCGGCCGGTGGTGCCGATCTTGCCGGCGCCGGCCGCCGCCTCGCGGATGTTGTCGAGATCGCGGTGCAGCGGCAGGATCAGCGTCGCGTTCTCGGCGATGCGCAGGTTGTCCGGGCTCATGACGACGCCCTGCGTGCGCAGGCGCTCGATCTCCTCGACCAGCGCCCATGGATCGACGACGACGCCATTGCCGATGACGCCCATCTTGCCCGGACGGACGACACCCGACGGCAGCAGCGACAGTTTGTAGGTCGTATTGCCGATGACGAGTGTGTGGCCCGCGTTGTGACCGCCCTGGAAGCGCACGACCACGTCGGCGCGCTCCGACAACCAGTCGACGATCTTGCCCTTGCCCTCGTCGCCCCACTGGGCGCCGACAACCACCACGTTCGCCATTATCCTCGTCCCCGCCGGCCGTCGCCGGCTCTCTCCGCACATGATGAGGCCCCGGATCGGACACCGGGGCCAGACCGCCTCTTATAGCGCAGATTCACCGCCGTATAGGGAGACCGAGCGCCGCGCCTTGCCGGGCCGTCCCGACCACCGCAACGGAGTTCCCCTCCCCTCGAGTGGAAGGGGCAGGGGTGGGGCGGCGAGCGGCTGCGTGGCGCGCTCATTTCTCTATCTCGGTGCCGCGGCAATCCGATGCCGCAAGCGGCACGCCTCTTCCTCCCCCTCGAGGGGGGGAGGACGGCGCGCGCTTCACTTGGCCCCGGCCTTCGCGACGCGCGCTCGCCACGCGACGACGGCGAGGGGCCAAGTGATTGCGCGTCGCCGAGGTGGGGGTGGCCGGGCGCGCTGTCGTCGTGGGCACGCGCCCGAAGAGTGGACGCACAGGCGTGCGTCGTCCCGGTCACCCCCGCCTCGGTCCGCTACTCGCCCCACGCGTCCCTCCCCACTGGTGGGACAGGGACACGACGGCACAGCCGGCACGAGCCACTGCCTCCCTTCGAAGAGGCAAATCACAGGTGGCGCCCTTCTAACGACCGTAGACGACGTTCTTGCCTGAGGGCCACACGACGCGGTAGCCGAAATCGATCGTGCGCTCCTCATCCGGCTCAAGCTTGAAGTCCCAGGCGAGCACGCCGCGCTGATCGTGGATGTCGCGCCGCGTCGGCGGAAGGCGGCTGGTGGTCTCGACCTTGATCTCCTGGTTGCGCGAGACCGGCACCTGATCGAGCACGGTGACTGCGATCGCCCGCTCGTGCAGGCTCTTGAGGATGATCTTGTAGTTGCGCTCGTCCGTGCGCGCGGTCGAGATCAACCCGGTCTCGCCCTTCTTCTCCTCGGCGGTGGCGTAGCGCACGCGCAGGGAATCATCGATGCCGAAGCCGAGCTCATGCTCCTCGCCGCCGGCGAGCAGCGGCAGCTTGCCGTTGCCGACGAAGGTGCCGTCGCGGAACAGCGCGATCTGGCCCGGCAGCAGCGGTGAGCCCTTCGGCGCGACCAGCTTGGCGTAAAGGTAGGCCTTGGCGTCGAGCTTCGGCACCGTGCGCACGGTGAGGCTCGGCTCGATCGCCTCCTCCTGCAGGCGCACGCGCTTTGCTTCGCCGGTCGGAGCAATCGTCACCCGGCCCGGCACCTGGAAGATGGCCTGGAACGGCGCCGCCTCGGCCACCGCCTCGCGCTCGCGGGCGGCGACCGGCTCGGGTGCTGCCTCGGCCTGCGCCTCCGGTGCGGCACCCGCCGCCGCCATGCGGTCCTCGGCTATCGGCGCCATGGAGCGCTTCATCGCCGGGGCGGGCGCGGCAACCGGACGCGGCTTCTGCTCCGGCTCGAAGTCGACGGCAAGCGTGCGCATCTCCGGCGCCGCCGCGCCGGCGGTCGGCCGCGTCGTCGACAACGCGAGCGCGACCTCGTCCCAGCTCTCGCCGGTGCGCTGCGTGATCGCCGCACGTCGCGTCAGCGCGAGCGCGGGCGCCGCGGTCTTGGAACCGGTCGCGAGCCGCGCGTCGTAGTAGGGCGACCACGACGCGCTCGGCACCTGGTAGCGCACGGCGAGATCGACCTCGAGCGCGCTGGCCGCCGCGACCGCGATGCGGACCTCGGTGCGCTCCTCGCGTGCGGGTGCCAGCGTGGCGAGCTTCTTCCTGAGGTCGTCGATCTTGCGCGTCGTCTCGCGCAGCTTGCCCTCGGCCTCGACCGCGGCGCGCTGGACATCGGCCATGCTGGTCGCGATGAGGGCGATGATGTGGCTCCAATCCTCGCCGGCCGCGGGTTGCGATCCCGCCGGCGCCGGCGGCCGCGTCGGCAGGCTGGTGAGGTTCCTCAACAGCGTCTTCTGCGTCTCGGCTGCCTCGATCCGCCCCTTGACGATCGTGGCCTCGTCCTCGAGCCGCTCGATCTCGTCCTCGAGGCGGCGGCGCTCGCTGCGCTCGCTCTCGCTGTCGTTCCGCGGCACGCCGAGCCGGCGGGTGTCGACGGCGCCGATCTCGATCTTGCCCGTCGCCTTGCCGTCGACACGGATCGAGCTCTGCACCGCCTGCGCCGGCAGGTCGGCGAACACAACTATGTGCTCGCCCTTGTCGACCTTGACCCGGGCGAGGCGGGTCACCTCGGCGCCGGCCGGGAACACCGTCACCTGGTCGATGCGCGAGGTCGTGGCCACCTCGGCGGCGGTTGCGGCGGCGCTCGAAAGCGCAAGCAGGCAAATGGCGGCGGCGACGCGCATGAGGAGCCTCTTCGCGGTTGTCGATCGGGCGACTAGGCTCGCCCGGCGCCAGCTGTGCGGCCGGCCGGCGTCCGAAATATGACAAGCAGCGAGCCAAGTCGACTGCGATTTCCTCGGACGGCGCCGTCGGGCCCAATCGTCGGCAAGCCTCACCGCCATGGCGCTCGCATGTCGCCGGAAAAGCACTCAACGGAGGGAATGCGAGCCGCTACGGTGCGTGAGGCTTTCGCGTTGGTCGGCAACGAAACGCTGATCCTCGTTCGACAGGTCCGTCTTGCCGTCGACGATACGGTCGCCGACCACATTGCCAAGCGGCGACAAGAAAAGCACCCCCCCGCCGCCTCAGAATGCCAACCGGCGCGCGCGCACGACCATCGGCAATGCGTTCACCTTGGCCAGCACCGCGTCGCCGACCGGCTCGTCGACGGCGACCATGCAGATCGCATCGCCGCCCGGCTTCTCGCGCCCCAAGTTGAAGGTCGCGATGTTGACGCCGGCCTCGCCCAACAGCGAGCCGAAGCCGCCGATGAAGCCCGGCTTGTCCTGGTTCCTGACGAAGATCATGTTCGGCGCCAGCTCGAACTCCATGTTGATGTCACGCACCTGGATGATGCGCGGGCGCCCGTCCGAGAACACGGTGCCGGCGACCGAGCGCTCATAGACATCGGTCTTGACCGTCAGCCGCACGTAGCTCTCGAAGATGCCGCCCTCGCCCTTGGTCACCTCCTCCAGCGCAATGCCGCGCTCTTTCGCGCTCGCGGCCGCCGAGACCATGTTGACCTCGGCGAGCGATGGGCGCAGCACGCCGGCGAGCGCCGCCGCCGTCATCGGTTTGACGTTGAGCTCGGCCACCGCGCCCGCATACTCGATCCTGACCCCCTTGAGGATCGTGTCGGTCAGCTGGCCGGCGAACGAGCCCAATTGCTCGGCGAGCTTGACCCACGGAGTGAGCCGCGGGGCCTCCTCGGCGGAGATCGAGGGGAAGTTGATGGCGTTGGTGATCGCGCCCTTCAAGAGGTAGTCGCTCATCTGCTCGGCGACCTGCAGCGCCACGTTCTCCTGCGCCTCGCTGGTGGCGGCGCCGAGGTGCGGGGTGCAGATCACGTTCGCCATGCCGAACAGCACGTTCTGCTTGGCCGGCTCGACCTCGAACACGTCGAGCGCGGCGCCGGCGACATGGCCCGTCTTGATCGCCTCCGCCAGCGCGGCCTCGTCGATCAGCCCGCCGCGCGCGCAATTGACGATACGCACGCCCGGCTTGGTCTTGGCCAACGCCTCCTTGGAGAGGATATTGCGCGTCTTGTCGGTCA
>JBFMEX010000063.1:0-21180 GCA_040752215.1 Pseudomonadota bacterium | reverse complement strand
AGACCAGGGCGACGGCGGCGAGCTTCGCCAGGGCCGGCAGGATGGCCGATGCAAGGGTGAGCTTGGAACGCATTACACTCGAGGCTCTTGCCTGTTGTTGCTGCTGCCGGTGCAACTCGGCCAGATCGGGAGCGGTTGCCCCGATCCGGGTCGAGCGCGTTCCGCCGCCAATGGTCTCGACCGGGATTGGCGCGGGTCGGAACGGCACCATTCGGGGCCTGCTGCAGGACTTACTGCAAGGCTTATGCCCTTTCCGGCCACAAGCCCACGCTCTATTTGTCGCTCCGCTCCTCCTTGCACGGCGCAAGGCGTAGGGAAAGGCCCTTTCCATCCGATCCGCGGCGGGGCAGTGTCAACCGGTCCTCGTCCCGCCTTGCTGTCCCAGCCCGTCGCGCAGGAACGCTCCATGTCGCTCACCGAGTACTCGGACGCCATCGTCTCGTTCGTGCGCGATCACCGCGAGTGGGCGGCGCCGATCATGTTTGTGCTCGCTTTCGGCGAGTCGATCGCATTCGTCTCGCTGGTGTTGCCGTTCTGGGTCATGCTGGTCGGCATTGGCACACTGCTCGGCGGCTTCAGCACGGAGTTCGTGGTCGTATGGCTGGCGGCGAGCATCGGCGCGGCGCTCGGCGACTGGGTTTCGTACTGGCTCGGCTACCACTACCACGACCAGATCGCGCGAATGTGGCCATTGTCCAAGCACCCGGACCTGCTGCCGCGCGGTCACGCCTTCTTCGAGAAGTACGGCGCCTGGGCGATCGTGCTCGGGCGGTTCTCGGGGCCGTTCCGCGCCTCGGTGCCGATCGTTGCCGGGGCGACGCAGATGAGCCGCTGGAAGTTCCAGCTCGCCAACTGGTCGTCGGCGTTCCTGTGGGCGCTGGTGCTGCTGTTGTTCGGCGACGGCCTCTCGCACATCCTCAGCTACATCATGGGGCTGTTCGGCTGAGGCGTGCCCACGCCAGACCGTCACGCCACCGGCTTGCGCACCACCGCGCGCACGGCATAGCCGCGATAGAGCCGCTCGTGATCGAGGCCCGCACCATGGCGCCGGGCGAGTGCGGCGAGCTCGGTGAGCAGGTCGGCGCGGGGTGTCACCGAGAACAGCGCGAGCCAAGCGTGCAGGCCGCTCCGGAACCAGCGGGGCAGCCGCTCCTGCTGGCCGAAGTCTACAACGTGCAGCTCGCCGCCGGGGACAAGCCCCCGGTAGGCCGCCTCGAGCGCCTCGCGCCATGGCGAAATCATCGACAGCGCGTAGGAGATGAGAATGCGGTCGAAGCCGGCGACGCCGAGCAGCGGCTCGGCGCTCCAGCGCGCGGCGTCGCCCTCGGTGACGACGATCCGCCGGGAGAGCCCGGCGCGGGCGATGTTGCGCCGCGCGGTCTCGAGCATCACCGGCGATATGTCGAAACCGTAGGCGGCGACCTCGCGATAACGGCGCGCAGCGAGGATCAGGTTGCGGGCGGTGCCGCAGCCGACCTCGAGCAGGCGCCCGCCGGGCGGGGGCCGCAGCTCGGCGATCAACCGGTCGCGGCCGAGCAGGTAGTATTTGCGCGATGCGTCGTAGATATGGCGCTGATAGCGGTAGAGGCCATCCATGTGCCGGGCGGCTTCGGGCGCGGCGTGGGCATTGGGTGCAGGGGTCATCGTACCAGTCGGTAGAGATGGAAGCCGCCGTAGATCGAGGAGCGGTCGCGCCGGGTCATCTCGCGGCACGCCTCGCGATCGTAGGAGAAGCGGGCGAGGATGTCGCCCGGCACGCGGCCGGGCAGGATCGTCTCCTCGCCGGCAGTGCGGAAAATGACGCGGGCGCCGGGGCGTGCGGTGCGCACGATCTCGCGCCACAGCTCGCCGAGCGTCTCGGTCGTCATCCAGTCCTGGGCATCGAGCAGAACGTAGCCGTCGAGCGAGGCGTCGGGCTGGCCCCGCAGGTGCTCGGTCAGCGAGGCGTGGCGAACCTCGACGTTGCCGATCCGGCTCTTCAGGGTATCGAAATTGGCGCGTTGGAGATAGGGCGGCAGCGGCCCCGCACCGCCAGGGGCGTAGCGGCGGCCGAAGGCCTGCCAGGCGAAGTAGTTGTCGGCGAGATCGAAGTCGCAGGCGAGCCGCTCGAGCCGCGCGCGCAGCACCTCCGCCATGTGCGCCTTTTCGCCCTTGAGCGCCGTGAACTGCGAGGGCGGGATGCCGAGGCCGAACAGCGCGGCCGGCCTCTCGAGCAGCCAGCGGATGTGACGCTTCTCGAACAGGGGTGCGAGCTCGTGCTCGAAAATCTCCCGCTGCTCGCCGAGGGAGCGCGCGGAAAGGATGCGCCGCGGATCGCGGCCGTGCAGGCGGGCGAGCGCGTGGCTCGCGCCGATGAAGCGGCCGAGCAGGCCGTGGCGATAGAGGTCGGCGGCGAACAGGCGGATGCGGCGGCGGCCGAGCCTGTCGCGCGTCTCCCAGTAGTCGCGCGTCGCGCGGCCGAGATGGGGCCGAAGATAGGTGACGTAGGCCGCCAGATTGTCGCGCGTATCGGCCTCGGCGAAGAAGCGATGGAACGTGGCGTGGTCGGGCAGGTGGCGGGCGGCAGCGAGCTTCAGCTCGTTGAGCGCGACGTGGGCAGGATTGAGATCGACCGCGGTGATGCGCACGTCGGCGCCGGCGAGGTAGCTCAGAATGTTGCAGCCACCCGAGGCGATCGCGACCAGCCGCTCGCCGTCGACGAGGCGGAGCGCCTCGAGGTCGATCAGCGGGTCCTCCCAGATCTGCGGGTAGACGAGGCCGGAGAAGGCGAGCGTGAACAGCCGCTCCTCGATGCCGTGGCGCGTTGCCGCCTTGTGCCGGTGGACGGCATGGCGCAGGCGATGGTTTCGCGCGCGGCGACCGCCATCGATGCCGGCTGCAGGAGCTCCGCCGAGTGTCGTCACGCCGTATCCCCCCGTGGTCGCCGGCAGGCAGACGGGACTCGTTCGATTCCCGCCCGGCGACGCGCCCGCTTATCGCCATCGTGTTGCAGCTTTGTGACGCCACGTGCCGTCGCCCGCAGTTGTGCCCGAGCGCAATTGCAGGCATCAAGCCGTCTCGCGCGGGAAGCCATGGAGCCGGTCTCGATGCTACAGGCGGGATTGGGTCTCGAGGACCAGCTGATCGCCTTCGTGCGCGACAACATTGCCTGGGCCGAGCCGCTGGTGTTCGCGCTCGGGTTCGCCGAAAGCATCGTGTTCGTCTCGCTGCTGGTGCCGTCGACGCTGCTGTTCCTGGCCATTGGCGGGGCTCACAGTGCGGCCGGTGGCGAGCTGTGGTCGATGTGGCTCGCCGGTGCGGCGGGCGCCTTTCTCGGCGACGTGCTGTCCTACTCGCTCGGGCGCTATTTCAGGGCCGACATCGCCGGCATGTGGCCGCTTTCGCGCAAGCCGGAGTGGTACGTGATCGCGCGCGCGTTCTTCAGTCGCTGGGGGGCGCTCGGGATCGTCGCGTCGAAATTCTTTGGCATGCTGAGGCCGTTCATACCGGTCGTCGCCGGGGCGATGGGGCTCAAGTGGCCCGTGTTCGTGCTCGCGAGCGCTGTCTCGGCGCTGCTTTGGGCGGGCGTGTTCCTGTCGCCCGGCTACGGGATCCGGTGGCTCGTCGGCTGAGCCCCGCCTCGCTTGCATTCGTGAGGGGCCGCCACTATACGGGTGCTTCGCCCCGAGGAGACGTGGCCGAGTGGCTGAAGGCGGCGGTTTGCTAAACCGTTATACGCTGTAAAGGCGTATCGAGGGTTCGAATCCCTCCGTCTCCGCCACCAAGTTCCGGATTGTAAACATTTTTTCTATATTTGAAGCCGGCTCCGAGCTTCCTCCGTCGTTGCCGCAGGCTGCGCCGGAGGGGACTGCGTGGTGCGACGCAGAGACCACTATGGTGCCCCTATCGTGGCGCCCGACCGGCCGAAGTCTCTAGCGGCACTCTGGCCGGTACGAAAGTCCGCCTGCGACACTCTCGAAACGCGGCTGGTCACGGTCTCGTCATGACCCGCGTTGTCGAGGATCGGGCGGCGGCGTGCCTGCGCGATCCGCAGCCCCTGGCCGGGCTTCTCCGGCATCCGCTCGATGCGCGCAACGCCGCCGATCGGAGGCAGGGCGATATCGCGGGTTGCTGCCGAAGCGCCGGGCCGTCAGGACGTGACCATAGTCTCGGGCGAGAACGCATGCGAACACGGCCAAAATGAACACGACGGCCTCGACTGCCGCGGCCTGGCCGCCGCGCGATCCGGCAGATACCGCGAACCATGCGACGAGCGGCAAGAAGCGTGAGACGAATGCGCACCTCGGTGCCGGCAATCCGTCCAAGCGAGATCGACCATCCAATCATACCGCTATGCTCCGAGCACCCTGGCGCCTGGTGAGTCCCGCGTTTCGCCACAGCCGCGCGAGCACTTTGTCCAGTTCGAGCACGAGCAGCAGCACGATTCCGATCGCAATGATGACGATCCCGTCCCCAACCGCGACGGCCCGGGTCTGGAAGAGACGCTGCATGAACGGCAGGTAGGTGAATGCGAGCTGGAGTGCCACGATGGCGGCAACGCCGCTCAGCACGGCAGGCGTTCCGAGCATGCCCTGCCAGGTGACGGAGGTACCGCGCAGATAGCGAACGGAGAAGAGATAGAAGATCTCCATGACCACAATGGTGTTGACGACCATCGTTCGGGCCGTCTCGTGCGAGAGGCTCCGCGCCTCGGCCCAGTAGAAGACGCCGAAGGCGCCGAAAGCGAAGAGCACCGACACGAACACGACCCGCCAGAGTAGAAAGCGCGACAGGATCGGGGCATCCGGCGCTCTGGGCGGTCGGCTCATCACGCCGGGCTCCGCCGGCTCGAAGGCGAGCACCAGACCGAGACCGACCGCCGTCACCATGTTGATCCAGAGGATCTGCACGGGCGTGATCGGCAGCGTGAGGCCGAACAGGATCGCCGCCACCACGATCAGCGTCTCGCCACCGTTCGTCGGCAACGTCCAGCCGATGACCTTGGTCAGGTTGTCGTAGACGGTTCGGCCCTCGCGAGCAGCGGCAACGATCGATGCGAAATTGTCGTCCGCAAGCACCATGTCGGAGGCTTCCTTTGCCGCCTCGGTGCCGCTCTTGCCCATGGCGACGCCGACGTCCGCACGCTTCAGGGCTGGCGCGTCGTTGACGCCGTCCCCTGTCATGGCAATGACGGCATGGTCGGCCTGCATGGCTTCGACCAACCGCAGCTTGAGCTCGGGGCTGGTGCGCGCGAAGACGCTCGTGCTCCTGACGGCATCGCGGAAACCACTTTCGTCGAGCGTGTCGAGATCCTGTCCCGTGAGCACCCGCTCCGGCGCATCGAGGCCCAGCTCGCGGGCAATGGCCGAGGCGGTCGCGGCATGATCCCCCGTGATCATTTTCACGGCGATGCCCGCGGCACGGCATTCATGGATGGCCGCAATGGCCTCCGGCCTCGGCGGATCGATCAGCCCGACCAGGCCGATCAGCGTCAGCCCCTGATCGACATCACCGAAGGACAGGGCGTGCTTGTCCGGCGGAAACGTGCGGTAGGCCAGGGCCAGGACGCGCCGACCTTCGCGTGCGAGGGTATCGACTGCTTCATGCCAGCGGTCTCTTGCGATCGGGCTCTCACCTTCACTCGTCGCCTCACAGGTGCACATGTCGAAGATGCGCTCGGGCGCCCCTTTGACGTAGCCCCGTACCGCTCCATCGTGTGACCGGTGTAACGTCGCCATGTATCTGTGGGCGGCATCGAAAGGGATCTCGTCGAGCCGCGGATGCTCTTTCATGAGCTGAGTGCGATCGTGGCCCGTCTTCAGACCAAGAGTGACCAGCGCACCTTCCATGGGATCGCCGTCGACGGCGTAATCGCCGCCGACGCTTCGTATCGACGCGTCATTGCAGAGAAGCGCCAACTTGCCGATCTCCAACAAGCGCCTGTCTGTCTGCCCATCGATCTCTCGGTCGCCGATACTGAAGCCACCCTTTGGTGCATAGCCCACGCCGCCGACGTCATAGGTACGATCGGTGAGCACGACGCGGGTCACCGTCATCTCGTTGCGGGTCAGCGTCCCTGTCTTGTCCGAGCAGATGGTCGAGACCGAGCCCAATGTTTCGACGGCGGGCAAACGGCGGATGATGGCGTTGCGAGTCGCCATGCGCTGCACGCCGATGGCCAGCGTGATCGTCATCACGGCCGGCAAGCCTTCCGGAATTGCGGCGACGGCCATGCCGACCACTGCCATGAAGGCCTCGGCGGCAGGATAGCCGCGCACCAGAACTGCGAAGGCAAGCATGGCCACCGACAGTGCGAGGATGGCCCATGTCAGGTGCCGTGCGAACTCGTTCATTTGCCGAATGAGCGGTGTTTCGAGCTGCTCGACGCGCCCGATCAGTGCGCTGATGCGGCCCAGCTCTGTGTTGCCGCCGGTCGCCACGACAACGCCCGCACCTTGGCCCGCCGTCACGAGCGTTCCCGAGAATGCGATCGAGCGGCGGTCACCCAGTGCGGCTTCCGCGGCAACGGGCTCCGTCCCTTTCTCGACGGGGACGGATTCGCCGGTGAGAATGGCTTCGTCGATCCGTAGGTTGCGCGCCTTTACGAGGCGTACATCGGCCGTCACCCTGTCCCCTGCTTCCAGCAGAAGGATGTCCCCCGGCACGACATCACAAGCATCAATCGTGGCGCGCGCGCCGTCGCGCAGCACCGACGCCTTGGGGCTGATCATGCCCCGAATAGCCTCCAGCGCCGCCTCCGCCTTGCCTTCCTGCACGAAGCCGATGACGGCGTTGACGACGACGACCGCAAGAATGACGCCCGTGTCGATGACATGGCCGAGCAGCGCCGTGACGACCGCCGCCCCGAGCAGAACATAGATCAGCAGATTGTTGAACTGCTCGATGAACCGCTGCAGGGGCGACTTGCCAGCCGTAGTGGGGATGACGTTGCGTCCCAGCTCGGACAGGCGTCTCGATGCCTCATCGGCCGAGAGCCCCTCTGCCGTCGTCCTGGCATACGAAAGCGCATCTCCTACTGATTGGCAATGCCAGGCGCTCACTCGAGTCTGGGAGCCAAGTGGCGGTGACTTAGCGATCAATTCGGCACCTTTGACACCACATTTCCTGCGATCCCACCGGTCCGATGAAACGGCCCGCACGGATGCGAGACTGGATTGCTTGCATAGCGCTCGGTTGCCTCATCGCATCTGCACGAAATCGGATGCCAACTTGTTGAGCTTCATGTTGAACCAAGTGAAGACCACGACATCGATCATGCCGGCGATGCCACCCGTCAACAATACGCCTTTCTGGAACATCGTCGGACTCAATTGGCCCGCGACCCATTGCGCCACCGCGTCGCCGATCAAGGCCAGCGGCAAGAGCGACGGCAGGAGATCCATGAGATAGCGCGTTTCGCGCGCCAAGGGTGGGGAGATGACAGCGATGGCTTGCAGGCCGAGCAGTGGGATGGCGAGCTGACGATCTGCCACGTCGTCGAATCGAGCGCGGCGCGGCCCTGGAGGATGGAGCGTCGCGTCCGCAATGCCGAAGCGGAGCCCGATCGGCTCGTGCGCACATCGCCGCCGAGGCGAAGGATTTCCCGCCACATCGTGGTCGGCGATCCGGCGGGCCCCACGCTCGAGCACGCTCGGGCAATTGATGTCGATTTCATCGTCACCGGACCGGCGCATGGCATGATCGTCGACGAGAAGCGTCTCGGCAGCACGGCGGCGCTTGGATATTCTTTGCATTGAACCGATCCGCGCCGGCCGCTGGAGATCAATGCACGCCTCGTCAACGGGACCGCACTGCTTGTCTGGTGAAGTGCCCATCGAGGACAGGTCCAATGAAAAATGAGCACCGCGGAACCGACCAACGTAGCCCGGGGCCACATGCAAGTGCTTCCATGGCTCGGTCGGGAACGACTCAACAGCATGATGGATGCTCAGCGGTCGGTTCTCGAGCACGGCGAGGCGATGGCCCGCCTGTGGCAGGAGTCGGTTCAGGACACCCTCTCGAGCGGCCCGGTTCGGTCATCCGGACTGGCACGTCGCAAGACGCCACGGGTGGCGACGCTCGCTTGCACCGAATGGCTCCAGGGACGCTATAGTCGGGTCGCATCGGATGGCCAGGAGGCTTGGCGCCTGTGGCTGGCGATGGCGCAGGTCGCCACCTTCAACAGCTCCGCAGGTGCCGGCGAGGCCGACGAACGCCAAGGCCGTGGGCGCGATGAACCGCGCGAGGACGATTGACCGGTGAAAGGGATTCCACTCTGGCTGCGCGTCGTGGTGCTGGTGGCGATGCTGATCGCAATACTGGCGGCGATCACATTTGTGCCGGCGCACGGCCAGCCGCGACAGGAACCGATCCTCACGACAGGAATCAAGGGCGCGATCGGTGTCGCGGCAACGTTGCATGTCTGTGGCGTGATCGACGAGGCAGGCAAGACGAATGCCGAGCTGGTGCTCTTGCAGATCGATACACCCGGCGGACTTCTGTCGGCGACGCGTGACCTCATCCAGTGCATCCTCGGCTCTTCGCGTCCGGTCGTGGTCTATGTCGCGCCCAGCGGCGCGCGTGCTGCCAGTGCCGGCACCTACATCGCCCAGGCCGCGCATGTTGCGGCGATGGCACCGGGAACGCATCTCGGCGCTGCCACGCCCGTCGCGCTCGGCCTTCCGAGCCCTGTCTCCCCACAGGACCGGCGTCCCGAGGACAAAGACAAGCAGCCCCAGGCTCCGGGCGCCGTCGACCAGAAGGTGATCAACGATGCGGTGGCCTACCTCAAGGGTCTCGCCCAGCTGCGGGGCCGCAATGCCGAATGGGCCGAGCTGGCCGTGCGAGAGGCGGCAACCCTCACGGCCAGCGATGCGTTGAAGGAGAAGGTCGTCGACGTCGTGGCCGAGGATGCCGACGATCTCCTCCGGCAGCTCGACGGCCGTGTGGTCATGTTGGCAGGCAAGGAGACGCGGCTTGCCACATCCAGTGCCGTCCGCATAGCGATGGAACCCGACTGGCGCATGCAGCTGCTGGCGACGATCTCCGATCCCAACGTCGCGTTCGTCCTGTTGTTGATCGGCGTCTACGGCATTCTGTACGAGTTCTGGAGCCCGGGCGCGATCGTGCCTGGCGTCGTTGGTGGGATCAGTCTGCTGCTCGCGTTGACCGCCTTGTCGGTCTTGCCCTTGAGCTATGGCGCGCTCGCGCTCGTGCTCCTTGGCATCGCCCTGATGATCGCCGAAGCGTTCGTGCCGGGCGTCGGCATCCTCGGCATCGGCGGGCTGACCGCTTTCGTGATCGGCGCGATCTTCCTGTTCGATCCCCGCGGCGCCGACTTCGATCTGAGGATTGCGTGGCCCGTTATCATCGGCACGGCGGCCACGACCGTGCTGCTGTCCGCAGGCGTGCTCGCCTCGGTGATCCAGGTCCGCCGCCGCAAGCCCGTGACGGGCGCCGAGGAGATGATCGGTCTCGTCGGCGACATCGTCACATGGCACGACCGCTCGGGATCGATCCATGTCCATGGCGAGGTGTGGATCGCCAAGGGCGATTGCACCCTCAAGCCCGGCGATCCCGCACGCGTCGTAAGGCGCGATGGACTCACGCTCGTCGTTGAGCCGGCGACAGCCGCCTGATCTCTACGCAACCGAAAGGATCCGGCCATGCCCAGTCAGGTTTCCGTTCTCATCCCCACGTTCATATTCCCGCTCTTGGCGGTGCTCGCGCTTGTCGCGGCGTCCATTCGCATCCTGCGGGAATACGAGCGCGGCGTGGTGTTCATGCTCGGCCGCTTTTGGAAGGTGAAGGGGCCCGGTCTCGTCGTCATCATCCCGTTCGTCCAGCAGATGGTGCGCATCGACCTGCGCACCCGTGTGCTGGACGTGCCTCCGCAGGATGTGATCTCGCGCGACAACGTCTCGGTGCGCGTCAATGCGGTGATCTACTACCGGGTGATGGACCCCGAGAAGGCGGTCATCCAAGTCGAGGACTACAATCAGGCGACCAGCGAGCTGGCGCAGACGACATTGAGGTCCGTCGTCGGCCAGCACGAGCTCGACGAGATGCTGGCCGAGCGCGAGAAGCTCAATACCGACCTCCGGCAGATCCTCGATGCACAGACCGACGCTTGGGGTATCAAGGTGGCGAACGTCGAGCTCAAGCACGTCGATCTCAACGAGACGATGGTGCGCGCGATCGCCAAGCAGGCCGAGGCGGAGCGACTTCGGCGCGCCAAGGTGATCGACGCCGAGGGCGAGCTGCAGGCCGCCGAGAAGCTGCTGCAGGCGGGCGAGATCCTCGCCAGGCAGCCGCAGGCCATGCAGCTTCGTTATTTTGGTGCGCTACAGAACATCGCCGGGGAGAGGTCGTCGACCATCGTGTTTCCATTGCCGATGGAGATGACCAAGATCGTCGGTGGCCTGGCGCGGAATGCATCGAGCGGATCGGGGCCTTGAATGTGGGAGAAGAGGCCGCACCAGAGGCGGGGATCGTCAAGCTTCGGATACGAGGCGGCTGGTCGGGCCGGTGGCGCCATCACGAGCGATCTGGGCATCGAGGCCATCGTGCTCGGTGAGGTCGGCGTCCCGGCATCGCTATGTCAGCCTGCTTGCGAGGGCCACGTGCGACGTCCTGGCGGTTCGGGCGTGGTGACCTGGCGACGAATGAAGCGGGATTTCGGCCACGACAAATCCAAGTCGGCCTCGGAATCGACAGCATGCCTGCATGTTCTCGAGCTGGCCGGCGCACGTGATCGCCTTCGTCTCACGGCGGAACGGGTCGAGGTCGCAGCAGCAGACGTCGTCGAATTGCTCGTCGACTTCGCGCGCGGCGGTTGCAATCAGGGGTAGAATGACCTCCCCTCCGTGTGCTGGGGATGCCGGGCGCCCCCGGGCCGCGCTCTCGGGCTCGACTCTGAGTCGGATTTGGCACTTTGTTTTCCGGGCGAACTGCGAGTATGCTCTTGTTTCGCGTTGGGCGTGGCGCCGCCGATTCGCAGGGCGGCAGGGGGGTCTTTCTGGCCGAGGGGGACGTTGGCCGATGGTGGCGGCGGTCAAGTCATGTCTGGATATACAATCGGAGGTTGTGTGTCGCGGGATTGGGCGGTGGGCTGCCCTGGCTGCGGGGCTGCTGGTCGGGGTGGTGGCGGGCCCCCTGCCGGCGATGGCCATTCCCTCGCCCGAACTCGTGGTCGGCTCGCTGACCAGCCTCTCGCAGCTGGTCGCCGTCGTCTCGGCCGTGCTCGGGGGCGGCGCCGTTGCGGCAGGTGCACGCTATCGGGGAGCTCGGGCTGCGGGCGGACAGGCATCTCCGTGGCCGGCGCGGGTGGCGCTCGGCGCGATCGTGCTGGCCGTTGCCGGGTTCGGGCTCGCCCTGCATCTGCATCTGTCGCATTCGGCCGAGCGGCGCCAGCGGCTGGAAGCGACGCTGCTCCGCCCGCCGCCGCGGAGTGCAGACGGGGGGAGCCTCGACAAGAGCCTGAAGGAGGTCCCTTACCGCGCTCAGATCGCGCATCCGCTCGGGGTTGCGACGGAGGAAGCGGCGCGGATCGTCGGCGACGTCGCCGCGGGGGCGGCGCGCGACACGGTGCTGCTCGACATCCGCGAGAGCGCGGAGACGGAGATGGGCAGCCTGCCCGGCGCGGTCGCTGTCCGCTTTCCCGATCTCGTGGAAGCCAAGCTCGACCTCGCCGGCAAGCGCGTGCTGGTGTTCTGCCACAACGGCAACCGCAGCGCCGAGAGCTGCATGGCGCTGGCCGAGAAGGGGATCGATTGCGGCTTCATCGTCGGCGGGCTCGAGAAGTGGCTGGCGGAAGGGCGCCGCCTCGGCGGGGCGGGAGCTCGCGGCCTCGAGGATCTGCGCGCGCTGCCCGAGTTCCCCAACCAGGATGTGCTGCTCGAGACCGAGGCGGTGCGCCACCTGATCCGAGACGAGGGCGCGATCCTCGTCGACGTGCGCTACCCGGGCGAGTTCGCGGCGACGCATCTTCCGGAGGCGATCAACATCCCATTCCGGCCGACGCCGAGCACGGAGCTGGCGCGGCGCCTCGACGCGCTGCCGGCGCACCCCGTGGTGGCGCCCTGCTACGACCGGCGCAGCTGCTTCTTCGCCTCTGTTCTCGGGCTCGAGCTCACCCGCCGCGGCCGCGACTTCCGGGGTCGCTATACGCTGCCGTGGGAGTATTTCGAGCCGGCAAAGCGTCCGCCTTACGTCGAGTCGCTGCAGGCGCGCGCCGGAGCGGGGTGGTGGCGGCGCGCAGCTCGATGGCTGGGCGCGCTGCTGGCCGATGTGTCCCGCTCGACGGGGCTGCCGTTGGCGCTCGCGCTGCTGGCGCTGGCCTCACGCCTGGTCGTGCTCCCGTTCTCGATCAAGGCCGAGCGCGATTCTGCGGTATCGCGGACGATCTCCGGCGAGGTCGCGACCTTGAAGCGGCGGCTGGCCGACGATCCGCCGCGACTAGGCCGGGCGCTGAGGGCGCTCTATCGCAGGCATGGCATGACGCCGGGCTTCAACCTGATCGCGCTCGCGTTCCTTCCGGTGCTCGCGCTGTCGGTCGAGGCGGCGACGCTGGCGGCCGAGCAGGTGCCGACCGAGGTCCGCCTGATCGGCAATCTGGCCGCCCGCGACGCGACGCTGCTGCTGCCGCTCGCATTCGCCGTGCTGATCGCGCTCTACGTCGAGCTGTCGATGGTCGGCACTGGCCGGCAGCGTCTCCTCGTGTGGGCGCTGCTTGCGCCGCTGATGGTGGTCGTGGCGGCGCTGCTGTCGGCGGCGGCCGACGTCTACATGGTGGCGAGCGCAGGGCTGCTGCTGGTGCAACGCTGGCTCGCCGGCGTGCGCCCCCGCCAGAGGGTGCGTCGTCTCCGCGGCCGGCTCGCCGCCATGCGCCGCAGCCGCCTCGAGCGGCTCGGCGTCGTGTCGCTGGCGCGGCCCGACCTGCTCGTCGCGGCCGGCAACAAGGCCTACCGCCTCGCGCGGCTCGCGGCGATCGGGCTGCCGGTGCCGGACGGTCTGGTGCTGACGGCGGGCTTTCTCTCGCGCCTCGCCGACCTCGGCGCGCGCCAGCGGCGGCGCGCACTGGCCCGCGTCTGGCGCGGACTGTCGGTGCGGCGGATCGCGGTCCGCAGCTCGGCGGCGGCCGAGGACGGGGCGGATGCCAGTTTCGCAGGCGTGTTCGAGACCGTGCTCGATGTCGAGCGCGCCGGACTGGAGGCGGCGATCGAGACGGTAACCGGCTCGTTCGCCAGCGCGCGCGCGGCGAGCTACCGGGGCGGAGGAGGGGGCGCGGCCAACGTATTGTTGCAGCCCATGGTCGCGGCGCGCTGGTCGGGCGTGCTGTTCACCGAGGCGCCGCAGTCGCCGGCGCTGATGCTGGTCGAGATCGTTCAGGGGACCGCGGACAAGCTGGTCTGCGGGCAGGTGGCGCCGGAGGCCTTCCTGATCGGGCGCGCCAGCCGGACGCCAATCGGCGCCGCGCCGCCGATCGATCTTGCGCCGCTCGCCGTGCTGGCGCTGGCCGCAGAGGCGGAGCTCGGCGCACCGCAGGACATCGAGTGGGCGCACGATGGCTGCCGCTTCCTGCTGCTGCAGAGCCGCGACATCACCGCAGCCGGCAATGCCGCCAGCGCCGAGGTACGGGATGAGTGGCGCCGCCTCGCGCGGGTGCTCGGCCGTGATCCTGCCGCCGGCGTCGTGCTGGCGCAGACCGAGATGGCGGAGATGCTGCCGCGTCCGACGCCGCTCTCGCTCGGTCTCGTCGAGGCGTTGTGGAAGCCGGGCGGTGGCGTCGACCGTGCCGCCCGCGCGCTCGGGCTGGTCTACCCGGTCGGCGAGGATGCCGCGCCCTATCACGTGACCGCCTTCGGCCGGCTCTACGTCGACAAGCGCGAGGAGCGCGCGCGCGCGATAAAGGTGCCGCGCGCGGCAGCACGTGCGCTGGCGCGGAATGCGGGACGGATCGAGGATCGGGTGCGCCGCGAATTTCTGCCGCGACTGCTCGCCGAAGTTCGCCCGCTCGAGGCCGCCGACTTCCAACGGCTGCCGACCGCAGAGGTGCTGGCGCTCGTCAGGCGCACGGTGCAGCGCTACGTGTGCGAGACACATGCCGAGGTCGAGATGGTCAACATCGCCGCGCGCTTTCTCGTCGACGAGGCGCGCCAGCGGCTCGATGCGGCCGGCGCCGATGCACCCCGCCTGCTGGCGACGATCCCGCCGACGCATCTCGACGAGCAGCTCCGCCGCCTGCAGCTGGCGCCGGCAGAGCTGCGCGGCGAGCTGATGATCGAGGCGCTCGGGCACCGCGCGCGGCTCGACTACGAGCTTGCCGAACCGCGCTATAGCGAGGATCGCGCGGCGCTCGAGGCGGCGGTGGAGACCGCGCTGGCGGCGCAGTGGAGCCTGCTCGCCGGGCTGCCTCAGCCGCGTGGCGACGAGCTGGCGCCGCCAAGGGGGCTCGAGCAGGTCGTGCGCCGCGCACGCCGCTTCCAGACGCTCAAGGAGGATGCCAAGCACCACGCGTTACGCGAACTCGCCGTGCTGCGCAACATGCTGCTTGTGCTCGACCGCCGGCTCGGCTTCGGTGGAGCGATCTTCGATCTCGAGCTCGATGAGCTGCTCGGCCTCGACGGTCGCAATGTCGCGGCATGCAAGCGCGGCGCGGTGGCGCGCGCGATGGCGATCGAGCGCGTCGGCGCCGAGCGGCCGCTCGGGTTCGAGCTCACGGTCGCCGACGTCGAGGCGGCCTCGCTCGGGGCCCCCGACATGGCCGGCGCCGCCGATGGCGATCTTGCGGGGCTCAGGGTCGCCGGCCTGGGGCTGGCCGAGGGACGCGCGATCGTCGTCGACACCCGGGCCGCCGAGACCGGCGCGCCGATCACCGCGTTCGCCGACGGCGACATCATCGTCGCGCCGATGATCCACCCGGCATGGCTGCCGCTGGTACTGCGCGCGGGCGGTGTCGTGGCCGAGGTCGGCGGGTGGCTCAGCCACATGTCGATCATCGCGCGCGAGCACAACATCGCGATGATCGTCGGCGTCAAGGGGATCGGCCGGATCAGCACCGGGGATAGGTTGCGACTGCTCGACGACGGACGCATCGCTGTCGCCACCTGATCGCCCCCGGCTCGAGACTTGCCGGGCCGATAGCGCCTCACGCAAGGAGCAGCGCCAGCGGCAGCAGGGCGAGTGTGCAGATCAGCGCGGCGCTGGGCCAGTTGGCTCGCACCATCAGCCAGCACAGATACTCGTTCGGCATCGCCTTCGCTCCTCGGCTGCATGGCGACACTAGTGTGGTGATCGAGGTCCGCCACCTGCCTCCCGGCTTGGTGGCGAGGCGGACTTTTCGATCCGAGCCACACTAGATCATTGATATCGTTAGTGTCGTTCAGATCGCGAAATTCGTTCGCCGCCCGCCGCGGAATGAGACGAATTTCGCGATCACGACATTAGCCGGGGAATGTGAAGGCCATTTTGCAACGGCGGCGGAGTATTTGTGCTCAATTGAAGCAAATCCGGCGCAGCAGCTTATTTCGGCCACTGCACCGAATTGGATGATTTTGCAGAGGCTGCGAAACGAAAGCGTTACAATCACACGCTAAGGTTGTAGGAATTGAAGTTTGCGCGTTTCCACGCAAGCGGTGCCGGGCGGGAGAGCTCGCTGGTCGGTATCCGCCCTCGCCTAGGGGCTTGCAGCCATGTCGTCGCGACTGCTCGATACTCTCTCGTGGGCCCACTCCAGTGGGGAACGGCCAGGCGGAGGCCGGAGGCGGATTGCGCTCGTGCTGGGGGCGGCCGTGCTGATGGTCTCGGCGCTGGTCGGCCCGTGGGCCGCGGTGGCCGAGGAGGCGGTGGAGCCGGCCAGTCTCACCATCCAGGGCTCGACCACGTTCCATGCACGGCTGCTGCAACCTTTCAAGGGCGACATCGAGGCGGCGTCCGGCGTGAAGCTCTCTGTGATCGCCAACAAGTCGATTTGGGGGCTGATGGCGCTGCTCGAAGGGCGCACCGACCTGGCCATGATCTCCGCCTCGCTGGCCGGCGAGATCGAGGCGCTGAAGCGGATCGCTCCGTCGCTGCAGGTCGAGCGGCTGCAGGAGTTCGAGGTATCGCGCACGCGGGTCGCGTTTGCCGTGCATCCGGGCAATCCCGTACGCAGGCTGCCGATCGAGACGGTCAAGGCGATCCTCACCGGGCGTATCGTCAATTGGAGCGAGGTCGGTGGAGCGGACCTGCCGATCAGGGTCGTCGCGACCCAGGATGGCGGCGGCACCGTGGTGGCGGTGCGCAGCCAGCTGCTCGGTGGTGCTCCGATCGGCGCCGCCGACGCGATCCGGCTGGAGAGTGCCAAGCACGTGGTCAAGGCCGTGCAGCAGGAGCCGGGCGCGTTCGGCATTGCGCAGATGGGTCTCGCCCAGCAGGGCGGCGTGCCCGAGCTCGCCACCGATCTCGTCGTCGAGCAGCCGCTGAGCATCGTCACGCTCGGGGCCCCGTCCGAGGCTGCGAGCCGATTGATCGAGGCAGCGCGCGCGGTGACCGCAGGCGACACGATGTAATCGGTTGCGGGTGAGCCATGAACCGCTTGCGATTGCCGCGACTGCCCCGCAGCATCATCGTGCGCCTCTACGCCTATGGCGCGGTGGCGTTGGCGGGGGTCCTCGGCCTGGCGGTCATGTCGCTGCATTTCGTGCGCGAGACCGGGCGCTCGGCAGAGCTGATCTACAACCAGGGCATGATCGGCGTCATCGGCGCCGGCGATCTCGAGCTGTTGCTGGAGCAGCACCGCCGAATAATCGAGTCGGCGCCGGGGGGGCGCGGCCGGGCGCAAATCGAGCGTGACCGCCTGCAGGCCGAGGACATCGCCAAGGCGATCGAGCGGCGCATCGCGGGACGGGAGGCCGCCATATCCGGCCGCCTCGCGCCGCTGCTGCCGCGGCTCCTCGAGCAGGCGCACAACGTGCTGCGCCTCGCGTCGAATTTCGCGCAGTCGAAGGCGCTCGAGGCGGTGGCCGACTACTCCATGACCGCCAATCTCGCCCAGATCGAGATCCGCAGCTACCGCGACGAGCGGCTCGCGTTCGCCGACCGTGCGCTCGAGAACCTTGCCCTGCGCGGCGGACAACTCAACCGCTGGGTGATCAATACCTCGCTGCTGGCCATCGTGCTGATCGGGCCGCTGACATTCGTCGTCGTCAACGGCATCGGCCGGCGCATCCGCCAGATCACCGAGACGATGCTCCGCCTCTCCGCCAATGATACGTCCGTCGCGGTGGCGGCGAACGAGGAGCGCGACGAGATTGGCGACATGGCGCGGGCGGTCGCGGTGTTCAAGGCGAATGCGATCGCGCTCAACAGCGAGCGCGAGAAGGTCGAGCAGCTCAACGGCTGGTTCGACATCGCGCTCAACAACATGGCGCGCGGGCTCACCATGTTCGACGCGGATCATCGTCTGCTCGTCTGCAACCGGCGCTTTCAGGAGATGTACGCACTGCCCGACGAGCTGTGCCGCCCCGGCACCCACATCGAGCGCATTCTCGCGCACGGGTTCGAGGCAGGACAGCCCGCCGCCACGGGTGCGGATTCCGGGGCGGAGGCGCGCCAGTGGCTGGCGCGCTACCTCGAGCTGGTCAGAAGCCGGCAGCCGTTCAGTCTGACCGTCGAGATGGGCGCCGAACGGACGTTCCAGGTGGCATTCCAGCCGCTCGAGGACGGCGGCTGCGTCGCTGTCCACGAGGACGTGACGGAGAAGCGCCTCTCCGATCAGCGCATCGCCCGCCTGGCACGCGTCGACACGCTGACCGAGGTCGCCAACCGGCTCGGCTTCCGCGAGGCGCTGGCGACCTGCTTCCGCGACATGGGCGACGGCGAGCAGCTGGCGCTGCTGTGGATCGATCTCGACGGGTTCAAGGAGGTCAACGACACCCACGGGCACCCGATCGGCGACGCCCTGCTGAAGGCGTTTGCGGCGCGGCTCGGCCAATGCGTGCGGCGCAGCGACCACATCGCCAGGCTCGGCGGCGACGAGTTCGCGATCCTGCAGGCGGGCTGCCGGAGCCAGACCGAGGCGGAGGCGCTGGCCAGACGCCTTGTTATGGAGGCCGGACGCCCGTTCGAGATCGAGGGCCACAGGATCGAGATCGGCGCCAGCATCGGCATCGCATTGGCGCCACTGCACGGCTCCGATCCGGACGTGCTGCTGCAGAATGCCGATATCGCCCTCTATCGCGCCAAGGCGGAAGGGCGCGGGCGCTCGGTCGTTTTCCGCACCGAGCTCGCCGAAAGCATGCGCGAGCGCTGCCAGCTCGATCAGGCGTTGCGCACTGCGCTCGCCAACGACGAGCTCGAGCTCCACTACCAGCCGATCGTCGATCTCCGCACCGGGCGGGTGACGAGCTGCGAGGCACTGATGCGCTGGCGCCATCCCGAGCGCGGCATGATACCGCCCGGCATCTTCATCCCGCTGGCCGAGGACAACGGCCTCATCGGTGAGATTGGCGAGTGGTCGCTGATGCGCGCCTGCCGCGATGCCGCGACGTGGCCCGAGGACGTCAAGGTCGCGGTCAACCTGTCGGCGGTCCAGTTCGCGAGCGGCAGTCTGGTCGACGCGGTGCAGCTCGCGTTGCGAAGCTCGGGGCTCGTCCCCCAGCGACTGGTGCTCGAGGTGACCGAAACGCTGCTGCTCGAGGACGATGCGCGCACGATCGACATGCTGAACCAGATCGAGGGCATGGAGGTATCGATCGCGCTCGACGACTTCGGCACCGGCTATGCCTCGCTGTCGTACCTGCGCAGCTTCCCGTTCGACAAGATCAAGATCGACCAGACGTTCGTGCGCGACATCGAGCACCGCGAGGACTGTGTCGCGATCGTGCGCGCGGTGACGTCGCTCGCGCACACGCTCGGCATGAGGACCGTCGCCGAGGGGGTGGAGACGGTCGAGCACCTCGAAAAGGTCGCCGGGGCCGGGTGCGACGAGGTGCAGGGCTATCTGTTCAGCCGACCGGTGCCGGCAAGCGAGATCAGCGAGGTCATCCGCAGGTGCGGCGGGCGCAATCGGTGCGCCGCCTGACGAGCCGTTCGTGCACCCCGGGACGGGCCGCGGCCGTTGCCGCGGCATCCGACGAATATCTTATCCGGTCAGCACGTTAGGCCGGCCTTCCTGCCGGATCGGGCGCTTGGAAACGGCAACCGTCTTGTCTATAGTATCCGCGCATGGCGGCGAGTGGGGGCTCGCGCCCGATGCAGTTGCGCACGGCCGGCCGCGCTCGGGCGCCCGTATATTGGGGTCTCGGCGGTTGCCTGCGGTAGGGTCGGTGGGGAGCTGTTCGCTGATGAAGTGCAATCCTTGGCGTTGGCTGTGGGGTCTGTTGCCGATCGCCATGTGGAGCTGGATCACGGTGCTCGCCGAGCACCAGCGCATCGAGCAGGATCTGGCTGAAAGGGCCGCCTCGGCGTTGAGCGCGGCCGGGCTCGACTGGGCGCGCTCCGAGTTCGTCGGGCGCGACGGGAGCCTGTCGGGCTCCGCATACAACGAGGGCGATCCGCCGCGGGCGATCGACGTCGCGCGAGGCGTATGGGGTGTCAGGATCGTCGAGGCGCGCGCCGAGGTCATCGGCAGGGTCGACAACTACGAATGGTCGGCTGCCTACGGCGACAATCGCATCCTGCTCGCCGGCTACGTGCCGGGCGAGGCGATGCGCCAGTCGATCCTCGGCATCGTCAAGGCGAACTTTCCGAGCAGCAAGATCGTCGACGAGATGAAGGCTGCGCCCGGCGCGCCCGACCGCGACGTCTGGCTCGACGGCATCGACTTCTCGCTCAGACAGCTCGCGGGGTTGCGCGCCGGCGAGGTCGATATCGACCGCGATGGCCTCTCGCTCGCCGGCGAGGCCGCGACCACCGCCGCCTACAAGACGATCAAGGGCGAACTCAAGAGCAAAATGCCGAAAGGCATCCGGCTGGCCGAGGACAAGGTCAGCCCGCCGCGCGTCAGCCCGTTCACCTGGAAGGCCGAGCTGTCACCGAGCCAGCTGGTCATGAGCGGGCATGTTCCCGGCGATAAGGTGCGCGAGCGGATGTTCGCGACGGCGAAGGAGCGGTTCGCCAAGCTGGCCGTGGTCGATCGCATGGAGACGGCGGCCGGCGCGCGCGAGGAATGGCCGGGCGTGGCGCTCGCCGCGCTCGATCTGCTTGCTCAGCTGCTGGACGGCAGTGCCAGCCTGAGCGACCAGAGCCTGGTGCTGGCCGGTCGCGCCGCCGACGAGGCGACGGCAGAGCGGGTGCGGGCGGGGCTGCGCAGCGCGGTGCCGAGCACGTATACGGTCAGCGAGCGTCTGACCTATCCGAAGCCGGTGCCGAAGCCGGTGAGCCCGTTCGTGACCGGCATTTCCGGCGCCGACCACGGGATCGAGCTGACCGGCTACGTGCCGAGCGAGGCGGACCGCGCCAAAGTGCTCGCGCGGATCGCGTCGCGATTCCCCAAGGCCTCGATCGTCGACCAGATGAAGGTTGCGTCCGGAGCGCCGGAAGGCTGGAAGGAGTGCCTGGAGGCGGGGCTCGACGGGCTGCAGCAGCTCGGCCCAGCGACGATCGCGCTCAGCGACCGCCGGCTCGAGCTGGTCGGCCGCACCGAGCAGGAGGGGTTGGCGGAAAAGGTCGCCGGCGAGGTCAAGGCGGCGGCGAACCGCGCCTGCGAGACCGACGTGCGTATCACCTACGACGCCGTGCCGGAGCCGAGCCTCGTGTGGCGCGCGGTGCACGGCGGCGATGGAACGCTTGTGCTCGAGGGCGAGGTGCCCGATCAGGAGACCCATGCCGAGCTGGTGTCCACGGCCGGCAAGGTATTCTCCGGAGCGCGGCTCACCGACAACGTGAAGATCGCAGGCGTGCGGCCCGGAAAGTGGCCGAAGGTCGCCGGGCTCGGGCTGCGCCTGCTCTCCAAGCTGCGCCGCGGCACGGCGGCGATCTCCGGCATCGAGCTGACGATCGTCGGCGAGGCCAAGGACGCGGCGATCGCCCAGAGCGTCAGGGACCAGCTCGGGCGCGAAATCGCCAAAGCCTATCGCGGCGTCGACAACATCGAGGTTCGCTCGGACGCGATGATCTGGGCCGAGCAGGAGGCCCTGCGCCGCGCCGAGGCGCAGCGGCTGAAGGAGCAGGCGGAGCAGCAGCGCCAGCGCGACGAGGCCGCGGCCGCCGCCCTGCGCC
>JBFMEX010000062.1:0-28048 GCA_040752215.1 Pseudomonadota bacterium | reverse complement strand
CGGCACCCCGCAGGCGAGCCTCGAAGCCCTGCGGGCGGCGCTGCTGCGCGACCTCGTCACGAAGCTCCTGGCGCCGGCGGCACCGCCCGTCGTCCTGCCGCCGACCAGATCTGCACCGCTGCCGGCAAACGATCTGGAGCCGGCGGCGAGCCGTCCGCCACCTATGGTGCGGCCGGATCTCGACGGATTCAGCGCCGAGGTGCTGGCGGCGGCACGCGGCCACGCCGAGGGCTGGCCAGGCAATCGCAAGGCGTTTATCTCTCGCGTCTGGCAGGCGATTCGCGCGGCACGCCCGGAGTGGGGACTGAGCGAGATCGAGTTCAAGGGCATGCTCGCGGAGGCGCACCGGGCCGGGCGGCTCGTGCTCGCCAACGCCGACCTGAAGGACAAGAAGAACCTCAAGGACTTCGAGGACTCGGCGATCGGCTACAAGAATACCATTTGGCATTTCATCCGGATCGAGGACTAGAGGTTCTCGAAGGGGGCTCGCAGTCGCGATGGGCGTAGGGGGAAGTCGATTGATGCACGAGGAAGCTCGCCAGGCCGTTCCGCTGGACCAGCTGGCGCACGCCTTCGAGCATTCCATCACCTGGGAGGACGACATCTGGCGCGCCGACCCGGTCGACGTCGAGGCGGTGCACGCCAAGGCGCGGGGCAAGTTCTTCGGCCTGCTCGATGCGATAACAAAGGGGCGCGGCTCGGAGGCGCAGGCGCGCATCCTGCTGTTCCACGGTCAGTCGGGTGCCGGCAAGACGCACCTCATTCGCGCGCTGAGGACCGGGGCGCATCGCGCCGGCAAGGCCTATCTCGGCTACGCACAGATGTCGCCCGACATCGCCAACTACGCCGAGTACTATCTCAGGCGTCTCGTCGCCTCGCTGGAGCACCCCTACGATCCCGACCAGGCCGGAGAGAGCGGGCTCGCACGGCTGACGCGCCACTTCATCACCGCCGCTGAGGGCATCGCCGCCGCCGACATCGATCGGCTGCGCGAGGCGAGCCTCGACGAGAAAGAGCTCGCGCGCCTCGTTGTCCGCCTGGCCGACGAGGTGATCGCCTCGGAGCGGTTCGCGGACGCCAACCTCGACGTCAACATCATCCGTGCCCTGTTCTACCTCGAGCGGCAGGACCCGCGCATCGCCCAGCGCGTGCGCCAATACCTGCAGGGCCGCGCGCTCAACGAGCTGAGCCAGGCGGCGGTGGCTGCGCTCGATCCCAACAATGGCGACGGGCGGGCGTTCGAGATCATCGAGGCGCTCGGCCGCATGATGTGGCACGTCGACCGCGCGGCGCTGGTGTTCTGCATCGATCAGGTCGAGGACCTGCGCTTCTTCGACGACGCCGAGGAGCGCTTCCAGCGCGCGGCGCGCGACCTGATCCAGATCGCCAACCGGCTGCCGAGCGCGATCGTCATCATCTCCTGCCTCGACGACTTCTACGGGCAGGTGCGCGGCGTGCTGGCGCAGTCCTACGTCGACAGAATCGAGAAGTCGGGCCCGGTGGCCCTGCTCGAGAGCCGGACCGCGGAGGAGGCGCGCCAGATCATCGCCAAGCGCCTGAGCCAGCGCGCCGAGGACCTCTCCGGGGGACCAAGCTTCCCCGATCCGAGCGCGTTCTTCGGACCGCAGTTCTTTGAGGAGTTCGGCGGGCTTTCGACGCGCCGTTTGCTCGAGCACGCGCAAAGCCGGCTGCGCGCCAAGGCCGAGACGGCGCCGGAGGACGAGCCCGAGCCGGCCAGGGCCGGATTCATCTCCACCCTCGCCGCCGCGCTCGGCTTCGGGCCCGGTGTCGAGGCGGCGCCAACTGCTGGCAAACCTGCAGAGGCGGTGGCGACCGTCGATTTCCGCGACATGTGGGAGCGGTTCCAGAGCATCTCCGAGGCGGAGATGCCGTCCGACGACAACGAGCTGATGGACGTGCTCACGACCGCGCTGCAGCTCGCGACCGAGGAGTGGGGCGGTATGGTCACGGTCGAGGCTCGCCGGCTCGAGATCGCCGACGATCTGCCGGCCATCGACATCGTGGTGCGGCATACGACCGGGCTCTCCAATGAGGCGCGCGTGTTCCTCTGCAACCGCCCCACGCAGGGCGGCGGCCTGAAGCGCCAACTCGACAAGGTGCTGCAGGCAATGGGCTCGAAGAGCTCGTTCATGATGCGCGCGTCCGACTTCCCGCCCAACCGCAAGAACCAGACGGCGCAGGCGTTCCGCAAGTTCCGCGACGGCGGCGGGCGTTCGATTCTGGTGCCGATCCCGGAGTGGGAGAAGATGATGATGGTGCGCGAATTCCACGCGCACCACCGCCAGGACCCCGGCTTCGCGCCGTGGTTCGCCGGCGCCAAGCTGCTCTCCGGGCTGATCGCCATCGTCCAATTGCTGCGCCTCGACCTGCTCGGCCGGCCGCTGCCGCGGCTCGTGGCCAGCAACGGGCGCGGGGCGGACGCGGGTGGCGAGGCGACGGCCGAGCTGGGTACGTTCGACGCCGAGAACGCGGTGACGCCGCTCGAGGCGGAGGGCGAGGCGCAGACGCCCCAGGACGAGCTGCCGCTGTCGGTGATCCTCGACGAGAACGGCATCAGTGCGAGGAGCATCCTCGCCGGGCGCAACATCACCGGCCGCGCCAACCCGATCACGCTCAACACCAGTGTGCTGAAGCGCCACGCTGCGGTGCTCGGCGGCTCGGGCTCGGGCAAGACCACGCTCGCGCTGACGATCATCGAGCAGCTGCTGCTCAAAGGCATTCCGGCGGTGCTGCTGGACCGCAAGGGCGATCTGTGCAGCTACGCCAATCCCGACGTCTGGCGCGCCGACGACAACGAGTTCAGCGAGCGGCGCGCCGAGCGTGAGAAGCTTGCGGATGCCATCGACGTCGCGGTCTACACGCCGGGCCGGGCCTTGGGACGGCCAATCTCGATCACGCTCTTGCCGAACGGAATCTCGGAGCTGCCCGAGCACGAGCAGCAGCTGCTCGCCAATCTCTCGGCGGCGGCATTGGGCGAAATGCTGCACCTCAAGAACTCGGCAACGCACCAGAAGCAATCCGGCACGCTGTCGGTGGCGCTGCGCATTCTCGGCTCGCGCTACAGCCGCGAGGTGACGCTCGCCGACCTCATCCATCTGCTCGAGGACGAGGATTCCGAGCTCACCGACCTCACCCAGCGGATGGACCCGTCGGGCAAGATCCGCCGCGATCTCGTCGCCCAGCTCGACAGCCTCCGCCACCGCAACTCGGCCCTGTTCGAGGGCGGCGGCGAGCCGCTCCGGATGGAATCGCTACTCGGCATCGGCCCGTTCGCGCGTGATGGCCGCACGCGACTGTCGGTCATCTACACCGGCTTCCTCGGTGACAACGAGAACATCCTGTTCTGGGTGTCGCAATTCCTGTCCGAGGCGCTGCGCTTCTGCCAGCGCAATCCGAACGACGAGCTGCAGGCCGTGGTCATGTTCGACGAGGCCGACCTCTACATTCCGGCCAATGCCAAGCCGGCCACCGCCGAGCCGCTGCAATCGCTGCTGAAGCGCGCGCGCTCGGCCGGCCTCGGCATCATGCTCGCCACCCAGTCGCCCGGCGACCTCGATTACAAGAGCCGCGATCAGATCACGAGCTGGTTCATCGGCCGCGTGCGCGAGGACACGGCGCTCCGCAAGCTCAAAGCGGCGTTCCAGAGCGAGTCCGGGCTCGATCCGGCGGCGGTGCTGCCGGGGCAGACGGTCGGCGAGTTCCATCTCGTCCAGGAGGGCTTGGTCAGGGCGATGAAGGCGCAGCGCTCGCTGATCTCGGCCGAGCAGGTGCCGTTCGACCGCATCGAGCAGCTGGCGCACGAGACCAAGGGTCAGGACGAGCGCCAGCTCAGACTGTTCGACGTCAGGTAGGCAGAGCGGGGGCCCACCCAGGGCAGGGCGCCGACCGCCCGCGACGACTTGGACCCGGGGATTTTCTGTGGCGCCACGGCACCATCCGGCGGGAAACTCATCCCGCAGCGCAATGTGGTTCGCCGCGACATCCTGCGCCGGGTTGCCGCGGCGACCGCTGCGCCGCCACCTCGCGCCCATCGGCATTCCATTGATTTGACTGAATTATTTCAAATCCCCGCAAGCGCGGTTTGCGCCGGCGGGTGCATTGTCTTTCTCGCGACAGCGAGATTACTTTTTGACGCAATTGCAAATATCGGATGTCAAGCTTAATTTGGCGGTGTATGCTGACAACTAGCTCGTCTCATGTGAGGGCATGACGGGCGGCGTTGCCGGGAAGGTATCTGCTCGAGGGCGCAGACGCCGGATCGGTCGCGTGGCGTTCTGTGCGGGGTCTAGTATCATGGTTGCAAAGTCGTTTGTGATGCTGGTGTTGGCGACCTTGTTGGGTCCGGCACTCGGCGTTGGCCTGTTCGTGCTGTTGCACACGCTGTGAGGCAGGCCGATTGAGGGGTCTGTGGCTCGGCCGCGTCGGGTCTCCCGAACGGCGTGAGCGACTGTTCCCATTTCCTTTCAACATGCCCGTCATTCTGCCGCCGCTCGACGCGCGTGCGGCTATGATAGCTTTGGTCAAGACCGTATCGGACCGCTTGTGGCCGGCGACCCGGCCGCGGTCTTGGTGAACGCCGTTCCTGCTCCCCTAGCGACGACAGCCTGCCCGATGCCGAGCTCCAGGAAACTCCTCGACGACTGCTTCCTGCAGGATTCCGAGCGCATGCGGCACGGCGAGGCGATCGCGCTCCTGAAATCGCGCCTCTCGCCTGTCGTATCCAGCGAGGAGGTCGCGCTCGCGGATGCCGCCGGACGCACGCTCGCCTTGCCCGTCACCGCGCGCCATCCGGTGCCCTATCACACCAACGCTGCCGTCGATGGCTACGCGGTCTCCTCGCGCCACTACGACAAGACGGGCGGCAGCACGTTCCGCATCGTCGGCCGCGCGGCGGCGGGCCACCGGCTCGCCCGCGTCGTCGATCCGTGCGGCGCGGTGCGCATCTTTACCGGCGCTGTCATGCCGGAGGGATTCGATACCGTCGCCATGCAGGAGGATTGCGAGGCGACCGGCGAGGGCGAGGATGCCGCCGTTCACATCCCGGGCGGTCTCAAGGCCGGCGCCAACGTGCGCAAGGCGGGCGAGGACGTGGCCGAGGGCAGCACGCTGTTCGCCGCCGGCGAGATCGTGCGGCCGCAGGACCTCGCCGCGCTGGCCTCTGTCGGGGTCGCAAGTGTCACCTGCTTCCGGCGGCTCCGGGTCGCCGTCGTCTCGACCGGTGACGAGATCATCCGCGCCGGCACGCGGCCGCTGGCCCAGGGCGAGGTGTACGACGCCAACGCGCCGATGCTGGCGGCGCTGGCCGCGACCGCCGGCGCGACGGTCACCGACCTCGGCGTGTGGCCGGACCTAGCAGACGAGGTGCGCCGCCGCCTCGCCGACGCGGCACGGCGCTTCGATGTCATTCTCACCTCCGGCGGCGCTAGCCGCGGCGAGGAGGATCACATGGTGCATGCGATCGGCGAGATCGGCATTCGCCACCTGTGGCAACTCGCGATCAAGCCGGGGCGGCCGATGTCGTTCGGCCAGATCGGCGATACGCTGGTCGTCGGCCTGCCCGGCAATCCGGTGGCGGTGTTCGTCTGCTTCCTGATGTACGTCCATCCGATGCTGCGCCGGCTCGGTGGCGCGCCGTGGCCCGAGCCGCGCCGGCTGCACCTGCCGGCGGCGTTTGCCTTTCCCGACCGCAAGACCGGCCGGCGCGAGTTCTGGCGCGGAACGCTGGTCGAGACGCCGCGCGGGCTCGCGGTCGACAAGTTCGCGCGTGACGGCTCCGGCCTCATCACCAGCCTGCGCGTCGCCGACGGGCTGATCGAGATCCCGGAGAGCAACACCGGCGTGCAGCCCGGCGACCGGGTCGCCTTCATTCCCTTCACCGAGTTCGGCATCCTGCGGGCGTGAGCGAGCGCGCTTGCGCGCGCACGGAGCAGCCTTGCCCGAGCCGACGCAACGATCGACCCCGGTGTCGCCATCAACGGGTCGCCGGCGCGCCACAAAAGAGGGGTAGGGATCGATGATGTGATCCCGAGGCGCTGAGCTGCGTCCGGCAGAGATCAAGCGGTACTGCAATGCTTCGCGTCGTCCGCGCCATCTCGCATGCGCTCGAGCTGGTGCTCGCGCTGCCATTGCGCACGCTGCGCTTCCTCTCCGACGCGATCGCCTTCAATCCACGGCTTGGCCCCTTGCGTCACGTCGCGACCGCGGCGATCCTCTATGTCGCGTTCGCGCTCGTGCTCGTGTACGTGGTGGCACCGCTGCGCGGCATCGCCGGGCAGTTCACGATGTCGGACAAGCTGCGCTACGACGCCGAGCGCTGGCTGGCGACCGCCATCTACGATGCCAAGGGCAGCTTCGTCGGCACGTTCGACCCCCGCCTCGACAGCTGGCGCGACGTCAACTACACCGACGCGCCGATCACGATCGGCGACTACGAGGCGCAGCCCGACCACAAATCGATCCCCGTACGCGAGGTGCCCGAGCACTACTGGCGCTGCCTCGTGCACCACGAGGACCGCTACATCGGCGGGCCGCTCAATCCGTTCGGCATCGACCTCCTCGGCGTGCTCAAGATCCCCTACTCGACCGTCAAGCGCTCGATCGCCGCGAGGCGCCCGAGCCTCGGTGTCGGCGGATCGACCCTGCCGATGCAGCTCGCGCGCGTGATCTACAAGACCCCGCCGAACGCGAGCGAGAGCGGCCTCGAGAAGCTTCGCCGCAAGCTCAAGGAGTGGTGGCTGGCCCCCGTCATCTTTCGCGAGCTGACGCGCGACGGCGATGCCCGCCTCAAGGAATGGGCCGCCAACCACCTGTGGCTCGCCCAGCGCACCGGCGGCCAGCCACTGCACGGGGTCGAAGTGACGAGCCGCATCGTGTTCGGCAAGGAGGCACGCGATCTCTCGATCGCCGAGCAGTTCGTTCTCGCCTCGGCGGTCAACAAGCCGATCATCCTGCTGCCCGGCAGCGACCGGCTCAACGAGGTGCGCCTCGATCGCTGGCGTTACATCACCGAGGTGCGGGCCAGAACCTGTGCCGAGCGGTTGATCGCCGACGAGGCGGAGCAGAAGCAGGTGCTGTTCGACCTGGTGCAGCTCGCCGGTGGCCCGCCGGATCCGCACGTCAAGCCGCGCCTGCAGAAGGCGCTCGAAGCGCATGCGCCGGCGCTGGCCGAGCGCGCGCTCGTCAATCCGGTCATCCGCGCCAATGCGCTGATGCCGTCGGCCCGTTTCGGACTGCGCGAGGAGATGAAGCAGCGCTACGGCTTCGGCTGGCGCGATGCGGTGCGCGGCGTCACCACCACGTTCGATGCGGCCGAGAACATCGCCTTCGCGGCGCGCATCGAGGAACGGCTCGCCAGGCTCGATCGCGAGCAGGCGGACAAGATCCTACCGGGCTATACGCTCGACGCGGCCAAGGTTGCGATGGGCCTCGAGCGACCCAGCGTGGTGGTCGTGGCCGCCGACGCAGAGGGCCGCATCGTGCGCTATCACGAGACCGGCGAGACGGCGCCCTATTTCGGCGCACCGGCGGCGCGCAACGCGGCCACCGGCCTCTACGAGAGCGCGCGCGACCCGCGCATGATCGCCTCCGTCGGCAAGATGATCGCCGCAATCGCCATCGCCAACGAGGGACGCGACGGCCCGCTCACGTCTTATCTCGACACCAACGCGCCTGCGAAAGGACTCGAGACGTGCGCCAGGGGCGGCGGCGAGAGGCACGGGCGCACCGCGCTCGTCTCGTTCGCCTGCTCGCTGAACGAGCCGCTGCTGTGGCGCACGGCGCGCCTCGGCCAGCACCGCGTCAAACACCTGATCGACGCGTTCGGCTTCAACATGCCGCCAGCAGGCGCCGACGGGCAGGGCACGCCGCCCTCGACCGCAACCGTGCTCGGCCAGATCTCGGGCGCGCCGCGGCGCGTGCACCACATGGCGGCGACCGTGCTCGCGGCGCTGATCGGGCGCGGCGGCAAGCCGCTCGCCGAGCCGACGCTGGTCGCCGGCTACGATCACACCGCGCGCGAGGCGGCGGAGCAGTCGGCGCTGCCGCCTCGGGCACCGCTCGTCCCAGCCAGGCTGGTCGGCAAGGCGGGCACGGGGCTGCTCGAGACGCTGCTCGAGGCGCCGCTCTGCTACAGCGCCCACAAGACCTCGCACGGCACGCTGAAGAGCCTCGCCGGCTGGTGCGCCGATCGCCGTCCCGGCCTCAGGCTCCACTTCGCCAAGACCGGCACGCAGGTGACGGCCGACGCGGACGCGACCGTCGACACGCTGATCGCCGGCGGTCTGCAATTCGCCAGCGGCGCCGCCTACTCTTATGTCGTGCTGGTCGGCACCGGCTCGGAGCCGTGGGCGCGCTCGGTGCACGCCTCGCAGGTCGGCGCGCCACTGCTGGAGACGCTGCTCGCCGACCTCGAGGCGCATGCCAAGGCGAATCCGCGCGGCGATCTGCTGCCACCGAAGCCGCCAGCGCCACAGCCCCAGCCGAGGACACCGCTGGCGGGCGCGGCGGGCGGCGGCACCACGATCGCGACGCAGACGCCATTCGGCAGCTTCCACCCGCTGCCGCCGGCCAAGCCGAAGCCGCGCGTGCGCGCGAATTGAGGGCAAGCGTTCCTTTGCCTCTCGGCCTTGCGAGAGGTGAGACGTCCCGCGCTCAGAGGGGGTACCTCGCCGGATCGATGCCGCACGCCTCCAGGAATTTCCTTATCTGGATGACCTCCTCCTTCGGCAGGCTGTGGCTCGCGTGATGCACGGCGACCATGTGGCCGTTGAGCGTGACGCCGATGCGGCTGCCATGCTTGTTCTCGATCTCGGCGCCGAGATCCTTCAGCAGGTGCTCGACCTCGCGATAATCGATGTTGGCGCTGATCGGGTGGGCGAACAACGCGTGCAGCACGCGGCGATGCTTGCGGTTCATGGGGCTCCTCGTCGGCGGAGTCGAGCGTGGGCCCACCCTGTGCCGCAAGCGACCGAGGGACCTTGCCCAAGATCAAGGATCAGCCTGTGCCCCACGGAACAGCGCAGACGCTCGCCCGATGGCATCCTCCGATCATCGAGAGCGCAGTCCTCCTCCCCCGTCCTCCCCGAGCGCTCTCGATCCGCCGGCTCCCTCCCCCGGCGCCCCCTCGCCCCTCGGCTCCCCCCGGCCGGGGGGCGATTTTTTTCACGCTTCACGAGCTGAACAGGACGATGATGCCCGATCAACGGACGCGCGAGGAGTTTCAGCTTGGGGCCGATGCTGTCGAAAAAGTCGACGGTTCAGAAGGGGCGGTTCTGTTCGTCGGTTGGGGCTACTTTTTCCTTGAATGTCGGCCGCTTGGGGCGGCTCAACGCGGGGGGAACGCCATCGACGGACGCCGCGCACGCCACTCACGCAGAGGCAAGGTCTGGCGGTGGCTTGACGAGGCGGAGCGCCATGGTCTTCAGGTTCTGCACGGTGGCGGCGAGCAGGAACTCGTCGCGGGCGCCAGAGAGGCCGCGAAGCCTGAGGCGCTCGAAGGCGTGATGGGTTTTCAAGTGCGCGAAGCGCATCTCCACCCGCTTTCTCCCGTCGCGGGATCGCAGGAATGCCTTGGTCTTCATCTTGGCCCGCGCCACGTCGCGGGCATCCTCGTCGAGATCGCGAACGATCCTGCGCGAAGTCATGTTCGGACAGCACTTGGACTTCAGCGCACAGGTCCGGCAGTCGAGTACAGACGCGAAGTAGCGGATGTCGTTATCGGTACTCATCCGGCCGCTGGTGGTCATCGGCTTGCCGGCCGGGCACACATAGACGTTCCGCTTCCTGTCGAAGGCGAAGTCCAGCCGTGAGAATGTGCCGTCATCGCGGCGGCTCTTGTCCCACACGGGACTATGTCGCTGTAAAAGGGCTCCAGCTCCCTGTGGAGATCGGAAAGGGCTGCCGTGACGAAAACGTTCATGCGCCGCAGCAGATGGTTCTCCGGGATGCGATCCTCGAGCCGGAACTCGTAGAAGAGCTTGCCTTGATCCCGCTTCCGCCGCCCCATCATGCCGCGCCCTCCGTCTCCGAACATCACTCCGGCAACGGAATCAGCATTCGACGGCCCTCACAAGCCCTTTTTCGACAGCATCAGCCAGTTGCCGACATGCTCATCCAGCTACATGCTGCACCGCGCCCCTACCCAGCTTATGCAGAAGCCGACCTCAAGGGTAGCGCAGCTTCCCCAGCCGTTATGCTGGGCCTTGTACTCAGTTTTGGCTAGCCATGGGACTCGAACAGTGATTCAAGATTCGAAACATCGGAGCTTGGATCGTGCGCTACGATCTCACGGACTTCGAGTGGAGCGTTATCGAGCCGTTGCTGCCCATGGATCGCCGTGGGCCGAAGCCCAGGAACAACCGGCGGATCATCAACGGCATGTTCTACATCCTGCGCACGGGCTCGCCGTGGCGCGATCTTCCCGGGCGCTACGGCTCCTACACGACAGTCTACAATCGCTTCAATCGCTGGCGAAAAGCGGGCATCTGGGACAGGCTGATGGATGCCGTCGTGAAGGCCCACGACGGCCGGGTGCAGATGATCGACAGCTCGTCGGTGCGCGTGCATCAACATGCCTGCGGTGTCAAAAAAAGAGTGGAGTTCGTTGTGTCGGTCGAAGCCGGGGCGGGCTCACGACCAAAATCCACGCGCGCGTCGACGGCAAAGGCAGGCCGGTCCGCCTCCTGATCTCGCCTGGAAACGGCCACGACATCGTCTGTGCCGAGGCCCTGCTGGCGGGGCTCGAGCCGCGTGCCGTCGTCATCGCGGACAAGGGCTATGACGCCGACAGCGTTCGATCCTGCATCCGCGCTCAAGGCGCCATCCCCAACATTCCGAACCGATCCAATCGCAAGAAGAAGTACCGCTGGAAGAAGGCCATCTACCGCGAGCGCAACCTCGTCGAACGCTTCTTCAACAAGCTGAAGCAGTTCCGCCGCATCGCCACCCGCTACGACAAGCTCGGAGCCACCTTCCTCGCCTTCATCCGGCTTGCCTCCGTCCGCATCTTCTTGCGATCAATTGAGCCCACGGCCTAGTGTCGTTTTCGCAGCCCTCCAGCGACAAGCAATGGTGATCGTGACATGAGAACGCGTTTGGTTGGTTCCGTCCTTATTGCGTTGCTTTCGGCAGCATTGAACGTGGACATTGCTTCTGCCCAAGGCTCCACTTTGAGCAAGGCCGTGCGCACGAGTGAAAGCATGGAGCCTGCCCTGTCTTTGCCGCAGCAAGACAAGGCAGCTGCTGTGAAAATCGCCGCACTGCGATCGACGAAGGGCAAGGCGCCGAATATCGTCTGGCTCCTGGCCGATGACATGGGCTGGGGTGATCCGGGCGTCTATGGCGGTGGCGCGACCATCGGTGCCGCCACGCCCAACATCGATCAGCTGGCGCGGGGGGGCCTAAAGCTCACGTCGACCTACTCGCAACCAACCTGCACGCCGACGCGATCGGCGATTCTGACCGGCCGGCTACCCGTTCGCACCGGCCTGACGCGCCCGATTCTGGCCGGCGACAAGATCGCAAAGAACCCATGGGCCGATGAAATCTCTCTGCCCAAGCTGCTCGGCGAGGCCGGCTATACCACCGTGCTGTCCGGCAAGTGGCACGTCGGCGAGGCCGAAGGTATGAGGCCCCACGATGTCGGCTTCGACGAGTTCTATGGATACTACCCGGCGCAAAAGGAGCTGTCGCAAGCGTTCGACAAGCGCCGCTATCCCGACCTTGTGCTGAACCCGGAGCGGCTGGAAATGCTGAGGGCCACAGGCGCGAGCGAGGCACTCATTCACGGCCTAAAGGGCGGAAAGACCGAGGTCGTCGAGCAGGTCGACAGCCTGGAAGACGTCGCCGAGGGTGATCGGAAGGTGAAGGAGTTCACAGTCGCCAAGATCAAGGAGCTTGCGGCTGCAGGGAAGCCCTTCTTCCTCGAGCATGCCTTCATGAAGGTGCACGCGGACAACTTGGCCTCGAAGGCATTCGAGGGCAAGAGCGGAAGCAAATATCCTTACAAGGACGCAGTGGTCGAGGTCGACGCCTATGTGGGCGAGATCGTGAAAGCCTTGGATGACGCAGGCGTGCTGGAGAATACCTTCATCTTCTTCACATCCGACAATGGCCCGCAGATGGATTCTTGGCCCGACTCCGGTTTCACGCCATTTCGCGGTGCCAAGGCGTCAGCCTGGGAAGGCGGCGTGCGCGTGCCGGGCATTGCGTACTGGAAGGGTATGATCAAGCCCGGTCGCGAGAGCGACGAGCTGTTCGATCTGATGGACCTGTTCAACACATCGCTCGTACTGGCCGATGCGTCGTCCAAGATCCCGCAAGACCGCTACATCGACGGCATCGACCAGACCTCATTCCTGCTCGCCGACGATGGCCGGTCGAAGCGCGAAAAGGTCTACATCTGGACCGAGCACGACCTCATGGCGATGCGGATGTACGAGTACAAGATCCACACCAAAGTCGTCGAGACGCACGCGCAGTGGCTAGATATCGACATGAGCACCAAGAGCGATGTCGGGCTCGCGCCCTGGGTGTTCAACCTCTACATCGACCCGAAGGAGCAGTATCCCGTCGGCCACCGCATGAACGCTTGGATGGCGTCATTGGCGGCCGAGATGAAGGCACACGGCGCGACCTTCAAGAAGTACCCACCGAAGAACATCGGCTTGGGAAAATAGAAACCAGCAACTGATGGCATGCCACGAAACCCGGCCAAGGTCGGCCAGGGGTCAGGCTCGGCTGTGGGCGACACGCTGAGATCGACCGCAAGGCACTCGGCGGCGGAAGATTGAAGCGGATTGCCCATAGGATCACGGCGGGCCCTACTCCCACTCGATCGTCCCCGGCGGCTTCGAGGTGATGTCGTAGACGACGCGGTTGATGCCCTTGACCTCGTTGATGATGCGGGTCGCGGTGCGGCCGAGGAAGTCGTGGCTGAAGTCGTAGTAGTCGGCGGTCATGCCGTCGGTGGAGGTGACGGCCCTGAGCGCGCAGACGTGGTCATAGGTGCGCGCGTCGCCCATCACACCGACGGTGCGGACGGGGAGCAGCACCGCAAACGCCTGCCAGATCTTGTCGTAGAGCCCCGCCTTGCGGATCTCGTCCAAATAGATCGCATCCGCCTTGCGCAGGATCGCGAGCTTCTCCTCCGTCACCTCGCCCGGCATGCGGATGGCGAGGCCGGGGCCGGGGAACGGATGGCGGCCGATGAAATGCTCCGGCAGGCCGAGCTCGCGCCCCAACGCGCGCACCTCGTCCTTGAACAATTCGCGCAATGGCTCGACCAGCTTCAGGTTCATGCGCTCGGGCAGGCCGCCGACATTGTGGTGCGACTTGATCGTCACCGACGGGCCGCCGATGAACGAGACGCTCTCGATGACGTCGGGATAGAGCGTGCCCTGGGCCAGAAACTCCGCGCCGCCGAGCTTCCTCGCCTCCTCCTCGAACACGTCGATAAAGAGGCCGCCGATGGTCTTGCGCTTCATCTCCGGATCGCTGACGCCGGCGAGCGCGTCGAGGAAGCGCTCGCGCGCGTCGACGTGGATCAATGGAATATTGTAGGCGTTGCGGAACAGCGAGACGACCTCCTCGGCCTCGGCCTCCCGCATCAGGCCATGGTCGACGAAGATACAGGTCAGCTGGTCACCGATCGCCTCGTGGATCAGCACCGAAGCTACCGCGGAATCGACCCCGCCCGACAGGCCCGAGACGACGCGGCCCTTGCCGACCTGGATGCGGATCTTATCGATCTCGCTGGAGCGGAAGTGCTTCATGCTCCAGTCGCCGGGAAGCCCGGCGATGCGATGGACGAAGTTCGACAGCAGCCGCGCGCCTTTGGGCGTGTGCACGACCTCGGGATGGAACTGCACCGCATAGAGCTTGCGCGCCTCGTCGGCGATGGCTGCGAACGGCGCACCCTTGGAGATGCCGACCACCTTGAAGCCCTCGGGCAGCCGCGTAACGCGGTCGCCGTGACTCATCCACACCTGGTCGCGATCGCCCTTGCGCCACACGTCGGCGAACAGCGCGCAATCGCCGGTGACCTCGAGCTCGGCGCGGCCGAACTCGCGGTGGTGGCCGGCCTCGACGCCGCCGCCGAGCTCGGCCACCATGGTCTGCTCGCCATAGCAGATGCCGAGCACGGGGAGACCCGAGCGGAACACCCAGTCCGGAGTCCTCGGTGTCCCCATCTCGGTGACGCTCGCCGGGCCGCCGGATAGGATCACCGCCTTCGGCTCGAGGCGTGCCAGTGCGTCGTCGGCACGGTTGAACGGCACGATCTCGGAGTAGACACCGGCCTCGCGCACACGCCGCGCGATCAGCTGCGTCACCTGGCTGCCGAAGTCGATGATGAGCACGGTGTCGGTCATGGTCTCGTCTGCCACACTTGAAATCTCCCTCGCCCCGCTTGCCTCGAGAGTTGGGGCGAGGGGCGACGGCTCGCACATCGCCCGGCTTCGGCTGTTCACCCCAAACCTCCGCATCGCAAGAACAGTGCGATGGGGAGGAGGGACATCCGACACATCAGCCCTCGCGCAGCGCGTGGGCGATGATCTTTTTCATTACGCTCGGCAGCGCCTCGGCGGCAAGCCTGCGCCGCGCCACCCAGCGGCAGCGCTCCGGCTCGGCCCAGAACGTCAGCGTCGCGTCCACCGGCACCAGCGCCCGGTAGACCATCAGCTCCAGCTTGAAATGGGTGAACGTGTGCGAGACGAGGCCCGGTAGCGCCCACCAGTCGGCCTTGAGCGGCGCCGCCCTCAGCGTCTCGTCGATCGGCGCCAGCTCCTCGGCCCATGAGCTCGATGGCACCTCCAGCATGCCGCCGAGCAGGCCCCGCTCGGGCCGCCTCCGGAGCAGCACGTGGCCGTCCTCGCGCAGCGCCACGAACGCCACGCCAAGGCGAACGGGGCGCTCACCCCTCTCCGCCTTGACCGGCAGCAGCGCCGCGATGCCGCGCGCGTTGGCGGCGCAATCGCCCTGCAGCGGACAGACGAGGCACGATGGCCGGCGCGGCGTGCAGACCCCGGCGCCGAGGTCCATCATCGCCTGGGCGAAATCACCGGCGCGACGGGCCGGCGTCAGCGTCCCGGCAAGCCGTTTCAGCTCGCGCTTGGCGCCCGGTAGCGGCGACTTGACCGCAAACAGCCGCGCCACTACCCGCTCGACGTTGCCGTCGACCGGCGTCGCCGGCCGGGCGAACGCGATCGCCGCGATTGCCGCCGCCGTGTAGGGCCCGATCCCGGGCAGCGCCAGCAGCTCGCTCTCGGTGTCGGGGAACACCCCGCCGTGGCGCTCGACGACCGCGTGCGCACATTTCAACAGATTGCGGGCGCGCGAGTAGTAGCCGAGCCCCGCCCATTCGGCCATCACCGCGTCGGGATCCGCGGCGGCGAGGTCCAAGACCGTCGGCCAGCGGGCCAGAAAGCGATTGTAGTAGGGGACGACGGCTTTCACCGTCGTCTGCTGCAGCATGATCTCGGACAGCCACACGGCATAGGGGTCCGGCCGCCGCCGGCCTTTCGCCCGCCACGGCAGCTCGCGCCGCTCGCGGTCGTACCAGTCGAGCAGCAGAGCGGCCGTCGCCGGGCCGGCCGGACGCAGCGGCAGCTCCCTCTGCACCACCTTGCGGCTGCTCTTTTCAGCCAGCTGGGTCACAGGATCCCCCTCGCCACGGCCTCGCGAATCGTCGCAAGGATGGTAGCCGGTGACGTGCCGCCGGCAAACGCGGGGAGCCTCACGGGTGACGAAAACCGTGGAAGCGGGATTGCGAGCCACGCCGCATGTGGCGGGGAGCGGTCCGATGTTCGCCGGCGTCGTCCGCCGCGAGCACGTCGCCGCCAAGGCGGTCGGTAGCTTTTTGCCGCGGCTGACCCGCAAGGCATTCGAAAGGCACGGTTTCGCCGCCGCGACGCTGCTGACCGACTGGGCCCGCATCGTCGGCGCCGAGGTCGCCCGCTACGCGCAACCAGAGCGGATCAAGTGGCCGAAGGGCGTCGCCACCTATGGCGAGGTGGAAGCCGGCGCGGAAGGCCGCCCCGGCGGGACGCTGGTGCTGGCCGTCGATCCCGCCCGCGCGATGGACGTCGAGTACCGCCGCGCCCAGCTCGCCGAGCGCATCAACGGCTATTTCGGCTACCGGGCGATTGCCGAGATCCGCGTCGTGCAGACGCCGCTTGGTGCCGGCGCCAGTGAGCGACCGGCGCCGTTGCCGGCATCCGTCGCCGCCGGCGCCGCGCCCCGCGCGCCCTCGCCTGCGCTGGCGGCGATTGCCGACGACGGTTTGCGGCAGGCGCTGGCGCGAATGCAGGCCGGAATCGAGGCCAAGCGGGCAGCACGCGGATAGAGCCATCGCCGGATCATTCCGTTCACGACGCGACCGCAACTGGCAATGACCCCGATCGCTCCGGCTTGCAAGGCTTGCCGCCACGCCCGGAAACCGGGGTTGATCCAGGCTCTCCCGCATTTCCCGCCAAGCCAAGCCACTGTCGCCAGCACGATCTCGGCGCGCTATGCCGCGTTGCTCGAGCGGTTACGCTCCGCGACGATTGTCGGCAACGTCGCCCGACTCGCCGGGCTCACCAAGGTGCAGATGTCGTCTCGGCGCATGACGACACGCTGACTGATTTGCCGCTCGATGCAAGCCATCCGCCAGTGTCGGAACGCCAGATGGGATCACTGCGAATCCCGATGTCGATCCAGACCCGGCTGGCCGAGCGGGAGGGGTTTCCCATGAGGGTTGCTTGGACCACTTGCATAGCGCTGACGCTGATTGCAACGGCGGCCACGGCCGAGCCAGCGACGGTCAAGATCGACCAGATCACCGATTCGACCGCAAGGGCGGCATCCCACATGTTTCGCTTCGAGCCGGACCTCGTTCGACTTCAACCGGGTGAGACGGTGACTTTTCTCAACAGCCGCGGTGAGCATACGGTGCACTCGGTCGGCGAGCTGTGGCCAGCTGGGGTGCCCTCCGTATCGATTTCCAACCAGCCCAGCGTCGTGGTCAGGTTCGACGTGGCGGGCGTTTACGGCTTTCGCTGTGCCCGGCACGGGCGATACGGCATGGTCATGCTGGTCGTGGTCGGCAAGCCCCCGACGCAATCGGCAGCAGACACGGCGCTGGCGGGGCTGCGCATCGACCGCCGCGAGCGGGCAGCGTTCGAGCGTCTGTTGAGCGCTGCCATCGGGACGCCTTGACGACGATGCCCGCGCTGGCCGGGATGCAGCCCGGCATCGAGTCACCAAGGGCAGCGCGACAGGCCCGACGCGACCGGTCGCGACCGCTTGCTCAGCCGGTTGGGCCAATGGGGGAGCATCGGCCGTAAACCGGCTAGTTTCGGAATGCACGTCATGTTGAAAAGCACCTTCCGCCTCCTCCTTCCGCCGGTTTCGATCAAGCGCACCCCGACGCAGCTCGTCATCGAGACGCCGGGGCTGACCAGAGTTGTGCTGTTCTCGTTCTCGCTCGTCTATGCATCGCTGATCATCGCGGCGGCGCTCACGTTTCCGCCGGAGACGTTGAGGGTGCTGCTCGGCAACGCATTCTTTGTCGGCGGCGGCGTCGCCAGCATCCCATTCTGGGCTGCGATGGTCGACCTCGTCGCGCCCGCGGAGCGCGTGACGGTCGATGCTCCGAGCCGGCTCCTCAAGCGCGAAAAGCGACTGCTTTGGATGTGGTCGCAACGCCGCGACCGCCACGGCTCGGAAATTCGCGAGGCCTTCGTCGATAGCGAGGAGATCGTCGACGGGTCACATCGCAAGACTGGCAACCTCATCTTCAACCCCATGCTGCGACTGACCAACGGCGAAGCCGAGCGGGTGAGCACGCGCTGGAGCTTTCAACGCGACGAGGCGCGCGCGATCGCCGCGGCGATCGCCGAGTTGTTGTCCATGCCCGCGCGCACCGATCCCGTTCTGCACGCGACCGCCGAAGAGCTCGAGCAGAACAAGCTGACGCTGGCGCGAGCCGAGCAGCGCTCCAGCCTATTCGGCGCACGTCTGATCGGCGGCGTCTTCCTGCTCGGAGCACTGTCGACCGGCCTGATGGCATTGAGAGAGGTTCACTTCCGAGAGGACGCAGAGATCGTCGGCGCTGCGCCCCATTGCGCGTTCACCTGGCGCCTGCACAGCGATCAGCGCGAGGTCAAGCATGCGCCCTGCGACAGCAAGCCGACACCCGACAGAGCGAGGCGTGACAGCAAGCCCCAAGTGCGCGAAGGCCTGCTTCTCGATGTGCGGTTCACGAACGGCCAGGCGCAGGAGCAGCGTCATCGGGTATTCGTCGGCAGCCCGGAGGCCGAACGGGTGCGGGACCGAGGGCGAGTCGCCGTGTTCTGGGATCCGGCCAACCCCGACGCAATTCGACCGTCGGACAGACGCCCGCTCGCGATGCCACTCGTGCTCCTCGCCATCGGTCTCCTGATTCTTCTCCTCCCCGAGCTGCGCGGCCGCCGCGCGACGCCCAACCGCGCGTAGCCGCCGGCTTCCCAATCTGCGCCCGGGCCGCTATTGCCCTACTCATGACCTCCCGAGCGATTCTCGTCACGGGCGCCTCCTCCGGCATCGGGCTGGCCAGCGCCCGCATGCTGAAGGCGCGCGGCTGGCGGGTGCTGGCGACAGCACGCAAGCCCGCCGATCTCGCCCGCCTGCGCGAGGAGGAGGGCGTCGAGGCGCTGCACCTCGAGCTCGCCGATCCGGCCTCGGTGCTGCGCTGTGCGACGGAGACGCTGCGGCTCACCGACGGCGCCATCGACGCCGTGTTCAACAACGCCGCTTTCGGCCAGGTCGGCGCGGTCGAGGATCTCTCCGCCGACGTGCTGCGCCGCCAGCTGGAGATCAATCTCATCGGCGGCCACGAACTGACGCGGCGCCTGATCCCGGCGATGCGCGCCCGCCGCCGTGGTCGCATCGTGCAATGCTCCTCCGTGCTCGGTCTCGTCTCGGGCCCCTACCGCGGCGCCTACGTCGCCTCAAAGTTCGCGCTCGAAGGCCTCTCCGACGCGCTGCGCCTCGAGCTCGCCGGCAGCGGTATCCACGTCTCGCTGATCGAGCCCGGCCCGATCCGCACCCGCTTCGTCGAGACCGCGCTCGCCGCCTTCGAGGCCAACATCGACATCGAGGCCTCGCCCCACCGCGACGGCTATCGAGCTCGGCTCGCCGCGATGCGCGCCGGCGGCAAGCAAGCCTTCAAGCTCGAGCCGGAGGCGGTGGCTGAAAAGCTCGTGCACGCGGTCGAAAGCCGGCGCCCGCGCGTGCGCTACTACGTCACCACCCCGACCTACATTGCCGATGTCCTGCGCCGCGTGCTGCCCGCGCGCCTGCTCGACCGCGTCTTGAAGCGCATGTAGCCATGGCACCGAGTGGTGGCGGGGCCAGACCCTGCGGGTATGAATCCGAAACAAGCATTCTGCCATCCCCCCTGCTTGCCGCCCCCACCAGGGGGAGGGGCGTGTCGAGCATGCGGCCCCACTTCTCCCCTCGCCCTTGCGGGGAGGGGTTCGGGGTGGGGGGAATCCCAACGATCATGGTGGGGGGAAGTCTGACCCCCGAAAGCGTTGAGCTACGCCCGAGGCCTCACGTTGATCCCGACCGCCCCGGCGCGTTAAACGGAATCTCGTGCGCGGGCCGGGAACGACACCGCGCCGCCGAACAGAGACAGCGGCACGAGGCGCGATGACCGCCGGCAAGTGGCAGTTCTTCATCGACCGCGGCGGCACATTCACCGATGTCGTCGCGCGCGATCCCACGGGCCGCATCCACGCGCTGAAAGTGCTTTCCGACGGAGGCGACGCCTACCAGGATGCCGCGATCGAAGGCATCCGCCGCCTGCTCGGCACGCCCACGGGCACACCGCTGCCCGCCGACCGCATCGGCGTCGTGAAGATGGGCACCACCGTCGCCACCAACGCGCTCTTGGAGCGAAAGGGCGAGCCGACGCTGCTCGTCGTCACGCAAGGCCTCGCCGATCAGCTCGAGATCGGCAATCAGGCGCGGCCCGACATCTTCGCCCGCCGCATCGTGAAGCCGGCGATGCTTTATGCTCGCGTCGTCGAGGCGCACGAGCGCGTCCGAGCCGACGGTACGATCGAGGTGCCGCTCGACGAGGCGGCACTCGCGGCCGATCTCCGCCGCGCGCTCGCCGACGGCATCCGCTCGGTCGCGATCGTGCTGATGCACGCCTATGCATTTCCCGCGCATGAGCGCCGCGCTGCCCAACTGGCGCACGAGCTGGGTTTCGCGCAGGTCTCAGCGAGCCACGAGGTCTCGCCGCTGATCAAGATCGTCGGCCGCGGCGACACCACGGTCGCCGACGCATACTTGACGCCGATCCTCGCCCGCTACGTCGAGCGTGTCGCCGGCGCACTCGGCACTGGCGCGGGTCCTGCCGGCGGCCCGCAGGTCATGTTCATGGCCTCCTCGGGCGGCCTCAAGGGCGCGCAACAGTTCCGCGGTCGCGACGCGATCCTGTCGGGCCCCGCCGGCGGCATCGTCGCCATGGCCGAGACCGCGCGCCGCGCCGGCTTCGCGCACGCGATCGGCTTCGACATGGGCGGCACGTCGACCGACGTCTCGCACTTCTCCGGCGACTACGAGCGGACCTTCGAGAGCGAGGTGGCGGGCGTGCGCCTGCGCGTGCCGATGCTCAAGATCCACACCGTCGCCGCCGGCGGCGGATCGATCCTCACCTATGACGGCGCCCGCTTCCGCGTCGGCCCCGCAAGTGCCGGCTCCGATCCCGGGCCCATGTGCTACCGGCGCGGCGGCCCGCTGACCGTCACCGACGCCAACCTGATGCTTGGCAAACTCTCGCCCGCGCACTTTCCGGCGATCTTCGGACCGGAGCACGACCAACCGCTCGACGAGGCTGCTGTGCGCGCGGCGTTCGCGACACTGGCGGGCGAGGTCGGCGACGGGCGCAGCGCGGAGGAGGTCGCCGACGGCTTCGTGCGCATCGCCGTCGAGAGCATGGCCAACGCAATCAAGAAGGTCTCCGTCGAGCGCGGCTACGACGTGACACGCTACGCGCTCAATTGCTTCGGCTCGGCGGGTGGCCAGCATGCCTGCCTGATCGCCGACGCGCTCGGCATGGAGCGGGTCCTGATCCATCCGCTTTCCGGCCTCTTGTCCGCCTACGGTATGGGACTCGCCCCCATGCGCGCCAGCCGCGAGCGCTCGATCGAGCAGCCGCTCGGCGACGCTGCACTCGCCGACGTGACGCGTCTCGGCGCGGAGCTCGAGCGCGAGGCGATCGAAGAGCTCGCGCGCGACGGCGTCGCTCACGACGAGGTGACGGTCGCGCGGCTGCTGCACCTGAGATACGCGGGCGCCGACATGAGCCTTGCCGTGCCGCTCGCGGACGCCGCAACGCTGCGCCGCGACTTCGAAGCCGAGCATCGCCGCCGGTTCGGCTTCGTCTCGCCGGAAAAGGCGGTCGTCGTCGCTGCACTCGAGATCGAGGCCACCGGCGGCGGGGGCCTCGGCCTCTCCCCCCCCCCTTGTGGGGAGGGTTCGCGGGTAGGGGGAATGCCGACGTCCGACCAGGGGTCAGACCCTGCGGGTCTGACCCCATCCACCACCGTCGAGCCAAGGGCCAGACCCGCTGGGTCTGACCCCTTTGCGCGCGTTCTGCCATCCCCCCCTCCCGACCTCCGCCACCAGGGGGGAGGGGCGTCGCCTCACCAGCCGCTCGCGTCGAGCCCGGCTGCTGCCCCTCAAGGGGCACCGTCCGCACCTCACTCCCACCCTCTCCCCATGCCAAGCGCAGCAGCATGGGGAGAGGGATCGGTTCACCGCTTCTTCTCGCGCGGCAGCTGGCACGAGGGCCCTGTCGTCGCACGCGAAGCGCTGCGCGCCGGCGCGCCGCTCGCCGGCCCCGCGATCGTCGTCGAGCCACATCAGACGATCGTGGTCGAGGCCGGCTGGACGCTGCAGTTGACGCCCGCCGACGACATCGTGCTCGCCCGCACCACGGCGCGCGACCGCGAGCACCATTCGACCGATGCCGATCCGGTGTTGCTCGAGGTGTTCAACAACCTGTTCATGGCCATCGCCGAGCAAATGGGCGAGGCGCTCAAGGGAACCGCGCAATCGGTCAACATCAAAGAGCGGCTCGACTTCTCCTGCGCCGTGTTCGACAGCGATGGCCGCCTCGTCGCCAACGCGCCGCACATGCCGGTGCACTTGGGCTCGATGGATCGATCGGTCGAGACCATCATCCGTGAGCGCGCCGGCAGCATGCGGGTGGGCGACGTCTACATGCTGAACGCGCCCTACAACGGCGGCACGCATCTCCCCGATATCACTGTCGTCACACCGGTTTTCGATGCGGGCGGAGCACGCGTCCTGTTCTATGTCGCGAGCCGCGGCCATCACGAGGACATCGGCGGCCTGACGCCGGGCTCGATGACGCCGCGCGCGCGCACGATCGAGGAGGAAGGCGTCTACATCGACAACGCGCTGCTCGTCGATGCGGGGCGCTTCTGCGAGGCGGAGACGCTGTCGCTGCTCGCCTCCGCGCCCTATCCCGCGCGCCAGCCGGCGAAGAACATCGCCGACCTCAAGGCGCAGGTCGCCGCCAACGCGCGTGGTGCCACCGAGCTCGCTCGCATGGTCGCGCACTTCGGCCTCGACGTGGTCGAGGCCTACATGGGTCACGTGCAGAGCAATGCGGCGGAGAGCGTCGCCCGGCTGATCGAGCGGCTGGCGGATGGCCGCTTCCGCGTCGAGACCGACAGCGGCGCGATCGTCGAGGTCGCGATCCGCGTCGACCGCCGCGCGCGCAGCGCGGTCGTCGACTTCACCGGCACCTCGCCACAGCAGGCCGACAACTTCAATGCCCCCGAGCCCGTCACCCGCGCCGCCGTGCTCTATGCGTTCCGCGTGCTCGTCGACGAGCCGATCCCGATGAACGCCGGCTGCCTCGCGCCGATCAGAATCGTGATTCCCGAGGGCTCGATGCTGCGCCCCGTCTATCCCGCCGCCGTCGTCGCCGGCAACGTCGAGACCAGCCAGGTCGTCACCAACGCGCTGTTCGCGGCCATGGGCGCGCTCGGCTCCGCGCAGGGGACGATGAACAACCTGACCTTCGGCAACGCGCGCGTGCAGTACTACGAGACGCTGTGCTCCGGCGCGCCCGCCGGCCGCGACGCCGACGGCAACGGCTTCCATGGCACCGCGGCCGTCCACGTGCACATGACCAACACCCGCCTCACCGACCCGGAGATCCTCGAGCTCAGATACCCGGTGCTGCTCGAGGAGTTCTCGATCCGCCGCAGCTCGGGAGGTCGTGGCCGCTGGCGGAGCGGCGACGGCACGCGACGCGTGATCCGCTTCCTCGAGCCGATGAGCTGCGCGATCCTGTCGGGCTACCGCCGTGTGCGACCCTTCGGCCTCGCCGGCGGCGAGCCAGGCGCGCTCGGCCGCAACCTCGTGCGCCGAGCCGACGGGACCATCGAGGAGCTCGAGGGTTGCGCCGAGACGACCCTCGCGGCCGGCGAGGCGATCATCGTCGAGACACCGACCGGCGGCGGCTTCGGCGCCGCGTGAACCGCTCCCGGCGCTCCACACAGCGGGCGACCACACAATTGCGCCAGCCATGACACGGCCCCACCGACCGTGCTAATCGGCCGCGTCTGTGGAGAATTGCAACCGGGTTCGTCGGTCGTTGATACAGGGGCGAGAGCCGCCGCGCTTTCTTCCCCCCGCAAGGGGGTGGGCAGTCGCTCGGTAACCTGATTATCGCGGGTCCTGTGACGGCGGCACAAAGGGGGACGATGCCTACCGAGACCGGCGAGCGCGCGGTCACCGGCCACGGCCCGGCCTACCGGCCGGACGTCGACGGCCTGCGCGCGATCGCCGTCTCCGCCGTCGTGCTCTACCACGCCGCTCCCGAGTGGCTGCCCGGCGGCTTCCTCGGTGTCGACATCTTCTTCGTCATCTCCGGCTACTTGATTACGTCCATCATCGCCGCCGAGATGCGTGCCGGAACCTACACGCTCGCCGGCTTCTACGAGCGGCGCATCCGCCGCATCCTGCCGGCGCTGCTGCTGGTGCTCGCCGTCACCAGTGCCGCCGCGTACCTGCTGTTGCTCCCCGACGACCTGAAGCAGTACGCCAAGAGCGTGCTCGCCACACTCGGCTTCGTCGCCAACCACCATTTCTATCTGCAGACCGGCTATTTCGCCGGCCCTGCCGACACGCTGCCGCTGCTGCACACCTGGTCGCTGGCGGTCGAGGAGCAGTTCTACATCGTCTGGCCGCTGCTGCTCGCCGTCCTACATGCGCGCATTCCCGGCCGCATCGTCGGCGCGATCGTCGGTCTCGCCGTCGCCTCGCTCGCGCTGCAGCTCGTCGCCGCCCGCCATTGGCCCGAGGCGGCGTTCTTCTTCGCGCCGATGCGTGCCTGGCAGCTGCTGATCGGCTGCTACATCGCGCTCGCCGCGACCGGAGGCCCGCGTACGCGAGCGAGCGCCGACGCCGCCTCGATCGTCGGCCTGGCGCTGGTGCTGACCGGCCTCGTCCACATCCCCACCGGCTTGCGCGAGGCGGGCCTTGCCGCCGCCGGCCCCTGCCTCGGCGCCGCGCTCCTCGTCTGGTCCTCCGCCAACGGGCCGAGCCTCGCCGGCCGGCTTCTCTCGCTCGGCCCCTTCGTGCTCGTCGGCCTCGTCTCCTACTCGCTCTATCTGTGGCACTGGCCGCTGTTCGCGCTTGCCCGCTACCGTCTCGACCGCGATCTCTCCGGCATCGAGACGCTGGCGATCGTCGTCGCCGCGCTGCTGCTCGCACTGGCGACATGGCGCTTCGTCGAGCGTCCGTTCCGCCGCCGCCGGGGCGGCATCCCGCTCACCCGGGTGCTGGGCCTCGTCGCCGCCGCGGCGCTGCCGCTTGCCGCCGTCTCGGTGCTCGCCACAACGTCGAAGGGCATGCCGTGGCGGTGGCCGGGCGAGGTCCGCGAGCTCCTTGCCAAGGCGGAGATCTATGGGCTCTCCGGCCGGCGCTGCCTCGATCGCGCGCCGGACGACATCTCCGCCCGCGGCGTGTGCCGCCTCAATGAAGGCGCAGCGGACCGGCGGCGCATGCTCGTGTGGGGCGACAGCCACGCGGAATCGTTGATCCCCGTGCTCGCCACGCTGGCCAAGGACAACGGTACGCCGCTGTGGTACGGCGCGCGCAGCGCCTGTCCGCCGCTGCAGGACAGCGCCTCGTCGAGCCATCCCAAGCTCGGCGGCGAGAGCTGCAAGCGCATGAACGCGCTGCTGCTCGCGTTTGCGATCTCGGCCCCGCTCGACGACGTCGTGCTGATCGCGCGCTGGAACTACTACGCCGCCGGGCCAGAGCCGTTCGGCGTCGATCGCGGCACTCAGCCGATGATCCTCGCCGACGACGTCGAGCGCGGCACCGCGGCCGGCAATGCCAGTATCGTCGAGCGCGGCCTGCGCAAGACCATTGCGCCGCTCGTCGCCGCCGGCCGGCGCGTATTCGTCGTGCTGCAGGTGCCCTACACCGGCATCGATACGCCGGCCTATCTCGCCAAGCACGCGATCCCCTTGCGAGGCGTCACAGCGCTGCCGCTCGCAACAATCCACGCGCAGCGGAGCATGTGGATGCGCGATCTGGCACAACGACTCGCGGCGGAATACGGCGTCGTCGTGATCGATCCCTCACGCGCACTTTGCGACCGGCACTCGTGCCGCATCGGCGTGGCCGAGGGCTCCCTCTACCGCGACGACGACCACCTGAACCACCTCGGGGCTCACAGCGTCGCCGGCGAGCTGAAGAGGGTGCTCGAGTGGCCGGTCGGCGCCGCGCCGCGCTGAGACACGCGCCCGCCGTCGGCCGTGCAAGGCCTCACCCAGCGCGCGGCGGATCGTAGGCGATGTCGCCGCGATAGACCTCGTAGGCCGCCGAGTACTCCATGATGCGCGCGACCTCGGTGATGAAGTCCTCCGCGTAGCCCGCCCGCCTGAGCAGGTGGAAGCCGACCTCCATGCCGGATGCGATGCCGCCGCCGCTGATGATACGGCCGCTGTCGACGACCCGCGCACGGCTGATCCGGCAGGCCGGCGCGATCTCGGCCAGCCGGTCGATCGGCACCTTGCCCATGTTGGATCTTTCCAGCCGGTCCGGCTCCTTGCGGTTGGTCGCGAGGCGGCCGTCGAGCAGCCCCATGCGGCCATAGATCCACGACCCCGTGCACACCGAGACGAGCAGCGTTTTCTCCGGCAGCGCGCGGATGAACGCGTGCAGCCGGCCATTATTGATCTCCTGGCGCGTACCGAACCCACCCGGGATCAGGAACGCGTCGATGTCGGGCGCCTCGGCGAAAGAGTAGTTGGGCAGCACCGTGAACCCGGCCTGCGCCTGGACGGGGCGCAGAGATTCGGCGATGAAGAACGCATCGAGCTCGGGATCGAGCCGCCGCGCTACCGAGAACACGCCGTAAGGCGCGGCGAAATCGACGATCTCGAGATCCTTGCACATGTAGATTCCGAGTCGGAAACCAGGCTTGACCGGCATGCTCGCACTCCTATGTAGACAGTTCTGTATACTCTTGACAGACAGATCTGTCTATCTCTGTCAACCGGGCGCACGCCGACCACACCGACCGCGAGGTATCGGGCGATGACCGAGACACGTTCCGCCGCCGGCAACGACGCACTCCCGGCGCGCCAGCGGATCCTGGAGACCGCGCTCAGGCTGTTCTACGCCGAAGGCGTGCGCGCGATCGGCATCGATCGCATCATCGCCGAATCGAGCGTGGCCAAGATGTCGTTCTACCGGCACTTCCCCTCGAAGGCCGATCTCGTCTGCGCGTTCCTCGAGGAGCGCCACCGCCGCTGGAACGCGTGGTTCGACGCAAGCGTCGAGCGTCATGCGAAACGGCGCAGATCAGGGCTCGTCGCAGTCGCCGACGCACTCGCCGAATGGTTCGCCGAGCCGACGTTCCGCGGCTGCGCGTTCATCAATGCCGCGACCGAGATGACCGATCACGCCGCGCGCGAGCACCGCATCTCGCTCGCCCACAAGCAGGATCTGCTCGACCGCCTGACCGCGCTCGCGGCGCGCGATCGGCTGACGCGGCCCGCCGAGGTGGGCCGGCTCGCACTGCTGATCGTCGACGGCGCCATCGTCCGGGCGCAGATGACGGGCGGCAGCGAGCCGGCGGAGGATGCCCGCCAGCTGCTCGAGGCGCTCGCCGCCGCGCATCGCCGCCGCAGTCGATCCTGATCCGCGCCGGCGACCGTTCCAGCGCCCGAAAGCGATTGGCTGACCTTGCGGCCGGCCTCTCGGGTGACTGCATTCGGTTCCGCGTGCCCTCAAATGCCGGCAGCGGGCGCCTCGTCCAACGGACCGACCCCTGCTCGGTCTGGCCTCAATGTGAATGTTAACCACTTTTACATTGATGGACGCGAGCGCTGCCGGCACCAAAGAGTGGGCCGGATGAACCCACCGCCGGCCGACGATCGCCACCATATGCTCTCACGGAGCTTAGCTCTCACTAGCCTTACGGAATTTCGCGCGCTTGCCATCGCCCGCCTCCGGTGGCAGGTTCGGCCGAGCGTTTCGCCGCTTGAAGATGCGAGATCAACCATCTGAAAGGGCTGGAAATCATGTCGCAGAGCAGAAGCTCCTCCCGGTTTCGGCCGTCCCCTCAGCTCGTCGCCACGATCGGCGCGCTGACCCTACTTGCCGCGACGGCTCATGCCGCGAGCGAGAAGGTCAAATCGGCGTGCAAGGACGACTACTTCCGCCATTGCTCGGCACACGCCTTGGGGAGCGACTCCTTGCGCCAGTGCATGCGCGGTGTCGGCGAGAACCTCTCCACCGGTTGCCTGGTCGCACTCGTCGAGGACGGCGAGATCACCAAGCAGGACATCGAGCGCCACAAGGCCAAGCAGGCCGAGGCCAAGGCCGAGAAGCCGGCCACCGAGCCGAAGCCGGTTGCCAATGCTGCGGCGGCGAGCGCGACCACCAAGTCTGCGCCGGCGAAGCCCGTCAGCCCGCCCAAGGTCGCCAGCATCGGTAAGACCGC
>JBFMEX010000061.1:0-13273 GCA_040752215.1 Pseudomonadota bacterium | reverse complement strand
ATTCACGGCACCAACAACGACCGCACCGTCGGGCGGGCCAACTCGTCCGGCTGCTTCCGTCTGACCAACGAGCACGTCGTGCACCTCGCATCAATCGCCAAGGTCGGACCCATGGTGAGAGTGCTGAAGGCCTATACGGGCGGCGTGAGTGAGAACGCGCCGCTGTCCTCGCTGTTCAGCTTCGCCAGCAGCGAGACGCCGGCCGAGCCGCCCGCGAGCGCGAAGCGCAAGACGCCACCTGCAAAGAAGCCGGCCAACGTGCCTATAAAGAAGGTGGCGTCCGAGTAAGCGGGGTCACGAGCAGGCGATCGACTCAGGTCCGTGCAATGCGATGTCCCCGTAGTGGGGCTACGCGACGCCCATCTCGATATCGAGGTCGGCGACCTCGGCGGCGACCTCGGCGGGGGTGAGGAGGTCGACGCAGGGCATGGCGCCGAGGAGATCGGCGCTGCCGCGGGGGAGGCGCTTCGCCAGGATGACGGCGGCAAGCGTCGGCACATAGGGGCCGTGGCCGCTACCGGCGACGAGATGCCACTGGCGCTTCAGCATCGCGCCGTCGCGGCCCGTTCCTTCGACGACAACCAGCATGCCACCGCGGTCGCTGCCGAGGAAGGAGAGGCGGCGCTTCATCGCGAGCAATGGCCGCGCCAGACGGGCGGCGGCGTCGCCAACGAGGCCTGCGCGCACGAGCCAGGAGAGCGCGTAGAGGCCAACATGGAAGGCGCCGACCTCGACCCCGGCGCGAAAGCGCACGGTCTCGGCGTCGGGATAGCGTTCTGGCAGCAGATCGAGATCGGGCACGTCGGCGTAGCCGAGCCAGCGCGGGCCGAGGCCGGGGAAGTCGCGCCGGGCGAGGCCCTGCCAGCCGTGGATCGTGCGCGTCGCGCCGCCGATGCGCGCCGTGAACGGGCGGCCGACCCAGGAGAGGATCGAGGCGGTCGTCGCGACGCCGGGATCGAAGCTGTTGCCGGGCGAGATGGCGATGTCGATCGCGCGGATACGTGCGAATGAGGCGGCGAGATCGCGGATCACGGCGGAGGAGAGACCGGGCACGCTGCTGGCGCCCGAGATCACCGCGACGCCGGCCGATTTGGCCGCGCCGTCGAGTGCGGTGATGCCAGTGACGAAGCGGCGCGCGTCGGCGAGGTCGACGTAGTGCGCGCGGGCGGCGATGCACGCTTCGGCCAGGTGGTAGTCCTGCGATTGGAACGGGCCCGCGGCGTTTACGACTACGACGGGCGCGAGGCGGGACAGCGCTGCGGCGTCGATCGTTCCGGCGTCGACGGCGGCGGCGGTGACGCGCGCCGTGGCGGTCGGGGCCAGCGCGGCTGCGGCGGCGCGGGCCTTTGCCTCGCGGCGGCCGGCGACGACGACCTCGAGATCGCTCTCGCGCGCCAGGCGCTCGGCAAGGCGGCTGCCGAACACACCGTAGCCGCCGACGACGAGGATACGAGTCATGGTCACTGCCTCGACGTGGAGCTTATTGCACAAGCGGGTTGGGGGCGCTGCGTCGAAGCTCGTGGCATGGGGCGGTCCCGCAGGGTCAGTCCGCCTGTCGGATGTCGGGATTCCCCCCTATCCCGTCCGCAATGAGGAGGCGAATTGCGAATCCATCGCCGGCCCGACTGAACGGTGGCGGGTCAGACTGGTCGTGAGGCATCAGGCAGCAGCGACGTCGGCGAGAAAAGATTCGACGATCTCGCCGAAGGCATCCGGAGCCTCGATCGGCAGCATGTGCGAGAGACCCGGCATGACGGCGAGGCGCGAGCCAGGGATACGCTGATGTATCGCCTCGGCGGCGGCGACCGGGGTGCCGGGGTCGAGCGCGCCGACGACGACGAGGGTCGGCACGGAAATCGCGCCGAGCCGGTCGGTGACGTCGAGATCGCGAATGGCACGCGCCCAGCCGATGTAGCCTTCGGGCGGCGTCGCCTCGATCCCCGCGGCGAGCCGGCGGACGAGGTCGGGGCGGTCGGACTGTGCGGTCGGCGAGAGCCAGCGGGAAATCGAGCCCGCGATCTGTCCGGCCATGCCGGACGCGGCGACGGCGGCAATGCGTTCGTCCCAAACGGGGCGCGCCTCGGCGGGAATGCGGCTGGTCGTCGAGACCAGCATCAGCGAGGCGACGCGATCGGGATGCAAGAGGCCCATGAACTGGCCGATCATGCCGCCCATCGAAAGGCCGAGAAAGTGCGCGCGGGGAATTGCGAGGTGATCGAGCAGCGCGGCGGCGTCGGCGGCGAGAATTTCGAAGGTGTAGGGTGGCGGAGTGGTCTCACTCCGGCCGTGCCCGCGCGCATCGAAGCGCACGATGCGGTAGCGGCCGGCGAGGCGGGCGGCGAGCTCGTCGAACAGCGCGAGCGTGCCGGCGAGCGAGTGGTGCAACAGCACGGCCGGTCGGTCGCGCGGGCCCTCGTCGACGCAATGGAGCGTGGCTCCGTTCAGTCTCACCTGCATGGTTGGCTCCCGCGGCTCGAGTGAGGTCGCGGCGGCGTCAGTGCCCGGCGTCGGCAAGCTTGCCGGCGTCGCCGTGGCCATTCGGGCTGCCGCTGGCCGGCGCGTGTGAGCCGCCGTGTCCGGCGATGCGATCGGACAGCGCGAGCAGCACGCTCGAGGCGACGAACACGACGTGGATGACGACCAGCCAGAACAGCTCGCGGTCAGACGTGTTCTTGACGGCCATGAACTGCTTCAAGAGCTGGATCGCGGAGATGGCGACGATCGAGGAGAGCAGCTTGAGCTTCAGCCCGGTGAAGTCGATGGTGCCCATCCATTCCGGCCAGTCCTTGTGGCCGGTGTGGTCGATCTTGGAGACGAAGTTCTCGTAGCCGGAGAAGATGACGATGATCAGAAGCGTGGCCGTCAGTGTCAGGTCGACGAGGGCGAGCACGCCGAGGATCACGTCGCTCTCGCTGGCCGAGAAGGCGTGGGTGGTGATTTGCAGGAGCTCGCCGAGGAACTTGATCAGAAGGACGACGAGCGACAGGGCGAGGCCGAGGTAGAACGGCGCCAACAGCCAGCGGCTGCGGAACAGCAGGCCTTCCATCGCGCGCTCGATGGCCTCGATTTTCTGATCGCGCATGGTTCGGCTCCAAACTCGGGAAAGACGGACGTGTATGGCACGGCTGTCGCGGCGCCGACAAGGCGTCAGGCAGTGGCGAAAAGTGCCAAGTGGATCATGCCGGCGCGCCAAAGTTTAGATCTGTTGCCAGCGCTGGCCATCGGGCCGGCATTTCTTTCTCTTTGCGAGCGGCGGCACGAGTCGATAGCTCCGCTCGACAGCATCATGCGCTTGGGGTCAGACGGTCTGAGCGGCCGTGCGCGCGGCACCACGTCGCGGCGGTGGCGGGCGAGCCGGGTGCGCCATCAGTGAATGCCGGCGTAGTCCTTGGCGGCGCCGCTGGAGCGAGCATCCTGCTCGGTATCATCCATGGCGTCACGCTGGGGAAGCTGCTTGGGACGCACCCGTGCCACGCGGCCCGCCTGCGCGTCGCTGGCGGAGAGAGCTGGGGCGGAGGGTTCGGACTTCGCGGCGAGGACCGTCGCCGGTGCCGGGCAGCGTGTCTGGATCGCACCCTTCAGCGATGCGAGACGGCGGAAGCGGCGGTCGAGGCGGCCGGACGCCATCGAGGCGGTGACGACCTCGGCCTCGCTGGCATCGGTGACATGGTAGCGTCCCTCGCACACGCTTACCTGCGGCGGCAGGCGCAGGCGCTCGAACGAGTCATAGCCCTGCTTAAGATCGATCCAGAAGTCGCGCCACGGGCTCGATGCGTGCCGGGCGAGGTTGGCCTCGGTCATGCGGAACGGGAACACGTGCACCGGCACGTGCGCCTGACCGGCGCGGATCGCCGCGGTGGTGAGGCCGAACACCTCGTTGATGACGGTGTTGGTCATCGCGAAACAGCCGACCGACGAGCAGCCGCCGTGGACGAGGATGTAGGAGCCGGTGCGCGCGTGGCCTTTGTCGAACGCATTCGGGAAGCCGAGGTTCAGCGCCTTGGGCCAGCGGCCGATGCGGTGAAGCTGGCGGCCGGTGACGGTGTAGAAGCCCTCGGGAGTCTGCTTGTCGCCCTCGGACAGCTTGGGGCCGAGCGTGCCCGACCAGTGGCAGATGGGATAAGTGGCGAACAAGACATAGGTCTCGTCGCGCTTCATCCAGATCTCGAGTTCGGATTCCTCCTTGAAGATGCGGATCAGCATCGGCATGCCGGGCTTCAGCCCGTGTTCGGCGAGGCGCTGGTCGAAGGCGGCGGTGTTGGGCGTGCCGGGCAGCGGCAGGGCACCCTCGCTGGCGCGACGCTGGCGCTCGATGCGGTCGGGTGCGACGTCCTTGAGCTCGATGGTGATCGCTGCGGCAGGCCGACTCGTTGCCGCCGCGAGCGACAGCAGCGCACACGCCGCGAGCAAGTGTGGCGCGGCAAGCTCGAGCCACGACGGCCGACTGCAGCTCATCAACGGACGTTCCCCCCGAGTACCGGTGTCGTTATGCCCCGAGAAAACATAAGCGGCACAAGCGCATCGATGATGAGGCTAGCCGCCGATCGGGACAATAGCAGGGCGGGGTGGGGCCGAGTCTCGCAAAAAATCGCCCTGCGGCTGGTTTCGTCCACGGAATGATCAGCAGTGCCCTCAGCTGGCCGGGCCAGCGCTCGCGGGACGGCTGTTGCAGTTGGAAAGGATGGGGCGGGCCGCCGTCGAGCCGACGCGGGCGGGGGCGAACGCATAACTGCCGCGGCAGACGGTCGTCTCCGGGGGCAGCCGGTCGCGGTCGAACAGATCGCTGGCCGTCTTGAGCTGTCCCCAGAACGGCGCGGAGGGATGGCTGGCGCGGGCGGCGAGGTTGGCCTCCGTCATGCGGAACGGCATCACCTGCACCTGGAACCGAGGCTGGCCGTTGGCCAGCGCCGCGCTGACGATCTGCCAGATCTCGTCGATCACCGCGTTGGTCATGGCGTAGCAGCCGATCGACGAGCAGCCGCCGTGAACCATGAGGAAGCTGCCGGTGCGGCCGTAGCTGCGATCGTAGGCGTTCGGGAAACCGAGGTTGAACGAGCGGTGCCAGCGGCTCGCCGGATTGAGCTGGTGCTTGGAGACCGTGTAGATGCCTTCGGGCGCCTGGCGGTCGCCTTGTTTGAGCTTGGGCCCCAGGCGGCCGGACCAACGGCAGATCGGATAGGTGGCGAAGTGCTCGAAGCGGCCGTCCCTGGCCAGCCACAGCTCGAGCTCGAACTCGCGCTTCAGAATGCGGATGAAGACCGGCGCGCCGAGCGCCAGGCCGGAGGCGGCGAGGCGACCTTTCAAGTCGGCGAGATCGGGTGTTGCGGGAAGGGCGAGGCCGAAGCTCGCGTAGGCGAGGCGGCGGGCGCGCTCGAAGCCGATCAGCCGGTTGTCATAGTCGCTGCCGAGGTCGCGCAGGTCGCCGACCAAGAGGGTTGCGAGACCGGCAGCGGCGAGTAGCGCGATCAGCCCGGCAATCAGGATGCGGCGAGTGCGGCGGACCAGCGGGCTCGCCATGGGGATGAGACCTCCACAACCGCGGCGACGTCGCGTTCAGCTCAGCGCGAGCGGGCTACTGATTGAAGCCGAGCATCGGGCCGGAGGCGGCAGCGCCCGATCTGCCGAGACCATAGCTCTGCGGTAGCGCCCCGGTCTGATCGGTTGGCGCGATGTTGGCGGCGGTCCGTGTCTTCGGGCCTGGAATGATCACCCGCTCCTCCGCCAGCTGCTGCTCGGCGGGGCGCGGCACGAATGGCTCGATCGCAGGGCGCTGGAATTGCGGGCAATAGCCCTCGGGCTCGATCCTGCCGGTGCTAGGCATCACGACGTTGACCATGTACTTGCGCTCGCACACCGCGACTTGCGGCGGCAGGCGGTGCGCCTCGAAGTGGTCGTAGCCGCTCTTCAGCACGGTCCAGAATGGGTACCAGCGGCTCTTCTTGTGGCGCGCCATGTTCTCCGCAGTCATGTGGAACGGGAAGGCGTGGACCTCGAAGCTCTGCTGGCCGGCCTTCAAGGCTTCGCGCGCGAGACCGTAGATCTCCTCCATCAAGGCGTCGGTCATCGCGTAGCAGCCGGCCGACTTGCACTTGCCGTGGATCATCAGGAAGTCGCCGGTGCGGCCGTGCGCCTTGTCGTAGGCATTGGGATAGCCGAGATTGAACGACACGTGGAATTGGGAGTTCGGATTGAGCTGGTGGGCGGCGACTGTGTAGAAGCCCTCGGGGGCCTGCTTGTCGCCCTGACGTTCCTTCGGGCCGAGGTCGCCCGACCAGTTGCAGATGGGGTAAGTCTTGAAGTGGTAGAAGCGGCCGTCGTCGCGCGCCTTCCACACCTCGAGCTCCGACTCCTCCTTGAATACGCGAATGAAGATCGGCGCCGCGGGCTCCATGCCCTTTCGTCCGAGCAGCATCAGCGTTTCCTTGGTGAGCGGCTGGTCGGCGGGCGCCAACTCCGGCGCGTTGCCGCATGCAGCCGCAAGAGAGCCCGCCGCGAGCACGGCGAGCCAGGCGCGAATCACTCGCGCGGTCGGAAGACCCAAATTCAATCGACTCATACGCAGTGCCCCTGGCGCACGTCGATCATTGTTGATCCGCAACTCTTAACGAAGAGTTAAGGTTACGATTTCCCTAAGCTTTTCTTACGCCGCTCAGTGGCGGTGTCAAGCCTCACTGTAGCGGAAAATGCGGCGGCGCGAGGGCGGAAAGTAACGGTTTTTCCGAGGCTTGCCGGATGGGATCGGGGCGCGGCAATGGCCGCCGTGAGCACAAGCGGCAGGCCCAGGTGCCGGCGCGAGGCTTACGCCTTGAGCGAGCGGCCGATGTCGAGGAAGCGCTCGTGGCGATGGCGGCGGATCTCAGCCGGCGACTTGCCGTCGAATTCGGCGAGCGCCTTGGCGATCGCGTCCCCGGTGACGCGGATCACCCGCGCCCTGTCGCGATGGGCGCCGCCGATCGGCTCGGGTATGATCGCATCGATGACGCCGAGGCCGCTCAGGTCCTGGGCGGTGATCTTCATCGCGGTGGCCGCCTCCTCCTTCTTGTTGGAGTCGCGCCAGATGATCGAGGCGGCGCCTTCCGGCGAGATCACCGAGTAGATCGCGTGCTCGAGCATCAGGATGCGGTTGGCGGTCGCGATCGCCACCGCGCCGCCGGAGCCGCCCTCGCCGATGATCACGGCGATCAAGGGGACTCCGAGCGCGAGGCAGCAGTCGGTGGAGCGGGCGATCGCCTCGGCCTGGCCGCGCTCCTCGGCGCCGATGCCGGGATAGGCGCCCGGCGTGTCGACGAACGTCAGCACCGGCAGGCCGAAGCGCTCGGCCATCTCCATCAGCCGCACGGCCTTGCGGTAGCCCTCGGGCATGGCCATGCCGAAGTTGTGGCGGATGCGGCTGTCGGTGTCGGACCCCTTCTCGTTGCCGATCACCATCACCGAGCGACCGCGGAAGCGTCCGATGCCACCGACGATGGCGGCGTCCTCGGCGAAATAGCGGTCGCCGGCGAGTGGGGTGAAATCGTCGATCAGCTGGTCGATGTAGTCGAGTGCGTGCGGTCGCTCCGGGTGGCGGGCGACCTGCGCCTTCTGCCACGGCGTGAGCTTGGCATAGGTTTCCATCAGCGCCGACTCGGCCTTCTGCTCCAGCTTCTTGATCTCATCGTTGATCGAGACGCCAGGCTGATCGCGGCCGAGCGCCCTCAGCTCCGTGACCTTGCTCTCGAGCTCGGCGATCGGCTTCTCGAAGTCGAGGTAGGTCTTGAGCGACAGCGGGCGTTCCATGACGGGCCTTGAGTTGAGCGGCGGCGGGCAATTCCGACGCCGGAAGCGCGGCTTGTCTCCACTGGCGCGAGCAGCGGCGGACATTCGCGCCCGGCCGGGAGCGAGTCAAGCACGACGGTCACCTAGGCTGAACGCTTCCGACAGCGCCTGCAAGTCGTCCCGGCGGATCCCGTAACTCGCTGATCGGTCTAAATTCTCGCGCCGCGGACGGCGGCGAGCGCGCGATCGAGGGCGGCCGCCAGATCGCGCCGCTCGTCGTCGGTCAGGAAGGCGGCGAAGGGAAGCTCGCGGCCGTGGGATGCGATGGCGAGGCCGGTGCGGCCGTCGATGCCGACCGTGAGCCGCAGGCGTGCCCACAACGGATTGAAATCGAACCGCTCGGCCTCGCCGGACGGGTGAAAGCGCATCAGCGTCATGCGCGCGCCATCGATCTCGACGGTTTCGTAGAGGCGTCCGGAGCGGTAGTTGAGCTTGAAGGCGACGTAGACGACGAGAACGTCCAGGCCGAAGAAGCCGAACACCGGCCATGCGCCCATCAACAAGAACGCCATGCCGGCGACGAAGCTGACGAGCCCGACGGCGGCCATCAGGAGCAGAAAGCCCTGGGGCGGCAACGAGCGGTAGGGCGTCAGCACGACGCGGAATGGCGGCAGCGCTTGCGTGGCGGGCGAGTCCTCGTCCATCAAGACAGAATAGGATCGGTCGCCGGACATTTGAAGCACGATGAAGCCGCAGCCGCGAACCAGAAAGTCACCGCCTAAGGACAAGGCTTCCAGAGGGGCCGGAGCGCCCGTCAAGGACAAGGCTCCGGCCGGGAAGTCAGCCCGAAAACCAAAGCTCCTCACGCCTGCGGAGGTGGCGGAGATGTTCCGCCGGTTCGCGGCCATCGATCCGCGCCCCAAGGGCGAGCTCGAGCACGTCAACCCCTACACGCTGCTGGTCGCCGTCGTGCTGTCCGCGCAGGCGACGGATGCCGGCGTCAACAAGGCGACCCGGCGGCTGTTCGCGCTCGCCGACACGCCGGAGAAGATGGTCGCGCTCGGCGAGGAGCGGGTGCGGGATCTCGTCAAGACCATCGGTCTCTACCGCAACAAGGCCAAGAACGTGATCCTGCTTTCCGAGCGGCTGATCGAGCGGCACGGCGGCGAGGTGCCGGCGGATCGCGATGCGCTCGAGGCGCTGCCCGGCGTCGGGCGCAAGACCGCCAACGTGGTGATGAACGTCGCGTTCGGAGCGCCGACGATGGCGGTCGACACGCACGTGCTCAGGGTCGCGAGCCGGATCGGGCTGTCGGCGGGCAAGACCCCGCTGGCGGTAGAGCAGGATCTGGTGCGGATCGTGCCGCCGGAATACGGGGTGCCGGCACACCACTGGCTGATCCTGCACGGACGCTACCTGTGCAAGGCGCGCAAGCCCGAGTGTCCCCGCTGCCCGATCCGCGATCTATGCCGCTATTCGGACAAGACGGTCTGAGCGCGGTCGGTGCGTCTCGCGCGGCGGTGGGCGAGGAGGCCGCGGCGCGGCGCCAGTACGAACGCGGCGAGGAACACGGCGGCCTGGGTGAGCACGATCATCGGCCCGGTCGCGGCATCGAGGTGGAAGCTCGACAGCGTGCCGATCACCGCCGAGCCGATCGATACCGCGGCGGCGATCGCCAGCATGCGCTCGAAGCGATCCGTCAGCAGGAAGGCAGTGGCGCCGGGACCGACCAGCATGGCGACGACGAGGATGATGCCGACGGCTTTCAATGCGGCGACGATGGTGAGCGAAAGCGCGATCAGGAACGCGTAGTGCAGGGCGCGAACCGGCAGGCCGATCGCCTTGGCGTGCTGAGGATCGAAGATCAGCAGCAGGAAGTCGCGCCGCCTGGCGAGGACGAGAAGCAGGGTCCCGCCGCCGATGATCGCGATCTCGGCGAGTTCGGCCGGACTGACGCCGAGGATGTTGCCGAACAGAATGTGATTGAGGTGCTGGTCCGTCTCGATTCGCGTGAACAGCACCAGGCCGAAGCCGAACATGCCGGAGAACACGATGCCGAGCACGGTGTCCTCCTTCACGCGGCTGTTCTCCTTCAGATAGCCGGTGGCGAGCGCGGAGGCGAGCCCGGCGGCGAATGCGCCGACCCCGAGCGGCAGGCCGACGACATGGGCGATGACGATGCCCGGCAGCACCGCATGCGAGATCGCGTCGCCCATCAGCGACCAGCCCTTGAGGACGAGATAGCAGGACAGGGCCGCGCATACGGCACCGATCAGAACGGCGGCAACCAGCGCGCGTTGCATGAAGGCAAAGCCGAGTGGCTCGGTGACGAGTTCAAGGAGGCTGGTCATGGCGCCCGACCCGTTGGCTCGGCAGCGCGCCGGCGCCGGGCGAGGAGGCCGTGCTTGGGTGCCAGCACGAAGGCGGCGAGGAAGACCAGCGTTTGCAGCGTGACGATAACGCCGCCGGTGGCGCCGTCGAGGAAATAGCTCGCGTAGGCGCCGAGAAAGCTCGTTGCGATGCCGATGCCGACAGCGATCGCCAGCAGGCGCTCGAAGCGGTCGGTGAGGAGGTAAGCCGTGGCGCCGGGCGTCACGACCATCGCGATGACGAGACAGGCACCGACGGTCTGCAAGGCGGCGACAGTCGCTGCGGCAAGCAGCGTGAAGAACAGGAGACGCAGGCGGGCGACCGGCAGGCCGATCGAGCGCGCGTGCGCCGCGTCGAAGAACATCGCCGCGAGATCCTTCCACACGAGGAGCAGGATCGCCAGCGTAACAACCGCGATGACGACGACCTGCAAGGCGTCCCAGTCGGAGATGGCGAGGATGTTGCCGAGCACGATCGCCTGCACGTTCACCGCCGTCGGGTTGATGGAGACGATCAGCAACCCGAGGGCGAAGAAGGCGGTGAACACGAGCCCGATCACTGCGTCCTCCCGCAACGCCGTCCGTTGATTGACGAAGGCCATGCCGAGCGCGGCGAGCAGGCCGGCGATGAACGCGCCGGCGGCGAACGGCAGCCCAAGAAGGTAGGCGCCGGCGACACCCGGCACGATCGAATGCGCGAGTGCGTCGCCCATCAGCGACCAGCCCTTGAGCATCAGGAAGGCGGAGAGGAACGCGCACATGCCGCCGACGAGAGCCGACACCCACATCGCCTTCAGCATGTAGTCGTAGGCGAACGGTACCAAAAGCTCGCTCATGGCGCCTCGTCGTCCTTTTCGCGTGAGAGCGGCTCGGTGTCGGCCTTGGGCTCGCCGTAGAACACCACGGGACGCTCGTCGTCGGTGAGCACGGTGACCGTGCGAGCATCGTCGTCGGCATGGAGCTTCGCGCCCGCGAGGCGGAAGTGGCGCAAGACGCCGCCGAAGGTGCGCTCGAGGTTGGCCTCGGTGAAGGTCGTGGCGGTCGGACCGGCGGCGAGCACGGTGCGTTTCAGCAGCACCACCTCGTCACAGAAGTCGGGCACGCTGCCGAGGTTGTGGGTCGAGACGAGCATCAGGTGGCCGGCCTGCCTCAGCTCGCCGAGCAGCGCGATGATTTCGGTCTCGGTCTTGACGTCGACGCCCGTGAACGGCTCGTCGAGCAAGATGACGAGGCCCTGCTGGGCGAGCGCGCGGGCGAGGAACACGCGCTTCCTCTGGCCGCCCGACAGCTCGCCGATCTGGCGCTTGCGGTAGGCACTCATGCCGACGCGCTCGAGCGCCGCATCGACGTGGGCGCGATCGGCGGCGGAGGGGATGCGCAGGAAACCCATGCGGCCGTAGCGGCCCATCATCACCACGTTCTCGACGAGCACCGGGAAGCTCCAGTCGACCTCCTCGCCCTGCGGCACGTAGGCGACGAGATTGCGCTTCAGCGCCTCGGCGACGGAGAGACCGGCGATGCGAACCTCGCCGGCGGAAGGTCTGACAAAGCCCATGATCGCCTTGAACAGGGTGGACTTGCCGCTGCCGTTGACGCCGACCAGACCGGCGATGGTGCCGGGACCGAGCGCGAAGGTGGCATCGTCGAGCGCCTTGACGCCGCTCGGATAGGTAACGGTGACGTGGCGGACGTCGAGCGATGCGGCCAGACCGTCCTTGCCTGCGGATCGTGATGATGGGCGTGCTCTGGTCGCAACGAGCATCTCAGACTCCGAACCCGCCGGCGACGGTCTCGACGGTCACCTCGAGCAGCTTGAGATAGGTCGGCACAGGGCCACCCTCGGCGCTCAGCGAGTCGACGTAAAGCACGCCCCCGTAGCGCGCGCCGGTCTCGCTCGCGATCTGCCGCGCCGGCTTATCGGAGACGGTGCTCTCCGAGAACACGACGGGGATCTGGTGCTCGCGCACGAGGTCGATCACGCGGCGCACCTGCGATGGCGTGCCCTGCTCGTCGGCGTTTATGGGCCAGATGTATAGCTCCTTCAATCCATAGTCGCGGGCGAGATAGCTGAAGGCGCCCTCCGAGCTGACGAGCCAGCGCCGGGTCTCGGGGATCGCGGAGAGGCGGCGGCGCAGCGGCAGGTCGATCGCCTTGATGCGCTCCGAGTAGGCAGCGGCATTGGCGGCATAGGTTGCCGAATTTGCCGGGTCGGCGGCGGCGAGCGCCTTGCTGATGTTCTCGACATAGAGAAGCGCGTTCGAAGGCGACATCCAGGCGTGCGGGTTGGGCTTGCCCGTGTATGCGCCCTCATGGATCGGCAGCGGCGTAACGCCCTCGCTGACGACGACGCTCGGCACGCCTTCGACGTCGGCGAGGAAGCGCTCGAACCAGCGCTCGAGATTGAGGCCGTTCCAGAGCACGAGGTCGGCGCGCTGCGCTTTGACGATGTCGCCCGGCGTCGGCTGGTAGTCGTGGATCTCGGCGCCCGGCTTGGTGATCGAGACGACATCGGCGGCGTCGCCGGCGACGTTCTGCGCTATGTCGCGGATGACGGTGAAGGTGGTGACGACCTTGAGCTTGCGCTTCGCGGCGGGCACGGCCTCGCGCGGGGCGCGCTCGGCGGCGGGCCATAGAGCCAAGGCGGCCACGACCGCGAGCGCGCCGGCAACAAGGATCAGCAGTGTCGATCGCCGCATGGTGACCTCTCGGGCGTCGTGGCGTCGGCGGTGGTAGCACGCGGCGGGTGCCGCCGACACGACAACCGGCAGGGCCCAACGACGCAGATCCGGACCGGCACGTCCAGCTCTGCCCGTGTGCACCGCCGCGCCCGACACCGCCGCAACAGACCGTCGAGCGGGCCGCGGCGACCATAGTTGCAAATAGTTCTTATTTGCAAGTGCGTCAATTGGGAGCGGGCGGGTGGATGGCGGGGAAGGTGTGCAATGGGCGGGGGAATGGGTGCAAAGGGTAGAGGGCTCGGGCAGGGGCTGGGGCAGGGCTAACGCACGTGAACGAGAGCGATGTGAACCGCCCCGGGTTCTCCGGAGGCTGTTTGGTTTGAGTCAGGCGGCGAGTTTTGCAGTCTCCCTTCGGGCTGCATAGTAGGCGGCTTCTGCTTCCGCCGGCGGGATGTTGCCGATCGGTTCGAG
>JBFMEX010000060.1:0-9656 GCA_040752215.1 Pseudomonadota bacterium | reverse complement strand
GGCCCCCCCCCCGGCGACGTCCCGCTCACGCCGCGCGCTTGACGCGCTCGGAGCGCCAGGCGGCCGGCGGGCGCGCAACGATGCCGAGGGCGGGCTTTGCCGATGCCTCGCCGAGCCGTGTCGGATCGAGGCTCCAGCGCGCGGCGAGGCGCATCACGTGGTCCTCGGTCGGATGCAAGATCAGCTCGCCGCCGGCGTCGCCTCGGCGCTCCTTGACGCCGCGCAGCTCGAACATCTTGAGCCCGAGCGTGCGCTCCTCCTTGGTCGGCTTGCCCTTGCTCCACACGATGCCTTCGTCGCCGATCGCGAACGCGCGCACCAGACGGCCGTCGACCACGCGCGCCCAGGCGTAGAGGTCGAGGAGCGGATAGCTCATGTAGTACTGGATCTCGATGAAGCGACCGCCGAGGCCGACCAGCAGCGGCGTCAGCTTGTCGACCAGCCCGGATGCGGCCGGATGCGGCAGGCGCAGGCCGACGACGAACGTCCAGCCGTCGACCGGCGGCGTCACGAACACGAATCGCTCGCCGAGCCCGGTGTCGTAGACGGTGCCGAGACCGGTGCTCCAGTTGGCCGGCTCGGGCGCCTCGAGGCCGAGCGCCTCGATGACGCCGGCGGTGTCGCGGGTCCGGAGCGCCAGCCACGACATGCGGTAGCCGAAGGGGTGCGGGCGATCGGGGTCGGTGGCGAAGACAATGCGGCCCGGCGCCACGCCGGGAGCGAGGCGGATCGCGATGGCGACAGTGACGGCGACAAGGATCAGGATGGTGACGATCACGGCGGCTCGCACCCTGCTGCGGAGTGCCGCGAGTTAAGGCGGCCGCGCAGTGCGCGGCAAGCGGGACCGGCGAAAGGCCGGGGGAAAATCGATCGGCGCCCCACTTCTCGATCGCCACACTGGGTGGTTCCCGGGCCAGCCACGAGCCCCATCGGCAGCGGGGTCTCGATTCCAACCGGGCTGAATGGCTGGCCCGAGGTCGAGTGGCGCGCAAAGAGAGGGCGGGTTGCGCCTCCACCCGTTGGCGGACCTGATGGCACCGGTAGCGGACCGGAGGCCGGGTCTGCCAATCGCGATTGAGGCGGAACGTAGGACCGACGCATGTCAGTGGTGTGAAGGCGATCCGGCGCCCGTCTCGCCGACCGGCAGTGGACAAACCGGCGCGCCTGCCCGTATGCCTTCGGTCTGAAAACACCTCGGAGGCACACCATGACGACAGGCTCGGTTCCCCGCGTCGGCGGCAGCGCCCGTGTCGGCGCCGGCCAGCGCTCGGCCGACGAGATCGATTTCGAGATCAAGGGGCAGGAGATGCAGTACGTCGAGATCGAGCTCGATCCCGGCGAGAGCGCGATTGCGGAGGCCGGTGGGATGATGTTCAAGGCTCCGACGATCGAAATGGACACGATCTTCGGCGACGGCTCCAAGCCGCAAACCGGCTTCTTCGGCCGGCTGGCCAGCGCCGGCAAGCGGCTGCTGACCGGCGAGAGCCTGTTCATGACCGTGTTCACCCACAATGGCCAGGGCAAGGCGCGGGTCGCCTTCGCGGCCCCCTATCCGGGCACCATCCTCGCGTTCCACCTCGCCGAGATGGGTGGCAGCCTGATTGCGCAGAAGGACGCGTTCCTGTGCGCAGCCAAGGGCGTCTCGATCGGCCTCCACCTCCAGAAGAAGATCATGACCGGCCTGTTCGGCGGCGAGGGCTTCATCATGCAGCGCCTCGACGGCGACGGATACGCGTTCGTGCATGTCGGCGGCGCGGTCATCGAGCGCGAGCTGGCGCCGGGCGAGGTGCTGCACGTCGATACCGGCTGCGTGGCGGCGATGACACCATCGGTCGACTTCGACATCGTCCGCGCCGGGTCGGTCAAATCGATGATCTTCGGCGGCGAGGGCGTATTCTTCGCCGAGCTGAAGGGACCGGGCACGGTGTGGCTGCAGAGCCTACCGTTCTCGCGGCTTGCCGGACGCATTCTCGCTAACGCGGGGCCGGCCGGCGGCACCGGCGAGGGTTCGGTGCTCGGCCCGCTCGGCGGCATGTTCGACGGCGACAACAGCTGAGCGGCGAAACGCGGCACATGAAAAGAGCCGGGATCTCGCGATCCCGGCTCTTTGCTCGGCGTCGATCGGGGGACGACTGGCGCCTCTCGTGGTTTGCCGTTAGGGCAGCGCGACCTTGGCGGTGAACACGAACCGCTCGTCGCACAGACCCGCGTTGGCGCAGAAGTCCGCCCCGTTGGAGTCGGTGTCCCAGTAGCGGAAATCGAAGGTGAACTTGTCGACCGCGAGCGCGATGCCAGCGTTCCAGTAGGCGTAGTCGAGATTCGAGTTGTCGGAGAACAGCGTCGTGCCGACCAGCGCACTGACCGACGGACTGAAGATCCAAACGTTCGGCAGCGTGTAGGCGGCGCTGCCCTCCAGCGTCCAGGTATCACCCGTCTCGGCGGTGTACTCCGGCGAGTAGAACGCGGTGAAGCCGATTGTCAGCTTCTCGATCGCGGCGCTGACGCCGCCCTTGATCTCGACGTAGTCGAGCTCGGCGTTCGGCGCGTCGTGCGCGCCCGGATAGGCATAGTAGATCACGCCGAGGTCGAAGGTGAGCATGCCCAGCGTCGGCTTGATGCCGGCATAGATGTCCACCTCGATATTGGCGTCGCCGGAATTCGGTCCACCGCTGCCTTGGACGAAGTCGACGTTGGAGGCCCAGACGCCGAGGTAGAACAGGCCGTAGCTGAGGTCCGCACCGCCCTGGACCGCCGGATCCTCGAAGTTCTGCGAGATGCCGCGGAAGACATAATCCGTTGTGCCGCCGATGTTGACCGACCAAGTCAACTCGCGCCCGCCGGAGGCCGGCGCCGCGCCGTCCTTCACGCTGCCGCCTTCCGAGCGGCCGAACAGGTCGCCGGCCGACGCCGGCGCTGCCGCCGCCGCCAGTGCCAAACCGGCCGCTCCGGCCAGGCTCAGATATCTCGTCACGTGTCGCATCTGCTTGAACCCCCGTCCAATCCCCGGCGCCGTCCCGCAAGGGCCCCCCTCGGTGAGGGGGCGGAATCGCCGCCCGTCTGTCGGCAATGTGTCGCTCATTGCCCTTGCAAAACAAGCCGGAAGTTGATGTTGGGGTGCGCCGGCAAGTGTCATGTATCCCAAGTGCAACGATGTTCCGGTTTTGCGCACGCGACACGGAAACAGCGCCTATGCTTCAGGCAATGACCATGCCGCATCTGCATAAAATAGAGTCATAAAGATCAAGAATTAATCGGCACGGGCGAACTCTCGGATCCGCCGACGCCAGGGCTGGCCTGCTCCGGCGCAGCTCGTGTATGGTCCGCGCGCCGTCCTGCCGGCGACCGGCGACGGGCACGCGGACCAATTCGGGGAGCGGGCGGCGCACGGCGACCGAGACCAGAATGGCGAGCGAGACCAAGGCATCCGACCCTGCGGCCCCAGGGGTCGCCCTCATCACCGGCGCGGCCCGGCGCATCGGCCGCGCCATCGCCCTCGATCTCGCACGCGACGGCTGGCGCATCGGCGTGCACTATCGCCGCTCGCGGGCCGAGGCGGAGACGCTGGTGGCAGAGATCAGGGCACTCGGCAGCGAGGCGGTGGCCATCCCTGCCGACCTCGCCGACGGAGACGCCGCCAAGGCGCTGGTCGCGGGCTGCCGGCACGCGATCGGCGCGCCCACGTGCCTCGTCAACAACGCGTCCGAGTTCCTGCTCGACACCGTCCCCACGCTCGATCCCGACACCTGGGACAAGCACCTCGACATCAACCTCAAGGCGCCGGTGTTCCTGGCCAAGGAGCTCTACCTGCACCTGCCCGAGGGCGTCGAAGGCAACGTCATCAACATCATCGACCAGCGGGTCTGGAACCTGACGCCGGAGTTCTTCTCCTACACGATCTCGAAAGCCGGGCTGTGGACGGCGACGCGGACGCTGGCGCAGGCGCTGGCGCCGAGGGTGCGCGTCAACGCGATCGGCCCCGGGCCGGTGCTGGCGAGCGTGCACCAGACGCCGGCCGAGTTCGCCGCCGAGTGCGCCTCGACGCTGCTCGGACGCGGGCCGCGCGAGGAGGAGATACCGGCCACCGTGCGCTACATTCTCTCGGCCCGTTCGATGACCGGGCAGATGATCGCCCTCGACGGCGGCCAGCATCTGTTGTGGGAGGGGGCCGAGAACTTGACGCTGCGCGGTCGCGAGACGGCAGCGAGCAAACCCTGAGCGGGCGCACAGTTGCCACAATTCCACCGCCGACCGCCCAAACTGGCGCCCCAAAGGGAAGCCAGCATCCAGTCCTGACCGATGCCCGGGGGCAAAAGGGGCACACGGGGGTCGATCGAGGTCGTAAACGCTCCGTTAACGTTAAGGCTCTACAAACGGGTTCATCTCGTTGGGCGCCCGGTTGGCGCCGCGTTCAAGATTGGGCATGCATATGAGAACCGCTCTCTCCGGCCTCGCATTGGCCGTCGGCACCGTCCTTTCCTTCCCGGCGCTCGCCGCCGAGCTTCCCCCGATCAAATCGACCGACAGGAACAAGGCCGTAAGCTGTGCCACGCCCGGCCGGCTCATGGCCTTCCTGCAGTCGCGCAATCCGCGCCTCGATCCGCGCTTCGAGGGAATTGCCACCGAATACATGCGCCACGGCGAGGACCTCGCCGTCCGCTGGGATACGGCATTCTTCCAGATGCTGGTCGAGACCGGCAACCTGACCTTCACCGGCGACGTGAAGCCGTCGCAGAACAACTTCGCCGGCCTCGGCGCGACCGGGAAAGGCGCTCCCGGCGAGAGCTTCGAGAGCATCTCGATCGGCGTGCGCGCGCACCTCGAGCACGTGCTGATGTACTCGGGCGAGAGGATCGAGAGCCCCGTCGCCGAGCGCACGCGCAAGGTCCAGGAGTGGGGCGTGCTCACGTCCTGGCAGAGGACGATCAAGGGCCCGATCACCTACACCCAACTCGCCCGCAAGTGGGCCCCGGGCGACAGGCGCTATGCGAGCGAGATTGCCGCGATCGCCGACAAGTTTGCCGAGACGGCGTGCAAGGGGCCCGATCCGCGGCCGGAGCTGGTGGCGGAGGCGCGCAAGGGCCTCGCGGTCGCGGTCGACATGTCACGCGCGATCGATGCCCAGCGATCCGCTGCCGGCGGCTCGAGCGGCGTCGAATCCGCCAAGCGCTCGGTCGCGGCCGCGGTTGCATCCGGCGACACGGATCGGCTGGGGCTCGGCGCGGGCGGCGCGCTGGCCGAAGCGGGCAAGTCGGCAACCGCCGCAGCGCCACCAGCGGCCGCCAGCCAGCCCGCCTACAAGATCCTCAACGCGCCGAAGGACGAGCCGGCCGCCACCAGCGATGCCGCGACCGCCGGTCCGGACGTCGACGCCACGCGCACCGAGACCGCGGCGCTTGCTGCCAGTCCGGGCGCGGCGAAGTCGCCCGCCAAGGTGGCCCCATCCAAGTCCGCCTGCAAGGTCTGGACCGCGAGCTACGGCGGGCACAAGGCGGTGATCATCAAGGCCGTCGCCGGCGAGACGACCAACTACACCGTGCTCGACGTCAACGAGGGCCGCGAGAAGCGCGAGGCCGAGGCCTATATCGCCGCCTATGCCAAGGGCGGCGAGACGGTGGCCGAGTTCAAGTCGGCGAACCAGGCGCTCGACAAGGCATTCAACCTCTGCCCCGAGGGCTGATCCGACGCTGACGACGAGAGACGGGGCGCGCCGACCGCGCCCCTGCCTCCAGCAGCCCGCCGAGGATCGCGCCGCATGGCCGCCCACCGCACCCAGCCTCCGAGGACGGCGTCCGCATACGCTGCTGCGCTCGCACTCGGCTTAGCCCTGCTCGGCTCGCCGCTGCCGGCGCGCGCTGCGCTTCCCGAGATCCGATCGAGCGCCAGCAACCCCGTGCCGGCGTGCGTCACGCCCGAGCGGCTGATGGCGTTCCTCGCCGCCAACAACGCGCGCCTGGAGGCGCGCTATCGCGACATCGCGCGATGGTACAAGCGCCACGGCGAGGCGCTGAAAGTCCGCTGGGACTATGCATTCTTCCAGATGGCGCTGGAGACCAACTACCTCGCCTTCCGGCGCGGCGACGGGCGGCCTGGCGACGTCAAGCCGGGACAAAACAACTTCGCCGGCATCGGCGCCACTGGCGGCGGCGCGCCGGGCGACAGCTTTCCCGACATTTCGACCGGCGTGCTGGCGCAGATGCAGCATCTCGTCGCCTATTCGGGCGAGCGCGTCGCCAGTCCGGTGGCACCGCGCACGGCGTTGAAGCAGGACGACATCGTCTCCGCCTCGCAGCGCCTCGCGCGGCCGGTCCGGTTCTCCGACCTCACCAACCGCTGGGCTGCCGATCGCGCCTATCACCGCTCGATCGAGGCGATCGCCGATCGCTACCGCGCCGAGCACTGCGGTGCCAGCGCCGCCGCGATCCAAGCGCCGCCCATCGCTGCCCCGGTGCCCGCGCGACGCGTGCCGGTGCGTACGATCTGGCGGCGCGAGGAGGCGGTCGTCCAGGCCGAGCCTGCGGTGCGACTTGAGCCGATCGCCCGGCCGGCGAGCGAGCCGGAGCCGCCAGCGCGCGCGATCGGTCCGCGTCTCGCCGGTCTGGCCGACGTGGCCGCACAGGCGCTGGCGCCGCTACCGACGGCGGCCGTGCCGACGCCGCTCGGCTGCGAGGTGGCGCGTGCCGGCGCCTCGTCGAGCCCGGGCGTGCTAGTGCGCTCGCTCGAGGGCGGACGCGTGCGCTACACTGCGCTCGGCGTCGTCGCCGGATTCGAGACGGCGATGGCCGAGAGCTTCATTGCAGGCTCGACGCGCAACGGTGCGGTCGTCGGCATGTTCGACAGCGCGAGCGCCGCATTGACCCGCGCCAACGAGCTATGCGGGTCGCGCACCCCGCAAGCCCGCACCGCCAGCTACAGCGAGCCCACCGCCGAGTGAGGATCTCCCGCCCCTCCTCAGCAGCGCCGCAGCGAGGCCGACAGCTCCTTGATGTAGTCGGCCCTGACCGGCACCAGCCGGACCGACTGGGCGCAATCGTCGCCGGTCACCGTCATGCCGGCTGCAAAAAAGCGTCCGCCGAGCTGAATGTCGAAGCCGGTCTTGGTGACGACGCCGCTGACGTCGCCGCCGAGCGCGTTGATCTTGTCCTCCCAGCGCCCGCTCACCCTGTCGCCGTCGATGGTCAGGTCGGTTGCCGCCTCGAGCCTGAACTCGCCCTTCGTACAGCGCAGAGTCTGCTTCATGGCGGCGCCCTCCGCGCTCGGGCGGTAGGTGACGACGCACTTGAATGCCTCGCTCGGGCCCGACGCCGGGACCACGCTTGCCTCGCCCGACCAGCGGCCGGCAAGGTGCGCGAGAGCGTTGGTGGTCGGTGAAGCGGCGGGAGCGGCCGCAAGCAACGGTGCGGCGACGGTGACGGCGCAAAGCGACGAGAATGAAAACGCCAGCGTGACGCGATACGAGCGCGGCATGATAGAGACCCCCAGGATTTGCGAGCTAAGCCCTTAGCAGAGCTTGGCCTTCAATCGCGGCCATATCGTGTCGCTTAGACTCGCCCGGACTACTGTCCCGGCTTCAGGAAGTGCAGCGCGGCGGAGGAGAGCGCGCCGCCGAGCACGCAGGGGATGCCGACTTGCACCTGGCCGAGCGCTCCGGCGGCGACACAGCCGGCCGCGAGCACGGTCTGGCCGGCCTGGCCCCACCAGACGAAGTCGCGGCCCGCCTGCGGGCCCTTGACCTTCAACTCCTCGATCGCCTTCAACGCCTCGCGCTTGATGCGACCGGTCTCGAACGTCTCCGCCGCCTCGATCACCTCGCGCAGCGGCTTCCTGACCTCCTCGGGCTGGGTATTGAGCTCCGCCTTGGCGATGTCCAAGAGCGTCTTGTCGCGCGAGGCGTTCGAGGCGAGCGTCCACTTAGCCATCGCGCCGATGGTCAGCTTCTCGACGTCGTTCCGCTCGGTCGACCAGACCAGCGCGCCGATGATGCGGCTCGCCGGCGCATGTGAGCCGGTGGCGAAGAAGTAGCCCCAGTTGATGTCGATCGCATTGCCGCCGTCGGCGTCGAGCGCCAAAGCCTCGAGCGTCGGCGCGTTGCGATAGAGGTATTTCTCGATCAGCACCTTGCGGGCCGGCATGCGCTCGACGAACTTGCCCAGCAGCGCCTTCCAGTCGGTGAGCCCCGAGTAGGCGATCGCCTTGACGAGCACGGCCTGCTCGACCGGGGGCATCGGGAACATCTCGGTGACGAGCTTCTCGGCCGTCGCCGGGTTCTCGCCGAGAACCCCGGCGATGAAGCCGATGTAGATGCCCGACTGCTCGGGATCCTTGATGAGGCCGTGCTCACCCATCGCCTTCACCGCCGCCGGCAACCGCTTCGGCTCCTTCTTGTCGCGATAGCCGTTGATGAAGGCGAGCACGTGCTCGGACTTGGCGAAGCCCTTGGACTTGGCGCTCGGCCCGTCGCCGCTGCGCGCCAGGGCGGCCGTGGCCGACGACACGGCGAGCATCGCGACGGCGACGACACAGGGCAGGACCCTCGATACCTTCATGAGAGGCCGATGCCTCCAGGCTGCATGCATCCACGGTGACGGACCCCAGGAGCGCAGCGGGGGATGGCAGCATTGTGGCCCTCGGCGCGGAACTCCGCGCGCGGCCGGGGCGATAGGAGCAATGCGGATCGCTGCCGCCAATCGGCCGATAGCCGGCTGTCCCCTGGACGCCGCGAGCGGGTGCGGCGACACTCGGCTTCGCGAGCCTCTCAGGGAGAGCGATATGATCGCCGCCGGCCAGATCAAGAGCATCCTCAACGAGACCTCGGTGTTCGCCGGCCTGCCGGAGGCGACGCTCGGGCGCATCGCCGACAGCGTGTGGGTCAAGACCTACGAGCCGGGCACCGTGCTCTACCGGCACGGCGACGACGCGCTCGAAAGCTTCGTGCTGATCTCGGGTCTCGTGCGCTTCACGTTCGACAAGGGGTCGGGCGCGCTGGCGCCGAGCTCGCTCATTCGCAGCCGCACCATCTTCGGCTGGGCGGCGCTGGTGCCGGAGCATCCGCGCCGCTTGGGCTCGGCCGAGGTGCTGGAGCGCTCGCAGATCATCGTCATCAACGGCGACAAGCTGATCGACATCCTGCGCGACGAACCGGCGGCGGGGTTCCTGGTGATGCAGCGACTCGCGTCGATGATCGCGCGCAACTTCATGAGCTGAGATCGGGCTCAGCCCCGCCGGCGGTAAACGTACTCGTCGCAGCCGGAGCCGAGGAGACCGATCGCGCGCCCGCGCGCGAAGACGCGCACCTTCTCGAGCCCCATCGGCGCGACGAGCGCGTCGAGCTCCGGCGCGAGGATCGCCTCATAGGGGTAGCCGCCGAGCCAATCGTGCACGTCGTGGTAGAAGTCCATGCCGCGGTCCTTGTAGCCGGCGACGTGCGTGGCGTAGCTACGGCCCGTGGCGGCGAGGCCGAGGCGGAACAGGCCAACGTAGGCTTGCTGTGCGAGGCGCTGGCCGCGCGGGCCGGCGCCCTTGTACCAGCGCTTCTCGGCGACCCAAACGGGATCGAGCCAGGTGCGCCGGTAGAGCGCGAGCGCCAACAGCCCGCCGGGCGCGACCATCACGGCGGCGCGTGCGATCGCCGCGCGCATGTCTCCGGTGTGATGCAGCAC
>JBFMEX010000059.1:0-15514 GCA_040752215.1 Pseudomonadota bacterium | reverse complement strand
ACCGGGACCGTGGCGCCAGCGGCGGCGGCGGGCTCGGCGGGCAACGCGTCGACCAAGCTCGCGCCGAAAAAGCGACCGGTGGACGCGTATGTTCCGCCGCAAGACGACGCGCTCGCGCGCAAGGCCGAGCCCGCGCCGGCCCAGGCCAGGCCACCGACTGCCGCAGCGGCGCCGTCGCTCAAGTCCGGCCTCGAGCAATAGGCGACCCCCGGCCGCACCGAGCTCGGCCTGCCTCGCCGCTGGCAGGGCTGGCATCGCCGGGTCGCTTGGTGTAGAAGCCGGCGCATCCCGATATCGCACGACTAACCGGAAAGCGTCCCCGCATGGCTACCGTCCTGCTCGTCATCCATCTCATGATCGCCGCCGCGCTGGTCGGCGTGGTGCTGCTGCAGCGCTCCGAGGGTGGCGCGCTCGGCATGGGCGAGGGCGGCGGCGGTGGGTTCCTGACCGGCCGCGGCACCGCCAACCTGCTGACACGGACCACCGCGGCGCTGGCTGCGGCGTTTTTCCTGACCTCGATCGTGTTGACCGTGGTCGCCCAGGGCCCGGCGCCGAAGGGCTCGGCGTTCGAGGGCACGCCGGGAGCACCCGGTGCGCCCGCGTCCGGCTCCGGCGAGGCTCCGTCTGGCGGCCGCGGTGGCGTGCTCGACAAGCTGCAGCCGGCGGCACCCTCGGGTCCGGCGGTCCCGCAGTCGAACTAGCGCCCGCGCCGGGCACCTTGCTCGGCAGACGACGTCATCGCGCCACCCATGTGGATGTGGCCATATTGCCGCTTCGAATCGGCGCGGATTCGTGCCAAGACCAAAGCCCATGCAACGGTACATCTTCATTACCGGCGGCGTGGTCTCCTCCCTCGGAAAGGGTCTTGCATCGGCGGCTCTCGGCGCGCTGCTCCAGGCGCGCGGATACACCGTCCGCCTGCGCAAGCTCGATCCCTACCTGAACGTCGACCCCGGCACGATGAGCCCTTACCAGCACGGTGAGGTGTTCGTGACCGACGACGGCGCGGAGACGGACCTCGACCTTGGCCACTACGAGCGCTTCACCGGCGTGCCGGCGAAGAAGTCGGACAACATCACCACCGGGCGGATCTACCAAGACATCCTCGCCAAGGAGCGCCGCGGCGACTACCTCGGCGGCACCGTGCAGGTGATCCCGCACGTCACCGACGCGATCAAGCAGTTCGTGCTTTCCGGCAACGACGCCGTCGACTTCGTGCTGGTCGAGATCGGCGGCACCGTCGGCGACATCGAGGGCCTGCCATTCTTCGAGGCGATCCGCCAGCTCGGCAACGAGCTGCCGCGACAGACTTCGGTCTTCATCCACCTGACGCTGGTGCCGTTCATTCCTTCTGCTGGCGAGCTGAAGACCAAGCCGACGCAGCACTCGGTCAAGGAGCTGCGCGGTATCGGAATCCAGCCCGACATCCTGATGTGCCGCTCGGATCGCGAGATCCCGCGCTCCGAGCGCAAGAAGATCGCGCTGTTCTGCAACGTGCGCGAGGAGGCGGTGATCCAGGCGCTCGACGTCGGCTCGATCTACGACGTGCCGCTCGCCTACCACCGCGAGGGGCTCGACGAGCAGGTGCTGGCGGCGTTCGCGATCACCGGCGCGCCCAAGCCCGATCTCTCGCGCTGGGAGACCATCTCGCGCAACATCGCGAACCCCGAGGGCGAGGTGACGATCGCAATCGTCGGCAAGTACACGGGATTGAAGGACGCCTACAAGTCGCTGATCGAGGCGCTGGTGCACGGCGGCATCGCCAACCGGGTCAAGGTCAAGCTGGAGTGGATCGAATCCGAGATCTTCGAGCGCGAGGATCCGGCGCCGTATCTGGAAGGGGTCGACGGCATCCTCGTCCCGGGCGGCTTTGGCGAGCGCGGCGCGGAGGGCAAGATCCTCGCCGCCAAGTTCGCGCGCGAGCGGCGCGTGCCATACTTCGGCATCTGCTTCGGCATGCAGATGGCGTGCCTGGAGGCGGCGCGCAACCTCGCCGGCGTGGCCGGGGCCAACTCGACCGAGTTCGGCCCCACCGCCGAGCCCGTCGTCGGCCTGATGACCGAATGGATGCGGGGAAACGAACTCGAGCAGCGCCGCCAGGGCGGCGACCTCGGCGGCACCATGCGGCTCGGCGCCTACGCGGCGACGCTCGCGCAGGGGAGCCGCATCGCCGACATCTATGGCGCGACCCAGATCTCCGAGCGCCACCGCCACCGCTACGAGGTCAACACCGCCTATCGCGCGCGGCTCGAAAAGGCCGGCCTGTCCTTTGCCGGCCTCTCGCCCGACGGCCTCTTGCCGGAGACGGTCGAATATCCCGACCACCCGTGGTTCGTCGGCGTGCAGTTCCACCCGGAGTTGAAAAGCCGCCCCTTCGAGCCCCACCCCCTGTTCAAGAGCTTCATCGCCGCCGCGATCGAGCAAAGCAGGCTGGTGTGATGGCGCCGATAACTAGGTCCAACAGCACGGGCAAAGAACAATCGATCCGCGCGCGTACGCGAGCGAGGTTGCGGACGAGAAAGGCCATAGCCGATCACAGCGACCAAGGGAGCCGCGACGGCAGCGCTCGCCAAGCCATTCTGCCACGACCACTCAGCGAGGTCGTTTGGCCCCTTGCGGGTGGTCGCATCGGCACCGAGGGGAAGCGGCTGGCGCGTGCCCGCATGTCGGCGGATGGTCCGGCCAGCGCGCGCGGCGGCAACCGGCCGCGTCGTCCAGCGCGTATCGTTGACGCGCAGCACGTGCCCCACTATTGGTGCGCGCAGATCTTGGATGCCGATCGGTGCACACGATGACAGCTCGAGCCCTTCTTTCCGCACTCGCGCTGCTTGCCGCCTCCGCGCCCACCGCCGGAGCGGCCGAGTGGGAGTTCATCGGCACCCAGCAGGCCAACTTCAAGGGCGACCGCGACGTCATCAAGGTGCGCGGTCACGAGGGGCATCGGGCGATCAGGATCTGTGTCGAGATGGCGCCGCTCAAGATGCTCGACCTCGACGTCGTCTACGGCAACGGCGAGCGGCAGGACATCCAGGTCCGCTCGCAGTTCGAGCCGGGCAGCTGCACGCGGGTCATCGACCTCAAGGGCAAGCGGCGCGACATCGACCGGATCAGCATGGTCTACAGCCGCGTCCGCGGCCAGGACCCGGCGGTGGTATTCGTCTACGCGATGCGCTAGTCCGGGTACGCGATCGGGATGTGACGTAAGCGAGGCTCCCGGCGCGAGGCAATGCGCGGCCGGCGGATGGCAATGGAAATCTCGGAGTTCAGCTTCCTCGGTGGCGTGCTGCTCGGGCTGGCGAGCACGCTGCACTGCGCCGGCATGTGCGGCGGCATAGCGACCAGCATCGTTCTGCTGTTCAATCCCGAAACGGCCGGGGACCGAGTCCGCGTGCTGATGCTGTCGCAGGCGGGGCGCATCAGCGGCTACGTGGCGGCGGGCGCCATGCTGGGTGCATTCGGCTCCGGTCTCTACGGCGCATTCAACGCCGCCGGCGCCTATCGCGTGCTGCAATGGGCGGCAGCGGCGGCGGTTGTCTGGCTCGGCCTGACGCTCGCGGGTCTGGTGCCGATGCCGGCGGCGGTGGACCGCCTCGTGGCGAAGGTCTCGGCGGTGCTGGCTCGTTGGCTGGCGCCACTGCGCCGCAGTGCTCTCGGCCCCTATGTCGCCGGGCTGACATGGGGGATCATCCCGTGCCCGATGGTCTATGCGGCGCTGTTCACGGCGATGCTTGCCGGCAGCGCACTCGGTGGCGCGGTGGTCATGGCCGGCTTCGGGCTGGCGACGCTGGTGCCGGTCACGCTGACCGCGCTCGGCATCGCGAGCCTGGCGCGTATCGAGGCGCACGGGCCGACACGGCTGGCGGTCGGCCTTGGAATCGCGCTGCTCGGTGCCTCGACGGTGCTGCCGGGCAGCCCGACGTCGAGCGTCTTCTGTGCGCCGCCGCCAGCCATCGAGACGCGCTGACCGGCATTCCGGTGGGACTGTCGGGCGTGGTGGAGCTGGATCAGAAGCGGCTCAGCGCGACGACGAGCGCTTGCGGCTGGCCGCCGTTCTCGGCGATGTAGTTCTCGAACAGCCGCTTCAGCTGCTCACGGGCCGAGAAGCCGATCACCTCGGCGTCGGCGACCTTGTAGGAGTCGCCGCGTCGCACGAGCCACCAGCGCACCTCGTAGTTGGTGCCGTTCTTCAGCTTGATGGTCGAGTCGACGTAGACGCCGTTCTTGGTCTCGTCCGTTTGGCCGATCACGATCGCCTCGGCGACGGGGTATTTCGGCGCCTCGGTCGAGGCGTAGCGGGCGATGAAGTTGATCATGCCCGTGTAGTAGGAGGTGCGCTGGGTCTGCGGCAGGCCTTTGCCGTATGAGCCGAGCGAATAGAGCCCTATCGTCGGCAAATCGGCATGGCGGCGGATGACATCGGCGAACGCCGATTGCGAGCCGCTGCGCGAGGCGGCAACGAGTTCGTTGGCGACGCGCTGCATATAGTGCGCCGGCTGGTCGGCACGTGCGGGCGCGACGCTGATCACCAGCGGGAGAATGAGAGCGGCGAGCGGGGTGGCCAGGAGCCTCTGAAGCGGCCGCCATCTGCGGCTCGCAGTGATCGTCGTCATCGCGTCGCTGCTCCTCGCTCGAACCTGATGTCCACGGGATGTCGCACGTCCGTGGACGACATCCGGAGGCCTCCCACTTTCAGCATGGCCGAGCGGCCTCCGTCAAACCTCGTTAGGCGACAATTGGTTCGGGATCATGGCCGGTGGCGCCGATCGCACGCTCCGGTGCCCGGGGCGGGACGCAACCGGCCGGCCGGCGCCTGTAGAGAGCGCCCGGCTCGACCTCGGGAAGGCCGAGCGCGGCGGCAGCGGCGGCGACCTCCGAGCGGGACAGCCGCGGGGCGATACGGACCAGCAACGAGCGGTTGCGATCGGGGTGAACGAGGATCAGCTCGTGGCGGGCGCCGGAGAGTGTCGAGCGGACGTGATGGGCGAGGCCGATGAACTCGGCGAGCGGGCCTTCCCAGCGGCGCCGGCCGAGCAGGGCCTCGTCCGTAACGACGACCCGGCCCTCGGCGATCTCGATCTGCCGCCTGCGGCCGATGCCGGAGAAGGCCCGGGCGAATGCGAGGGTCAGCACCGAGGCCAGGACCACGAACCCGAGGCCGAGCTGAAAGGTGGCGAGCGGCCGGGCAGCGATGGCCTCGCGGGCGGTCCCGTCCTCGACGGCGTGGGCAGCGAGCAGCGCGAATGGCGCCAGCGCCAGTCCGGCGAGCGGGACGAGCAGCAATGTCAGCACCCAGGGGCCGAGCCGCGGGCCGGAGAGATCGAGCGACAGAGGCAGGGCGAGTGGCCGGTCAGCCGGCTGAATGGTGTCGAAGGCGGGCAGGCGCATCGGGGTTCCCAAGGGCTCACATCGGATCCCGGGCAGGCTAAGGGAACATGGCTTACGTCCGGTTAAGCTGTGCCGCGAACAGCGACGACGCCAGGCCCCGTCCAGGGCGGTTCAGTTCATTCTGCGCCGCACCGTCTTTCACCTCCCGTGGGGGCAAGAGCTTGCGCCGGACTTGATCCGGGGTGCCCCGAAGGGGCGAATAAGAGGGTCGCCCATCGCCGGCCGCAGCGCGCGCTGCACGTCCCTCACCCGCCCTGCGGGCACCATCTTCCGTCCCGGGAGAGGGTGTGCGCCGGCGGCCGAGAATTGAATGGCGCTGCGGACCCGGCGGACGGCTCGCCTTAGGCGCTTGACAGACATAAAGATATGTTTATATCTGCCGCGGAATGGAGCGCCGCATGATAGACAAGCTCGAGGCACGGCAACTGGTGACGGCGCTGAAGGCGGCAGCGGAGCCGACGCGTCTCAGGATCCTCGCCCTGGTCGCCGCCGGCGAGCTGACGGTCAAGGACCTGACCCATATCCTCGGCCAGAGCCAGCCGCGCATCAGCCGCCACCTGAAGCTGCTCGCCGAGGCCGGCCTCTTGGAGCGCTTCCGCGAGGGCAGCTGGGTCTACTTCCACCTGAGCGAACGATCCGCGGCCGGCCAGTTGGCGATGCGTCTGCTGACGCTGGTGCGGCCCGACGATCCCACGCTCGATCGCGACCGCGAGCGGGCCGAAGCGTTGAAGAAGGAGCGCGAGGCGAGGGCACAGTCCTATTTCGAGACCCACGCCGCCGACTGGGACCGCATCCGATCGCTGCATGTCTCCGAGCGCGAGGTCGAGGCGGCGATGCGCGCTGCGCTCGGTCCGGGTCCGTTCGAGCTCCTGGTGGACGCCGGCACCGGCACCGGGCGCATGTTGGAGCTGTTCGCCGACACCTATACGCACGGGCTCGGCTTCGACCTCAGCCAGTCGATGCTGGCCTATGCGCGCGCCAAGCTGGCCGAGGCCGGCATCACCAAGGCGCAGCTGAGGCACGGCGATCTCTATGGGCTCGCGCTCGCCGACCGTTCGGCCGACGCCGTCGTGATGCACCAGGTGCTGCATTTCTTGTCCGAGCCGCAACGCGCGATCCGCGAGGCGGCGCGCCTGCTCGGGCCGGGCGGGCGCCTGCTGATCGTCGACTTCGCACCGCACGAGCTCGAGTTCCTGCGCGACGAGCACGCTCACGAGCGTCTGGGCTTTCCGGCCGCGCAGGTCTCGGACTGGCTCACCGAGGCCGGGCTCGAGGTGCTCGATGTCAAGAGCCTGGCGCCGGCGGCCAAGGGGCCGGAGGCACTGACCGTGACGCTGTGGGTCGCGCGCAACGGCGCGGCGCCCGAGCGACCATACGCCGCCAAGCCGGCGAGAGCTTTGGAAAGGGCGAGCTGATGAACACCAATATTGAGCGCAGGAGCCGCCTGCTCGGTGCCGGTGAGATCGACGTTTCGTTCGAGTTCTTCCCACCCAAGACCGAGCGGATGGAGGAGACGCTGTGGGCCTCCGTCGAGCGCCTCGCGCCGCTCCGGCCCGAGTTCGTGTCGGTGACCTACGGCGCCGGCGGCTCTACACGCGAGCGCACGCACGCGACCGTCGCCCGCATCGTGCGCGAGACCACTCTGCGGCCGGCCGCGCATTTGACTTGCGTCGACGCGACGCGGAGCGAGGTCGACGCGGTGGCGCGGGGCTATTGGGAGGCCGGCGTGCGCCACATCGTGGCGCTGCGCGGCGATCCGGCGGCCGGTGTCGGCGCGCATTACGCGCCGCATCCGCAGGGCTATGCCAACGCTGCCGCGCTGGTAGCGGGTCTCAAGCGCATCGCCCCGTTCGAGATCTCGGTCGCCGGCTATCCCGAGAAGCACCCCGAGAGCCCGACGGTCGAGGCCGACATCGATAACCTCAAGGCCAAGGTGGACGCCGGCGCGGACCGCATCATCACCCAGTTCTTCTTCGACAACGCGCTCTACCTGCGCTTCCTCGAGCGGGTGCGCGCGGCCGGCATCTGGGTGCCGATCATGCCGGGCATCGTGCCGATCCACAATTTCAAACAGGTGGCCGGGTTCGCGGCCAAGGCGGGAGCGTCGATGCCGGCTTGGCTGGCGCACCGCTTCGAGGGACTGGACAACGATCCCGCGACCAATCACCTGGTGGCGGCGGCGGTGGCCGCCGAGCAGGTGATGGACCTCGTCGACGAGGGCATCAAGAAGTTCCACTTCTATACGCTCAATCGCGCCGATCTCGTGTATGCAACCTGCCACCTGCTGGGGCTCAGGCCGATCAAGGTCGCCCACGCCAGCGCCGCGTGATGTCCAACGGAAAGGACCGAGTTACCATGAGGAGACGGCCGAGCTACAGCGCGCTGGAGAAGGCGGCGGCGGAGCGAATTCTCATCATCGACGGGGCGATGGGCACCATGATCCAGCAGCACAAGCTGGGCGAGGGCCACTATCGCGGCGCGCGCTTCGCCGACCACGGCAAGGACGTCAAGGGCAACAACGACCTGCTCGTCCTGACCCAGCCCGAGATCATCGAGGGCATCCATCAGAAGTATTTGCGCGCCGGTGCCGACATCGTCGAGACCAACACGTTCAACGCGCAGTCGATCTCGATGGCCGACTACGGCATGGAGGACCTCGTCTACGAGATCAACCTCGAGGCGGCCAAGCTCGCGCGCCATGCCGCGGACGCCTGGAGCAGAGAGACGCCGTCCAAGCCGCGCTTCGTCGCCGGCGCGGTCGGCCCGACCAATCGCACCGCCTCGATCTCGCCCGACGTCAACAATCCGGGTTTCCGCAACGTCGATTTTGACATGCTGCGCGAGGCTTACGCCGAGCAGGTCCGGGCGCTCGTCGACGGCGGCGTCGACATCATCCTGATCGAGACCATCTTCGACACGCTCAACGCCAAGGCGGCCGGCTATGCGGCGCTCGAGGTTCTGGATGAGAAGGGCGTCGATCTGCCGATCATGATCTCCGGCACGATCACCGACCGCTCCGGCCGCACGCTCTCGGGCCAGACGCCGGAGGCGTTCTGGTACTCGATGCGGCACCTGAAGCCGTTCTCGATCGGGCTCAACTGCGCGCTCGGGGCCGAGCTGATGCGCCCGCACCTCGCCGAGCTCGCCCACGTCGCCGACGTGCGCATCTCCGCCTATCCCAACGCCGGCCTGCCGAACGCGATGGGCGAGTACGACGAGGGCCCGCACCAGATGGCGTGCAATATCGATCCCTGGCTCGCCGACGGGCTGGTCAACATCATCGGCGGCTGCTGCGGCTCGACGCCCGACCACATCGCCCACATCGCCAGCCACGCCAAGAAGCACAAGCCGCGCGTGGTGCCCACGATCGAGCCCAAGATGCGCCTCTCCGGCCTCGAGCCGTTCGTACATGGGTGAACCCAGGAAGTCCGAGATCGAGATGACCACCACCTCCGCAGCACAGCAGTTCATAAACGTCGGCGAGCGCACGAACGTCACCGGGTCGGCCAAGTTCCGCAAGCTGATCGAGGCCGGCGACTACACCGCGGCGCTGGCCATCGCCCGCCAGCAGGTGGAGAACGGCGCGCAGATCATCGACGTCAACATGGACGAGGGCCTGCTCAATTCCGAGAAGGCAATGCGCACGTTCCTGAGCCTGATCGCCTCCGAGCCCGACATCGCCCGGGTGCCGGTGATGATCGACAGCTCCAAGTGGAGCGTCATCGAGGCCGGTCTCAAATGCGTGCAAGGCAAGCCGGTGGTCAACTCGATCTCGATGAAGGAGGGCGTGGGACCATTCCTCGAGCACGCGCGCAAGGTGCAGCGCTACGGCGCCGCCGTCGTCGTCATGGCGTTCGACGAGGCGGGTCAGGCCGACACGGTCGAGCGCAAGGTCGAGATCTGCGCGCGCGCCTACGAGCTGCTGACCGAGAGGATCGGCTTTGCGCCCGAGGACATCATCTTCGACCCCAACATCTTCGCCGTCGCCACCGGCATCGAGGAGCACAACAATTACGGCCTCGCGTTCATCGAGGCGGCGCGCCAGATCAAGGAGCGCTTTCCCCTCGTCCACATCTCCGGCGGCGTGTCGAATCTGTCGTTCGCGTTCCGCGGCAACGAGCCGGTGCGCGAGGCGATGCACTCGGTGTTCCTCTATCACGCGATCCAGGCCGGCATGGACATGGGGATCGTCAACGCCGGGCAGCTCGCTCTCTACGACGACATCGACCCGGAGCTGCGCGAGCTCGTCGAGGACGTCGTCCTCAATCGCCGCGCGGATGCCACCGACCGGCTGCTCGATGCGGCGCCGAGGTTCAAGGGCGAGGGCGGCGTGAAGCAGAAGGAGAAGGATCTCTCCTGGCGCGAGCGCCCCGTGGAGGAGCGCCTGGCGCACGCGCTCGTGCACGGCATCACCGATTTCATCGAGGCCGACACCGAGGAGGCGCGCGCCAGGGCGGAGCGGCCGCTGCACGTCATCGAGGGCCCCTTGATGGCCGGCATGAACGTCGTCGGCGACCTCTTCGGCGCCGGCAAGATGTTCCTGCCGCAGGTCGTCAAGTCGGCCCGGGTGATGAAGCAGGCGGTCGCGTATCTGCAGCCCTTCCTCGAGGCCGAGAAGAAGGAGCTGGGGCTCGTCGACCAGCCGGCGGCGGGCAAGATCGTCATGGCGACGGTCAAGGGCGACGTGCACGACATCGGCAAGAACATCGTCGGCGTCGTGCTCCAGTGCAACAACTACGAGGTGATCGATCTCGGCGTCATGGTGCCGGCGGCGAAAATCCTCGAGACCGCTCGCAAGGAGAAAGCAGACCTGATCGGGCTCTCCGGCCTCATCACGCCCTCGCTCGACGAGATGTGCTTCGTCGCCGCGGAGATGGAGCGCGAGGGTTTCGATTGCCCGTTGCTGATCGGCGGCGCGACCACAAGCCGTGTGCACACCGCCGTCAAGATCAGCCCCAACTACAATCGCAACCAGGCGATCTACGTGCTGGACGCGAGCCGCGCCGTCGGCGTCGTCTCCAACCTGTTGTCCGCGACCGAGCGCACGGGCTACGTCGCCAATATCCGCTCCGAGTACGACAAGGTCCGCGCCGCTCATCTTGCCAACGAGGCACGCAAGGAGCGCGTCCCGCTCGCCACCGCGCGCGCCAACCGGTTCCAGATCGACTGGGGCGCCTACAAGCCGAGGAAGCCGACCTTCTTCGGCCCGCGTGCGTACGCGGGCTACGACCTCGCCGAGCTGGTGCCCTACATCGACTGGACGCCATTCTTCTCGACTTGGGAGCTCCGCGGGCGCCATCCGCAGATCCTCGACGACAACAAGGTCGGCGCCGAGGCGCGCAAGCTCTTCGCCGACGCCAAGGCGATGCTCGAGCGGATTGTCGCCGAGCGCTGGTTGAAGGCGAACGGCGTCGTCGGCTTCTGGCCGGCAAACAGCGTCGGCGACGACATCGAGATCTACACCGGTGAGCCGCGCCATTCCCGTCTCGCGACGTTGCACACGCTGCGCCAGCAGATCGCCCGCGATCCCTCGCGCGAGCGGGCCCACACCGCGCTCGCCGATTTCATCGCGCCGAAGGAGAGCGGCGTTGGCGACTACATCGGCGGCTTCGCCGTCACGACCGGGCTCGGCGACGCGGAGGCGCTGGAGGCGCATTTCGCGCCGACCGATGACTACGGCCGCATCATGATGAAGGCGCTGGCCGATCGGTTGGCGGAGGCGTTCGCCGAGCGCCTGCACGAGCGGGTGCGCAAGGAGCTGTGGGGCTATGCGAGCGGCGAGCGGCTCGGCAACGAGGAGCTGATCGCCGAGAAGTATGCCGGCATCCGCCCGGCGCCCGGCTATCCGGCGCAGCCCGATCACACCGAGAAGGCGACGCTGTGGAGGCTGATGGACGTGCGCGACAAGACCGGCATCACATTGACCGAGAGCTTTGCGATGTGGCCGGCGGCATCCGTGTCGGGACTCTACATCGCGCACCCGGAGAGCCATTACTTCGGCGTCGGCAAGATCGAGCGCGACCAGGTCGAGGACTACGCGGCGCGCAAGGGCTGGACGGTCGAGGAGGCCGAGCGCTGGCTGGCGCCGGTGCTGAACTACGATCCGCGGGCCGCGAGCATCGCGGCGGCGTGAGCGGCTTTGCAGGGCGCGCGCCCCGGCTGTGGCGATCCAGCGCTTGCCCTCGTTGGCGCGTCGGCTAAGGAAGAGTGGTCGTCGGCCACCGTGACGACATGTCAAAGGGGGGAGATCATGATCGGCTACGTCATTCTTGTCCTCGTGCAGCTGGCGGCCGCCTGGTTCGGCGCGCCGAAGGCCCTGGAGTATGTTCCGATCTACGGCGATCCGCAGATCTTCGTGCGCGCGGCGATCTACGCCGTGATCGTCTGGGTGGTCGGCATCATCGGCTCGTTCGTGCTGAAGGAGGTCAGACTGCCGACCTCGTCGACGCTCGCCTCGGCGCTGTTCCTCGCCATCGTCGGCGCCGGCCTGACGCTCATTCCCGCGGTCATGCAGGCGATCCCGGTCAAGCCGCCATATGCGCTGCCGCTGCTCGGCGCCGTGCTCGGCTACATCATCCGGCGCTGAGAGCGCACCCCGGCATCAGGAGCTCCGACCGCCATGGAATGGCTCGACCGCATCCCCTGGCACCTCGCCGTCATCGCCGCGCTGACGCTCGGCCTCGCCCCGTTCTTTCCCGAGCCGCACATCTGGGAAAAGCTGAAGATGCTGTCCCGCGGCACGCTCACTCGACCGATCGACATCTTCGATTTCCTGATGCACGGGGTGCCGTGGCTGATCGTGCTCGGCAAGGCGATCCGGCACCTGGCCGGCAGGGGCTGACGCGGCGCATAGCCGCTCGGGTGGCCGGAAAGAAAAGGAGAAGGCGCGGAGAGGGGGCTCCGCGCCTTCATTCGTGTTCCCCAGCCACTTGGCGTGTCGATCACGCTAACTCTGACTTACCTCGACAGCCCTGGGATCTCGCTTTGGGGGGTATGCGGCCTCGCTATCGCGGGAAGGAATCAGATCATTCCGACGACGACGGCGGCCAGGAAGCCGAAAGACATGATTGCGGCCAAGACGTTCAGTCGCATTCTGAGTTCCATCGTTGCCTCCTTCGCCGGTGGGGTCCGGCTGCATTTTTCACCCCGGCGCGTTGGTCGCCACCGGTTGCCATGGCCCGTCAGGGATCGGGGCCCATGAAAAAAGTGTATGTTCGACAAAGGTCGAATGCCAAGCGAAAAAGTTGCTGCACTGCCAAATGAACGGGACGTACTATTGATCAACATCAAGTGCATCGAGCTATCCGCCGAGAACGGGCGATTATACTCTAATGCAACTCAAATATATCTGCACAGAATATCCCAAGTTAACGCATAAGTAATCGCCCAAGGTTGCGAAGCAAACGCGCAATAGTCGCGCCGCCGGCCTGTGGACATCCCGATTTTCTTCCGCAGGCCAGCAGAACCAGTTTTGCGCTGCGGGATGGAAAAGTGATGCATCTCGCTTGACGCGTGGCTTCGGGCGCACAGAGTTTGATTGGGCCGGGCGAACCGGGCAGGGTCGCGGCCCGCAACTCCGCCGCCTCCCCGGTCGGCTGCCACGACAACCACGAGGGTGATATGCAACGCTTCAAGGCGCTCCTTGCGACCCGGGGAGAGGGTGGTCCGCAGATCGCCTGGACCGAGATCGGGCTGGCCGACCTGCACGAGGGCGATGTGCTGGTCCGCATCACCCACTCGACCCTGAACTACAAGGACGGTCTCGCGCTGACCGGCAAAGCGCCGATCATCCGCCGCTGGCCGCTGATCCCCGGCATCGATTTCGCCGGGACCGTCGAGACCTCCACTCATCCGGACTTCAAGCCCGGCGAGGGGGTGGTTCTGAACGGATGGGGCGTCGGTGAGACCCATCACGGCGGCTATGCCCAGTATGCCCGCGTGCCGGGCGACTGGCTGGTCCGGCGTCCCGCCGCCTTCACCGCCGCCGAGACCATGGCGATCGGTACGGCCGGCTACACCGCCATGCTCGCCGTCATGGCGCTCGAGGCACACGAGGTCTCGCCCGGCAAGGGGCCGGTGCTGGTGACAGGGGCGGCGGGCGGCGTCGGCAGCGTCGCTGTCGCGGTACTGGCCAGGCTCGGCCACGAGGTGATCGCGTCGACCGGCCGGCGCGAGGAGGAAGGATTTCTGCGCTCGCTCGGCGCCGCCGCGGTGATCGACCGCTCGGAGCTTTCCGAGCCGGCGCGCCCGCTCGGCAAGGAGCGATGGGCCGGCGCCATCGACGTCGCCGGCAGTCACACACTCGCCAATGCGATCTCGATGACTCGGCTGCACGGCTGCGTCGCCGCCTGCGGTCTCGCGCAGGGCATGGATCTGTCGACCTCGGTGGCACCGTTCATCCTGCGCGGCGTGACGCTCGCCGGCATCGATAGCGTGATGGCACCTAGGCGCAAGCGCGTCGCTGCCTGGGATCGCCTCGCGCGCGATCTCGACAAGGCCAAGCTCGCCGCCCTGACGGTGACGCTGCCGGTCTCGGAGGTTCAGAGGCTGGCGCCGGAGATCATCGCCGGGCACGTGCGCGGGCGCGTCGTGCTCGAGGTCGACTGATTCGAAGAGCACTCAACGCAGCCGCTTGTGCAGCATGATCTCGGTGATGCCGTCGGCGACGAGATCGGCGAGCGGACCGACGCGCGTGAAGCCGTGACGCTCGTAGAATGCCAGCGCCGGCTCGTTGAACGCCGACGTCAGCACCAGCAGGTTGCGCTCGCGGTTGGCGCGTGCCTCGGTCTCGATCCACATGAGAACGGCGCTGCCGATGCCTCGGCGCTGGCCCTCCGGCAGCACGGCGAGAAACTGCAGGTAGGGGCCGCGCAGCCAGCCGTGCCGTAAACCGAATGCGCCGACGACGATGTCATTCTCGAGAATCAGGAATCGCGGCGCCTCCGGCTCGACGTGACCGAGATAGCCCGCGAGATCCTCGGCCGTGTAGGTGGCGTACCGCCGCCAGGGGTCAATAGCGACGATGCGTGCGGCCAGCGCGAGCATCTCGGGCGCCGCGATCGGCGCGACGATCTCGGCGATCGCGAGTGATCGGCCGGCGGGGATCGCCAGCTCGGCGACCGTGCGCAGCGACTTTGCCGGCGCGCCGTCCCACCTCACGGCTTGATCTCCGTGCGCCAGCCCTTCGGCGAGGGGGGACGCGCCGCAATGCTCGGGAATAGGCGGTCGTAGCGGTCGGTGTCGCCGGGGCGGCTGTCGTAGCAGGTGTTGGCGATCACCGGCTTTCCGGCGGCGATCAGCTCGCTCACGGTAACAAGCTCGTAGCCTGCGGCGCGCAGCTTCGGAATGGCGATCGGCAGTGCGGCGGCGGTGTTGTGACCGCGGCCGTTGGCATGCGCGATGATGATCGATCCGGGCCTGACGTTGCCGACCATCGCCGCCGCGATCGCCGCCGCCGATTGGGTCGGCGAGGGGTCGCCGGTCGAGAGATCCCATTGGATCGCCAGCAGTCCGGCGTCGTTGACGGCGGCGAGCGCGGCGGCGCTGCAGGCCCCGAACGGAAAGCGGAACAGGCCCATCCGCCGCGGCACGTGCGCCAGCTCTGCCTCGTGCCCCGTCACGCACTGCATCTGGCTCAGCTGCTCGCGCGCGGCCTCGTAGGCGCGCTGCGGACCGGCGATCTCCTCTGCCAGCGCGGCGCCGGCGAGGAGGCGGAGGTTGCGGTGCGCCTCGGCGTGGTTGGCGAGCTCGAAGCGTGGATCCGCCATCAGCTGGCGCGTCCGCTCGGGGTGAGAGCGCATCCATTTGCCGCCGGCAAACAGCGTCGCCTTGATGCCGTGTGCGCGCAGGTAGTCGATGATCGCGCCGTCGTAACCGGCGACCTCGCCCGGCTGCTCGCAGAGATCGAGCGTCAGGGCGATGAGCTTCCTGCCCGCGGGCAGCTCGACGCGGCGGATCGCTCCGCGCCGCTCGGGCGGAACGGGGGCGAACGGTACGAGCGTGCGGGGCGGGGGCGGCGCATCGAAGCGGCGGATGCCCTTGACCGGCCGGCGCTCGCTTGGCGCGGCGGCCAGCGTCGCAGGGGCGAAGCAGGCCTCGAGCAGTCCGGGCCCGGCCTGCGCCGGCGCAG
>JBFMEX010000058.1:0-10263 GCA_040752215.1 Pseudomonadota bacterium | reverse complement strand
GCCCCGCAAAGCAAAACCGCAACAGCCAAAGGAGACGAAAGCCACACCCGAAACCCTACCCGCGCAACCCGCAATCTGATGCTCAACCGGCAGCGGCGAGTGTCAGGTGATTACCGTTCTTGTACACTCCGCGCCTGCTGAGTCGCTGAATCACGCTTTGGTCGGTTCGTCGTCCGACTCGAGCTGTCTAGTTTCATTTATGCACTTATAGCGAATCAGAAGGGACGACGACCGATGGGCCAGATTGAGAAGGGTTCTTTTGGCGGACGACAAATCGCCGGCGTCAACGAAATCGTAGGCGACGGTATATGACTCGGCGAACGCCCTCAGGTGCTCGTGCAATTTCTCGCGTACTTTCCTCGCGACCTCGGGTATGCCCTTCGCATCGATCGAGACACTCAAGAATTCATCATCAGTAAATATTGCCAAATCCCGCAAGCGCAATGCGATTTCCTGCGCATGGGCGTCCTGAGAGTCAAGAAATGTCATTGTGCTCCAACTCTCCAGGCTGGAAAAATCAGGCGCAATCTCGGAAGAGTTGGACATCTCGTGCTCCTCTCTCGAGCTCAGCGCTTTGCCGGACACCTATCGTAGGGCCATGAACCTTGTGCTTGGCACATGCGCATGCAGCTTTCGCATCTCATCGAAGGGTCCCAATCCGGCTCGTCATACCACCGCTCCTCGTAGCACTTGACATAAAGGTCGGTGCAGTCTTCCTTCGGAGTTTTTTCACGGTAGCACTGATAAATGGTGATGCCAATGCCAATCCCGGCGCCGATGCCCATGCCGACCGCTGCGCCACCGGGCCCGCCAATAGAGCCTCCGATGCGACCACCGACGGAAGCGCCTCTTATAATGGTCTGATTGCGACCATCCAGATCGACAAACGCTTGCGGATTGCCACGAACGTAGGCGAAAACGCTTGGTCCATCGACGAAACCCAACGGATCGGGCTGCGTATACCGGCCGAGTGAGGGATCGTAATGGCGGTGCCAGTTGTCATGCAAGCCGGATTCGAGCTGGAACCACTGGCCGGGGAAGCGATGGTTCAGGACCAGTGAACCGGTGATCGATTGCGGCGCACCGGCTTTTGGTTGGCGCTGCCGATTCACGCCCTCGCTCCGCTCGGACGATCGGAGCGCGTGGCTGCCAGGTGGCCTGCCACACCGTCGCTTTCAGCGCATCCGTCATCCGGATCGGCCGGCTCCGACTCGATCGTGCCTCGCGGTTGCGCGGCGCGTGAATCGACCCGGCAAACAGCCTGATCGGCGTGGACGTGATAGAGCACGGGCGAGGCCGTGTTCACACCGTCGACCACGGCGAGCGACCCAACGATCATTGCGTGCTCGTTGTCCTCCGCGGACGCTCATCTTTCAGCGGAGCTGCCCGACAGTTCATCGCGCTGCGTTTTTCGGCTCCTCCTTTGAAAACCGTAGCTTTATGGTGTCGTCGTATTCGTGCACATCCCAAGAATATCCCGCCTCGCTAGCCAGCCCGAGGCAAACAATGAAGTCTTGTATCCGCCAAGCATCGATTGTGGCTCTTAGTGCGCTCCTTTTGTCTGGCTGGCCCCTAAGTGCTGTCAAATAATCGAGTGCGGGCCGCGAGAGGCTGGATTTCTTGGGAACTGACAAGATAAACGTTTCGCATCTCGACACGACTTCCGCAATTTCTGGCAAAGCACGTTTCAACGCTTCGATCTGAAATTCGGGCGGTGAGTTGTCGTCGACCGAGATCATTTTGGTTAGTCTCCACTTTTTTTCTTGCAAAAGTAATATCCAGCAAGACACGCTGCGCGACATGCCAAGTCAACTGCCTTATGTGCTTTGCAAAGGGGGTACTTCGTGCACTTGACCATACAGGCTTGAAGAAATCCCTCGCACGTTGGCTTCGGCGGAATTGGTGGAAGAGGCGGAGGCTGCAGCGTTCCTGGCCGTGTGGGTCCCGACTGGGGCGGTGGGTACACCTGCTGCCCCGTACGTGGATCGATGATTACAGGGCCCGATGGGGTCTCGGGTGAGAGGCCCAGGAAATCGACGAACTCCAGCGGATTCCCGCTCGCATACGCAAACACCGCCGGCCCATCGACGAAGCCCAAGGGATCGGGCTGCGTATACCGGCCGAGTGAGGGATCGTAGTGGCGGTGCCAGTTGTAATGCAAGCCGCTTTCGAGCTGGAACCACTGGCCGGGGAAGCGATGGTTCAGGACCAGTGAACCGGTGATCGATTGCGGGGCACCCCACGGCTGCCACGTCGCCTGCCAGACGGCGGCCTTCGTCGCGTCCGTCATGCGGATCGGCCGGCCGAGGTGATCGGCGTGGACGTGGTAGGTCACTGGTGACGCGGTATTGACGCCATCCACCACCGCGAGCGGGAGGCCTGCCCCGGACCCCGATCCGGGGTCCGTTCCCGCATACCCGCCCTCCGGCAGCCACACATACTCGCGCACGGTCTGCCCGGCGGCGTCGATCTCCGCAATGACATTCCCCGACCGGTCGTGCACGGTGTGGATGGTGCCATCGAGCGTGCCGGAGTTGGTGATCACCCGCGTGATCAGCTGCTCGAGACCGTTGTAGACATAGGTCCCCTTGAGGTTGCCCTCGTAGCTGACGGTCTTCAATCGGCCCGCGGCGTTGTACGTATAGGCATACGTCGAGCCCGAGCGCGCGTCGGAGACGATGTTGCCGGCGGCATCGTAGGCGAACAGGCGCACCGTCTGGGCGCCGCGCGTCACCGTCTCGATGCGGTTCGAGGTGCTCGCGTAGGCGTAGGTGTCGGTGGTCGCCGAGCCGCCGGGCGGGGTCGCCGTCTCGCTGGTGCGGTTGCCGACGCCATCGTAGGCCCAGCCCTGGCCGCCCCACGGGCCGGCGGCGGTCGAGAGGCGATTGGCCGCCGCATAGCCGAAGGTGGCCGAGTTGGCCGCGGTCACATTGTCGGTGATGGCGGTGATGTTGATGAGATCGCTGCGCGCGTAGGAGAGGTCGATCACGGGGAGCGCGCCGTCCGTCACCTCGCAACGGCTGACCTCGTAGTCCTGGGTGTAGCTCTTGGCGAGCGCCAGCCCGTTGCCGTGGGTGAGCGTGGCGAGCAACGTCGAGAGCGGCTGCCAGGTGATCGCGGACGCGACCGTCTCGGCCGGATCGGACGATGATTTCTTGCTCGAGAGTTCTGCGGAGTTCTGGGGACATGATACATAATTCAGCATAAGTTCTGGGGACATGATACATAAGTCAGGGGCGCCGCTCCCGTTCCGGGGACACGATCCCGATCGCGTTTGCGTGGTGAAATTTGGCGACGGAAGCGACAGCGATCGGGTCATGTCCCCGCAATGACGCCGATGCCGACTACTGCGTGGGCCTGGCAGGGGAAGCGGGTGCGGGCTTCTGCGCCGGCTCGCCATGGCCGGGAAGTGACCACAGCAGGCTGGCACCGGTCTCGCCGCCCATGAAGGTCGACGGGAACGTGCCGCCCCAGCGCTCGACCTTCTTGTACTCGACGACGAGCGGGTTCTTGGCCAGCGCCTCGCCCATGATGCGGATGGCGTCGGCCTGAGCCTCGCCCTGCACCTTGATCTCGTAGGCGCGGCCGTCGGCACGGGCCTTGTCGGCGTCGCGCTGCGCCTCGGCCGACTGCGTCACCTGGGTCGAGGTCAGCTTCTGGCGGTCGAGCACGAAGCGCTCGGTCTCGGCCTGCTCGCGCGCCACCTGCTTGTCGCGGATCGCTTTCGTATACTCGGGCGGGAAGCCGATGTTGACGATCGAGAAGCCGGTGATCTGCACGTCGTCGGGCATGCGCCCCTGGAACACCTTCATCGACAGGTCGCGGTACTCGGTGCGCTTCCTCAGCAGGTCATTGACGGTGTAGCGGCTCGTCACTCCCTTCACCGCGTCGTTGAGGCGCGGCAGGATGATGCGCTTCTCGAATTGGTCGAGCGAGCCGAACTGGATGTAGAGATCCTGGACCTGCGCGCGCTTGACCAGCCAATTGACGGTGACCTTGATCGGCAGCTCGAGCGGGTCCTGCGACGCGGCGTCGAGGTCCATCGAGAACGCCCGCTCGCGCACCTCCATCTCCTCGACCGTGTCGGCGTAGGGGAGCTTGTAGTGGAGGCCCGGATCGACGACCTCGATGACGTTGCCGAACCGCTTGACGATGCCGACGTGGCCGGCGTCGATGCGGTAGATGCCGAGCCAGATGCCGACCAGCACGAAGGCGGCGAGGACGAGCCCGAGCATGCCGACGAGCGACAGGCCGGAGCCTTGCGGGAGCTGGGGAGCCGGCAGCGGAAGCTTCATGGAGCGCGCCTCGACAGTCGGCGGCCGGATGCGCGCCCGCGCCGTGCGAGCGGTCCGAGGGCCGCAGGTTCGTCGGCGAGCTTACGCGCCAATTGCTACGGTTGCGTTTAGAGTGTCGCGGAGGGGTCGGGAGTGGGAGGAAGCCCGACGTCATGGGGGTCAGACCCGCAGGGTCTGACCCCGTTGCGGCTGTTCTGCCATCCCCCCTCCTAGCCTACCCCTCAAGGGGGAAGGGACGCGTCGAGCGAGCGACAGGTGACAACCTCAGGCAGCGAGCCGAGGGGCACTCGACGTTGGATCTTATACGGCCGTCAGCGGCTTCAAGCGCGTGACGTGACCCATCTTGCGGCCCGCGCGGGCCTCGTGCTTGCCGTAGAGGTGGAGTGCGGCCCCCTCCTCGGCGGCGAGCTGGCGCCAGGGCTCGATCGCCGCTCCGATCAGGTTCTCCATCACCGCGTCGGAGTGGCGCCGCGTCGAGCCGAGCGGCCAGCCGGCGACCGCGCGGACATGGTTCTCGAACTGGCTGACGAGGCAGGCGTCGAGCGTCCAGTGGCCGGAGTTGTGCACGCGCGGGGCAAGCTCGTTGACAACGAGCGGCTCCGCGGCGCCCTCGCCGAGGTAGAACATCTCGACCGCCAGCACGCCGACGTAGTCGAGTGCGGTGGCGAGGCGCTCGGCGATGGCATGCGCACGAGCGACAGCCTCCGGCGGCAAGGGCGCAGGCACCGTCGAGGTGGCGAGGATCCCGTCGATGTGGGTGTTGAGCGGCAGGTCGTAGAAGCGGATCTCGCCGCCGAGGCCGCGCACCAGCAGCACCGAGACCTCGCAGGCGAAGGCAACGAAGCCTTCCAGCACCGCTGGCCGGTTGCCGATTGCCGCGAGCGCCCAGGCCGGATCGGCGCCGGCAATGATGCGCACCTGGCCCTTGCCGTCGTAGCCGTAGCGCGTGGTCTTCAGGACCGCCGGCGTTCCGAGGGTAGCAAGTGCGTCGTCGAGATCATCGCGGCTCTCGACCGCGGCGAACGGCGCCACCGGCAGCCCGAGGCCGGCGACGAACTGCTTTTCGACCAGCCGGTCCTGCGCCACCTCGAGCGCGCGCGCACCGGGCCGAACGGGACGCACCGCAGCCGCGGCCGCGGCGGCGCCGAGCGGAACGTTCTCGAACTCGTAGGTGACGACGTCGCATCGCTCGGCAAAGGCGCGGATGTGGCCCAGGTCCTCGAACGCGCCTACGGTGGTCTCGGTAGCGACGTCGAAGGCGGGGCCGGGCGCATCGGCGTAGACGTGGGTCTTGAGGCCGAGGCGGACGGCAGCAGCGGCCAGCATGCGGCCGAGCTGGCCGGCGCCGAGAATGCCGATCGTCGAGCCCGGGGGAAGCGCGCCCATCGCCCGCTCACGCGTCCTTCGGCGCATCGGCGACTGCGGCGGTGCGCGCGGCCCGCCACGCCTCGAGGCGCTCGGCCAGCGCCGGGTCGGAAAGGGCCAGGATCTGGGCCGCGAGAAGGCCGGCATTGGTGGCGCCGGCGTCGCCGATTGCCAGCGTGCCGACGGGCACGCCGGCCGGCATCTGCACGATCGAGTAGAGGCTGTCCTGACCCGACAAGGCCTTGCTGGTGACCGGTACGCCGAGCACCGGAAGCGTCGTCAAAGAGGCGGTCATGCCGGGCAGATGCGCGGCGCCGCCGGCCCCGGCGACGATCACCTCGAGGCCGCGGCCCTTGGCCGCCCTGGCGTACTCATAGAGCCGCTCCGGCGTGCGATGGGCGGAGATGATGCGGGTCTCGAATGGAACCCCCAGCGCCTCGAGCACCTCGGCGGCGTGGCGCATGGTGGCCCAGTCCGACTGGCTGCCCATGATGATGCCGACGAGGGGCTTCTTCCCGCTCATGCGCTCGCATGCCCGTTAACCGTGCGGCCGATCGAGCGATGGCGCCTGCGCCGCTCTGATGCTCCGGACCGCGGAGGAAAGCGCGCCTTGTAGATGAGGGGCTGGCGCGTGGCAAGCGCAGCAGGCGAGAAATCGCGCCGACGATCGGGTCTGGCCGGCGCCGTGATCGTTGGCCGCATCGCAGCCCTGCCCCCACTGCTGCTCAGGCGATGATGTCCGGAAGCAGCTGGTCCTCAAGCGAGGTGATCTGGTCCTTGAGCGCCAGCTTCTTCTTCTTGAGCCGCTTGATCTGAAGCTGGTCGACGCCGGCCGCCCCTTCGAGGGCAACGATCTCGTCGTCAAGGGCACGGTGCTCGGCCCTCAGCCGCACCAGCTGCTCGCGCAGCTCTCTGTCGTTCTGGCGCTGCATCGTCGAGGCGTTTTCCCGCTGAGCCATGCGCGCCAAATGGCACGCAGGCGCTCGCCGCACCTGCATGGCTCCCCTTCCGCCGACGAATATCTGACGGATCGCCGCCGAAGGCAAGGGGCGAAACCGCGGAGAAGGCAGAAGATGGTGCAAAATCCGCCGGTTAGACGGCCGCACCGGTGCAATTGAAATCGCCCCGGTGCGCTATCGGAAGTGTTCATCAGTGCGCGCAAGCCATTGGACAAGGCGTCGCCATTCTGTCACACTTTGCTTCTCTTCAACCTTCAACGGAGGGCAATGATGTCGCTCGAAGCACATCTTGCAGAGCTCGCCGAGAAGCACCGCGTTCTCGAGCGCAAAATTGAGGAGGAGGAGGCGAGACTGGGGTCGGACGACCTCGAGATCCGCCGATTGAAGCAAGAGAAGTTGAAGCTCAAGGACCAGATCGTCCGGTTGAAGGGCGAGACACGGCACTAAGGCCCAGGACGGCGGCAGCGGGCGCCGTCGGGCGTCCGTACCCGTCCATCCGGCCTACGCCACACATCCGAGCGACAGCATCCGGCCTGCTCTTGAGAGCGCAGAGTCCGGATAGGTGTGGGTATTTCTTTGGATTTGTGCGACGCCACGCACCGCCGGCCGGCCGGAGCGGGAGTGCTGTCTGTCGTCGCGCCGAGCGGGTCCGAGCGGCTCGGCGAGAAAACCGGCCGGGCTGCACCGAGCCATGACATCCGGGACGGCGGGACGGGGCCTTCGCCGCGCAGCCGATCCGGGAGCGGGAGCAAGAGGCGCCGGAGGATCGATATCGATCGCGCCTCTGCGACGAAACACCATTCGGTCCCGGCTCACGCATGGGGGCGCGGCCGGGATGATGAAGAGAGGGCTCGGCCGCGGTAGCGGCACGGCAGAGCGCTCAGATGCCCTTCGTCGCCATGCCTCGGCTCTTCAGCACGTCGGTGATCTCGCCGAGGATCGCCGGGTCGTCGATCGTCGCCGGCATCTTCCACTCCTCGCCGTCGGCGATCTGGCGCATCGTGCCGCGCAGGATCTTGCCCGAGCGTGTCTTAGGCAGCCGCTTGACGACCATCACGTTCTTGAACGCGGCGACCGGGCCGATCTCCTCGCGCACCAGCCTGACGACCTCGGCCTCGATCTCTTTCGGGTCGCGCGTCACGCCGGCGTTGAGGACAATGAAGCCGGCCGGCAGCTGGCCCTTCATCGCGTCGGCGACGCCGATGACGGCGGATTCCGCGACGTCCTTGTGACGGGCGACGACCTCCTCCATCTGGCCGGTCGAGAGCCGATGGCCAGCGACGTTGATGACGTCGTCGGTGCGCGCCATCACGTAGGCGTAGCCGTCGGCGTCGATGAAGCCGGCGTCCGAAGTCGAGTAGTAGCCGGCGAACTCCTCGAGGTAGCTCTTGCGGAAGCGCGCGTCGTTGTTCCACAGCGTCGGCAGGCAGCCAGGCGGCATCGGCAGCTTGATCGCCAGCGTGCCGGGCGTGCCGGGCGGCACCGGCTGGCCCTTCTCGTCGAGGCACTGCAGGTCGAAGCCCGGCATCGGCACCGTCGGCGAGCCGTACTTGACCGGCAGCACGCCGAGCCCGACCGGATTGGCGCAGATCGCCCACCCCGTCTCGGTCTGCCACCAGTGGTCGATGACCGGCACATTCAGATTGGCCTCGGCCCACTTGATGGTCTCGGGGTCGGCGCGTTCGCCGGCGAGAAACAGGGTGCGAAAGCCCTTCAAGTCGTAATTCTTGATCAGCTGCCCCTGCGGGTCCTCCTTCTTGATGGCGCGGAACGCGGTCGGGGCGGTGAACAGCGCCGAGACCTTGTGCTCGGAGATGACGCGCCAGAACGCACCCGCATCGGGCGTGCCGACCGGCTTGCCCTCGTAGACAAGCGTGGTCGCGCCATGCAGCAGCGGCGCGTAGCAGATGTAGGAGTGGCCGACCACCCAGCCGACGTCGGAGGCGGCCCAGAACACCTCGCCCGGATCGATGCCATAGAGGCTCTTCATGGTCCACGCGAGCGCGACCATGTGGCCGCCGTTGTCGCGCACCACGCCCTTCGGCTGACCGGTCGTGCCAGACGTGTAGAGGATGTAGAGCGGATCGGTGGCGGCGACGGCGATCGGCCCGGCCTTGCGACCCCTGGCCTTGGCCTCGGCGACGGCGCCGGCCCAGTCGTGATCGCGACCGGCGACCAGCGCCGCGGCGGCCATCGGCCGCTGCAGCATCAGGCAATGCGAGGGCTTGTGGGCCGAAAGCTCGATCGCCTTGTCGAGCAGCGGCTTGTACTCGACGACTCGGGCACCCTCGATGCCGCATGAGGCGCTGAGGATCGCGACCGGCTTGGCATCGTCGATGCGCGTCGCGAGCTCGGCCGCGGCGAATCCGCCGAACACCACCGAGTGCACCGCACCAATGCGGGCGCAGGCGAGCATGGCGATCACCGCCTCGGGGATCATCGGCATGTAGACGACGACGCGGTCACCCTTGGCGATGCCGAGATCGACCAGGATGCCGGCCAGCGTCGCCACCTCTTCGGTCAGCTCGGCATAGGTATACGTGCGCTGCGTCTTGGTGACCGGGCTGTCGTAGATCAGCGCCTTGCGGGCGCCATGGCCGGCCTCGACGTGGCGGTCGAGGCAATTGTAGGCGGTGTTGCACTCGGCGCCGACGAACCAGTGGCCATATTGGCCGGCGTACGGATCGAGCACCTTGTCCCACAGCTTGTACCAGCTGACCGCCTTGGCGGCCTCGGCCCAGAACGCCTCCGGGTCTTTCTTCCAGGCGGCGAAAACCTCGTGATAGCGGCTCATCGGCGTCCCTCCGTGGACCTTGGCATCGGCTTGTTGATTGTGCCGATCATCCCCCTTCATGACCGGCCTGCGCAATAGGCCGCGCGTAGGGGTTCGGCAGCGCTGGCCCGGCCCCGCCGGCAGTCTGCCGAATGCCCCGAGATCCCCCGACCGGGGCAGAGATTCTTTTCGCGCATCATCAAATTGAATGACTCGGAGACCACCCGGGTCGTGCTTCCATCATCCCTAATCTAGCCGGCGCCCGGTCGGGAGGGCTTTTTCCGACATGGCACTCGTCCGCGGCGCCAACGGCAGGAACCGGTTGCAAGGTACGGCGTCGAAAGACACGCTGCTCGGCCTCGGCGGCACCGACACGCTCGACGGCAAGAAGGGCGCCGACAAGACGGTTGGCGGCATCGGCGACGACACCAACCTCGTCGATAACGCCGGCGACAAGGTGATCGAGATGGCCCGCCATGGCATGGATGCCGTCAAGTCCAAGGTCACGTTCCGCTTCATGCCAGCGTCGAGAACCTGACCCTGCTCGGCCCCGCGGCGATTAATGGCACCGGCAACGACTAATCGCCGTGCTGGAAGGGATCGCCATGGCCCCCTTCTCGACAAGCGAATTCACGTTCGGGTTCGGCCGAGGCCTCGTGACGCTCAGGCCGTTTTCCGCTCACCTCGCGCCGCCGGTAGCGTTCGATGATCGTGGTCTCGAAGGTCTGGCGCCGAAGCTTCGGCACCTTCAGCGTCACCTCGCCGGCCTTGGTCTCGGGGCTGCGCTCGTAGTGGCCGGCACGGGTGTCGCGACGCGCCTCGGTCCGCTCATAACGCTGCGCGTTGCACAGCCGGTCCGCCTCGGCATCGA
>JBFMEX010000057.1:0-8728 GCA_040752215.1 Pseudomonadota bacterium | reverse complement strand
CTCTGCCGACTGCAACGGCCGCCCCAGGAGGGCGGCCGATCACGGGGGCTATATAGCACGAATTCCCAGCCTGTGAAGCCCCGTCCGAGCGGGGCGGGACTGCAGCGTTGGCGAGCCCCCGCGGAGGCCGTGGCGGCTCCGGATTTGGACGCCGGCTTTCGAGCCAGAGGCGGCTTGGACCGGCGCTGCGGGCAAGCGCTCGGCTCGTGAGCGTACCTGGTCGCTCAGCCCCGCGGTGTCCGCGCGCCGGGCCGGCGCGGCCGCTTCTCGTTGTCGCCGGTGGTGATGCCGGCCACCTCGGGCAGGAAGCCGACGCCGTCGCTCGCCAGGAACGCGTGCAGCGCCGCTGCGGCCGGCAGCAGCGTCCGGTCGGAGCGCTTGACGACGAACCATTGGCGCATGATCGGCAGCCCGGCGACGTCGAGCGGCACCAGCCGCCCGTCGTCGATCTCCACCGCCACGGTATGGGCAGAGATGAACGCGATACCGAGCCCGGCCATCACCGCCTGCTTGATGGTCTCGTTGCTGGCTATCTCCATGCCAATCCGCGGCGTCACCTTGGCCTCGACGAGGCGGCGCTCCATCAGTGTCCGGGTGCCGGAGCCCGGCTCGCGCACCAGGAATGTCTCGCTGGCGAGCGCGGCGAGCGGGATCTGCCGGGTGCCGGCGAGCGGATGGTCGGGCGCGGCGATGACGATGTGCGGGTTGTCACCGATCACCTCGCAATCGAGCTCCAGGGTCTCCGGTGGCCGGCCCATCACCGCGACGTCGACGCGATACTGCTCCAGTGCATCGATGATCTCCTCGCGATTGCCGATGACCAATCGCACCTCGAGCCCCGGATGCGCACGCGCGAACGCTGCCAGCGCCTTTGGCGCGAAGTACTTGGCGGTCGAGACGACGCCGAGGGTGGCGCTGCCGGTCGACAACCCGCGCAGCGATTGGAGCCCGTTGGCGCACTCGGCGAGGATCTGGTCGATGCGGGTCGCGGCCGTCACCAGCTCGCGCCCGGCGGCGGTGACCTTGTGCCCGCGCGGCGTGCGCTCGATCAGCGGCAGCCCGATCGTCTCTTCGAGCAACTGCATCTGGATGGTGACCGCAGGCGGGGTGACGTGCAGCGCTTCGGCCGCCGCCACCATGGTGTTGGAGCGCGCCACGGTGGCGAAGGTCCTCAGCTGCTTCAGCGTGACGTTCTTCATGGGCGCGCGCTCCGGGGCTGCGGTTCATATCGACTGGCGGGCCGTGCCGGTGTATTTAGATGAGTTTAATTGTCGCAGTAGAATTTTCAAATTCCATTATGTCGCGCTTCGCGGCACCTTGGGGCCAACCGCTCGACGATTCCCGCACAACGATGTGTGCCGGGGCACAAGAGGCGGAGCGATGCCGGTCCAGGGGATCGGTCGGGAGAGTCCAGGGTTCCAGCAGATGAATGCCAACATCGAACTCGGCAAGTTCCTTTCATCGTGGGCGGGCGCCGACGCCGATCGCGCGGCGGTGGCAGCCGTCGTCAGGGCGGTCGCCGAGGCCGGTGTGCAGATCGCCGCCTGCGTTTCGCGCGGCGCGCTGGCGCAGGGCCTCGGCGTGGTCAAGGGGCGCTCCGAGGAAGCCGATGTCCAAAAGCAGCTCGATCTCAGCGCCAACGAGGTGCTGATCGAGTGCCTGCGCGAGGCGCCGGTTGCCGTCATCGCCTCGACCGAACTCGACGCGCCGGTCGTGATCGAGGCGGGAGCGCCGCTGGCGGTCGCCATAGACCCGCTGGACGGGTCTGCCAATTTCGACACCAACGCGACGCTCGGCACGATCTTCTCCGTGCTGCCGGCGAAATCGAACGGCTCGCCGGAGGCGGCGTTTCTTCAGCCCGGCACCAGCCAGCTCGCCGCCGGGTTCGTCGTCCATGGCCCGCAGACGGTGCTGGTCTTCAGCCTCGGCGAGGGCACCAGCGTCTTCACCTACGACCGCGATCTCCACACCTTCCTGCTCTCCAATCCGAGCGCCCGCGTCGCCGGCGAGGCGCGCGAGTATGCGATCAACGCCTCCAACTACCGTCACTGGGGCGAAGCGATCCGCATGTATGTCGACGACATCATCAAGGGCGACGAAGGCCCGCGCGGCGAGAACTTCAACATGCGCTGGGGGCCCTCCCCGGTCGCCGAGGTCTATCGAATCCTGGTTCGCGGCGGCATCTACCTCTATCCGGCCGACAGCCGCAAAGGCTACACGCAGGGCCGCTTCCGCCTCGTATTTGCCGCGAGCCCGATTGCCTTCGTCGTCGAGCAGGCCGGCGGCGGCGCCTCGACCGGCGAGGAGCGAATCCTCGACCTCGTGCCGAAAGCGCTCGACCAGCGCGTGCCGTTGATCGTCGGCTCGAAGGGCGAGGTCGACTATGTCGCGCGGCTCCACCAGGAGCCGCACGCGCACGGCTTGCGATCCCCGTTGTTCGGTCACCGCGGCCTGTTCCGCGTCTGATCCTCGAAAGCCGAGCTCGAAATAACGCAAGCCGCGGAGACACTGCAGGACATGTCGGCAAAGTATCCCATCATCTCGGTCACCGGCTCCTCCGGGGCCGGCACCACCTCGGTGAAGAAGACCTTCGACCAGATCTTCTTCCGCGAGAAGGTCATCGCCGCATCGATCGAGGGCGACGCGTTCCATCGCTACGATCGCGCGGAGATGAAGAAGGTGATGGCCGAGGCCGAGGCCAAGGGCAACACGCATTTCAGCCACTTCGGCGAGGATGCCAACCTCCTCGGCGAGCTCGAGGCGAGCTTCCGCTCGTGGGCCGAGACGGGTACCGGCAAGACGCGGCACTATGTTCACGACGACAAGGAGGCCGAGCTCTACGGCTCGCCGCCCGGCACCTTCACCGCCTGGGAGGACTTGCCGCGCGAGGCCGACCTGCTGTTCTACGAGGGGCTGCACGGCGCGGTGAAGACCGCCAACGTCGACGTCGCGCGTCATGCCGACCTCAAGATCGGCGTGGTGCCGGTCATCAATCTCGAGTGGATCCAGAAGATCCATCGCGACAAGGCCTCGCGCGGCTACACCACGGAGGCGGTGACCGACACCATCCTGCGCCGCATGCCGGACTACGTGAAGTACATCTGTCCGCAGTTCACCGAGACCGACATCAACTTCCAGCGCGTGCCGACGGTCGACACGTCCAATCCATTCATCGCCCGCTGGATCCCGACCCCCGACGAGTCGCTCGTCGTCATTCGCTTCAAGAACCCGCGCGGCATCGACTTCTCCTACCTGCTCTCCATGCTCCACGACAGCTTCATGTCGCGCGCCAACTCGATCGTCATTCCGGGCGGCAAGCTCGACCTCGCCATGCAGCTGATCCTGACTCCGATGATCATGCAGCTGGTCGAGAGGAAGCGGCGCTCCTACTGATCCGTCTCAACCGCACAGAGTCGACCGAAACGAGCACGACACGAAAGGAACTGCCCATGGCACGTATCACTCTCCGTCAGCTTCTCGACCATGCCGCCGAGCACGGCTATGGCGTCCCCGCCTTCAACATCAACAATATGGAGCAGGGCCTCTCGATCATGGAGGCCGCCAAGGCGACCAACTCGCCGGTGATCATTCAGGCCTCGCGCGGCGCCCGCTCCTACGCCAACGACATCATGCTGGCCAAGATGATGGAAGCGCTGGAGCAGATCTATCCCGACATCCCGCTGTGCATCCATCAGGACCACGGCAACGGGGTTGCGACCTGCCTGTCCGCGATCCAGCACGGCTTCACCTCGGTGATGATGGACGGCTCGCTCAAGGAGGATGCGAAGACGCCGGCCGATTACGCCTACAACGTCGCGGTGACGCGCGAGGTGTCGCGGCTCGCCCACATGGTCGGCGCCTCGGTCGAGGGCGAGCTCGGCGTGCTCGGCAGCCTGGAGACCGGCATGGGCGACAAGGAGGACGGTCACGGCGCCGAGGGCAAGCTCGACCACTCGCAGCTGCTGACCGATCCCGACGAGGCGATGCGATTCGTCGCCGATACCAAGGTCGACGCGCTCGCGGTCGCCATCGGGACCAGCCACGGCGCCTACAAGTTCACGAAGAAGCCGACCGGCGACATCCTCGCCATGAGCGTGATTGCCGAGATCCACAAGCGGCTGCCGAACACGCACATCGTCATGCATGGCTCGTCCTCGGTGCCCGAGGAGCTGCAGACCGAGTTCAACAAGTACGGCGGGCAGATGAAGGAGACCTACGGCGTGCCGGTCGAGGAAATCGTCAAGGGCATCAAGATGGGCGTGCGCAAGGTCAACATCGACACCGACCTCAGGATCGCGGCCGCAGCCGAGTTCCGCCGCGTGGCGACCACGGCGAAGTCCGAGTTCGATCCGCGCAAGTTCCTGAAGCCGGCCATGGACGCCATGTCGAAGGTCTGCGTCGCCCGCTTCGAGGCGTTCGGTACCGCCGGCAATGCCTCGAAGATCAAGGTCATCCCGATGAGCGAGATGGCCAAGCTCTACGCCAAGGGCCAGCTCGACCCCAAGATCGGCATCGCCAAGGCCGCTTGAACGGCCGCAAGAATTCGCGAAAGGACTAGTGACATGAACGAGATCACCAAGACGGAGATCAAGGGCAAGGAGCGCTACAAGGCCGGCGTTCTGAAGTATGCGCAGATGGGCTACTGGGCTGGTGATTACGAGCCCAAGGATACCGACCTCATCGCGCTGTTCCGCATTACCCCGCAGGAGGGCGTCGATCCGATCGAGGCGGCGGCTGCGGTCGCTGGCGAGAGCTCGACCGCGACCTGGACGGTGGTGTGGACCGACCGGCTGACCGCCTGCGACCAGTATCGCGGCAAGGCCTACAAGGTTGAGCCGGTGCCGGGCCGGCCGGGCGAGTACTTCTGCTACGTCGCCTACGACCTGATCCTGTTCGAGCCGGGCTCGATTGCCAACTTGACGGCCTCGATCATCGGCAACGTGTTCTCGTTCAAGCCCTTGAAGGCGGCGCGTCTCGAGGACATGCGCTTTCCCGTCGCCTACGTGAAGACCTTCAAGGGGCCGCCGACGGGAATCGTCGTCGAGCGCGAGCGTCTCGACAAGTTCGGCCGGCCGCTCTTGGGGGCGACGGTCAAGCCGAAGCTCGGCCTCTCGGGCAAGAACTACGGCCGCGTCGTCTATGAGGGCCTCAAGGGTGGCCTCGACTTCATGAAGGACGACGAGAACATCAACTCACAGGCCTTCATGCACTATCGGGAGCGCTTCCTATATTCGATGGAGGCTGTCAACAAGGCTTCCGCGGAGTCCGGCGAGGTGAAGGGCCATTACCTCAACATCACCGCCGGCACGATGGAGGAGATGTACCGTCGCGCGGAGCTCGCCAAGGAGCTCGGCTCGGTCATCGTGATGGTCGACCTCATCATCGGCTGGACCGCGATCCAATCGATCTCCGAATGGTGCCGCCAGAACGACATGATCCTGCACATGCACCGCGCCGGCCACGGTACCTACACGCGTCAGAAGAACCATGGCGTCTCGTTTCGCGTTATCGCCAAGTGGCTGCGCCTCGCCGGCGTCGACCACCTCCATGCCGGCACCGCAGTCGGCAAGCTCGAAGGTGATCCACTGACGGTGCAGGGCTACTACAACGTCTGCCGTGAAATGAAGAACACCGTTGATCTGCCGCGCGGTATCTTCTTCGAGCAGGACTGGGCCGATACGCTGAAGGTCATGCCGGTCGCCTCCGGCGGCATCCATGCTGGCCAGATGCACCAGCTGCTCGACCTGTTTGGTGACGATGTCGTTCTGCAGTTCGGCGGCGGCACCATCGGCCATCCGATGGGCATTCAGGCCGGTGCCACGGCCAACCGCGTCGCGCTCGAGGCCATGGTCCTTGCTCGCAACGAGGGCCGCGATATCAAGAGCGAGGGGCCCGAGATCCTGCGCAATGCCGCCAAGTGGTGCAAGCCGCTCGAGGCGGCACTCGACGTCTGGGGCGACATCACCTTCAACTACACCTCGACCGATACCTCGGACTTCGTGCCGACCGCGAGCGTCAGCGGTTGATCGAGCGAGAGCTTAGGAGAGCTAACATGCGCATCACTCAAGGTTGCTTCTCGTTCCTGCCCGATCTCACCGACGAGCAGATCTCGGCCCAGATCGAGAATTGCCTCCGCAATAATTGGGCGGTCGGCATCGAGCACACCGACGATCCGCATCCGCGCAACACTTACTGGGAGATGTGGGGCAATCCCATGTTCGACCTGAAGGATGCCAAGGGAATCATGATGGAGCTCGCGGATTGCCGCAAGGCGCATCCCGATAGCTACATCCGCATCAACGCGTTCGACTCGACGCGCGGCTGGGAGACGGTGCGCACCTCGTTCATCGTCAACCGTCCAAAGGTCGAGCCGAAGCTCGATATGACGCGGACCGACGTGAGGAGCCGCAGCCAGGTCTACTCCTGGAAGGCGGTACGCTGAGCCGCAGGACTTGCAGAGACGAATCGGACGGGCCGCCGACACGGCGGCCCGCTTCCGCCCGACATCCATTGGCGCCGCCAACAATGCCAAACAATCATTGACGCCTGGAGCCGTTGCCGATGACTACCACCGCCGCCGTTCCGCCCGTGACGCAAGTCAACCTGGCCGAGGAGTTTCACAACTCCGGCGTCGCCGACATTCTGGCCGAGCTGGACCGCGAGCTGGTCGGCCTGAAACCGGTCAAGCAGCGTATCCGCGAGATTGCCGCCCTGCTCATCGTCGAGCGCGCGCGCCGCAGCATGGGTCTCGCCCACGAGACGCCGACACTGCACATGAGCTTCACCGGCAATCCCGGGACGGGCAAGACGACGGTCGCCTTGAAGATGGCCGGCCTGCTGCACAAGCTCGGCTACGTGCGCAAGGGTCACCTCGTCTCGGTCACCCGCGACGATCTCGTCGGCCAGTACATCGGTCACACCGCACCCAAGACCAAGGAGGTCCTGAAGCGGGCGATGGGCGGCGTCCTGTTCATCGACGAGGCCTACTACCTCTACCGGCCGGACAACGAGCGCGACTATGGCCAGGAGGCGATCGAGATCCTGCTCCAGGTGATGGAGAACAACCGCGACGACCTCGTCGTCATCCTCGCCGGCTATGCCGACCGCATGGACAAGTTCTTCACCTCCAATCCCGGGTTCCGCTCACGCATTGCCCACCACATCACCTTCCCCGACTACGAGGACGGCGAGCTGCTCTCGATCGCGAGGAACATGCTTGGCGCCCAGAACTACGCTTTCGACCCGGCGGCCGAGAAGGCGTTCTCCGAGTACATCGTCAAGCGCCGCCAGCAGCCGCACTTCGCCAACGCGCGCTCGATTCGCAACGCGCTCGATCGCGCTCGCCTGCGCCAGGCCAACCGTCTGTTCGAGACTGCGACCGGGCCGCTGGACGCCAAGGCGCTTTCGACGATATCTGAGGTGGACATTCGGGCGAGCCGAGTCTTCTCCGGCGGGCTCGATGATCCCATGGGACCAGGGAGACCGCAGTCGTGACCAGCCCGATCATCATCGCCCCGTCGATCCTCTCCGCCGATTTCTCCAAGCTCGGCGAGGAGGTCGCGACCGTCGACGCCGCCGGCGCCGATTGGATCCACCTCGACGTGATGGACGGTCATTTCGTGCCCAACATCACGTTCGGACCGCCGGTCGTGAAGGCGATCCGAAAATCGTCGAAAAAGGTGTTCGACTGCCACCTCATGATCGCGCCTGCCGACCCCTATCTGCAGGCGTTCGCCGAGGCCGGGGCGGACATTATTACAGTGCACGCCGAGGCCGGCCCGCACCTCGACCGTTCCCTGCAGGCGATTCGCGCGCTCGGCAAGAAGGCCGGCGTGTCCTTGAACCCGCATACGCCCGAGAACGTTATCGATTACGTGCTCGACCGGCTCGATCTCATCCTACTGATGACCGTCAATCCGGGCTTCGGCGGCCAGGCCTTCATTCCCGCGGTCGTCGACAAGGTGCGGCGCATCAAGCAGATGATCGGCAAGCGCCCGATCGATATCGAGATCGACGGCGGCGTGACGCCGGAGACGGCCCCGCTGGTCGCCGCGGCCGGTGCCAACGTGCTCGTCGCCGGCTCGGCGGTGTTCAAGGGCGGCACGCGCGAGAGCTACGCTGCCAACATCTCCGCCATCCGCGCGGCGGCCGAAGGCGCGATCGCCAAGGCGGCTGCGTAGGAGGTTCCGCGCCGCGACGCCGGCTTCCTTTCTTGCGAAGGGCCGCACGGACGGCTCGCCCGCGCGGCCTTTTCCGACTCCGTCGATCGGCAACCTCCGACTGCGAAGGGTAAGGAGGCACTGCGGCAATCACGGCGGCAATCGCTGTGACTCAGATCATTGTCCGGATGTTTCCGCGCGATATCGAATGGCTCGGGCCTGCTGACTGGCAGGCACGAGCTCCGAGGTGAGGTCGCACCTCGGCCGGGTTAGGCGCGACAGATACAAACCACTCACGGAGAGATTCGAATGACACCGAATACGTCGGCACTCCTCGCGGCATCCTTCATGGTGCTGGCTATCACCACGCCGGCAGAGGCTCAGCAGGCCAGCAACGATGTCATCGCGACGGCATGCAAGATGGATGTCGAGGCGCTGTGCTCGCCCAAGAAGCGCAAGGGAAGCAAGGCCAGGAAGTGCCTCGCCAAGAACCAGGGCAAGCTTTCTCAACCGTGCCGTACGGCGCTCGGATTGGGCGGTCAGCAGGGCATGAGCGGCATGGGCGGCCA
>JBFMEX010000056.1:0-37938 GCA_040752215.1 Pseudomonadota bacterium | reverse complement strand
TCCGGTCGGCTCCGCCTCCCTGCGTCCTGTCATCGCCACACCCAACCATCAACCGAGACCATGAACACCGAGGGGTGGGGGCAGTTCTAGATGACGCAAAGGGGGCAGTTCCGGATGGCGTTTGACAGACGGGCCAAGTCCGATGGCGGACCGAGGTGGGGGTGTCCGGCGCGCAGCTCGCAGCGAAAAAGGGCCGGACACTTGGTCCGACCCTTCATCGCGTCAGGGGTGATCGCTCACCTCTCAACTGCACCCACTCGTGCTGCCGCACGTGTCGCACTTGAGGCAGGTGCCGTTGCGCACGAGGGTGAAGTTGGGTCGCCAGTGGATCGGTGGGACCTCTGTTTGAGAGGCTATCGTGTGTAGTCATCCTCCCAAGCGACAATTGTGTTGCCGTTGATGCGCCACCCGCCGGGGACGGACTTCTCGAACGCTTCCCATCGGATATACCACCGGCCGTCAACGCTTCGAACCGCAGAAGGGTCTTCGTTGGGGACTTGGGGCAGGCAATCCCATAGGAGACGTCTCCTTACATCGGGCGGAAGCACCGATCTGTGCCGGAGGGGAGCAGTCTGCAATTGCGCAGCTATTTCCCGCTGCTTTTTTATTCCTTCGAGAATATGAGGCGGCGTCACTTTCTGCTTCCTGCCGTGGAATCGCTCGTAGCGGATCTCTGCCGCCTCAGCACTGATCCGATACTTGAGCCGCAGCTCGCTTACGCTAAGTGCACGCGCCTCCTCAGATTGCGGCACCAAGAATGCTGCGGCGAAGACCTTAGCCTGATGCTCGCCGTCTTGATGCGGCTTTAGGAATGGGGCTGCCTTCGCCGGAGTGGTATTCCGAGCTCGCGGTCCACCTCCATGACCGAGTATGATGTGCCCAAATTCGTGTGCCAGGGTCATGCGGGCGCGCGGCTCGTTTCTCAATGCGGCGGTGTGCACCGGTCGAGAGACCCAGATTGTTGGTGGATTGCACGTGGCGCGAGCCTCGTCACCACCGAGTTCGCCCTCCGCAACAATCTTGATCTCCAGTCTGCGGGTTTTCTTGAATTTTTCCGCGGCTGCTCGAATGACCTCAAGGATGGGAGGGGCGGGTCCAGGCATATCCGCGAGGCGACGACAATGAGCGGCGATTGCCTCAATTTCCTCGTTGGAACGGGAGGTGACAAACAAGTCGTGTTCGTTACCGTTTCCCATGGCGATCGGACCCGCCCCTCTCCGTAATCAACTGCATCCACTCGTGCTGCCGCACGTGTCGCACTTGAGGCAGGTGCCGTTGCGCACGAGGGTGAAGTTGGCGCACTCGCGGCAGGCCTCGCCCTCATAGCCGCGCAGACGCGCTTCCGCCATGCGGTCGGCCTCCGAGCGCCCCGCGCGCACCGTAACCTCTGTCTCGCGCACGGTCTTCTTGGCGTACATCACCGCCTGATCGACCTTCAGCGCATTGGCGCCGTCGGTGCGGGCGAACGCGGTCGCCACCTCGTCGCGCATGGTGGTCACGGCGTTGGTCGAGACGAGTTCGGCACCGCCGCCAGCGCGCGCGCCGCCGTGGCCGCCGGCAATGCGCACCACGCCACGCAGCAGGCCTTTCGAGACGAACTTCTCCGCCGGCACCTCGAGCGCGAGGTCGTCGTCGGTCTCGGCATCCGAGGAGCCGAGCCCGGTCTCGCCGACGATCTCGCGCGGGTCGACGTGGGCGAGGTCGTGGCGGCCGAGATAGGAGACGGCGAGCTCGCGGAAGATGTAGTCGAGGATCGAAGTCGCGTTCTTGATCGTCTCGTTGCCCTGGACCAGGCCGGCCGGCTCGAAGCGGGTGAAGGTGAATGCCTCGACGTACTCCTCGAGCGGCACGCCGTACTGCAGGCCGAGGCTGATGGCGATGGCGAAGTTGTTCATCAGCGAGCGAAAGGCGGCGCCCTCCTTGTGCATGTCGATGAAGATCTCGCCCAAGCGCCCGTCGTCGTACTCGCCGGTGCGCAGATACACCTTGTGGCCGCCGACACTGGCTTTCTGGGTGTAGCCCTTGCGCCGGCCGGGCAGCTTCTCGCGCTCCTGTTGACGGACCCGCTCGACGATGCGCTCGACGATCCGCTCCGCGGCGGCGCTGGCGCGTGCGCTCATCGGCGCAACCATCGCCTCGGCCGCCTCCTCCTGCTCGTCGTCGTCGTCACCCAGGAGCTGCGCGTTCAAGGGCTGCGACAGCTTGGAGCCGTCACGGTAGAGCGCGTTGGCCTTTAGCGCCAAGCGCCAGGACAGCATGTAGCTCTCCTTGCAGTCCTCGACGGTCGCCTCGTTCGGCATGTTGATGGTCTTCGAGATCGCGCCCGAGATGAACGGCTGCGAGGCCGCCATCATGCGGATATGGCTCTCGACGGAGAGGAACCGCTTGCCCTTGCGACCGCACGGATTGGCGCAGTCGAACACCGGGAGATGCTGCGGCTTCAGGTGCGGCGCGCCCTCGAGCGTCATCGATCCGCAGACGTGCTCGTTGGCGGCCTCGATGTCCTTCTTCGAGTAGCCGAGGTGGGTCAAAAGGTCGAACGCCGGGTCGGCCAGCTTCTCGGCCGGGATTTTGAGTACGCCCGTAAGGAACTCCTCGCCGAGGGTCCACTTGTTGAACACGAACTTGATGTCGAACGCGGTCGCGAGCTGGCCCTCGATCCGTTGTAGCGATTCCTGGTCGAAGCCGCGCGCGGCGAGCGTCGCGTGGTTGATCGCCGGAGCTTGGCGCAACGAGCCGTGACCGACCGCGTAGGCCTCGATCTCGGCGATCTGGCTCTCCTTATAGCCGAGCCCGCGCAGCGCCTCGGGCACCGACTGGTTGATGATCTTGAAGTAGCCTCCGCCGGCGAGCTTCTTGAACTTGACCAGCGCGAAGTCGGGCTCGATGCCGGTGGTGTCGCAGTCCATCACGAGGCCGATGGTGCCGGTCGGCGCGATCACCGTCGCCTGCGCGTTGCGGTAGCCGTAGCTCTCGCCGAGCTCGAGCGCCTCGTCCCAGGCGCGCATCGCGGCCTCGACGAGCCGCTCGTCGCGGCAGGCGCGGTGGTCGAGCGGCACCGGCGTGATATTGAGCTTCTCGTAGCCGGTCGAGTCTCCGTGCGCGGCGCGGCGGTGGTTGCGAATGACGCGCAGCATGTCGGCGGCGTTGTCGGCGTAGCCGGGGAAGGGCCCGAGCTCCTTCGCCATCTCGGCGCTCGCCGCATATGAAACGCCGGTCATGATCGCGGATATGGCGCCGCCGATGGCGCGGCCCTCGGCCGAGTCGTAGGGGATGCCGGAGGCCATGAGCAGGCCGCCGATATTGGCGAAGCCGAGGCCGAGCGTACGGTAGCGGTAGGACAGCTCCGCGATCCGGCGCGAGGGGAACTGGGCCATCAGCACCGAGATCTCGAGCACGATGGTCCACAGGCGGCAGGCGTGCTCGAAGGCGCCCGTGTCGAACGACTTGTCGTCACGGCGGAACCGCATCAGGTTGAGCGAGGCGAGGTTGCAGGCCGTGTCGTCGAGGAACATGTACTCCGAGCACGGGTTGGAGGCGCGGATCGGACCCGAGCGCGGGCACGTGTGCCAGTCGTTGATGGTGGTGTGGAACTGGATTCCGGGGTCGGCCGAGGCCCAGGCGGCGTGGCCGATGCTTTCCCACAGGTCGCGGGCGCGCAGCGTCTTGACCACCTTGCCGTCGAGGCGGGTGGTCAGCTTCCACTCCTGGTCGTCGACGACCGCGTTCAGGAACTCGTCGCTGACGCGCACCGAGTTGTTGGAGTTCTGGCCGGAGACGGTGAGGTAGGCCTCCGAATCCCAATCGGTGTCATAGGTGGCGAAGTCGATGTCCTTGTAGCCCTGGCGCGCGAACTGAATGACGCGCAGCACGTAGTTCATCGGCACCTGGTCGCGGCGGGCCTCCTTGATGGCGCGCTTCAGTGCCGGGTTCTTCTGCGGGTCGAAACAGTCGTCGCCGTCGGCCTCGCAGTTGACGCAGGCCTTCATCACCGCCTTCAATCGCTTCTGGCAGATGCGCGAGCCGGTGACGAGGGCGGCGACCTTCTGCTCCTCCTTCACCTTCCAGTTGACGTACTCCTCGATGTCCGGGTGATCGACGTCGACCACGACCATTTTCGCGGCGCGGCGCGTGGTGCCGCCCGACTTGATGGCGCCGGCCGCGCGGTCGCCGATCTTCAGGAAGCTCATCAGGCCCGAGGAGCGCCCGCCGCCCGAGAGCTTCTCGTTGGCACCGCGCAGCTTGGAGAAGTTGGTGCCGGTGCCGGAGCCGTACTTGAACAGGCGCGCCTCGCGCACCCATAGGTCCATGATCCCGTTCTCGTTGACGAGATCGTCCTCGATCGACTGGATGAAGCAGGCGTGCGGCTGCGGGTGCTCGTAGGCCGAGGTCGAGTGAGTGAGCTTGCCGGTCTCGAAGTCGACGTACATGTGACCCTGGCCGGGGCCGTCGATGCCGTAGGCCCAGTGCAGGCCGGTGTTGAACCACTGCGGACTGTTGGGGGCCGCCATCTGGTTGGCCAGCATGTAGCGGTGCTCGTCGTAGAAAGCGCGCGCGTCCTCCTCCGAGCCGAAATAGCCGCCCTTCCAGCCCCAGTAGGTCCAGGTGCCGGCGAGACGGTCGAATACTTGGCGGGCGTCCGTTTCACCACCGGTGCGCTCGGCGGGGGGAAGATCGGCCAGCGCCTGCTCGTCGGGGACCGAGCGCCACAGCCAGGAGGGAACCTGCGTCTCCTCGACCTTCCTCAGCCGCCTCGGCACGCCGGCCTTGCGGAAGTACTTCTGTGCCAGGATGTCGGCCGCGACCTGGCTCCAGTGCTCGGGCACCATCAGCCCGTCGAGGCGGAACACGACCGAGCCATCGGGGTTCTTGATCTCCGAGGTGGTGCGGCGGAAGGCGATCCTCTCGTACGGCGACTTGCCGGCCTCGGTGAAACGGCGCGTGATCTTCATGTAGTCCCCCGGATGGTCGGAGGTGGCGGACGCGGCAACGAGGCTCGACACCTGCTCACGATCGATGATGGATGCAGCGTCTACGGCGAACGTCCGGCGCTGCGTTTGTTTTGCGACGCATTCGACGCGAACCACTTGCGACTGCGCGTAAGAACCCGCTCGCAAAAGCTGGCCTTTCGCGTTCAGAAGCTCACAACTCATTGATTTTACAGAGTGATAATTTCGCCCTTTGGTGCTACTCGACAAGAAGGCACACGAAAGGCAGGCACCGGCATCAACTCGCCGCTGGAGGCAACGCTTGTGCGCGCCGTCCGTGACATCAAATTGTCCGATTCGAGGCTGGCCGCCAAAGGTTTTGTATGTTGCCGGTCGCACCCATACTAGATGTAGATGGGCTATGCGCGACCTGTGGATAGCCTGTGGGGCGGGTGTGGGCGCAAATGCCGGCCAGACCGCGCAAATTGCGACATTCTGGCGGGCGGGATAAGTCGTCCCCGGAGCCATGCGGCAACCGCCCACGGCGAGGCTAAGCCGATTCCGTCCTCGGAACGTGTTGCTTTCCTGCCGCGCCGAGTGTCGTATGGACGGGCGACCGCCGCCGCGCTAATCGGGGCTGGCGGGCGAGGCGAAGCGAGAGGCGCGATCGGCATGGGTATTTTCAGCGAGATCTTCAGCTGGTGGGGCGGCAACACCTGGGGCACGCGCGTCACCATCTGGAACCAGGGCCGCCTCGTCGGCGAGGACGAGCACGGCAACCGCTATTACGAGCAGAAAAAGGGTGTCGGCCCGCTCGGCCGGCCGCGCCGGTTCGTCACCTTCAAGAGCATGTCGGAAGCCTCGCTGGTGCCGCCCGAATGGCATGGGTGGCTGCACTACACCCACGACGAGCCACCGACCGCGGAATCGTATGTCGCCAAGCCGTGGGAGAAGCCGCACAGGATGAACATGACCGGCACCGCCGAGGCGTGGCGACCGCCGGGCTCGATTCTCGGCGCCGCCGGCCGGCCCAAAGCGACGGGCGACTACAAGGCATGGACGCCGAAGGAGTAGAGGCGACGCAGCCACGCGAGCTGCTCCACGCTTCAGCCACGTTTGATGGGGAAGCTCGCGGCAGCGCGCTGGGGCCGTCGGGGGCCGTGTGGTAATCGAGGCGGCGCGGGCGGCGCGCTGCGCTCGGACGCAAGCCAGGGAAGCGGTCAATCGTGACGTCGAGAATGGTCGGCCGATCGACGGGATGGGGCGTTCTGGCGCTCGCGGCCGGCGTCCTCTGCGTGCCTGCGGCGGCCGAGCGGATCGAGAATGGCGTCGCCGTGTTTGCCGCGCTCGACAAGGTCACGGCGACCATCAAGAAGCTCGAGGTTCCGCTCGGCGAGACCCGCGTCTATGGCGCGCTCAAGGTGACACCGCGCGCCTGCTACTCGCGCCCGGCCACCGAGCAGCCGAAGACGACCTCGTTCGTCGAGGTCGACGAGACCCTGCTCGACGGGCAGCAGAAGCGCATCTTCACCGGCTGGATGTTCGCCGAGAGCCCGGGCCTCAACGCGCTCGAGCACCCGGTGCTCGACATCTGGCTGACCGGCTGCACGGCCCCGATCAAGGCACAGGCACAGGCCGGCGAGGGCAAGCCAAGCGCGGCCGGTGCGACACCCGCCGGCGATCCAAGCGCGTCCGAGCCGCGCCGTCGCGTGCGCCGCTGAGGCGGTTGCACCACCATGGCGCGGCGCCCATCTTGGGCTCGGTGAGCCTCGGTGAAACGAGGGTGCCGACGATGCCTGCAGCGAGGCTTGCCTCATGACGGATCGAACCTGGCGGCTGATCGGCATCGCTGCGCTGGTGCTGGCGGCGCTGCTGGCGGGTGAAAAGTACTTGCGCAGCGTGTTGCTGACGGCGGACGCCCCGCGCGCGGTCATGCCGCGCGGCGATCTCGGCGCAGGCGAGCGCCAGGCGAGCGAGATCTTCACCGCCGTCGCGCCCTCCGTCGCCTACATCTTCACCAGGGGCGCGACGGGCGGTCGCGCGGAGGGCACCGGCTCCGGCTTCGTGTGGGACGGCGCCGGCCACGTCGTCACCAATCATCACGTCGTCGAGGGCGCGCGCGAGGTCGGCGTCGTCATCGACGACGGGCGCGTGATCCCCGCGCGGGTCGTCGGCGGGGCGCCGTGGGCCGATCTCGCGGTGCTCAGGCTGACGCCCGTGCCCGATGGCCTGAAGCCGATCGCGGTCGGGCGCTCGCAGGACCTCCTCGTCGGCCAGACGGTGTATGCGATCGGCAACCCGTTCGGCCTGTCGCGCACGCTGACGCACGGCATCATCAGTGCACTCGGGCGCCGGCTGCCGACCGAGACGGGCCGTGAGATCGCCGATGTGATCCAGACCGACGCGGCGATCAATCCGGGCAACTCGGGCGGGCCGCTGGTGGACAGCGCCGGGCGCTTGATCGGCGTCAACACGGCGATCGTCGGGCCTGCCGGATCGTTCGCCGGGGTCGGCTTCGCGGTGCCGGTCGACACCGTCAACCGTATCGTGCCGGCGATCATCCGCGACGGACGCGCGCCGCTGGCCGGTATCGGTATCGTCGCCATTCCCGACGAGGTGGCGAGCCGCTACGGCGTGAAGGGCGTTGTCGTCGGTGCAGTGCGGCCGGGCACGAGCGCGGCGCGGGCGGGGCTCAGGGGTGTCGATACGCAAGGCGGCCGGCTCGGCGACGTGATCGTGGCGGCCGACGGTGCGCCCGTCGCCAGTCTCGCCGACCTCGCGGACGCGCTCGAGCGGGCCGGGATCGGCAAATCGGCTCGCATCCGCGTCGAGCGCGGCGGACGCCAGGTGGACCTCGACGTCGAGGTCCAAGACATCAACGAACTCGCCTCCCAACGCTAGGAGCGAGCGGACATGGCACGGCTCACCTGCTCGCTATCGAGTGGCGCGCGCAGGCCTGTCCCCGGCCCGGCCAGATCCGAGGCTCGCGCAGGCCACGCCGAGCCGGGCCCGGCGCGGCCAAGTCAGAACGCATTTCAGCTCAGGAAATACAGGGCCACAGCGCCGGCCAGCACGGCGATGAGGGTCCAGATGAATGCGTTGCCGGTCGTGGAAACCTGCTCGAAGAGCTCCCAACGGCCGCGATTTTCCTTGCGTGTGCTCGTCGTCATCAGAGGTCTCCTCAACTGGGAGGCGGCCTCGATCGACCCGCGATGGCTCTTGCCGCCATGGCTCGGCGATCGCTCTCGAACGCCGAGGATGCGGGATCGACGGCCGCGCTCCTCTCGAGATGGCCCGGGATGGGCCGCTATGGACCTCAATGTAGTGCGGCGCCGCGAGATTTTCAGCCTCGCGGCGCGCGCAATTGCGGCTCGGAATGAGACGTGCCGAGCTGGCGTCGCCCGGCAGGTCCCGTCAATTCAGCGGCACGCTCACCCACAGCTGGCCGGAGACGGCCTCGAAGTCGTCGCCGCCGATGCCGTCATAGGCGACGGCGCCGCGCATCGCGAAGCCCATCGGCGTGCGGTAGATGAGGCCGCCCTCGATACGGGCGCGGGTCTCGTCGCTCTGGACCAGCACACCGCCGATGCGGACGTCATCGGTGTCGAAGTTCCAGATGCCCGTGAGCGAGACGTGCGGTTCGAGGATGGCGCCGCTGTCGAGCAGGAAGCGGTAGCCGACCTCGGCGCCGCCGGTCAGCCGGCCGATGCTGGCGCGGCTGCCTTCGACGGCTTGGCCGAGACTGTTGAAATAGGTGTCGTAGGCCTCGCTGCCGTAGGCGATGCCGAGCTGGGGCGACAGCCGCCACGCGCCGTACTGGTAGTTGCCGGTGAGGTTGGCGGAGGCGAGCCAGCGGTCGGTGTCGAAGCTGCCGCTGCGCCGGCCGGCGACTGCGTCGGCGAGCCAGATGTCGTTGCTCGAGGTGCCCCAGGCGGCGCGCGCATCGAGGAACAGGTTGTCCAGGAGGCGGATTCCGACGTAGGGGCCGGCCATCCAACCGGTGCCCTCGACCTCGCCGGCGAGCCCGACGCTGTCGACATCCTCGCGGGTGTCGTCGATCTGGACCAGCGCGCCGACCAGGATGCCGGGCGCGATGGCGTAGTCGGCGCCGACGTAAAGCAGCTTGAAGGTGCCGTCGCGTCCGATGCCGCCGGTGCCGTCGCTGTAGCGGCTGACGTGACCTTCGATCCACAGATCGAATCCGGGCCGCATGGTGGTGTAGGGATTGACGTAAGGCTGGCCGGTGAAGGAGAGACCGGCGGCGGCGAGGTTCGCCTTCTGCCGCTCGGCCTCGGCCGCGATCGCCGCCTCGCGCACCTCGCTGAGGCTGGTGCCGAACTTGAAGCTCTGGGAGCCGCCGGCGCCGTTGCCACCGAGACCGGAGAGCTGGCTCGAGATCGAGGACAGCAGCGGGCTCGTGCTCGCAGACTGGCGATTCCAGGGTTGCTCGTCATCCTCCTCCGTGGCGAACAGTCCCTGGCTCTGGCGCGCGAACGGATCGGCGAAGTTGGTTGCACCAGGTGCGGCCTGCGGGCTCTGGCCGAGTTTCAGCGGGGGGGCGTCCTTGAGGCTCACCGGCGGCTCGCCGGGCTGCAGGCGGCGCAGCATGCGGGCGCGGTCGGGACCGTGCGTCAGCAGGTTGTCGACGCGGCGGTTGATGAAGACCTTGGTCACCTCCTCCATCCGCTCGTCCTTCTGCTTGAAGTTGGTGAAGGTGCAGGTGACGGTCTCGTTGCCGGCGATGTCGACGGTGATGCCGTTGCCCTGCTTGTTGCCGCCGCCGGTGCACGACACGTTCTGGAGCTTCCAGCCTGCGGGCAGATTGACCTCCTTGACCGTGTACTGGCCGGGCGCGAGGCCGGAGAAGCTCTGCGTGTCGCCGTTCTTCAGGTTGAAGCCGGGCTGGCCGGTGGCGGTGAAGGCGAACGTGCCGTCGCCGCCGATGGTCACCTTCTTGACCTTGAGCGAGCCGGTCTGGCGCTTGTTGGTGAAAGTGCAGGTGACGGTCTCGCCAGCGGCGACGTCGATGTTGGCGACGTTAGTGCCGGCCTGGGTCGAGTTGCCCGTCGGATCGACGCAGGCGACCGTCGTCGTCCAGCCGGGCACCGGCGTCTCGGTGACCGAGTAGGCTCCGGGCTGCAGGTTCGTGAACGTCTCCGGGATCGGCGCCGGGCCATTGGCGGGCGGAGTCAGCGAGAAGCCGGACAGGCCGGTACCGGTGGTCGTGAACGAGAATGGCGTCGCGCCATCTCCGCCGGCGGCGACCTTCTGGATGATGATCGTGCCGAGCCTGCGGTCCTGCTTGGTGTTCTCGTAGGTGCAGGTCGCGTTGGCGCCGGGCGCGAGCGTGAAGGTGCCGGCAAGACCGTTGGTCGAGACGGCGCTGACGCCGGTTCCGGTGCAGTTGAGGTCGGTCAGGAGCCACGTTGCGCCGCCGGGCGGAGTCTCGGTGAACGTGTAGGTGCCGGGGACGAGATCGGACAGGACCTGGCCGAGGCTCGGGTTGTTGACCGCGGTCGACTGGGTGAACTGGGCAATTGCGCCTTGTCCCGCGGGTACCGTCGTCGCATCGAAATCGAACGCGCCGGTTCCGTTGATGGTCTGCTTCTTGATCGTGACCGAGGCCTTCTTGCGGTTGGTGACGGTGCAGGTGGTCGGCTGATTGGCGACGACGGTCGCTTGCGCAGTCTGGCCGGCGGGGCCGTTGCCGCACTGGATGCTGTCGAGGATCCAGCCGGATGGTGGCGTCTCACTGATCGTGTAGGTGCCGGGATCGACCTGCTTGGACTCGGACCCATTGCCGTTCGGCGCGCCGACCGTGGGAATGGAGTAGTTGATTGCTGGTCCGATCGCGGGTGTAGCGTCGATGGAGAACGTGTCCGTTCCGCCGATCGACGCCTTGTTGATCTGCAGCGTGCCTTTGGCCGGCGGCGTGCACGTCACGGTGTAGCGGACACGCGCATATTTGGTCGCTGGCGGCTGGGGGTTGGTCGTGATCTGGATCTGAATGCGGGACTCGCCGTCGCCGGCGTCGGCTGGGGTCACGACGTAGCTGGAGGACTGGGTAGCCCCTCCTTGTGTCACGGCGATGGGCGTCGGTGCCGGATCACCAGTACCGGACTGACCGGCGAACGCTACGTTGATCGGACTGACATTGTCGGCAGGTGGGGGCAACGTATCGCCGGCGTGTACAACGTCGAACGTAATCGTCGATCCGGCCGTCACTCCTCCGACGATCACAACGTCCTGCGGACTCTCGGTGCCGACACACTGATTGCCGTCCTTGCAGAGGAAAAACGTGCCGCTGGCAGGGCACGAGATTTCGCGGACGTTGCTTGGCGGAGCGGTCGCTTGAGCGAATGCCGACGAGTTGATCAGCGACACCGCGACTGCAACCGAGAGTGCCGCTCCGACCTTCCTGGAGGGCCTGCGGCTCGTCAGCCATGAGTGAGCTGCACCGGACGTAGTGACGCGACGCTGACCTGACGCAAACATACGCAACACCCACACGCTTGAGACAAACCGTCCCTGTTCCGGCCGAGCGGGTGCTCGGCCGGCTGCTCAAACTGACCCTTCATGGGAGTGACCCGCCGGAGTCCGGCGCGGCTTCCCCCTCCCTCGTGGCAGTGAAATCGGCGGAGAGGTGCAGGCCCGCGGGGCAGCACCCGCACCTCCCGTCGAGTGCGCCTCGAGCGATGCCACGTCGCTCACGCGCACTGCTCCTCGCGAGGAGCGCAGCAGGTGCGGACACGCCGCAACTGCCATGCGATCCTCGCCGATCGACCTCGCGGTCGACCGATCGTTCGAAGTGCCGGTGACGACGCGCGCAGCGCATCGCTCAGGCACATCGCCATGTCAGGAGTGTCGTGGCATCACTCCGGAACGCGGCGAGCTCACCCCGCTAAGGTGCTCTCGTAGCTTGCCGGCCCGCCAAGCCGGCGATTGGTCCGCATCTAGAGACGAAGTCACCTTGTGGCGAGGCGCCTCGTGGGTGCTCCCCTCTGCCGGCGTGGCCTGAAATCGTTGCCTGGCAGGAGAGCGATTGTTGCCGGCCGAGATAGAATGCCAGCGGGAAACTCGTCGGTTGCGCCGTGTCAACGTCCTCGTTGGTTTAGCTACCGCAATTAACAAGCTGGCCTAAGCGCGTTGATGGGTCAAAGCGATTCGAGTTCCGCCATGCACAACGAATCGCCAGTGTGTCCACTGAGACACGTCCAAGATCTTATGCGTTGTCAGACTTTCGCCTATCGGCCATTCACGCATTTCAGCGCCGCCGAGCCGCCGATTGAGGTCTCGGGAATACTACCGCCGCGCGCTCTGCAGCAGCCGCGCGGCTTTCGGCGCGAAGTAGGTGAGGATGGCGGCGGCTCCGGCGCGTTTGAACGCGATCAGGCTCTCGAGCATCACCCTGTCGTGGTCGAGCCAGCCGCGCTCGGCGGCGGCGACGACCATCGCGTACTCGCCCGACACTTGGTAGGCGAGCGTCGGCACGCCGAACGTGTCGGTGACGCGGCGCACGATGTCGAGGTACGGCAGGCCCGGCTTCACCATCACCATGTCGGCGCCTTCCGCGATGTCGAGGGCGACCTCGCGCAGCGCCTCCTCGGCGTTGGCCGGGTCCATCTGGTAGGTGCGCTTGTCGCCCTTCAGCGTCGCCGACGAGCCGACCGCGTCGCGGAACGGGCCGTAGAAGGCGGACGCGTACTTGGCTGCGTAGGACATGATCTGCGTGTCGCTGAAACCGCCCGTCTCGAGCGCGCGGCGGATCGCGCCGACGCGGCCGTCCATCATGTCGGAGGGGGCGAGCACGTCGGCACCAGCCTCGGCCTGCACGAGGGCCTGCCGCACCAGCGCGCCGAGCGTAGTGTCATTGTCGACGCGGCCGTCGATGACGAGGCCGTCGTGGCCGTGGCTGGTGTAGGGATCGAGCGCGACGTCGAGGATCACGCCGAGGTCGAGGCCGGCATCCTTGATCGCGCGCGTCGCACGGCAGACGAGGTTGTCGGGATTGAACGCCTCGCGCGCATCGTCGCTGCGGAGCTTCGGCAGCGTGTTGGGGAACAGCGCCACGGCCGGAATGCCGAGATCGGCGGCCTCGCGGGCGGCGGCGACGGCGAGATCGACCGAGAGCCGCTCGACGCCGGGCATCGACGGCACCGCCTCGCGCGCATTGCGGCCCTCGATCACGAACAGCGGCCAGACGAGATCGGCGGAAGAGAGCGTGTGCTCGGCGACGAGGCGGCGCGACCACTCGGCCTTGCGGTTGCGGCGCGGACGCACCAGCGGATAGGCGCCGTGGGCGAATGCCGGGCCGCTCTCGGCCAGGGTGGGCCGTGCAGGCCCAGGAGTTGCTCTCGGCTTTTTCGGCGGCATCGGTGTCGCTCCGGCGGGCCAGCGGCTTTCGCGAACGGCACCATCACCGGACACCGGCCGGATTGGCAAGCCGCGACGCTCGGCAAGCGTTACTGACAAAAGCTGCCGGAGGCGCGGACCGCGGCATCGACGTGGAGGTGGTTGCGGTGGGCGTTGTTGGCCTCGGGGCCGAGCGCGGTTCCGAAGATTTGGCAGGCACTGGCGTGGGCCTCGCGCAGGAAGCGGGCCTTGCCGGCACTCGGTGCGATGGTCGGCGCGGGATCCGGCGGCAGGGCGGCGGTGGTCGTTCTCGGGCCGCCGAGGCGGGCCGGCTCGCCGAGCGAGAAGCCCGTCTCCGTGCGCGGCTTGGCGTCGGCGACGCCGCCCTGGATGACGGCGGTGATGGTGGAAAGGCCGTCGGCGATCGTGCCTCGCGTGATTGCGGCAGGTGGCTCGACCGCAACCGCGGTTGCTGCGGTGCTTTCCGGCTGGCTGGTGGGCGCGGCGGCGGGCGACGGCGCGGCGGCGGCACGGGCTGCCGCTGCGCGTGCGGTGGCGGCATTGGCGGCGGCGATCTGGGCGCGCATGTCCCGCTCGGTCGGACCCCAATGGGCGAGCACCTCGGCGGTGTCGGACTTGGCCGTCACGAAGCTGCGGATGTCGAGCGCGTTGGCGCGGCCGTGCTCGGAGAGGCGGGCCTTGGCCCGGCCATAGGCGTTGCGGCACGAGTAGTCGCTCATCACCTCCATCTTGACGATCGGAGCGGAGAGATGGCGCTTGGCGAGCGGCTGCAGGCTGGTCGTCACCCAAGTGTGCAGCGATTCCGCCAGCTCGCAGGTGACTACAGCGGGCGGCGACAACGCCACCTCGGGGTTGCGGCCGATGCTCACGAGGCGGATTGGCGCCGGTGCACCGCAGTGGCCGTTCTTCAACGGCGGCTCGGGCGTGGCGACGGCGTGGATCTTCTTCAGGATCTCGCCGCAGTGCGACTTGGCAGCGGCGATCTCGCCGGCGGACCAGCCCTCGGTTCGGGGCGCAGTCTTCGCCTCGGCCTCGGCCCTGGCGTCGTCGAGCGTCTTCGGCCATTTGCCGGCAGGTTGCCCGAGCGCTGTCGCGTCCTTGATCTCGGTCGAGAACGCCGGGACTCGAGCCGGTGCTGCCGCCGTCAGCGCGCCCGGCGCCACGAATTGCGGCAAGGCACGCTCCTCTGCGCGCGTCTCCATTGCTGTCGATACGAGCAATAGTCCGACGGCCAGCGCGCCCGCGCGCGTCCCCCACACCATCGACGGCGACCCCCTGTGGACATATCCGCTGCGCGCTTGACACAGCCCCCTGAGCCAACGCAGCGAATCACTAGTAGTTTCGTCCGTAAACGCCAGGGTGTATAGCGGCAAAATGTGGCCCGGCAAGACCGGCTCCGGTGGATTGCGGGGATAGGATCGACCGCATGCGGCACAACGAGGACGGATGAGCGAGCAGGGGGTAGTCGAGGAGCGGACGGCCGACATCGAGATCGGCGTCGAGGGCGCGCTGGCGCTGGTCACGCTCGACCGGGGCAAGGCGCTCAACGCGCTAACGACGGCGATGCGCGCCGAACTGGCGGCGGCGCTGCCGCGCTTCGCGCGCGATCCGCAGGTCTATGCGATGGCGATCCGCTCGGCGAGCCCCAAGGCGTTCTGTGCCGGCGGCGACGTGCGCGAGACGGTCGCCTGGAGCCGCAGCGATCCCGAGCGCGCGCGCCGGGCGTTCGCCGACGAGTACCGCCTCAACTGGCAGCTCGAGTGCTTCACCAAGCCGACGGTGTCGCTGATCGACGGCGTCGTCATGGGCTCGGGCGTCGGGCTCACCATCTTCGGCACCCATCGGGTGGCCGGCGAGGGCTACGCGTTCGCGATGCCGGAGACGGCGATCGGCCTCTTCCCGGATGTCGGCGTCGCCCATGTGCTGGCGCGCCTGCCGGGCGCGGTCGGCATCTATCTCGGGCTCACCGGGCGGACGATCCGCCGCGCCGACGCCTACGCGCTCGGCCTCGCCACCCACTGCATCCCGCGCGCCCGCTTCGCCGAGATCGTCGCCGGGCTCGCCGATGCGCAACCTGTCGATCCGTTGCTCGACGATCGCCATCAGGACCCGGACGAGAGCGAACTCGAGCTGGCTGCGCACCGCGATCTCATTGCTAATTGCTTCTCGGCGCCGACGGTCGAGCGGATCCGGGCGCGGCTCGCCCGCGTGCAGGGTGGCGCCGCCGAGTTCGCCGCCGGCGTGCTGGCCGATCTCGACCAGCGCGCGCCGACCTCGCTTGCGGTGACGTTGCGCCATATTCAGGACGCCGCCGCCCGCGACCTCCGCCAGACGCTGGAGATCGACTACCGGCTCGCATGCCGGTTTCTCGACGGGCACGATTTCCCGGAGGGGGTCAGGGCGGCGCTGATCGACAAGGATCACCGCCCGACTTGGCGCCCGGGGCGGATCGAGGACGTCAGCGAGGCGATGGTCGATGCCTACTTCGCGCCGCTCGGCGCTGGGGAGCTGGTGCTGCCGACGCGCCAGGAGATGCAGACGGTGCGGTGAAAGGGTCGGGCGAACGTGCACGCCGCATCGCCGGGTCGCAGCAGGTTTGGTTGACGAACCGTTCACCGACACCCCCCGTTACTGTTCTTTTACTATACCTATTGAGGTAACCTTTAGTTGTTCGCGTTACCTTTTGTGCAACCCGGAACACCGGGAAGCGTCATTACAGGTAACGAGGCAGGGTAATGAGTGTTGCATTCGACATGGCGCGGCATCGCGCGCCGGCCGACGAGTCCTTCCGCTCGGAGTATCTCCAGGCGCTGAGGCTCATCGAGCGTCTCCACCGGCTCCTTCTCGACGTCATCAAGGACGAGTTCGACCGCCTGGGCGGCGCCGACCTCAACAGCGTTCAGGCGCTGCTGCTCTACAACATCGGCGACAGCGAGCTGACCGCCGGCGAGCTGAAGACGCGGGGCTACTACCTCGGCTCCAACGTCTCCTACAACCTGAAGAAGCTCGTCGACATGGGCTACATCCACTACAAGCGCAGCGAGACGGACCGCCGCTCGGTCCGCGTGTCGCTGACCGACAAGGGCCTCGAGGCCTGCGAGGTGGTGCAGAAGCTCTATCAGCGCCAGCTCGGCTCGGTGGAGGCGGTCGGCGAGATCACCGGCGACGATTTCCGCGGTCTCAACAAGGCGCTGGTCCGGCTGGAGCGGTTCTGGTCCGACCAGATCCGCTACCGGCTCTGACAACTGACGGACACCACTCCGGATTTTCGAGCGAGGGGCCGCGGACGACGCGGCCCTTCGGCGTTGTTGCGCTGCTGCATCAGGCGTCCGGACGAGGCCGGCAGCGCGCGATTGTGGCTTTCCAAGCGGCGGCGAATACAGCAATTTCGGCCTGGGCCAGACCTGGACCGCGGTCCGGGCGGGGGATCGACGGCGCGCGCGGAAGCACGGTGCCGGTATCGGCTGTGGATCGGACGACGGGGCCGTTGCCCTCGGGTAGCGCATGGCGCAGCTTGTCCGCCCCTGTTGCAGGGCGCGTTGTGCTGGGCGACGCCCCGCCGAGGGAATTCGAGGGAGGGACGACGTGAACGGGTCGCTGGCGAAAAGGACTGGCTGCGCCGCATTGGCGCTGGCGGCGCTCGCGGTCAACGCAACCGCTCCGGCATCTGCCAACGACGGCGGCTCGTGGTTCCAGCTCGGTCCCCCGTCCTATGGCTCCAGCTCCTACGATCGCACCTTCATCCGCGAGTGGGAGGCCAATCCGCCCAAGGGCTACCCGACGCTGTCGACGGCCAACATCGAAGCCACCAAGGTGGCGATCAAACGCTACGAGGGGATCGTCAAGGGTGGCGGCTGGAAGCCGGTGCCGGAAGTGCAGATGCAGGCCGGCGCGACCAGCGCGGCGGTCAGCCTGCTGCGCGAGCGCCTCGCGCTCTCCGGCGATCTCAGAGACGAGAGCACCGATTCCGACTACTTCGACTATGCCGTCGAGAAGGCGGTCAAGCGGTTCCAGGCCTCGAACGGCCTGACACCGACGGGGATCGTCGACAAGCGCACGGTGGCGGCGCTCAATGTTCCCGCCGCGGCACGCCTGAAGCAGCTCCAGAACGGTCTCGCCCGCCTGCAGGAGAATGCCCGCGGCACGCCCAAGAAGTACGTCCTCGTCAACATCCCCGCCGCGCAGATCGAGGCGGTCGAGGACGGTCGCGTCGTCTCCCGCCACGCTGGTGTGGTCGGCAAGACCGATCGCCCGACGCCGCTCCTGCGCTCGCAGATCCACGAGATGAACTTCAATCCGATCTGGCGCCTGCCGCCGACGGTGATCTCCAAGGACCTGATCCCCAAGGGCCGCGAGATGCAGCGCGCCGGCAAGAACGTGCTGGTGAAGTACAACATCGACGCCTACGACGGCGCCGGCAAGAAGCTCGATCCGGAGAAGATCGACTGGAGCTCGGGCCAGCCGCAGGCGCTCTCCTACAGCCAGCAGCCGGGCAAGGACAATCCGCTCGGCTTCCTCAAGATCAACTTCCACAACGGCCACTCTGTCTACATGCACGATACGCCGTCGGAGACGATCTTCGGCCGCAACTTCCGCGCCGCCAGCTCCGGTTGCATCCGCGTCCAGGGGATCGAGTCCCTCGCCGCCTGGCTGCTGGCCGAGCAGGGCTGGAGCGAGAGCGACGTGCAGGAGATCAAGAAGTCGGGCGAGCGCAAGGACGTGAAGCTGAAGAAGCCGGTCCCGCTCTATTTCGTTTACATCACCGCCTGGGCGACCGAGGACGGCGTGGTGCAGTTCCGCCGCGACCTCTATCAGCGCGATGGCGTCGGAGCGACCGTCTCCGCCTATTGATCCCGCCCGACGTCGCAGTCCGAGGTCACGGCCGTGCTGTGCAGCGGCGCGCTCACCAAGCTGTGAGCGGCAGTGCGCATCCGTCGATTGCTGCTCCCGTGTTCCCAGCTCGGCGTGGACACCATGCCTCAACCGGAACACAGGAGTAGATCGGATGCACAGGTTCGCGACAGCGATCTTGATCACCTGCCTCGGTGCGACCGCGGCACTGGCTCACACCCCCAAGCCCAGCCTCTACCAGCGGCTCGGCGGCAAGCCCGCGATCCGGGCGGTGGTCGACGATTTCGTCGGAAACGTCGCCAAGGACAAGCGAATCAACGGCTTCTTCGCCAACGCCGACATTCCGCGGCTGAAGCGCCGACTGGTCGAGCAAATCTGCGTCGGCAGCGGTGGTCCGTGCACCTACACCGGCCGCGACATGAAAACGGCGCACCGGGGAATGGGCGTCAAGAACCGCGACTTCGATGCGCTCGTGCAGGACCTCGGCAAGTCGCTCGACAGGTTCAAGGTGCCGGCCCGCGAGCAGAAGGAACTGGTCGCCATATTGGCGCCCATGCGCAAGGACATCGTCGAGCGGTGAGACGCGGGCGGCGGAGCGTGCTGCGCTGCGTGAGGCGCGGCGCGCCCGCCTGGCCGGCATCGGGCCGCCAGCGCCGCGAATTCCGGCCTCGCTTGACATCCGTCAACCCTCCGGCTTCGGCGATGTGCCAAACGGAATGCGTCGTTACAACCGCTTGGCAGAACCGCGTTCGTATGCGACTAGATTGCCGGGAGCGGTTGAGGCAGGGCGGGCACCGGTCGGGACTGATCTCGCCGGATCGTCGTTTGTCCAATGTGGGGGGCGGCAACCGTCGGATCCCTTCGGACCAACGGGCCGGGCAAGGTTCGTCGAGAGATCGGCGCATCGAGGAGTGAGCATCTTAAGATGGATTACGCCAAAGAGCTGAGAAGCGCCCTCGACCAGATCCGCCGCGAAGGCCGCTATCGGGTATTTGCCGACCTGAAGCGCCGCTGCGGACGCTTCCCAGAAGCCGAGCATGTGTCGGGTCCTGCGGGGCGCGAGATCACGGTGTGGTGCTCCAACGACTACCTCGGCATGGGCCAGCATCCGTCCGTACTGGCCGCCATGCACGGCGCGCTCGACGAGGTCGGCGCCGGCTCGGGCGGCACACGCAACATCTCCGGCACCTGCCATTTTCACGTCGAGCTCGAGGCCGAGATCGCCGACCTGCACGGCAAGGAGGCGGCGCTGCTCTTCACCTCCGCCTACGTCGCCAACGACGCGACGCTGTCGACGCTGGTGAAGCTGCTGCCCGGCACGGTCATCTTCTCCGACGAGAAGAACCACGCATCGATGATCGCCGGCATCCGCCACGGCGGCGGCGAGAAGGTGATCTGGCGCCACAACGACGTCGCCGATCTCGAGGCGAAGCTCGCCCGCTACGACCGCAGCGCGCCGAAGATCATTGCCTTCGAGAGCGTCTACTCGATGGACGGGCACATTGCCCCGATCGGCGCGATCTGCGATCTCGCCCGGAAGTACAACGCCCTGACCTACCTCGACGAGGTCCACGCGGTCGGCATGTACGGGCCGCGCGGCGGCGGCATCGCCGAGCGCGACGGGGTCATGGACCGCGTCGATATCATCAACGGCACGCTCGCCAAGGGCTTCGGCGTGATGGGTGGCTACATCGCCGCCACCGCCGATCTCTGCGATGCGATCCGCTCGTATGCGCCGGGCTTCATCTTCACCACCTCGCTGGCCCCTGTGCTGGCGGCCGGTGCGCTGGCCAGCATGCGTCATCTCAAGAGCTCCAACGCGGAGCGCTTCCGTCACCAGGAGCGCGCGCGCACGCTGAAGCGCCGTCTCATGGAGGCGGGCCTGCCGGTGATGGACGGCCCGAGCCACATCGTGCCCGTGATGGTCGGCGATCCGGTGCACTGCAAGGCCGTCACCGACACGCTGCTCGAGCGCTATGGCATCTACGTGCAGCCGATCAACTATCCGACGGTGCCGAAGGGAACCGAGCGCATCCGGCTGACACCGACGCCGCTGCACACCGACGCTCAGATGGACCACTTGGTCACGGCGCTGACCGAGCTGTGGCAGGCCTGCCCGGTGGCCAAGGGCCAGTACGTCAGGCTCGCTGCCGAGTAGCCCGGCGGCATCCCGCCCGACCTTGCGCTCTCCGCCGCCGGCTGGCCGCCTGCGCGGCATCGTCGCGGGGGCAGGGGCCGGCGTCGGGGCTTTTCTTGTCGTCTGCCCTTCGACTATGGTAGGTGGCCCGATCGAGGCGGGCGGCCCCGAGGCCGGCCCGCCGTTTCGTTTCGGGCCTTCATCGAGGCTCGGGGGCAGCGGCCACGCTCGCGCGTATCCGCCGGCCGCAACCGATACGACGGCACCCAGCTACCAACAAAGACAGCCAAGGACGAGGAAAGCTCATGTCGCAAGCCAAGGCCGCCTCTGCCGCACCCCAGACGCGCTTCTTCAACGCCACGCTCTCCGAGACCGATCCCGAGCTCGCTTCCGCAATCGCCAAGGAGCTCGGCCGCCAGCAGCACGAGATCGAGCTGATCGCGTCGGAGAACATCGTCTCGAAAGCGGTGCTGGAGGCCGCCGGCAGTGTGCTGACGAACAAGTACGCCGAGGGCTATCCGGGCAAGCGCTACTACGGCGGCTGCCAGTTCGTCGACATCGCCGAGGAGCTGGCGATCGAGCGCGCCAAGAAGCTGTTCAACTGCGGCTACGCCAACGTGCAGCCGAACTCGGGCAGCCAGGCCAACCAGGGCGTGTTCAACGCGCTGCTGCAGCCGGGCGACACGATCATGGGCCTCAGCCTCGCCCACGGCGGCCACCTGACCCACGGCTCTCCGGTCAACCAGTCGGGCAAATGGTTCAAGCCGGTGCACTACGAAGTGCGGCCCGACACGCATCGCGTCGACATGGGCGACGTGCGCAAGCTCGCCGAGGAGAAGAAGCCGAAGCTGATCATCGCCGGCGGCTCGGCCTATCCGCGCACCATCGACTTCGCCGAGTTCCGCAAGATCGCCGACGCGGTCGGCGCCGTCTTCATGGTCGACATGGCGCACTTCGCCGGCCTCGTCGCCGCCGGTCTCTATCCGAGCCCGTTCCCGCACGCCCACGTCGTCACCACGACCACCCACAAGACGCTGCGCGGGCCCCGCGGCGGCATGATCCTCACCAACGACGAGGACATCGCCAAGAAGATCAACTCCTCGATCTTCCCCGGCATCCAGGGCGGCCCGCTGATGCACATCATCGCCGCCAAGGCGGCTGCGTTCGGCGAGGCGCTGAAGCCCGATTACAAGATCTACATCAAGAACGTGATCGACAACGCGCGCGCGATGGGCGAGGTGCTGGTGCAAGCGGGCTTCGCACTGGTCTCCGGCGGCACCGACAGCCACCTGATCCTGGTCGACCTGAGGCCGAAGAAGCTGACCGGCAACATCTCCGAGAAGGCGCTTTCGCGCGCCCACATCACCTGCAACAAGAATGGCGTGCCGTTCGACCCCGAGAAGCCGATGGTGACGAGCGGCATCCGACTCGGCTCGCCGGCCGGCACCACGCGCGGCTTCGGCGTTGCCGAATTCCAGCAGATCGGCCGCATGATCGCCGAGGTGCTGGACGGGCTGGCCAAGAACGGCGAGGCCGGCAACGCCGACGTCGAGGCCAAGGTCAAGGCGCAGGCCATCGCGCTCTGCGACCGGTTCCCGATCTACTCGTGAGCCGCGGCTCGGGCTAAGCTCGGGGCGCTCCGGGACGATTCCCCGGGGCGCCCCGAGCCATTCGTGGAGAAGGCCATGCGCTGCCCCTATTGCGCGGGCGAGAACACGCAGGTCAAGGACAGCCGTCCGACGGAGGAGAACGCGGCCATCCGCCGGCGCCGCGTGTGCCCCGACTGCGGCGGCCGCTTCACCACGTTCGAGCGCGTGCAGCTGCGCGAGCTGGTGGTCGTCAAGCGTTCGGGGCGCAAGGTTCCCTTCGACCGGGACAAGCTGTCGAGCTCGGTGCTGATCGCGTTGAGAAAGCGCTCCATCGAGCCGGAGCGCGTCGAGCGCATGGTGTCGGGCATCGTCCGCCAACTCGAGAGTTCGGGCGAGAACGAGGTCACCTCGGCGGCGATCGGCGAGCTGGTCATGGAGGCGCTGAAGGGGCTCGATCCGGTCGCCTACGTGCGCTTCGCCTCCGTCTATCGCGATTTCCGCGAGGCGGCCGATTTCCAGGAGGTGCTGGGCGAGATCGCGCGCGAGGCGGTGGCGGGCGAGGAGGGGGCGCGGCGCGAGTGGCCGGAGCCTGCGCGCGACGCCTCCGCGGACGCCTCTGCCGACGAGCGCTGAGGGGCGATGGATCACGCCGGCGCCTCCGATTTCGATCGCCACATGATGGCCGTCGCGCTCACGTTGGCGCGGCGCGGGCTCGGCCGCACGGCGCCCAACCCCTCGGTCGGGGCGGTGGTCGCGGACGAGGCGACGGGCGAGATGATCGCCGCTGCGCTGACCGCGCCCGGCGGGCGTCCGCACGCCGAGCCGATCGCGCTCGCCGAGGCCGGCGCGCGGGCGCAGGGCAGGACGCTCTACGTGACGCTCGAGCCCTGCTCGCACCATGGCGCGACGCCGCCGTGCGTCGACGCGGTGCTCGGCGCTCGCCTCGGTCGCGTCGTGGTCGCGCTCGAGGACCCCGATCCGCGCGTCTCGGGGCGCGGGCTCGAGCGCCTGCGCCGCGCGGGCATCGCCGTCTCGCGCGGGCTCGGCGCGGAGGAGGCGCACTGGATCGCGCGCGGCCACATCCTGCGCGTCACCGAGCGCCGGCCGCTGGTGCAGATCAAGCTCGCCTGCGACGCGACCGGCGAGATCCCGCGCGGGGCGGGCGGCACGCCGCGCTTCGTGACCGGCGAGCTGGCGCGCCAGCGCGGGCATCTGCTCAGGGCGGAGGCCGACGCGATCCTGGTCGGCCGGCGGACGGTCACGGACGACGATCCCGATCTCACCTGCCGGCTGCCGGGGCTCGCGGGGCGCTCGCCGATCCGGCTGGTGCTCTCGCACACCGGGACCGGACTGGGGCAATCGCGGCTCGCGCGCTCGGCCCGCGTGCACCCGGTCTGGGCTCTCGTCGGCGCGCCGGCGGCGGCGGGCGCCGACGCCGCGGCGCTGACGGCCGAGGGGATCAAGGTGATCGGGTGTCCGCTGGTCGGAGGCGCCCTGTGGCTGCCGGCGGTGGCCGAGGCGCTGGTGCGCGAGGGTGTCACGCGCGTGCTGGTCGAGGGCGGGCCGAGCACTTGGCGAGCCTTCTCCGCCGCGGGTCTGGTCGACGAGGTGGTCGTATTCCATGCCCGTGCCGACAGCGCCATCGCGACCGGCGAGGCGGCGGCGCGGGCGGCGATCCGTCGCCACGTCGGCGACCACGATCTCGATCTCGTCGAGGCGCGTCCGCTCGGCGGCGACGATATGCTGGTGTTCCGGGTGCGCTGGCGCGGCATACTGCGCCGGGCCGGCGCGACAGATTGAATGGAGAGAGAAGGCGCATGTTCACCGGACTGATCACCGACATCGGCGAGGTCGCAGCGCGCGACGACGGCCGGTTCACGATCCGCTCCGCCTACGAGGCCGCCGGCATCGCCGTCGGCGCCTCGATCGCCTGCGACGGCGTGTGCCTCACCGTCACCTCGGTCGGTGCGGACGGAGCGGGCTCGCGGTTCACGGTGGACGTCTCCAACGAGACCCGCGCCAAAACGACGCTTCAGGGCTGGCAGGCAGGACGGCGGATCAATCTCGAGCGGGCGCTGAAGGCCGGCGACGAGCTCGGCGGTCACATCGTCTCCGGCCACGTCGACGGGCTCGCCCGTGTGCTCGATGTACGCGCGGACGGGGAAAGCCGGCGCTTCACGCTGGAGGCGCCGGAGCATCTCGCGCTCTACATCGCGCCCAAAGGCTCGGTGGCGCTCGACGGGACCTCGCTCACGGTCAACGAGGTCGCGGGCAACCAGTTCGGCATCAACATCATCCCCCACACCTTGACCCGAACGACCTGGGGGCGCAAAAAGCCCGGCGACGAGGTGAACCTCGAGGTCGATCTGTTCGCGCGCTACGTGGCGCGCCTGATGGAGTTCCGCCAGTGACCGAGCGTCTTGGCAGCGCCACCGTGAGGACGGGCGGGCGACTGCTCGCCACCACCGACGAGATCATCGAGGAGTTCCGCAACGGCCGGATGGTGGTGCTGGTCGATGCCGAGAACCGCGAGAACGAGGGCGATCTCGTGGTGCCGGCGCAGATGGCGACGCCCGACGCGATCAACTTCATGGCCAAGCACGGGCGTGGCCTCGTCTGCCTGACGCTGACCGCGCAGCGCGCGCACGATCTCCGGCTCGAAGCCATGGTGCGCTCGAACGAGTCGCGCAACCGCACCGCGTTCACGGTGTCGATCGAGGCGCGCGAGGGGATCTCGACTGGCATCTCCGCCCACGACCGCGCGCGCACCATCGCCACCGCCATCGACGCAACGAAGGGGCATGCCGACGTCGTCTCGCCGGGGCACGTGTTCCCGCTCGTCGCGCGTGACGGCGGGGTGCTGATCCGCGCCGGGCACACCGAGGCCTCGGTCGACCTCGCGCGACTCGCCGGACTCTATCCGGCGGCAGTCATCTGCGAGATCATGAACGACGACGGCACGATGGCGCGGATGCCCGACCTCGTCCCGTTCGCCGAGCGCCACGGGCTGAAGATCGGCACCATCGAGGACCTGATCGCCTATCGGCTGCGCAACGACCGCATTGTCGAGCGGGTGTCGTGCACGCCGATCGAGAGCGCGTTCGGCGGCCGCTTCGATCTCTACGTCTACGAGACCACCGTCGAGCCCGGCGAGCACATGGCGCTGGTCCGGGGCGATGTCGCCGCGCCGGGGCCGGTGCTGGTGCGCGTGCACGCCATCGATCCGCTGGCCGACATCGCCGGCATCGACGACGGCCTGCACGGCGCGGCGCAGATCGAGCGCTCGATGCGGGCGATCGCGCGCGAGGGACGCGGCGTGCTCGTGCTGATCCGCGACACGGGTGTGAGGGGGCTGACGGAGCGCGTCGCGCGGCTGAGACAGGCGCCGGCCGAGAAGGCAGCTCGCGAGCGCCGCCAGGTCGACATCGGGGTCGGCTCGCAGATCCTCCGCGATCTCGGCGTCAGCGACATGGTGCTGCTGACCAACTCCCCGGCGCACGTCTACGTAGGTCTCGAGGCATTCGGCCTCCGAATCGCCGGCACGCGCGCAATCGAGTGAGGCCATGGCCGAGCACGCGAGAAAGAAGCCGTCCACCGCGAAAGGTGCCCGACAAGACCGCGGCGGAATGCGGCTGCTCGTCGTCGAGGCGCGGTTCTACGAGGAGATCGGCGCGGCGCTGGCCGAGGGGGCGGTGGCCGAGCTCGCGGCGCAAGACATCGGGTTCGACGTCGTCTCCGTGCCGGGCGCGCTCGAGATCCCGCAGGTGCTGGCCAAGGCGGTCGCGACCGGAGCGCTCGGCGGCCCGAGCGCACGCTATCAGGGCGTGGTCGTGCTCGGCTGTGTGATCCGCGGCGAGACGAGCCACTACGACATCGTCTGCAACAACGCCAATCACTGGCTGATGGAGGTCGCGATCCGTCACGCGGTTCCGGTCGGCAACGCCATCCTGACGGTCGACACCGAGGCGCAGGCGCTGGCGCGCGCCAAGGGCGGTCGGCAGGGCAAGGGAGCGGACGCGGTCCGCGCCTGTCTGGCGCTGATCGACGCCGCCGCCGCGCTGACGCGGGAGCCGCGCTGATGGCCAGGCCGGCGCCATCGCGGGAAGGCCCGGCGCCGCGCACCGTGGCGCGCATCGCTGCCGTGCAGGCGCTGTATCAGATGGACCTCGCCGGCACCGAGCTCGACAGCGTGATCCGCGAGTTCGAGACGGTGCGCTTCGACGAGGCGGCCGAGCAGGGGGGCACGGTCCGCGCCGACCGCCAGTTCTTCGCCGACGTGTTGAGGGGTGTGGTGCGCCGCCAGCGCGACATCGATCCCTTGATCGACCACCAGCTGGCGACCGGCTGGCGGCTGGTCAGGGTCGATTCGACACTGCGCGCCATCCTGCGCGCCGGTGCATTCGAGCTCTTGGAGCGGCGCGACGTGCCGGTGAAGGTGGTGATCAGCGAGTACATCAACGTCGCGCACGCGTTCTTCAGCGACGACGAGCCGAAGGTCGTCAACGGCATCCTCGACCGGCTGGCGCGACAGCTGCGCGTTGGGGAGCTGGCCGCGGGGGAGCCGGGCGGCGGCGATGGCTGAGGGCGGCCGCATCGGCAGCGAGGCGGAGCTGATCGCCGCCTATCTCGCTCCGCTGGCCGCGGACAATCCCGGCGCACTCGGCCTCCGCGACGACTGTGCGACGCTCGTGCCTCCGCCGGGTCGCGAGCTGGTGCTGACGACCGACTCGCTGATCGAGGGCGTGCATTTCCTGGCGGGCGACATACCGGCGTACAAGGCGCTGGCGGTCAACGTCTCCGACCTCGCGGCGAAGGGTGCAGAGCCGCTCGCCTACCTGCTGACGCTGGCGCTGCCCGAGGCGCCGACGCACGCCTGGATGCGCAGCTTCGCGGACGGCCTCGCCCGGGCGCAGCGAGCGTTCGGCTGCCTCCTCGCCGGCGGCGATACCGACCGCACGCCGGGCCGCCTGACAATCACCATTGCCGCGATCGGCAGCGTGCCGGCGGGTCGCATGGTTCGACGCACGAGCGCGCGGGCGGGGGATCGGCTGTATGTCTCGGGCACGATCGGCGATGCCTGGCTCGGGCTCGAGGCGCGCCGCCATCTCGCGCGGGCCGGCGAATGGGGCCTCGACGAGCGCGACGCCCGCCTCCTCGTCGAGCGATTCGAGGAGCCGGTGCCGCGCCTGGGGCTGCGCGAAGCCCTCCTCGAGCATGCCAGCGCGGCGCTCGACGTCTCGGACGGTCTCGTCAAGGACCTCAACCATCTTTGCCGCGCCTCCAGCGTCGGCGGCCGCCTCGAGTTGGCGCGGGTGCCTTTGAGCGAGCCGGCTCGCCGCCTGGTCGCGTCGGGGTCGGTGGCGCTGGCGCAACTCGTCACCGGCGGCGAGGACTACGAGGTGCTGGCGGCGGTGCCAGCGGAGCAGGGTAGCGCGTTCGAGCGCCGCGCGCGCGCCGCCGGAGTCGATGTTACCGCCATCGGCACACTGCTGGCGCCGGCCGAGGGCGTGACCGTGCTCGGCCAAGACGGCCACGAACTGGAGCTCGGTCCGGGGGGCTGGGAGCACTTCGGCAATTGAGGAGAAGCGAGGCGCCGTGGGCGCGAATCGGACTGCCCCTTGCACAAGCGTCACACAGTCTGCAGCAGATGAGCCACAGCAGGAGGCGACCGGGGCCATCCGCGGCGCTTCGGCCCTGGTAAACCGTCTTGGTTTGGCCATATGAGTGACACACATCAAGCGTCGCGGGTCGGCTCCAGCCAAGTCACGGGCACGCGTGAACCCGCCGCAGCGGAAATCGGGACAAATGGGCATGCGGTACTATTTCGCTGGAGGGCAACGGCGTTGGCATGACGGAGGCGGTCTCGGCCGGCTCGTCGGGATCTGTGTGGCGTTCCTCCTGGCGGCCGGCCCGGCGCATGCGCAGCACAACTGGTGGGAGTCGGTGCCCGGGTTCGGCTCGCCGAGCTATGCCGAGCGACCCGCCGAGCGCACCCCGAAGGTGGAGCAGCTCGAGGATCTGCGACCGAACTCGATCCCCTGGCGCAGCGACGAGATGCTGGTGGCGATCGACAAGGCGATCCAGCGCTACGAGCGGATCGTCAGCGCCGGCGGTTGGCAGAGGATCCCCGAGAACAAGATGATGCGGCCGGGCGACGACGACGAGCGTGTGCCGATACTGCGCAAGCGGCTGCGCGTCAGCGGCGACCTCGGACCGGGGCAGGGCTATTTCGAGGATTTCGGCTTCGACCAGGGCCTGGAGGAGGCGGTGAAGCGCTATCAGGCTCGCAACGGCCTGCGCGTCAACGGCCGCGCCGACCGGCCGACGCTGGCGTCCCTCAATGTGTCGGCGCAGGATCGGCTCGAGCAGCTGCGCCTCAATCGCCACCGGCTCGCCGATCTGATGCGCCAGCAGATCGAGGAGCGCTACATCCTGGTCAACGTGCCGGCCTATCAGCTGGAGGCGGTCGAGCGCTACGAGGTGCAGCAGCGCCACCGGGTGATCGTCGGCCGCACCGAGCGGCAGACGCCGGAGATCCGCGCCACCATCAAGGGACTCAACTTCTTCCCCTATTGGCGGGTGCCGGACAGCGTCGCCCAGCTCGACCTGATCCCGCGGCTGATGAAGGAGCCGGAGTATCTCGAGAAGGAGAAGATCCGCGTCTTCAACGGCCACAACGGGCCCGAGCTCGATACGAACGCGATCAACTGGAGCATAGCGGACGCCAGCAAGATCAAGTTCAAGCAAGATCCCGGGCCGCAGAACGCGCTCGGCCTCGTCCGTATCGACATGCCGAACGAGCACACCGTCTACATGCACGACACGCCGATGAAGAACCTGTTCACGCAGCGCGGGCGGGCGTTCAGCGCCGGCTGCGTGCGGGTGCAGGGCGTATTCGAGCTGGTCGAGTGGATCGCCCGCCACGAGGTCGGCTGGGAGCGCGCGGGCCGGGTGCAGGAGGTGCTCGATTCGGGCCAGGCGCTCGACCTCACGTTGTCGCGGCCGGTGCCGGTGTATTTCGTGTATGTGACGGCGTGGGCGGAGCCGGACGGAACGGTGCAGTTCCGGCCCGACGTCTACAACCGCGACGGCCGCCTCGAGCTGGCCGCGGGCCGCGAGCGCGATCCCAACGACCCGACCGAGCCGCCGCTGCCGGTGGTGAAATCGCTGGCGCCTTGAGGGCGAGGCGGGGGCCACCGGCTGCGTGATCGCGGAGGCTCGCGCACAACGAGGCGGGCGCGGCCGGAAGGCGCGCTCCATATCGTTCTGCGACTGCAGGAATCTCACCCCGCGGGGGTGCGCGCCGTTGCCGGTGCGCTTGCCAAGATGGCTCCGCGGGTAGGATTCGAACCTACGACCAACCGGTTAACAGCCGGTTGCTCTACCGCTGAGCTACCGCGGAATAAACGGAGTCCATCTCGATGGCGCGCTCTTAGCAGATACCGCGCCGCAAAGCCAAGGGCTCGACCGAAAAAAGCTGTCCGCCTGTCACCGATGCCGTCCAGCGCGGGGCGAAAGGTTGGAGGCCACGCCCGGAATCGAACCGGGGTTCACGGATTTGCAGTCCGGTGCGTCACCACTCCGCCACGTGGCCGTCCGTCTCGCCTGCTGCCCGTGGTGGAGGCAGAGGCGCCGGGCAATGGCCGGTCCTGCCGCGAGCGGCGGGTCAGAGCCAAGAGCGCCGGGAAGTCCCGTCCGATTATCACATCGCCCGGCGGTGTCCAAGATGCAAGCGGGTTGCCGTCAGGGCCATTCAACTCCCGAAGCTCGCGCCCACAACTACCCTTCTCCTTGGGGAGAAGGTGGCCGAAGGCCGGATGAGGGGCCTCCTCCCAACAGGCTCTGTCGTCAGTGACGAGTCCCTCACCCGCCCTTCGGGCGCCCTCTCCCGTCCCGGGAGAGGGAGGAGAACGGTACGCCCCGAGAAATGAATGACCCTGGGCCCGACGTGCCGCGATCGCCGGAAACCCCGCCGAGAGGCGGGCTGGCTGGCGGCGCGGCGATTGGGTATGGTCGCGGCGACATGCAGCGTGCGCGCCCCGTATCGGTTGCCGGCGCCGCGGAAGGGATCTCGGGAGGCAAGATGGTCGACACGCGACTGCAACGCATCAACATGGTCGAATCGCAGATCCGGCCGAACGACGTGACCGACCGGCGCATCACGCGGGCGATGCTCGAGGTGCCACGCGAGGCGTTCGTGCCGTCGGGGATGCGGCCGCTCGCCTATATGGAGGGCGAGCTCGAGGTAGCGCCGGCGCGCGACGGCGTGCCGCGGCGCATGCTGCTGGCGCCGCGCACGTTCGCCAAGCTGGTGCAACTCGCAGAGCTGGAGTCGGGCGCGGTGGTGCTCGATATCGGCTGCGGGCTCGGCTACTCGGCGGCGGTGCTGGCGCGGATCGCCGAGACCGTGGTCGCGCTCGAGAGCGATCCCGTGCTGGCCGAGGAGGCGGCGCGTGCAATCGAGGCGCAGGCGCTGGACAATGTCGCTGTGGTGACGGGCGAGCTCGATGTCGGCTATCCCGGCGAGGGCCCCTACGACGCGATCCTGATCGAGGGCGCGGTGGCCGAGGTGCCGGCGCATCTCTTCGACCAGTTGAAGGATGGCGGCCGGCTCGTGGCGGTGGTCGCCGGCGAGCCGATCGGCCACGCGACGGTCTGGCGCCGCCAGGGCGAGGCGTACAACCGACGCGTCGCGTTCACCGCCGGCGCGACGACGCTGCCGGGCTTCGCGCGCCGCGCGGAGTTCGTTTTCTGATTCTTGCCGCTCGCACTTCCGGCCGAGCCGCACCTGTCAAGACCATGTCATCCCGGACGCGCCTGCTCGCTGAAACCGAGAGGCTCCTCCGATTTCGGACATGTGGCTGTTGCGCAACGAGCAACCACGGAACACGGCGCGGACCGGGGTGCGCCTTCTGGTTCCTGTGAGCATCGCGTAAAGAGAGCTTGCGGGGCGAATCACTTGCGTGCCCTTTGACGGCTCGCCGCGCGTCACGGGGGCATGCGTCGGGAGGGTGTGGCGACGCTCGTTGGAGCTGCCGCGTAGGGGTTAGGGGATGTGTTGCAGGCCTCGACAGTCTCGGTCGCGTGCGCGTGCGTCGTCGCAGGTCCTTGCCCTGCTCGCCGCGGGGCTCGCCGTTTCGTCGCCGATTGCCGCGTCGGCCGAGACGTTGCGCGAGGCGCTCGCCGCAGCCTACCGCTACAACCCGCGTCTCGACGCCGAGCGTGCCCGTCTCAGGGCCACCGACGAGGAGGTGGCGCGCGCCAACTCCGGCTATCGGCCGCAGATCTTCGGCCAGGCCGACGTCGGCTTTCAAAATCAGAACCTGAGACCGGACAGTCTCGCCGAGGGCCGCACCAACCCGAAGGGCTACGCGGTCAACTTGAACCAGAACCTGTTCAACGGTTTCCAGACCACCAATGCCGTGCGCGAGGCGGAGGCCGGCGTCAGGGCCGGGCGCGAGGCGCTGCGCCGGGTCGAGGCCGAGGTGCTGCTGGAAGCCGCCTCCGCCTATGCCGACGTGGTTCGCGACCAGGCGATCGTTCGCTTGCAGGAGAACAACGTCAACGTGCTCTCGCGCGAGCTGAAGGCGACGCAGGACAGGTTCGCCGTCGGCGAGGTGACGCGCACCGATCTCGCCCAGGCACAAGCACGCCGGGCCGGCGCGGTATCGCAGCTCGACGCGGCGCGCGCCAATCTCAAGACCAGCAGGGCCGTCTTCAAGCGCGTCGTCGGTCACGATCCCTCCGGCCTTGCCGAGCCGGGCACGCCCGACCGGCTGCTGCCGCCGTCGGTCGACGCGGCGATGTCGATCTCGGAGCAGGAGAGTCCGCTGGTCATCGGCGCGCTCTACCGCGAGCAGGCCGCGCGGCACACGGTCGATCGCATCCGCGGCGAGCTGCTGCCGGAGCTCGAGCTCGATGCGACCTACTCGAACCGCTACCAACAGAGCAACGTCCTCGACCAGAACGAGACGACCACAGTCACTGGCCGGCTGACGGTGCCGATCTACCAGGGCGGCGAGGTGCACGCGCGCGTGCGCCAGGCGAAGCACACCCACGTCAGCCGGTTGCAGGAGATCGAGCAGGCCAGGACCGAGGTGCGCCAGGAGGTCGTGAGGAGCTGGTCCGAATACGAGGCCAAGCGCGCCCAGCTCGGCTCAGACAAGACGCAGGTCGAGGCCAACAGGACCGCGCTGCTGGGCGTGCGCGAGGAGGAGAAGGTCGGTCAGCGGACGGTGCTCGATGTGCTCAATGCGGAGCTGGAGCTCGTCACCTCGGAGGTGCAGCTCGAGCGCACCAGGCGCGATCTCGTCGTCGCCGGCTATCGCGTCCTGAGCGCGATCGGTCGGCTGGATGCCGAGCACATCGGCGGCGTGGCCGAGGTCTACGATCCGGTGATCCACGCCGACGAGGTGCGCCGCAAGTGGTACGGGATCTCGATCACCCACAACGACGGCCGGCACGAGCATCTCGACGTGACGCCGGTCGAGGAGCGCCGGGCGCGGCCGTCGAAATAGCCGTTTGCCTCACCGCCGCCGCGGAAGCCGGCTAGTGTGATGATCGAGAAGTCCGCTGCACACCTTGCGGCCAGGTCGGGAGGCGGACTTCTCGACCTGAATCACACTAGATCGTTGATATTGCTAGTGTCGTTCAGATCGCGAAACTCGTTCGACGCGAGCTGCAGAATGTGACGAATTTCGCGATCACGACACTAGGGGGCTTCGCGGGCCGAACGCTGTTGAGGTACATGCGTTTGTAATGCAACCGGTGAATTATCCCGCCTTTTGCGATGCGCGAGGTGAGGATCATCCGCCGAGACGCATTGATGGGCGCCGAAAGGCGTTGTACGAGCTTAACCATAGGACCGTCGCGAGGGGCGGCCCGGGGGTCCGCATGGACGGGTGCGGCGAACGAGGGTGTGCGATGACGAGACCGGTTGCGGCCGTCGAGCCGACCATGGAAGATATCCTGGCATCGATCCGCAAGATCATCGCCGAGGAGCCGGCGGCCGTGCCGGCGAGCGCTTCCGGCGGCGGACCACTCGGGGTCTCCCCGGCCTCGGTCGCGCCGGCTCCGGCGCCAAGAGCCGCGCCCGCATCCCTCTCCGCGCCAGAACGCTCGAGCGAACCGGCGCGCACATCCCAGGAGCAGCCGCACAAGCCCGGCGGCTCGGCTCTGTTCGGTCGCCTGTCCGAGGCGCTGCGCGGCCCGTCAGCGACCGCGCCGGCCGGCGCCCCGGCCGCCGTGCCGCGCGCGGGCGTCGCCGGCATCGACGACGATCTCGCAGACATGCTGGTCGACCCGGCGCCGCGCTCGCCGGCATCGTTGCCGCTCAGGGATGCCGCGGCGACGCGCGGCACGGGGCTGCCGTTGCCGACAGGGCGTCGCGAGAGCCCATTGGGTGGACCGCTGGTGTCCGCGCCGCCACCGCCGCCCGGTCGCATCGAGCCCTCGCTCGGGGCGTTTCCGGCTCAGGCGGGCCGTGACAGCGGATCGCGCCCGGCCGACCTCGGCACTTTCGTTCCGGCGCGTCCGGATGCGCCACGGCCGGCGGATCCCGCCGGTGCGCCGCCGTTCGGCCGCCGGATCAACGAGAGCGCGCCGCCTCCCGACGTGGTGCCGCCGCCGCAGGCGCCAAGGCCGCTGCCGGAGGTGATCGCGGCCATGCCGGCGCCTGCCGCCGCTTCCCCGGCGCCCGCACCGGCGGCGTCGCCGCCGGCCCCCGCGACGGAGAAGGCGGCTGCCGTGACTGCCGGGCCGGTTGCCACCGCAGCGCCCATGCCGGAGACAAGAATGGCCCAGGCCGGGGCGCCCGCGGCTCACGCTGCGGCGACCGCGATCGCAGCCACGCCGGCCGCGCCGCCGGCGACCCCGTCAGCGGATCAGGAGACGACGACCGACCCCGACACTACGGCCGCCGCTGCGTCCGCACTGAGCATGCTGGCCAAGGGGCTCAAGGCATCATCGGCCGCGATGGGCGCCGCTACCGAGCCACCGGCGTCGGAAGCCGGCACGTCCGAGCCTGAGGATCAGCCCGCCGCGCCGCGATCGTCGGTGTCCGCATCGGGCGCAGCCGGTCCGGCTGCGAGCGGTCCCGCAACCGAGCCGACGGTTCCGCGCGACGCCTCGGCGATGCGCTCCGAAGCACCCGCTGCCGCGCCGTCCTCGCCGGCCAAGCCGACCGCTGGCGAGGTTGTCGGCGAGGCCACTGCTGCGAGCCAGCCGCCGGCCGCGCCGGCCGCTGCGGCGGCCGCGCCCGAGGTGTCCGCGCCGATCGTCGCCGAGCCGGCACGCCGCGATGAGCCGCCGGCGGCGCCCGCGTCCGCACCGCCGTCTGCAATCTCGCTCGTGACGGCGGCCGCGGCGGGCGACGTGCGCACGCTCGAGGACACGGTCGCCGAGCTGCTCAGGCCGATGCTCCGGCAATGGCTGGACGACAACATGCCGCGCATCGTCGAGAAGGCGCTCCGGGTCGAGATCGCGGGGCGGCCCAAGCCGCCGGCCGGGCCCGCCAGCTGATCGGACGGGCGCAGTCGACGGTCCAGGCGGGGCGCAACGGGCGCCCCGTCGCGTTCTCGGGGGCATCGGTTGACAGCCCGGGCGCCGGGCGCTTACGTCCGACCCTCATCCCGCATAGAATGAGCGTCCATCACCCATGCTCGAGACCAAGTACCAGCCGGCCGTGATCGAGCCGCGCATCCACGGCGAATGGGAGCGATCGGGGGTGTTCAGATGCGGCCGGCCGGATCGGGCTGGCGCCGCCGCCTACTCGATCGTGATCCCGCCGCCGAACGTGACCGGCTCGCTGCACATGGGTCACGCGCTCAACAACACCTTGCAGGACGTGCTGGTCCGCTTCGAGCGCATGCGCGGCAAGGACGTGCTGTGGCAGCCGGGCACGGATCATGCCGGCATCGCCACCCAGATGGTGGTCGAGCGGCAGATGATGGAGCGTCAGGAGCCGGACCGGCGCTCGATCGGTCGCGAGAAATTCGTCGAGAAGGTGTGGGCGTGGAAGGAGGAATCCGGTGGCACGATCCTCAACCAGCTGAAGCGGCTCGGCGCCTCGTGCGACTGGTCCAGAGAGCGTTTCACCATGGACGATGGGCTGTCGAAGGCCGTCGTCAAGGTGTTCGTCGAGCTGTATCGCGCGGGCCTGATCTACAAGGACAAGCGCCTCGTCAACTGGGACCCGAAGTTCCAGACCGCGATCTCGGACCTCGAGGTGGTGCAGGTCGAGGCCAAGGGCAGCTTCGGGTGGTCGCTGGAGGACGGCCAGCCGATCGATCACGCGGCGCTCGCCAAGGCGCTGGCGAAATCGCCCGGCGGGCAAATGTACCACTTCCGCTATCCGTTGAAGCAACCGGTCGCCGGTTACGACAAGGACTACGTGGTCGTCGCGACGACGCGGCCGGAGACGATGCTCGGCGACACCGCGGTCGCCGTGCATCCCGAGGATGCGCGCTATGCGGCGCTCATCGCCGCCAGGGCGACCGTCATGCTGCCGCTGGTCAATCGCGAGATTCCCATTGTCGCCGACGAGTACTCCGATCCCGAGAAGGGGACCGGCGCGGTGAAGATCACCCCGGCGCACGACTTCAACGACTTCGAGGTCGGCAAGCGGCACGGGCTAGCGCAGATCAACGTGCTCGACGATCACGCGCGGTTGAACGACGTGGCGCCGGCTTACCAGGGGCTCGACCGGTTCGAGGCGAGGAAACGCATCGTCGCCGACATGGAGGCGCTGGATCTCATCGAGAAAATCGAGCCGACGATGCACACCGTGCCGCACGGCGACCGCTCGGGCGTCGTCATCGAGCCGTGGCTGACCGACCAGTGGTACGTCAACGCGGGCGAGCTGGCCAAGGAGGCGATCAGAGCGGTCGAGGACGGGCGCACGCGGTTCGTGCCGCAGAACTGGGAGAAGACCTACTTCGAGTGGATGCGCAACATCCAGCCGTGGTGCATCTCGCGCCAGCTGTGGTGGGGCCACCAGATCCCGGCGTGGTACGGGCCCGGAAAATCCAAGTCAGGGCAGATAGGCCTGATTGGGATGCGGATGTTTGTAGGTTTGGACGAGGCTGATGTCATCCGACAAGCGAAGGAAGAGTACGGCTGCGACGTCGAGATAGGTCGTGAGCCCTATCAGTTCGTGGAAGGACGAGAGAGGTTCAACGACGCAATCAATACGGATCCCACAACTGGCAAAGTCAGAAAGGTGTTCCTTTCTCGCGATCCCGACGTCCTCGATACCTGGTTCTCCTCCGCGCTGTGGCCGTTCTCGACCATGGGCTGGCCGGACAAGACGAAGGAGCTCGCGCGCTACTACCCGACCAGCGTGCTGGTCACCGGCTTCGACATCATCTTCTTCTGGGTCGCCCGGATGATGATGATGGGCCTCTACTTCATGAAGGAGGTGCCGTTCCGCGACGTCTACATCCATGCCCTCGTGCGCGACGAGAAGGGGCAGAAGATGAGCAAGTCGAAGGGCAACGTGATGGACCCGCTGGACATGATCGACCAGTACGGCGCCGACGCGTTGCGCTTCACACTCGCCCGCATGGCGGCGCAGGGCCGCGACATCAAGCTCTCCAAGGCGGTGGTCGAGGGCAACCGCAACTTCGCCACCAAGCTGTGGAACGCGGCCCGCTTCGGCGAGCAGAACGAGTGCGTGCGCCAGCGCGATTTCGACCCGGCGAACGTGCGCCACACCTTGAACCGCTGGATCGCCGGCGAGGTCGAGAAGACCGCGCGCGCCGTCACGTCGGGGCTCGAGGCTTACAAGTTCAACGAGGCCGCCGGCGCGATGTACGAGTTCGTGTGGGGCGTATTCTGCGACTGGTACATCGAGCTCGCCAAGCCGATCCTTTCCGGCGACGACGAGGACGCCAAGTCGGAGACGCGCGCCACCTTTGCCTGGGCGCTCGACCAGTGCCTGAAGCTCCTGCACCCGTTCATGCCGTTCATCACCGAGGAGCTGTGGGACCACATGGTCGAGCACGCCGAGCGCCGGCAGAACCTGCTCGCGGTCAGCCAGTGGCCGGTCTACGAGGGGCTCGTCGATCCGGCGGTCGAGGCGGAGATCGGCTGGGTGATCGGCCTCGTCTCCGAGGTGCGCTCGGTCAGGAGCGAGATGAACGTGCCGCCCGGCGCGATGGTCCCGCTCGCCATCGTCGGCGCCGATCCGGCGACGCGCGCGCGGTTGATCGTGCACGAGGAGACGATCAAGCGGCTCGCCCGCATCGACGACATAACGCACGCTGCAGCAGCGCCGAAGCGGGCGGCGGTGATCGTCGCCGGCGAGACGACGGCGGCGCTGCCGCTCGAGGGGCTCGTCGACATGGAGGCGGAGAGGAAGCGGCTCACGCGCGAGATCGACAAGGCGGGCGTCGACATCGGCAAGATGAAGGCCAAGCTGTCGAACCCGGACTTCATGGCCAAGGCCAAGCCGGAGGCGATCGAGGAGGCGCAAGAGCGGAAGGCCGAGCTCGAAGGCATCGTCGCGCGGCTGTCGGCGGCGCTGAGGAGGATCGAGGGTTGATTGGGCAGTAGGTGATGGGATGCCGGCGCGGAGCAAGGCGCAGCAGCGGGCGGCGGGTATGGCGCTCGCGGCCAAGCGCGGCGAGATCGATCCCGCGACGCTCAAGGGCGCCGCGCGGCAGATGTATGTCTCGATGACCGAGCGCCAGCTCGAGGACTATGCCGCGACGCCGCGCAAGGGACTGCCCGAGCACAAGACGTGACATTGATGTCATCCCGGACGGTCCGCGCAGCGCGAGGGCCGATCCGGGACCCAGCGTGAGGGGCGCCGAAGGCTCGATATCCCTACGCGCGTCGGCGGCAGTTCTCTGGGTCCCGGTTCTCGCAAGAGGGCTCGGCCGGGATGACAACATGCATCCTATTTCCATCTGTCATCCCGGCTGTAGCGGCCGCGCGAAGCGCTGACGCGCAGAGCCGGGACCCAGCGGCAAGGATGCGACGGTGGCAAATGCGGCCCCTGGGTCCCGGCTCTCGCAAGAGGGCTCGGCCGGGATGACAACCGGGCGGCCTCGGTGGGGAC
>JBFMEX010000055.1:0-10751 GCA_040752215.1 Pseudomonadota bacterium | reverse complement strand
CATAGACCTTGTAAGGCTCGATCAGGATGCTCGCCTTAAGAAACCCCTCGTGGCCCTGATAGTAGAGGGTGAACGGTAGATAGCCGACGGCAAACCCCATGAAGCCGACCCAGGTGTTGAGGTAGCCCATGCCGACCCGCATATAGGAGCGGATCTCACAGCCGACGAGCATCACAGCGCCGGCACCGAGCAGCACGCCGCCGATCAGATTGCCGACCGTCGTCTGGTACTTGATGTCGCCGACGAAGCCCGGCTGTACGCCGAACAGCACCCAGGCGACGATCACGAAGCCGAGCATCACCAGCCAGTGGGCGATGATGCCGATCATCGGCAGATACGAGCGCATGAGCGTGCGCGTGATCCTCGGCACGCCGATTCGAGCATAAAAGGAATCGTTGTCCTTCATCATCTGTCCGGCCTCGGCAGCAACCAACGCGCATTCGGTGCCGAACCCGCTCTTGGCCATCCCGAAGCCCCCGACGATGCCGGCGAGCAGCGTCAGCGAGACGTACAGCCAGCCGGATGCGTCGAGCGACTTCCCGAACGCGACCAGCTTGCCCTTGCTCAGGTGCTGCAGCGATTCCGGATTGAACAAGCCACCGTAGGTCGCCACACCGAACAGCCCCACCGAGAACAGCAGCGCGATCCAGTAGATCGGCCTGGTGTCTTCGCGATAGCCCTCGCGATAGGTCATCGCCTCGCCGGGATCGTTGCCGACTACATAGGAGCGCGTCTCCTGATGCTTGAAGTACGGCGCCATCTTGAGGCGGCTCAGCACGTAGAACGCCGCCGCGCCACCGATTCCCATGAACACGACGGTGACGAGCGAGTGGATATTGAGCAGCGGTAGTCCGCCGAGAAGGTGATTGAGCGTGCACCCGCCGGCCAACCGGGTGCCATAGCTGAACACCACGCCGCCGACGAACGAGATCGCCAGCACGTGCGGAGGGTAATACACCCAGGTCCGGCTTTCGCGCTCGAGGCGCGCGACCAGCCAGCCGCCGATCATCATGCCGAGGATCGGCCAGCCGATGCCCGGCACGAAAGCCCCGTCGGAGGTCGCCACACCGTTCGCCGAGGTGCCGTAGATCTGGAAGTCCGGCAGGGCAAACAGCCGGTAGATGCCGAGCTCGAGCGCGCGGAACATGCGGCCGAGGTCGGTCGTCACAGTGATCGGCTCGAGCTTGGGCGCCTTGCCGGCCTGCACCGCATGCATCCATACGCCGATCATGTAGATGATTTGTGCGACGCCGAACGTGACGCCGGCCCAGAAGAACGACCACTGACGGGTCAGCACGCGGCCGAGCCACGTGCCATCGGAGCTGCTCATTCGATTTCCTCCCAAGAGCATTCTGCAGAAGCGAAATCGGTGCAGATGCCCCCGCCGGTCCCTGCACTGGCGGCGGCTTGCTCAGCTCGAGGTGCAACCTGCAACGACGCCGGAGGCCGAGGCCCACGGCGCGCTGGCAGTGTCGAGGCACTTCGTCATGCCGTCAGTGATGGCGATCACACCGCGAAGGTCACACGCAAGGCGCCGAATCGTCGGGCGTTGCCGCCGCGCGACCCGGAAGGCGCAGCGTCCGAGCCCTCATTCCGCCACCTCGCCGCGCCAGCTGGCCTCGGGCAGGCCGCGTGCCACGAGCTGGGCCTTGGTCCGCTCCAGGAAACCGGCGCTGCCTGCGGCGTAGACGTCGTAGCTGCCGAAGCCCTCCCGACGGCCGCCGATCCCGTCGAGCCGGTCGGCCAGCGCCGCCTCGTCGGCGAGCGGGTGGTAGCCGAACGTATCGAGCGCGTGCGCGTACGAGCGCAGCAGGTTCTCCTGGTAGTGGCCGGTCTTGCCACCGACCCACAGCACTGCCGCCCCCATCGCCTCGTCGAGCGAGAGCGCGTGCTGCACGAGGCTCTTCAGCGGCGCGTAACCGATCCCCTCGGCGATGAACAGGCTGCACTTGCTCGGCTCGTCGGCCAGCACGAACGAGCCGATCGGCCCCGACAGCATCACCTCGTCGTTCGTGGTGAGCCCGCCGAAGACCTTCTCCGCGAAAGCGCTTCCAGGATTGTGCGCGACGTGCAGCTCGAGCCGGCGATCCTCGCACGGGCAACTCGCCAGATGAACCTCGCCGCTGGTCTCGCCGATCGTCGCCAGCACGCGCTGGCCGGCGAGATACCTGAGGCGATGCGCGATCGGCGTCAGCAAGTGCACCGCCACAACCTCCTCGCCGAGCCGCTCCAGCATGCGCACGCGTGCCTTGATCGTCTGGCGAGCGATGTCCTCGGCGTGGTCGATGGGGGCCTCGATGGTCACGTCGGCGACCGGCGCATACGAGCACAGCAGCGTGTAGCCCTGCACCTTCTCGGCCTCGGTCAGGCGATAGTCGTGCGGGCGCACCTTGGTCACCTCGCCCGACACGACGCGCGCCTTGCACGCTCCGCAGCTGCCGTTCGAGCAGCCGTAGCCGAGCGCCACGCCGGCCTTGAGCCCTGCCTCGAGCAGGCTTTCGCTGCCCTCGACCACGAAATGATGTCCCCTTGGCAGGACCTTTACGTTGGCGGACATGATCCGCATGATGCTTTCCTTCGCAATCAGCCGCTGCAGGCGGGCGATCTCCTGCGGCGGGCTCGCGGCCTCGTTCCTGAGCCAGCCGATGAGCTCGCGCCCGCTTGCCGGCTTCAGGTCGCCCTGCTCCGCGAGCCCTTCGAGCTTGGTTTCCAGTCCGCGCAGCACTGTCTGGTAATGGCGCACCAGCGACTTCGCCGAGGCGTACTCGTGTCCGAGTGCCATCAATCGCTCGGACAGGATGCGTGCGTCCGGCAGCTCGCGCGCCTGTCCTGCCTTGGCGAGCGCCGCCTCCTTCAAATACTCGACGCGGATGATCTCGGTGTCGTCCTCGAGCTTGATATCGGGAAAGACGCGCAGCACCTCCTCGAGCTCTACCTGTCCGTCGAAGGTAGCGAGCGCCCCGCTGCGGGCCATCCGCTGCAACTCGCCGCGCGAGATGCCGACGAGACGCGCAACCCGCGACAGTGTAAGGAGATGCGACATTGCCAAGCGCTTTCCAGGCCACTATCTGGCCTATGGCTGGATTTGCGACGAGGTTGCCGGCCCCTCACCCTCCCCCGACCAGAGGAGCCCCGACATGAAGTACTTCCTCGCCAAGGACGTCAAGATGACCTACGAGGCCGCGCTCGCCGCGGTCACCGAGGCGCTGAAAGGCGAAGGCTTCGGCGTGCTGACCGAAATCGACGTCGCCGAGACGCTGAAAAAGAAGCTCGACGTCGATTTCCCTAGGTACAAGATCCTCGGCGCCTGCAATCCGCCGCTGGCCTTGAAGGCGCTGACGGCCGAGAATCAGGTCGGCGTTCTTCTGCCCTGCAACCTGGTGGTGCAGGAGCACCGGGACGGCCGCGTCGAGGTCTCGGCGATGGACCCTGTCGGCGCCATGGCGATGGTCGGCAACAAGGCGCTGGACGCGATCGCCGACGACGTGCGCGGCCGGCTCGAGCGGGTGCTGGCGAAGCTCGCGTGAGCCGGCGGCCAATAGGATCGACCGCCGCTTGTCGCTGGCCGCGCGTGGCGGCCGGCTCTCGGCACGAGAACCGCCACGCGCAACGCTAAAGAATGCCAGCGCCCCCGGTCAGCCGCGGAAGGTTCCGGCGACCGGCGTGTGCAGCGGCCCATCGGGCAGCTCGGGACTGGCATAGGTGCGCCCGGCGTCCGTCTCGTGCACGCGCACCACGACCCACTTGTCGAGGCTGGCGACATCGCGGTAGCGATGCGCCTCCTCGCGGCTCATCAGCTCGATACCGAGCACGTTGCGAAAGTCGCGCGTTGCAACGGTCCAGAATTTGCGCTTGTTGTCCACTGCGGTTCCCCAAGGGTGCATGTCGATCCCGGCCGCACCATCCGCATGGCCCGACCGATGGCTTGTCCCGCTTGGGACGGTTCCCGCATTGGAATGATCGGACTGTCGCGGCGATTCGCGTCATTCTTGGGGCAGACGGCCCGGCCGGCCGGGCCGTCGCAGCGCGATTTCATTCCTGGCGCAGGCGACCAGGAATCGAATGACCCTGCCGCCGGTCGGGCAACGCCCCGATCCGCTCCCGCCCCTCGTCCTTGTCATTTCGCGTCGGGGACCCCAATATCCAGCTGTTCCGAGGGGCGCCGGTGGACCGGCTGAGATCGCGCAAGACGAGCGCGAGCACCCTTCGAACCTGATCCGGGTCATGCCGGCGAAGGGACGGACGCCATGGCCTTCTCGATTGGCGCCAAGCCCTCGCCGCATGCAGGCGGCGACGCGAGCGTCGCGCCGAGGGAGGCAATGATGGCACCGACCAAGGTTATCGCCGGATTGATGGGCCCACTCGCGCTCGCCATCGGCATCGCCATGCTGGTGAACCGGCAGGCCATCTCCGGCATGGCCGGCGAGATCGGGCGCAATACCGGCCTCATCTTCCTGTCCGGCATCCTTCTGCTGGCAGGGATTGCGATTGTACGCGTCCACAACGTGTGGTCCGGCGGCTGGCCGGTGTTGGTCACGGTGATCGGCTGGCTCGCCGTCGCCGGCGGGCTGTTGCGTATGTGGATGCCGCAGCTGGCAGCCCCCATCGCCGACCGTCTCGGCGCCGACGCAACATCGATTGCCTCTGCCGGCGTGGTGTTGCTCGCGCTCGGCGCGTTCCTTTCCTACAAGGCCTACGGGCCGAGCCCCTGATCGAGGTAGTCATGAACAAGATCACCCGCCCCGACGAACTCGATCTGCCCAAGGTGACGACCGGCCCGCTGCCTGCAAGCCGCAAGGTCTACTCCTCGCCCGAGGACCGACCCGACATCGCGGTGCCGCTGCGCGAGATCGCGCTGAGCGACCCCGAGCAGCCGACCTTTCGCGTCTACGATGCGTCGGGCCCCTATACCGAGGACGGCGCGGCGATCGACGTCGCAAGGGGCCTGCCGCGCATCCGTGCGCCATGGATCGAGAAGCGCGCGGTAGAAACCTATACCGGTCGCGAGATCCGCCCCGAGGACAACGGTAACGTCACCGGCAAGGCGGCAGCGCGCGACTTTCCCAACAAGCCGCGGCCGATGCGGGCTCGTCATTCGGGGTCAGACCCCATCGGCCAGCCCATCACCCAGCTCGAGTACGCCCGCGCCGGCATCATTACCGAGGAGATGATCTACGTCGCCCACCGCGAGAACCTCGGCCGCGCCACGGCGCTCTCCCGCGCCGAGGCCGCAATCGCCGACGGCGAGAGCTTCGGCGCCGCGATTCCCACCTTCATCACGCCGGAATTCGTACGCTCGGAGATCGCCCGCGGCCGCGCCATCATCCCGGCCAACATCAACCACGCCGAGCTCGAGCCGACCATCATCGGCCGCAACTTCCTCGTCAAGGTCAACGCCAACATCGGCAACTCGGCCGTCACCTCGTCGGTCGAGGAGGAGGTCGAGAAGATGGTGTGGGCGATCCGCTGGGGCGCCGACACGGTGATGGACCTCTCGACGGGCCGCAATATCCACACCACCCGCGAGTGGATCATCCGCAATGCCCCGGTGCCGATCGGGACGGTGCCGATCTACCAGGCGCTGGAGAAGGTCGGCGGCGATCCGGTCAAGCTCGACTGGGAGGTCTACAAGGACACGCTGATCGAGCAGTGCGAGCAGGGCGTCGACTACTTCACCATCCACGCCGGCGTGCGCCTCGCCTATGTGCCGCTGACTGCCAATCGCATGACCGGCATCGTCTCCCGCGGCGGCTCGATCATGGCCAAGTGGTGCCTCGCCCACCACAAGGAGAGCTTCCTCTACGAGCGCTTCGAGGACATTTGCGACATCATGCGGGCCTACGACGTGTCGTTCTCATTGGGCGACGGGCTCCGCCCGGGCTCGATCTACGATGCCAACGACCGGGCCCAGTTCGCCGAGCTGGAGACGCTCGGCGAGCTGACCAGGATCGCTTGGGCCAGAGGCTGCCAGGTGATGATCGAGGGCCCCGGCCACGTGCCGATGCACAAGATCAAGGTCAACATGACGAAGCAATTGCGCGAGTGCGGGGAAGCCCCATTCTACACGCTCGGGCCGCTGACGACCGACATCGCGCCCGGCTACGACCACATAACGAGCGGCATCGGCGCGGCGATGATCGGCTGGTTCGGCACTGCCATGCTCTGCTACGTCACGCCGAAGGAGCACCTCGGGCTCCCGGACCGCGACGACGTCAAGACCGGCGTCGTGACCTACAGGATCGCCGCCCACGCGGCCGACCTCGCCAAGGGTCATCCGGCGGCGCAGTTGCGCGACGATGCGTTGAGCAAGGCACGCTTCGAGTTCCGCTGGGAGGACCAGTTCAACTTGGGGCTCGATCCCGACACCGCGCGCGCCTTTCATGACGAGACGCTGCCGAAGGAGGCGATGAAGGTCGCCCACTTCTGCTCGATGTGCGGCCCCAAGTTCTGCTCGATGAAGATCACCCAGGACGTGCGCGACTACGCCGCCCGGCTGAACGAGGCCGGCGTCGAGCTGGCCGAGGAGACGACGCAGGTCGATCCGGAAGCGGGCATGGCCGCCATGTCCGTGAGGTTCCGCGATCTCGGGGCCGAGGTCTACGTCGACGCCGACAAGGCGGATGCGGTGAAGCGAAGCAACGAGGCGTTAGGGTAGAGCGAGGTGGCGGACCAGCGACGGACCGATCCGCGCCTCCGCTCATTCGCCGGGACCGACGCCAAAGCAATGGCCAGTATGGGCCAGTGTGGTGATCGCGAAGTTCGCTCGCCAGCGAGCCGCAAGTGGATGCAAACTTCGCGATCACCACACTGGCCTCTACGATCCCGCACGACATGACGCGGTTGGCGAAACTTCTGAGCTTTGTCAGCGGCGCTGCGGTGGGGCTCCTCGGCGGTCTGATCGGCCTCGGCGGGGCCGAGTTCCGACTGCCGAATATTATAGGCGTGTTTCGCTTCGCGGCACTTGAGGCGGTGATCCTGAATATCCAAGATCTCCCTCTAACATTCTCTGGCGATATGGAGAGCTCCCAGTCATGGGCCGGATCACACGCGCTCGACGCTTGTCTCGTTTTTCTCCTGTTCCGTCCGGAACAGCGCCGATGCTGGGAACCCGGCACAACAAACTCACCGATACGGAACAACCTACACCCGCAGGAAAACCACGATGCCCAAGAAGAGCGAAATGCGCACTCTGAGTCTCCAAGAGATTGATCTCGTGGCCGGTGGCACCAGCCTGTCGCCCGAGCAGCTTGCGCGCGGCCGCGCCACCATCAAAGGAACCGATGGATCGTCCCCCGAAGAGTCGGCCTCGTTCCTCGGGAAGTTCATCCGGGGATTGATCAAGCTGTGAGGCCCGCTGGCCGCACTGGCGGGGCACCCAATGCTCCTGGCCCGGCGCGGTTCTGCTGTCGATGTTTGCTGCGATACTCGTGCTCTCAGCCATGAAGGTCTGGCAGCACAGGTAGGACTTCGAGGTGACCGGCATCGGCCCACATTTGATGTGTGCTAGACTTTACAAACCCGACGTACTCCGCACGTCATAGCAATTCGGCTATGGGCCACATCCAGCACCATACCATCCCTACAGAACGTCCGCCTCCAGGCGCGTAGCTGACACTGCTACCCCGGCACGCTCCACTTCAACCCCGGGAACCGCGCGTAGTCGCGATCCAGTGTCACCCATTCGCAGCCGTGCTCGATGGCGAGCGCTGCGAACCAGGCTTCGGTGACGCGCGGCCCCGTGGCGCGCGGTCGGTCCGCATCCGTGATCGGACCGCGAGGCCGATCGAAGCGGACCAGCACCTCCCATCGGCCGCATGACGCTGATAGCCTCGCTGTGACATCCCTATCGAGACGCCAGACGAGGCCCCCACCATGCCCGACGACCTCCACCGCCGGCTCGCCGTGATCGCCGGCCTCGCGCTAGGTCTCGCCTTGGTGCTGCGGCTCGCGCTCGGCGCGCGCTGGCACTCGTTCTATGGTGCGGCGACCGCCGTTCTGGTCGCACTGCCATTCCTTGCCACCGCGCTCAGCCGCGACGCCGTCGGCCGCGGCCTCTCGCGCTGGCCGATCTGGCTCGCCGTAGCTCTGAGCGCGCTGCCCGCGCTGATCCAGATCGGGTTCTGGGCAACCTTCTTCACCCTCGGCGCGGACGGCGCGACGCTGGCGATCGGCCGCAGCCTGGTGCTCGGCAAGGCCGGCTTCCTGCTGCCCTGGCTCGCGGCCGCACTCGCCGGGCTCTGGCTATGGCTGCTGGCCCGCCGCAGCGGACCAAATCCGCCCCGCTGAGCCGGGTGTGACAATCCGCCACCCGCCTCGCCAGCCCCCGAGACACGGGTCTCCGCGGGCAATTTGCGGCCATTCGTCCGGCTGCGGACACCCCATCGGTCATTGACTTGCCGCATCGCAGCATCAACATCCGCAACATCCATGCAACAACCACGAGGAGCATGACATGGCCATCCCGAACACTCGTCTGATCCTGGCCGGGGCCGGGGCCGCGGTCGCGGCGCTGGCGGCGCTCGGCGCCACCACCGGCATCGCAGGATCGGTCGGGGGCAAGCTCGGCCTCGACGCGGCTACGGCGCCTTCCGCCGTCCAGCCGGTCAACGCCGACGGCCGGGACCGTGTGGTTCGCGAGGAGCATCGCGCCCGTGATGGCGTGAAGGTCGACGCCCCGCACACCCGGGTCGAGACCGACAAGGGCGACGTGAAGGTCGAGGCCCCGTTCACCTCGGTCGAGCGCTCGAGCCGCGGCGTGCGCGTGCGCGCCCCGTTCGTCGACGTCACCGTGCCGCGCTGACGGAAAGCGGACGCGGCCCGAGAAGTGGACGAGGCGAGGCCGGCGTGGCAGAACGCCGGCCTCGTCGTTTTTGCCAGCCCGCGAGTCCACCGCGATGAAACCGGATGACCTCAAGGCGCTTCAGGCACCCCTGAAGCAGCGCTATCGCGAAGATCCCGCGAGCGCCGTCGTCACCCTCGCCGCCGAAGGCAGCCTCGGCGAGAACCTGTCCTGCTCGGTCGCCACCTCCCGCGCCCTGGTCGAGGCCGGTCTGCATCCGGCAACCGGCGGCTCCGGCCTGCAGGCCTGCTCCGGCGACATGCTGCTCGAGGCGCTCGTAGCCTGCGCCGGCGTGACGCTCAATGCCGTCGCCACCGCGCTGGCGCTGCCGGTCAGCGGCGCCCGCATCCGCGCCGAGGGCGATCTCGATTTCCGCGGCACGCTCGGCGTCGACAGGGCGGCCCCGGTCGGCTTCACGCAGATCCGCCTGAGGTTCGTGATCGACGGCGATCTGACCGCGGACCAGCGCGACACCTTGATGAAGCTCACGGAGCGATACTGCGTCGTCTACCAGACGCTGCGCCAGCCGCCGACCATTGCCATCACGGCGCATACGCCGTAGCCGACCCCGCCGGCCGCCCATGCTTCTCGACATAATTTGTACATGGACGCGTGGTGGCTTAGCGCGTGGATCCCCGAGGCGCTAAGGCAAGAGGTGTATCAGTGTTCGGTCGCAGCTCGACTCCAGACAACAAAATCCCCGATATGGCGGCTGCAAGGCCCGCCGAGCCCGTGTCGCAGGCGGCGGCGCCGCCCTCTGCCCGGCCCACGCCGTTCGGCGCGGCGACGAAGATGACAGCGTCCGTGATCGGCACCGATCTCACCATTCTGGGCGAGCGGATCACCATAATCTCCAAGCACCAGCTGCAGATCGACGGCGACGTGCGCGCCGACGTCAATGGGCGCGCGGTGGTGATCGGCGAGGAAGGCTCGGTGACCGGAACGGTCTCCGCCGAGACCATCGAGGTCAAGGGCGGCGTGCGCGGCGCCTTGCGCGCCTTCACCGTCACTCTGCATCCCTCGGCGGTGGTCGAGGGGGACATCCTCCACCAGACGCTCTCGATCGCCGAGGGCGCCCAGTTCGACGGCCGCGTCCGCCGCTCCAGGGACGCCAGCGAGCTCCAGCCCGTTCTCGATGCCGCGGACATCGTCGGCGAAGCGCAACAGGCAACGGGTTGACGAGCGTTTGGGCATCTGGCGGGGCGGCACACCGGCGCCCCGCCGCCAGTTCCTCCGGTCGGCGCCTCAGAACCGCCGACCGCGGTAGTCCTGCTCGCTGATGCAGGCGTTCTGAATACGAATGTCCTGCCCGATCAACCTGCATACCTGACGCTTGTGGCCCCAGTCGCTGCGTATGCGGGCGCCGCTCGTCCTGATGCCGTACTCGCGTGCGACCTCGGCCAGATACTCGTCCTGGCAATAGGGCGTCGAGATCTCGCTGCCCTGCACAAGCTGGAAGCCCTTGTTGCAGCGGATGGCGGCCGCCGCGGGATCACCCACCAAGAGTACGCCGAGGCCCGCGAACACGATCGCTGCCGTACCACCGCGATGAGGAATTGACGACATATGTGCCTCCTGATGGGTGGCGCTGCTGTCACAAAGCGCGCGCCCCTCGAGCGAATCGTCCGCACCACACGCTCCCTCTTGATCATACCCGCCCCAGCCTGCCAATCCTAGGCCGCCGGTCGGCCGACGGCGGCGCTCGGGGGGACGGGAGAATGGAATGTTGACGATCTACGACGTGGCCGGCGACCGCCTCGTGCCGCATACCGACCTCGCCCGCCTCGGCACCAGCTCGGTGTGGATCGATCTCCTGACCCCCACCCCCGAGGAGGACGCCGCCGTCGAGCGGGCGCTCGCCATCTCCGTGCCGACTCGCGCCGAGATGCGCGAGATCGAGGCATCGAGCCGT
>JBFMEX010000054.1:0-43512 GCA_040752215.1 Pseudomonadota bacterium | reverse complement strand
CAACGGCTATGGCCAGTACGAAGAGGTGATCCTGCTGGACGAGCCGATGTTCACGATGTACGGCGAGGAGGCCGAGGCACGGGTGCTGCCGGCCAAGGGATGAAAGCCGGTATGAGCGTGCGCGAGACGAGCTTCGAGTACCTGCCGCCGGAGGAGGCGTTCCTCGATCCCGAGCGTGCGGACAGCGCGCACCCCGATCGGGCGAAGGCGGTCGTCGTGCCGTTCGGGCTCGAGGCGACCGTCAGCTATGGCGGCGGCACGGCCGGCGGGCCGGCGGCAATCCTCGCCGCCAGTCACCAGCTCGAGGTGTTCGACGAGGAGTTGTGGCGCGCTCCCGTCGACGATTTCGGCATCGCCACGCTCACCCCGCTCGACACCACGGGACCCATCGAGGCGGCCCTCGGCCGGCTGGCCGCGACAGTGGAGCAGGTGCTGGAATCCGGCCGGTTCCCGCTCGTGCTTGGCGGCGAACATTCGCTGACGGCGGGTGCGATCAACCCGTTCGCGGCCAGCTACCGAGACCTCATGGTGCTGCAGATCGACGCCCACGCGGACCTGCGCGACGGCTATCTCGGCGAGCGCTACTCGCATGCCTCGGCGATGCGCCGGGTGCTCGATCACGAGCACGTCGGCCTGGTCTCGGTCGGCATCCGGGCGATCTGCGAGGAGGAGGCCGAGTTTATCGAGGCCAACCGCGAGCGCGTGCACGTGCACTGGGGGAGAGGGCAGGCGCGCTGGGACATCGAGCGGATCGTCGCACCGCTGGCCGGACGGCCGATCTACGTGACGTTCGACGTCGACGGACTCGACGCTGCGGTGATGCCGGCGACCGGCACGCCGATGCCGGGCGGGCTCGCGTTCCTGGATGCACTTGCGATCCTGCGCCGCGCCGCCGAGGTTGGAACCATCGTCGGCGGCGACGTGGTCGAGCTGGCGCCGATCCCGGGCCTGCATTTCTGCGATTTCACCGCGGCCCAGATTGCCTACAAGCTGATGACCTACGCGCTCTCCGGCACGCGGTCTCGTAGGTTGCGTTAGCGTGGCCACCGCGGCAGCGGAGCGAGTGGACGGCTCCGCAACGCGTGGCCCAACGTCAGGCGGACAGCGAGCGGCCTTCGCGACGTGCTTCGATCACGGCGCGACGGGCGGCGATGTGCAGGGCGAGCACGCCGAGGGGCAGCGCGGCGAGCAGCACGATCAGCGATGCGCCGCGCGTCTCGAGGACCTGGAACGCGAGGCCGTGCAGGCCGGTGAGGGCAAGCGCAAGATAGCTCGCGCGCTGCAGCCGCTTCCAGCGTGGTGCCCCGAGACGGCGCAGCGCACGGTCGCTCGACAGCGCGAGCAGCAACAGGAGCAGCACACCGACGATGTAGCCGGCGACGGCGCCGACACTGAACAGCCAGTTGCGGACCCCTGCCGATGGCGGCGCGGCGGCGGTCTTCACGAACGCGGTGACATAGCCGGCGTTCATCGACACGAGGGTGCCGAGCCAGACGTGGGCGAGCCCGTTCAGCCCCGCCCAGATGCCGATGTCGCGTCGCAGGTGGCTGTTGAGCGTCGGGCGCCCGCTGCTCAGCGCCCGCACGGGACCGATCGACAGCGCCGCAGAGAGCAGCACGAGACAGAGATATGCGCTTGCGAGACTCGCGCTCTCGCGCGCGCTGCCGCCTGCCTCGGCGCTGACGGCGACGGCGGTTCCGAGCAGGGTCAGGCCGGCGAGAAGGGTATGATGCGATAGGCGGCGCATATTGCTCGTCAGATTCCGTCATGGAGATGAAGCCATGCCCGCTGTGTCGCGGTGCCTGCATCCCACCTTGCCCCGGAGTTGCATCGTTGGCTAGTTTGCATCAGGCAAGCCGAGAGCACACGGATTGGTCATGGCCGCACGCGATCCGCACCGATACGTCAACGAGCTGGACGAGGCCTCGATCGAGCGGCTGATCGCCCGGCTCGAGAGCCGCGCCAAGGACCAGGTGTTCACGCGACTGTTCGACAAGTACGCGAGCAGGATCGTGGCGCAATCGCCGGCCCGCGTGCTGGAGGTCGGCTCGGGCACCGGCTCGATGCTGCGCGCGCTCGCGCGGCGTCCCGATTTTCGAGGGGTCGCTGTCGGCGTCGAGCAGAGCCCGGCGTTCGTCGAGGCAGCGCGCCGTCTCGCGCGCGAGGAGGGGGTGGGCGACCGCGTCACGTTCGAGGTCGGGGACGCGCACAAGCTGGAGCTGCCCGACGCGAGCTTCGACGCCGTGATCATCAATACCGTGATCAGCCATGTCAGCGATGCTCGGGCCGTGCTCGGCGAGCTGGCGCGGGTGGTGCGCAAAGGCGGCACGGTCGCCATATTCGATGGCGACTACGCGTCGATGACGTATGCCTATCCGGACTTCGCGCTCGGCCGGCGCATGGATTGGGCGCTCGTCACCGCGACCTTCAACAACCCGAGCATCATGCGCGAGCTGCCGGCCCTGCTGCCGCGCTATGGCCTCCGGATCACCGAGGCGTGGGGCGATGCGGTTGCGGAGATCGGCAAGGCGAGCTTCTTCAAGTCGTTCGCGGAGACCTACGTGCCGTACGTGATCAACGCCGGTCTGGAGCCCGCCGAGGTGGTGCAGCGCTGGCACGCTGTCCAGCAGGAGGCGATGGAGAAGGGTACCTTTTTCGGGGCCTGCAACTACTACACATACCTCGCGCAACGCGTCGCCTGATCCGCCGCGGGTGATGGCGCCGCGCGCAGCGGATCGGTCGAGGGAGGAGATCGGGTGGCTGGAACGCTCAAGCTCTACGGCTACTGGCGCTCGGCGGCCACCTATCGGGTGCGGATCGCGCTGGCGCTGAAGGGGCTCGCGTTCGAGGAGGTGCCGATCGATCTGATGGCGGATGCCCAATTCGCCGGCGAGGTCGCCATCCACAATCCGGCCCACGCGGTGCCGATCCTCGTCGATGGCGGGCCGCCGCTGACCCAATCGCTCGCCATCATCGAATATCTGGAGGAGCGCTACCCGGATCCGCCGCTCTATCCGGACGAGCCGAGTGCGCGCGCGGCGGCGCGCTCGTTCGCATTGATCTCGATTGCCGACGCGCATCCGCTGCAGGTGCCGCGCGTGCGCCGCCGGCTGGCGAGCCAGATCGGCGCAAGCGAGGGCGAGATCAAGGCCTGGAGCGTGCACTGGTGCGAGCTGGCGCTCGATTGCATGGAGGAGCGGCTCGGCGCACGCCAGCGGCAAACACCGTTCTGTTTCGGCGAATCCCCGGGGATCGCCGACATCGCACTCGCCGGCCATCTCGCCGGAGCGCGGGCGTTGGGAATGACGCTGGAGCGCTATCCGCACGTCGCCTCCGTGCACCAGCGATGCGCGGCGCTCGACGCCTTCTCGCGCCATGCACCCGAGGCGCTGAAGCCGGCCGGCATGGATTGAGCGACCATGCAGGCGATCGAGGATGCGCTGACGGGGTTCTTCGAGCGGGTGGCGCAGCGCGAGGCGGCGGTGATCGCGGCACTCGCCGGCGGGGAGCGGTTCCAGCTTTCGGAGACGGCGTGGCAGTTCTCGCTGCCGGATCTCCATGCCTACCTCGAGCGCCATGAGCCGGCGCTACGCGGCGTCGCTTACAAGCGGTTCCGGCAGGCGTTGTTCAACTGTCCGATCAATCGCGTCGTCGGCGCTCACGGCGCGATGGTGACGATCGCCGAGAACAAGGCAAAGGTCGACGAGACGCGCTATGCGCTGATCTGGTCGTCGATGGCACCGGCGCAGGGGCCGACGCAGGCGTGAGGTCGACCGCGATCGGACCGCCCCGTCACCGAGGCGGTCCGGCTTGTGACGCCGCAACGCCCCGCGCAGTCGTCAAGTTCGCATCGCGAGGATCAGTCGCGCCGTGCGTTGAGATCGCGCAGGTTGGCGCTCCAGTACTTGCCGAGCAGCGACAGCGAGCGCAGTCCCTCCTGCGTCCCAGGGTCGACCGCCAGTTTCAGCATGCCGCCTATGCCACCCTTGGCCGGCTCTGTGACCGCGACCTCGCGGCTCATCGAGTTCAGTGCGTCGGCCAGGCTCATCAGCCACTTCTGGCTCTCTGGGCGGTCGAGGACCTGCAAGAGGCGCATGAGGCCCTGGTTGCGGGTCAGCCGATCCAGCAGCGTGATGCCCTCGCTGAAGGCGGAGGAAAGGCGGGTGACCATGTCGTCCGACAGCGCGTCCCGCGCCGCGCTGACGATGGAGGCGAGCTCGGTCAGATCGCTCAGCTCATCTCTCGGCTGGCCGTCCGCACCGGAGTCTGTGGCAGTAGTCATTGCTTTGCTCTCACAGTAGGCCGCGGACGCTGGTCCAGTACATCTGGTTATAGGACGTCTTGAACCAGTGCATCGACTTGTTCGGCGGCTTCAGGTCGGGCGGATTGTAGTAGTTGAACATCGCGTAGGTCGCCTTGTCGTGGCCGGCCTCGATGAAGCAGTAGACCTTGCCGTCGTAGTCGCGCACAGGCGTGCCGATCTTGATCAGCGAGGCGATGTTCTCGGCGATCACCTCGGCCTCGAAGTGGGCCGCCGAGCCGGTCTTGCTGACGGGGAGATTGGTGGTGTCGCCGACGACGTAGACGTTGTCGCGGCCCTCCATCTTCAGCTGATGACGATCGGTCGGGATCCAGCCGCTCTCGCCGAGCTTGTCGCGCTCGATCACCGGCATGCCGCGGTGCTCGGGGATCGAGATCAGGAGGTCGTACTCCGACTCGGTGTCCTCCTCGCTTCTGACGACCTTGCGCTTGGGATCGACCTCCTTGACGTTGAACAGGGTCTCGTACTCGATCCCCATCCGGTCGAACTCGGGCGTCGCCCATATGGCGACGTTCTCGATGCTGTGGATGCGGTTGATCGGGTAATGGTACTTGATGTGCACTTGATCGCGGATACCGCGCATCTTGAAGAAATCATGGAGCGCGAACACCAGCTCGACCGGGGCGATCGGGCACTTGTGGGGCACGCCGACGGTGATGGCGACGCGGCCGCCCTTGAACTCGCGCAGCTTCTTGTAGAGCTTGATCGCGGATTCCTCGGTGTAGAAGAAGTCGGCGCCCTCGTTCATGCCGGGGATCTCCTCCGGCACCATGCGCGAGCCGGTGGCGATCACGAGGATGTCGTATCTGTAGACCTTGCCGCTCTTCGCGGTCACCTGGTTGCGGTCGAGATCGAACTTCTCGACCGGGTCGACCTGGAAGTCGATCGAGCTCTCGAGCAGCGAGGCCTGGTCGCGATAGAGCTCGTCAGGCATCATCTGGCCGAACGCGACGTACAGCAGCCCCGGCTGGTACATGTGCCGGTAGGATGCCGACAGCAGGGTGATCTCCACTTTGCCGGAGCCGATCTCCCTGGAGAGACGCCGGGCCAGATTGTTGGCGACGATGGTGCCGCCGGTTCCGCCGCCGACCACGAGGATTTTCACCGCACTCTCCCTTGAATAGGACGCGCCGTTCGCGGCGCCCGCTGCCCATGTGCGACGCAGTCGCCTACTTCGTCTTCTTCACCTTGATGTGCCAGGTGTCGCCGACCTGCTCGCTGCTGACGATTTCGTGCCCGGACTTGGCGACCCACTGGGGCACGTCGGTCGCGGTGCCCTTGTCGGTCGAGAGCAGCTCGAGCACGTCGCCGACGGTCGCCTGCTTCATGTTGCGGATCAGCTCCATCAGCGGCCCGGGGCAATAGGTGTTGCGGGCATCGACGGTCTTGGTGGCGCTCATCGTCTTGGTCTCCTGACTGATCTGTTTGCCGGCTGGTCTTTCAGAAGGTGAGCAGCTGCCCGTCCTCTGCCATGGTCAGGAAGTGGGTCAGACCGGTCGGTGGGCCGAACGCAGGATCGAGATCGGCATCCTCGATCTTCAGAAGGTCGACCGCCATCGAGCAGGGCAGCAGCTTGGCGTCGCCGAGCTCGGTCGCCTGCTCGAACAGGGTCTTGAATGGCGGTACGCCCTTGGTCTTCAGCAGGGTGGAGAACTCGCCCTCCGCCGGGACATCGGCGCTGCGGCCCTTCACGAACGGCAGCAGCGCGTTCATCGAGAAGAACACGGTCACGGGAATATCGCAGGCGACCGCCACAGAGGCGAACATGCCTGCCATGTGCAGCTTCTCGTGCGTGCCGGACACACAGACGATGTACATGGGCCTGGACATTGGGGTGTGCGGTTCCTCTCTACTGCCACGAGGCATTGCCGAGCGTGATGGGCCCAGCGTGATGTCGCGCCGGCGACACCGCCTGCTCTCCCTCAAGTCTCACTCTGGCGTGGCTCCCTGCCGGGTGCGAGCTGCGCCCGAGCGAGGCCACGGCCACGCGCTGGCTCCCTAGTGGCAGGGGAAGCCGATGCTGTGGCGCATGTCGTGCGCCGCGTTGTGTACCTCGGCAGTGCCCAGGAAGCCGGCCATGTAGATCATGAGGCCGCCGAGGAGCATCACCGAAAGCAGATGAAGTGGGCGCGAGGAGACAGCCGTGGCGGCGGGCTGCGCCAGGGCAGCGATGCGGACTTTGTCATTCATGGGCGTTGGTCCTTCTGCTTCAGGAGTGGGTGTCGACGGGCGCTACGAAGCGGCGCAGCGCCCATACCGAGGTGAGCCCGAGCGTCAGCCAAAGCGCAGCGTTGGCGAGCGCCGTGGCGCCGACGAATTGCCAGGTGAGCTTCGTCAGCTCCGCCGCGACGGCCGGCGGGTGGGTCGGGAAATGGGAGTCGCCTGGATCGAGATGCGGCGCGCCGACGAGATGGGGTACAACGAGCAGCAGCAGCGCCGCCCATCGCCAGGGGGACTTGATGAACGCGGCGCCGAGCAGCCCTGCCGCAGTGAAGCCGACGGCCATGATCCACCAGAGTTGGCGGTCCTCCAAAGCAGGCGATGCGGTGCCTGGGATCTCCGGCGGCAGGCCGAGCGCGGGTGCGACGAAGAAAGCACCATATCCCGCGAGGCCCCAGGCCAGCCCTTGCAGCCAGGTCAAGCTGGAGAGGGTGCTGGCGCCTCGGGTCGCAACCATCAGGGCCACGAGCACCATGGCGAGACCGATGGCTGTCAACGTGTTAGTGAGCCACGTGTAGGCCGTGCGCTCGATGCCCTCCTCAGGCTCCCAAGTGCTCGCCTCGTCGTGCGCGTGGTGGGAGTGCGTGGCGTGGCTGTGAGCCGCCGCCTCCTCCTGCTTGCCCGCCGGTGCGGCAGCCGCGGGACCACCCGGATTGTCCTCGTAGGTCTCCGCGACTTGGATGATCGGGATGACCTGAATGCGCTGCACCGCCGTGTAGAGCAGACCCGAGACGGCACCGACGAACATTGCGGTCAGGACCAGACGATAGAACACCATGGCACTCGCTCCGGTGTCAGTGGCAGGGGAAACCGATCGTGTGACGCATGTCGTGCGCGGCGTTGTGCACCTCTGCGGTGCCCAGGAAGCCGGCCATGTAGAGCATGAGTCCGCCGAGCAGCATCACCGAGAGAAGCTGCAGCGGTCGCGCGGCGGTCGCAGCGATTGCAGACTGAGCGGTGCGGGCGTGTGCCGTGTTGGTGTTCATCTTGGTTCCTCCTTGATGGATTGGAGTGGCTCGCTGTCGAACTCTTGTCTTCCTGGCTCGATCAATCCTCGCGCACCCAGCTGTACTTCTCGATCATCTTCATGAACGTGTAGTCGAGTGCGAAGCCGATGATTCCGATCATCACCACGACAGCGGCGAGCAGGTCGTACTCGATGGTGTCGCGAGCGTCGTTGATCGCGTAGCCGAGACCAGAGGTGACGCCGAGATACTCGGCCGGCACGATCACGATCCAGGCCACCCCGAGCGCGAGGCGGATGCCGGTCAGCACGTCCTGGGCGATCGCCGGCAGGATGACGACGAACAGAAGGTGCCACGGTCTGGCACCGAGGTTGCGGGCGACCTTGAACCAGGCCGGATCGACCTTCCTCAGTCCGTTTGCCGTCGCGAACGTGACGGGCCAGACCGCGGCGACGGCGACGAGGAAGATGATCGCTGCGTCCCAGGTCGCGAACGCCAGCACCGCAATCGGCATCCAGGCCAGCGGCGAGATCATGCGCAGGAACTGGAACGGGATGTTGGTCGTCGCGCGCATCAGCTTGCTGGAGCCGATGATGATGCCGAGCGGAAGCCCGACGCCGATCGCCCACAACAGACCGACGCCGATCCGGTAGAGGCTCGGAATGGTCATGTCGAGGAAATGACCGCTGGCCACCAGCTCTACGAATCGCTTGAGCGTGGGGCCCGGTGCGAACCCGGCGAAGTTGGCGGTCGCCGGGTTCGAGGCGATGAGCCAGCCGCCGAGCCACCACACCGCCAGCAGTACGGAGACGCCGACGACGGTCGGAACCAGGGCCCCGAGGCCGCGGACGAGAAGACTGTCCGCGGCGGGCTTGTCCGGTGGGGCGTTCTCGATGGCGCTCGCGGAGCTCACAGCTTCAAGACCTCCTCACGATTGAACGGATCGGACGGATTGACGCTCGGGTCCTTCTTCCAGGCCGGGTACTTGTTGAGTGCGTTCTTGACGAACTCGTACTCGACCAGATCGTTGACGACGAAGTCCGGCTTCAGGTCGGCGAGGAACGTCTTGTCGCCGCTGACGAGGGCCTTGTTCATCTCCTCGATGATCAGCCTGGTCGCCGAGGGGTACGGCCAGGGCTGGAAGTTGATCCGGTCGTTGCCCCACTCCGGGTGCTGGATTGCCTTCGACGGGCCGTAGGTCTTGGCGTCATAGAGCAGCATGGCGCGCTCGATGACCTCGGCCGGCATCGGTAGGTAGCCCTTGCCGTCCTTCGACAGCATGCGCGCCACCTCCTTCTTGTTCTCGGAGGCGTAGATGCAGCCGCGAACCACTGCATTCACCACCTTCTGCGTCCACTCCTTCCGCTTGGTGTCGTTCTCGTTCATGCAGATGACGCAGCAGGGATGGTTCTTCCAGATGTCGCCGGTAAAACGCAGCATGGTGGCTCCGGCCTTGAGCTCGCCCATGGCATTGAACGGCTCGGCGACGATGTAGGCGTCGATCTTCTTGGCGGCGAGCGCGGTCGGCATGTCCGGCGGCTGCAGGATCTGCAGGTTGACCTCCTTGGGGCCGAGCGCGGTGCCTTCGGGCTTGATCGTCGGGGTCAGGCCCGAGGTGCGCAGCGCATACTGCAGCACGATGTTGTGCATCGAGTACCAGTAGGGCACCGCGATCTGCTTGCCCTCGAGATCCTTCCAGTCCTTGACGCCGGTGTGGCCGCCGACGACCAGGCCGGAGCCGTTGGTGTGCGCCCACGACATGATCTTGACTGGGAACTTGTTGTTGTAGCGCATCCACACTGGAATCGGCTTCAGGAAGTGGACCAGGTTGAACTTGCCGGCGGAGAACGCTTCGATCAGCGGCGACCAGCCGCGGATCAGGGTGGGCTGCACAGCCTCGAGGCCCTCGTCCTTGAAGAAGCCCATGCCGTGCGCCACCAGCAGCGCGGTGGCGTCGGTGATCGGGATGTAGCCGATGCGAACGACCTCATCCTCGGGGGCGGCGAAGGCGGAGCCCGACATTCCGGGAAGCATCGAAAGTGCCCCGGCGAGGCCTCCCGCAGCGAGCATGTCGAGCGTCTGCCGACGGGTGAAGTCGGAGTGGAAGTAGTCGTCGTCCCAGCTGAGATCCACCTCATCGTCGACCGACGTCTGCGTCTTGCGATCTGTCACGGCGCCATCTCCTGTTCCCTAACACTCGGTTTGCTTGCCGGGTGGCCGGACCCGGCCTTCCCATCCTGGACGGTACACCCGCCTCCTTCGAACTCGAAGTTGGTTTCGCAGCCCCTTGAGCCTCACGATCGAGCAGCTTGTGCCTGTTGTTTGATCCCTTTCCTCACTCGAGTATGCCGCCGACGACATCCTCGTACCTCTTCTGCAGCGCGCGCGCCGCAGCCTCGAACTCCTCGCCCGGCTGCAATCTCTCCTGCTCGCTCAGGTTGATCGTCACGTCGGCGCGAATGCGGCCGGGATTGGAAGACAGGATGATCGCCCGGTCGGCCATGATCGTCGCTTCCTTGATGTCGTGGGTGACGAGGACGATGGTGATGCCGATCTCGTGCGAGATGCGGCGCATGTCGCGTTGCAGCGCATCGCGCGTGAACCGGTCGAGGGCGGAGAACGGCTCGTCCAGGAACAGCACCTCCGGGTACACGGCGAGCGAGCGGGCGAGCGCCACGCGCTGCTGCTGGCCGCCGGAGAGATCCTGCACGTTGCGGTCGACGTACTCGCCGAGCTCGACGAGCTCGAGCAGCTCCGGCACGCGCGTCTTGGCCTCGCTCATGCGGCCGGTGAAGCGCAGGCCGAGCGCGACGCTCTGGCGGACCGTCATCCACGGGTAGAGCGAGGCCTGCTGGAACATCACCACCCATTTGGGCGAGGGCTTTTGAACGAGCTCCTCGTCGATGCGGATCTCGCCTTGCGACGGCTTGACGAGACCGGCCATGAGGGCGAGCAGGGTGGATTTCCCGCATCCCGACCGCCCGACGAGTGCGGTGGTCTTGTTCGGCTCGATGACGAGGTTCACGTCCTCGATGGCGTTCATGTGCTGGCGGCGATAGCGGTGCGTGACATCGTTCACCGCTATGCGACCGCCACGAAATTCTTCCATCGGATCCTCTCGTCGCATCCATGCTCGACGTGAGGCGACGCCGTTGCCGCCTCGAGTAGATCAGTCGACGTCCCGCACCGATCAGCAGGTGAGGAATGTGATCCCGGCGCGCTCATGACGGGCGCGCCGGATGGAGAGCACTACTCGTTGAGGCGGCGACCAACCGCCTCCATGCGGGCGCCGAGCTCCCTCTCGTCGATCAGCCCCCGCTTGATCATCGAGTGGGCGAGCGCGAGCAGCTGGCGCTCGGGGAAGGGGACGTCGGCGTAGATCGTCTCCGCCATCTCGTCCTCTTCCCAGCGGCGCTCGAGGGCCGGCAACGCGCAGTTGCCCGCGGCCAGCGCGTCGCAGATGCCCTCGACATTGACCTTCCAGGGTGGGTCCGGGTTGGTTACGCCGTATTGCTCGCACAGATCACCCCACACCCGGCCTTCCGCCCGGATCCTCTCCAAAAGCGGGATCGGGGTGAGGTCGACGACCGGCAGCGCTTGGTCTTGCTCTGAGCTGGACATGGTTCGACTCGCCCCTAATGATGGTGATCGACGGGGTTGGCCGCCTTGAGCACCGGCCGCGAGGCGTTCGCAGTGACGCCCGGCTTCGGCACCGCGACGCCGATCAGGCAATCGCGGGTGACGATCTCGGCGAGCTGGTCCTCTGTCCAACCTTCGGTTCCCGCCGGCCGCTCGGGCATGACGATGTAGCGGGTCTTCTGGTTGGAATCGACGACGCGAACCTGCACATCCGGCGGCAGCTGCAGGCCGAACTCGGCCAGCACCTGGCGCGGCCAGCGCACCAGACGGCGGCGATAGTTCGGGGTGCGGTACCATTCCGGCGACTGGCCGAGGATCGGGCGCGGATAGCAGGAGCACAGCGTGCAGACGACGACGTGCTTGAGCTTCGGCGTGTCGACCATGACGCGGAGGTTGCAATAGTCGCTCGGCGTGCCGAACTGGGTCGGCATGCTCTTCACCCAGTCGACGCCGACCGCGAGGCTGGCCTTGACGCCATCCTCCTCGCACAGCTTCTTGTACTCGGGGTCGAGCCACGCCTTGGCGACAAGACGCGCCGCAGGGAGCGGCCCGAGCGTGTGCACGTACTCGATCCAGCGACGATGATCGTCGGCGCTGAACAGACCCTTCTCGATCGCCAGCTCGCGTACGGCGACCTCGAGGATCTCGAACATGCTGACCTCCTCGACCATCGGCGCCGGCGGTCTATGCCCGCCGTGGTCGTGGTCGTGGCCGTGGTCGTGATCGTGTTTGTTTGACATCTCGTACAACCCTATCCGCGTATCGGCCTCAAGCCGGCTCCAGCCAGCGCTCGGAGAGCTCGGTCTCCACCGTGTCACCCTCGAAGGTGCCGGAGTACTCCGGCCAGAGGTCCTTCTGCTGGAAGACGAGGCTGTAGAACCACTCGACGTTCTCGGTGTTGTCCCAAGCCTCGTCCTCGGCGGGCGGGCTCTCGTAGACGAGCCGCACCACGACCGCCTCGGCGCCGCGCGTGTACATCTGGCAGCGCGTGTAGAAGATATCGGGGAGGTTCTTGATGCGGACGCGGTCGCCGACTTTGAACTTGGGCTTGCCCGCCTTGCCCTTGAAGCACTGCGGGTCGCCGATGCCGGTGGCTATCTTGGCGTGGTGGGTTAGGTCGTAGTGCGGTTTGCTCATCACGCTTGCCCCTTCTCGTAGCGCTTCTTGACCTCATCGATCTTGTCGATCAGCTCGGTCAGGCGGACGAACTGCTTGTCGACCAGGATCAGTGCCGCGGTCATCAGCCAGCGACCGTAGTAGGGCATGCCGAGATAGACGGTCTGGCCGACATCGACGTTCTGGCGCCGCCTACGCTCCTCGGCGTTCCATACGCCGCGCCAAGCGAGGCACTCGCAGGTCGCGAACGTGTTGAGCTCCCACTTCTCCTCCTCCTTCTCGTGGTAATAGATCGGTACGTCGGGCTCGCCTCCGACGTCGTGGCAGCTGCGCGTGTAGGCGCGGTAGTGCTCGTTGTCGACCTGGGTGGGAGCGGGCGCATGCTGCGGCATGTGCAGCGCCGGCTGGAGCTGCCCCACGATATCGATGTGGCGCATTACCTTGTCTCTGGTGGACGAGGTCATGGACTTGAGATCCTCCCCTGTTGAGGTCGGGCGAGACGCCCTTCCGAAGTGCAAGAATTTGGCTCAAGTTCTTGAATGGGCGCTCTTTTTTTCGGCAACCCTTACGGCTGGACTATGCTGCTGCAAAATGGTCTATTCGTCCAAGACGAAGTTTTTATGCCGGGCATAGAGAGCGCCTATGGACCGCCGGGACGTCATCCCTCGCAGCCTGCAGTACCTCATTGCGATCGGCGAGCATGGCAGCTTCACGCGCGCGGCAGAGGCCCTGAACGTCTCGCAGCCGACGCTCTCGCAGCAGATCAAGCAGCTGGAGGAGTTGCTGCAGGCCTCGCTGGTCGATCGCTCGGGCCGCAACGTCCGCCTGACCGACGCGGGCGAGGTCTACATGCGACACGCGCGGCGCGCGCTGGGAGAGCTCAAGGCCGGAACACTCGCCATCCACGACGTGCAGAATCTCGAGCGCGGCACGTTGCGGCTCGGCTGGACGCCGGTGACCGACTGCCTGACCTGCTCGCTGCTGGCCAAGTTCAACACCAGCTATCCCGGCATCACGCTGACCGCCACTGAGCTGCCGCAGAACGACATCGAGGCTGCGGTCGCCGATTCCCAGATCGATGTCGGCATCGCCTTCAGCACGCCGACGGTGACCGAGAGGCCGTCGAGCAGCATCGCCACCATGACGTTGTTCGAGGATGCGCTTTGCCTGGCGGTCGGAGGGCGCCATCGCCTCGCCAACCGTCGGGCGGCGGTGGAGGCGGAGGAGCTTGCCGAAGTGTCGCTCGCGCTGCTCAACACGGATTTTGCCCTGCGCCGCCACGTCGACCAGTATTTTCGCGACAATGTCATCGCGCCGCGCATCGCGATGGAATCGAACGCGCTCAGCGTGATCGTCGAGATGGTCCGGCTCGGCGAGCTGGCGACCGTGCTGCCGCGCACGCTGGTCGCGACCTGTCAGGGGTTCCATGCGCTCGCGCCGCGACCGCCGCTGCCCAACCACAAGGTCAGCCTGATCTGGCACAAGGGCGGCTACATCAGCGCGGCGAGTGGCGCCTTCATTCACATGGCATCCGGCTGGGCCGCCGAGATGTCGGTCAGGGCCAAAGGCGGCGAGTGTCCGGCACTCGAGCGGAGGCTGCTCGTCGAGGGCCGCATACCGGCCTGCACCGACGAATGCGCATGAGATGTGCGAGGCCGGCGCCGCGCCTGCCGGCATGTCACGGCAAGCTCACGCGAGATGGTGGGCGGTACAGGGATTGAACCTGTGACCCCACGCGTGTGAAGCGTGTGCTCTACCGCTGAGCTAACCGCCCATCCGCGACCGCGGGCGCGACCGGAGGCACCTTATGCTGGTCGCCGGGGCCCCGTGTCAAGCCGACAGCGGGGTGGTCGCGGACCGGTCTCGGCCGACCGTTCCGGTGGGGTGAAAATGCAATCGCCAGCCGGCGGAGGGCACCGGCTGGCGAGAGCGTCAGGACGAACGAGCGAGTCTACTTCAGCGGTGCCTCGGGGCCACCGAACTTGTACTTGATGCCGCCGGTCACCTCGAACTGGTACATGCTGAGCTCGATGTTGTGGGCCGGGTTGCCGAAGCCGGGCAGCTCGCCGCCGTTGATGTCGACCTTGGGCGCGTACATGCCGGACAGCTCGAACGTGTAACCGCCGCCGATGTCCATGGCGATGCCGCCGGTGATGTGATGCTGCACCGTCGCGGGGGCGAGGATGTTGAACATCACGTCGCGCTCGTTGAGCGGGCTCGTATTGTAAGAGTAGCCGGCGCGCAGCGCCATGCCCGGGTTCGGCCGATACTCGAAACCGAGCTTGACCACATCGATGTCGTCCCAGCCGAAGCCCGGGCCGTTGGTGCCGCCAAGGCACGAACTCGGGCTGGCGGGCCCGCAGAACAGCAAGTTGGTCGACGGGTTGGCGATCGAGTCGATCGACGAGTAGAAGATGTGCTTATAATCGAGCATGACGGTGAAGCCGGGCGTGACGTCCACTGCGATGCCCGCGGTCACGTTGGCCGGGATGTCGAACGAGCCGGCGTCGGCGAACAGGCCGGCGTAGTCGCCGAACTTGCTCATCCACATCGGCGAGCTGCCGGCGACGCCGATGCGGACGTTCTGCATCGGCGCGAACTCGAGGCCGGCGCGGATGCCGCCGCCCCAGCTGCTGTCATTGCCCTGGCCAGTGACGTGGGTCGGGTCGAGCGACGGTCCGGGCACGCCGGTGAAGGCGCCGAGGCCATCGATGCTGATCTGCTGGTAGACGGCGGTCGGCGCGACGCCGACCGAGATGCCGGGCGCGACCTGCTTGGCGAAGTTCGCGGAGACGAACATCTGCGTCAGGTTGATGCCGGTCTCACCGGCGCAGAACACGCCGAGGCCACCGACCGGGGAGGGAGCGCACTGTGGCGGCGGACGGCCGAACGACGGATAGTGCGTGTTCATGCCGCCATTGCCGTAGGCGGTGATGCCGAAGGTGTCGAACAGCGAGTTGGCGAAAGCGCGGGTGTTCCAAGCGAGGTTCGGAATGAAGAAGTAGTTCCACTCGCTGTCGACCTCACCCTGCGGCGTGAAGCCGGGCGCGCCGGAGCCTTCGTACTCGCGGCGCGGGCTGAACACGGAGACCGCGATGTCGATCTCGTCGCCGACGTGGACGAGGCCGGCCGGGTTGAGCGAGCCCGCGGCCGCATCCCGCGAGTCGGCGACGCCGGCGCCGGCGAGCGCCTTCTGTCGCGCGCCGTATCCGTTCTGGAAGTAACCGTCTGTGGCATAGGCGGAGACGCCCGTCGCAAGGAGCGCCGCGAGGGCGACCGTGGTTCGGGCGAATGTGCGCGTAGCTGTCATGTAAAGTCCCTCCCGTGGCGGATAACCCGCCCAATTCCCCCAACGCGGCTGCATCCGCGAGTCGTGCCATATTCACGTATGACAATACGCAACACCTGCCATGCCTAAAATGCAATAGCCGCACCCACTGATGGACGCGGCTATCGATGCATTCTCGGGCAGCAGTGGTGAACGGGTCACACTGCGAAAAACACCGAGCGGCGAACTCGGATTAAAAGTCTCAGGCCGTGTGCTTGATCAGGAAGCGATAGACGCCGGCGTTGTCGGACTGCTCGACCAGGGTGTTGCCGGTGGTACGGCAGAACGCGGCGAAGTCGGCGACCGAGCCGGGGTCGGTGGCGAGCACTTCCAGCGTGCCGCCCTTCGGCACCTCGTTGATCGCCTTCTTCGCCTTGAGGATCGGCAGCGGGCAATTCAGTCCTTTTGCGTCGAGCGTCTTGTCGGCCATGGGTCGTCTCCCCTTCGGTCTCGTTCAATGGCAGGCGGCGATGCCGTCGCCGGTTCAGGTCTTCTGGCACGGCGCCGAGCCGAGCGACAAGGCCCGGATCGTCGCAATGCCGCAGGCTCGGCCGAGGCTTCTCGCGGCTCGGCCCGGCGCTCAGATGAATAGGTTGATGTCCGACTTCAGCGCCTTCTCCATGTAGGTCGCCGCGCCGCCGAGCTGGATGCCGTCGATCAGGTCGGACTTCTTGAACTCGAACAAATCGAGCGTCATCTGGCAGGCTATCATCTCGATGTCGGATTCGACCGCTGCGGCGCGCAGGTCGGGAATAGAGGCGACGCCCTTCTTGGCGATCAGGTTCTTCATCATCGTCGTGGCCATGGCATTCACGCCCGGCAGCATGGCGACGAGGTTCGGCATCTTCATATGCATGCCCATCATCGGCATCGCCATGTCGGGCTTGCCGAGCGGGGAGATCTGCAAGTCGAGATCCTTCTTCAGCAGCTGCAGGCCATAGAACGTGAAGAACATCGACACGTTGACCCCCATCGCCGCCGCGGTGGTGCCGAGGATGAAGGGCGGATAGGCCCAGTCCAAGGTGCCCTTGGTGACGATGATCGACATGCTCTTCGCGTTGCTGTCGCCGTTCTCGGCCATGATTTTCCTCCCGGGTGACGCGTTCGTTAGTCTTCCATTGTCGTTCGTCTCGGGCCCCCGCTCGGGAACCAAGATCCATAGCTCGGGCCATGCTCGGCGCACACCCTAGCGCAGCGCGGCGCCGGCCGGCTGCGGGTCATATCAGCACATTCGAATAGAAAATTCATGTGGTCAATGGTGACCTTCATGCACCGCAGGGTTGCCGGGATGCCGCATTCATCCGCGAACAGGGTTCAGGCGGGCTTGCGCGCCGCGACCGGCCGAGGCAAGCATGGCACGGCCGCGAATCCAGTGACGTGCCCGCTCGGGCACCGGGCGAGCCGAACAGGAACCGACGAGCGGGCCGGGGGGCGCGATGTCTGAGAGCGGCAAGCCGCGGCGATCGTTCCTGTTCTCGTTCGGAATCGACCGGCTCGGCCTGCTGGCGCTGCGGGCGCCCTACCTGTCCGCGCTGCTGATCGCCCTCGTCTCGGCGCTGGCGGTGCTCGGCGTCGCCAACATGAAGGTCGACGACTCGCTCTCCGAGCTGTTTCGCACCGACACCCGCGAGTTCCGCCAATACGAGGAGATCGACCGCCGCTTCCCCTCGAGCGAGTACGACGTGCTGGTCGTGGTCGAGGGCAAGGGGCTGTTGAGCGGCAACGGCGTCACCGCGTTCTCGCGCGCCGCCGTCGACCTGCAGCTCGAGGACGGAGTCAACGGCCTCGTCTCGATGCTGTCGGCGCGCGACAAGCCGGATGCGACCGGCTACGCCGCGCCGATCGTGCCCGACGAATTGCCCGAAGGCGCGGCCTTCGACGCGCTGATCGAGCGCCTGCGCAAGAACGACATCGTCGAGGGCAAGTTCCTGTCCAACGACGGCGAGCTGGCCCTCATCGTCATCTCGCTCGATCGCCAGGTGGTCGAAGAGAAGGGCTCCCGGGTCGTCATCGGCGGGCTGCAGAAGGCCGTCGACGAGGCGCTGGCCGGCTCCGGTCTATCGGCCAAGCTGACCGGAGCGCCGGTGATGCAGCTCGAGATCCGCAACGCGGTCGAGCGCGACCGGCTGGTCTACAACGGGCTCGGGTTCGTGGTCGGCATCGTCGTCGCCTACCTCTTCTTCCGCCGCGTATCGCTGACGCTGATCGCAGTCGCCGGGCCGTCGATCGCGATCCTGTGGACGCTCGGCGTGATCGGCGCGCTCGACTACCGGCTCAATCTGTTCGTCAACGTCATCACGCCGCTGATCCTGGTGTCGGGCTTCTCCGACTCGATGCATCTCGTGTTCTCGGTCCGGCGCTCGATCATGGCCGGCGTGGACCGCATTCATGCTGCGCGGGAGGCGGTGCTCGACGTGGCACCGGCCTGCCTGCTGACGGCGATGAACGCCGGCCTCGCGCTGCTGTCGTTCTCGTTCGCCGAATCGGCGCTGATCCGCACCTTCGGAAAGGCGGCGCTGCTCGCCGTTGCCATCTCCTACATCGCCGTGGCCGTGGTCGTGCCGACACTCGCCGCGCTGCTGGTGCGGCGCGAGCGGGCGCCGCTCCTGCATGGCGCCGAGGAGCGGGGCGGGGTCGGCGTGCTGCAGAGGGTGACCGACGCCATCGTGCGCCGGGTGGCGAGCCGGCCGACGCTGTTCGTGGTGCTCGGGATCGCCGCAGTCGTCGCCACCGGTCTGGCGTATGGGCAGCTCGAGGCGCACTACCGGCTCGCCGATCAGGTGCCGGACAAGGAGCAGGCGCTCGCGGGCACCGCTCGACTGGATCAGAAGCTGACCGGCGCCAACCCGGTCCACGTCATGATCCGCTGGGGCGGGGAGGGGGCCGAGCCCAAGCCCGGCGAACGCTCTCTCTACGACGCGGAGACGCTCGACGTCATCGCCAAGGTGCACCGCGTGCTGGAGACCGAGGCCGGGCTCGGCAACGTGTGGTCGCTCGAGAGCCTGAGGCGCTGGCTGGCTGAGGCCGGCGACAGCCGCATCGAGACCGTCAAGTCCTACGTCGCGATCCTGCCGGAGCACCTGACGCAACGCTTCATCGCCAAGGAGCGGAATGCGGTGCTGGTCACCGCACGGCTCCCCGACGTCGACGCGAGCGAGATCCTGCCCGTGGTCGAGAAGATCGATCGCGCGCTCGAGCCGCTGCGCCGGGCCGCGCCGGCCTACGAGATCGCGGTCACCGGCCTGCCGGCGATCGCCGCCCGCAACTCCGCCAAGCTGATCGCCGAGCTCAACTGGGGCCTCGTCGGCGACATGTTCGTCATATTCATCTTCCTCGGGATCGCGCTCCGATCGGTGCTCGCCGGCGTCGCCAGCATCCTGCCCTCGCTGTTCCCGATCTTCGCCACCGGGGCGCTGCTGTGGGCGACGGGCGAGGGGCTGCAGTTCGCCTCGATCATCGCCATAACGGTGGCATTCGCGCTGGCGATCGATTCCACCATCCATTTCCTCAATCGGTTCCGGCTCGAGGAGGAGCGGCTCGGCGGCGGGCCGGAGACCACGTTCCCGGCCTTGATGCAGACCGTTCACCATATCGGGCCGGCGGTCGTGCTGACGACGATCGTGCTGGCGCTGGGTCTCGGCGTGACGGTGCTGTCGCACCTCCCGTCGCTCAGGCTGTTCGGCAGGCTGACGGCGGTGTGCTTGTTTGCCTCGCTGATCGGCCAGCTCGTCATCCTGCCGGCGACGATCGCGCTGTTCCGCCGCTACGTGCCGCGCAAGGGCCGGAGCAGCGGCGCCTGACGCTGGCGAGGAAAGTTGACCCGCATCAATCCGTAGCGCGAGGACAACTGTTCTATTACCATGCCCAAAAGAAGAAGCGATACGCGGAGGGAGGAGCCTACGTGACCGTGAGCCCGATGGAGGCGTCGCGCGTTCGATCGCCGCGAATGAAAGAGAGACTGCTCGGAATTGTCCTCGGTGGGCTCGCGCTCGCTGTGGCCAGTCTTTCGGGAGCATGGACCGCGGTCGCGCAGACCCAGGCCCCCCCGCCCGGAGCCAGCGCTCCGCCGCCCGTCATCAGCCAGCCGGGCGGCTCCGTCCGACCGCCCGCGGGCGCCGTCAACCTGCCGGACCAGACGACCGCGGGCGGCAGCGTCCGACCGCCGGGGATGTCTGTCGAGGGACCGGTCGGCTTTGCGCCTGCGGCCAAGAAACTCGGCCACGATTCAACCACCGACCTGTGGCGCGGCGTGCGCGAGGGGCAGGGTGGCAACGTGGTGTTTCCGAGCCGCGAGGCCGGCATCCTGATCCAGAGCGAGGGCGAGGACTGGCGGGTGCGGCGCAACGAGATCGTCGCCCGCTACGGCGGCCAGATTCTGCTCGGCATCCTCGGGCTGCTGGCCGTGTACTTCCTGGTGCGCGGCCGGATCCGGATCTCCGGCGGGCGCTCGGGACGGGTGATCCCGCGCTTCACGCTCGGCCAGCGGATCGCGCACTGGATGGTGGCGGCGCTGTTCGTCCTGCTCGGCGTCTCCGGCCTCATACTGCTGTTCGGCAAGTCGGTGCTGATGCCGGTGATCGGCAAGGAGGCGTTTGCGCTCGTCGCCAGCGCGTCGTTGCAGGGGCACAACCTGTTCGGGCCAATCTTCATTCCGGCGATCCTGGCACTGTTCGTCCTCTTCCTGCGTGGCAACGGCTATGGCCTCGTCGACCTCAAGTGGCTGGTGAAGGGTGGCGGCCTCTTCGGCGGTCACGCCAGCTCGCATAAGTACAATTTCGGCGAGAAGACCTGGTTCTGGCTGTCGGTCGCGCTCGGCATCGTGCTGTCGGCGAGCGGCGTCGTGCTGCTGTTCCCGGATGCGCTCGCAGACCGTGCGCTCGCCCAGCTCGCCAATCTCGCCCACGCGATCTCCGCCGTCCTCTTCATCGGCGTCGGCTTGGGCCACGCCTATCTCGGCACGATCGGCATGGAAGGTGCGCTCGAGGGCATGGCACGCGGCACCGTCGACGAGAACTGGGCCAAGGATCACCACGACCTCTGGTACGAGGAGCACAAGCGTCAGGCGACCACCGACGCGCGGATGGCGGAGGTGCGCGCCGCTGCGGTCGGCGATGCCGCATTGAGAGGAGCCGGATCATGAGCCTCGTGGAGCTGATCGAAGGGCCGTTGTGGTGGCTCGCCCTCACCGTGCTCCTGCTGGGTGTCGGCTGGCGGATCGTGGCGCTGCTGATGGTCGGCAAGCCGAAGGACTTGAGCGTCGCTCGCAGATCGGGCATCGCTGGTGCGCTCGAGGCGCTGCTGCTGCACTCGGTGCCGCACGGCGGCAATCTCGGCCGCACGCTCTATCACTTTATGACCGGCTACTTGTTCCACATCGGCCTCTTCGTGCTGGTGCTGTTCGCGGCGCCGCACGTCGCCTTCATCGAGAAGCGGCTGATCGGCGTCGAGATGCCGTGGTGGCCGGAGCTGCCGCGCTGGGGCTTCATCATCGCTGCCGAGGCCGCCTTCGCCGGGCTGATCCTGCTCTACATCCACCGCATGACGGACCCCGTGAAGCGGGCGCTGAGCGACATCGACGACCACATCGGCGTATGGCTCACGTTCATCGCCATGCTGACCGGGTGCCTGGCGCTGCAGGAGGCGCACGCCGGCTTGCGCGCGCTGCACATGCTCTCGGTCGAGGCGTTGCTGATCTACTTCCCGTTCAGCCGGCTGATGCACGCGTTCACATTCGCCATCTCGCGCAGCTACACCGGCGCGACCTACGGCCGGAGAGGGTTCACGCCATGACCGACATGCCAGGCAGCATCGCGCCCGACAACCGGCCCGTCGACGTCGCCGCAGCTGTCGCCAAGATGGAGGCGCTGATCGGCAGCCACCTCGGCTCCTATCTCGACGCCTGTGTCCATTGCGGGCAATGCGCGCAGGCCTGCCACTTCCACGAGGCGACACAGGATCCGCGTCACACGCCGGCGCTGAAGTTGCAGCCGATGACGCGGGTCTGGCGGCGCACCAAGGCGCCGTTCGCCGGCCTGAGAAAGGCGTTGGGGCTCGCGCCGGAGTTGACCGAGCAGGATTTGCGCGACTTCGAGCCGCTGATCTTCGACACCTGCACGATGTGCGCGCGCTGCACCGTCGTCTGCCCGATGGCGATCGATGTCGCGAGCGTGGTCGCGGCGACGCGGCAGGCGTTCGTCGCCGCCGGCCTCGGCCCGCCCGACCTGTTGCAGGCGGCCGACAACGCGCGCGACAAGGGCAGCCCGCTCGGCGTCACGGCACAAGTGCTCGAGGACCGCTGCGAGTGGCTGGCCGACGAGCACGAGACCGAGATCCCGCTCGACAAGCCGAAGGCAGAGGTGCTGCTCACCATCTCGTCGATCGAGTTGATGAAGTACCCGGACTCGGTCGTCGCCATGGCCAAGCTGCTCAACTACGCCGGTGTCGACTGGACGCTGTCGAGCAAGGGCTACGAGTCGACGAATTTCGGCGTGTTGTCGGGCAAGGGCGACGTCGCGAAAATCGCTGTAAACCGGATCGTCGAGGCGGCGGAAAGCATCGGCGTGCGAACCGTCGTCATTCCCGAATGCGGGCACGCCTACGGCGTCATGCGCTGGTCGGGCGCCAACATTCTCGGCCGGCCGCTACCATTCGAGGTCGTCCACATCACCGAGTATCTGGCCGCGCTGAAGCGGCAGGGACGGCTCGCCTTCGCGCCGTACGCCAAGAGCGCCGTCACCTATCACGACCCGTGCCAGATCTCGCGGCGCGGCGGCGCGACGGCGGATGCGCGCTACCTGCTCGACGGCTTCGCGACCGACTTCCGCGAGATGACGCCGACCGGCAACTACAACTGGTGCTGTGGCGGCGGCGGCGGCGTGCAGGCAATGGCGCGGGCCGCCGACGTGCGCCACGAGGTGTTCCGGATCAAGATGGCGCAGGTGGAGGCGACCGGCGCGCCGGCGCTGGTCTCGGCATGTGCCAATTGCCGGCTGACCATGGACGAGAGCAAGGCGGCGCTCGGCTGGGACAAGGAGCTGTTGAGCATCGTCGAGATCCTCGCCGACAATCTCGTGCCGAAGCGGGCGGCCTGACGTGGGGCGCTGGTCGGGCGACGTCGGCTGGGTTGGCGCGGGCGAGACGCGCCTCGATGGTCTCGACATGGCTTTCGTGCGTAGCCCAACGCTCGTGCGTGAACGCTCGGGTTACGCGCGCGACGATCGCCTTGTCGCCGATGACCGATTTGGCCGCGCTGACCCGACCGACGGCTTCCCCATGATTCGGCGGTGGGACGGCACATGACCTGGCTCGCGAGGATGACGGCGATCGAGGCGCTGGAGGACGCGGCGCTCGATGCCGCGCTGGTCACCGAGATGGAGGCCGCCTCGCGCGTCCGCCCGCTCGGCCCGATCCGGTTCTCGACGCCGACCTTTCGCGAGTACGAGACGAGCGAGCTTTCCGGCTGCGCCAAGAACGCGTTCCCGGCATTCTCGGTGACGGCGGGCGCGTGCGCGCTCGACTGCGACCATTGCCGGGCCAAGATCCTCGAGCCGATGATTCCGGCGACAAGCCCGGAGATGCTCGAGCAGAAGGTGCGCGACCTGGTGCTGTTGCAGGACCTGCAAGGCTTCCTGCTGTCCGGCGGCTCGAACCGGCGCAACGAGATCAAGTACGAGCGCTACTATCCCGTCATCGAGCGGCTGAAGCGCGACTTCCCCCACCTCAGGATCGCCATCCACTCGGCGCTGATCGACGCGCCGCGGGCGCAGGCGATGGCGTCCGCCGGCGTCGACACGGCGATGATCGACATCATCGGCGCCGTGGAGACGATCCGCGACGTTTATCATCTCGACCGGCCGGTCGCGGACTTCGAAGCGTCGCTGGCGGCGCTGACCGCGACGCGGATGGAGGTCGTGCCGCACATCGTCATCGGGCTGCACTATGGGCGCCTGCTCGGCGAGGCCAATGCGCTCGACATCTGCGCCCGACATCCGATCCACTCGCTGGTGCTGGTGGTGATCATGCCGTTCTATGCCGCGCCCGGCACCTTCGCGACACCGGCGCCGGAGATCGCGGGCCGCATCTTCCTCGAGGCGCGGCGCCGATTGCCGGACAAGTCCGTGAATCTCGGTTGCGCGCGTCCCGCCGGCATGCACAAGCGTGTCACCGACGCCTACGCCGTCATGGCCGGGCTCGACGGCATCGCCTATCCGGCCGACGGCGCAGTGGCGGTGGCGGAAGCGATCGGCCGACGCTACGAGCAGGCGCACGCGTGCTGCGCGATCAAGGCCGGGCAGAGCGCCTCGGGGCGCATCGGGGCGACGTGTGCGGCATGAGTGAGACGGGCGTCGACATCGACGTGCTCGTCGTCGGTCTCGGCCCGGCGGGCGCGAGTGCCGCCGTGGAGGCGGCGCGGCGCGGTGCAAGTGTCCTCGCGATCGACCGGAAGCAGGAGGCAGGCCGGCCGGTGCAATGCGCCGAGCTGGTGCCGACCATGATCGGGCAGGAGATCGACGGACTCACGCGAGCGCTCCGCCAGCCGGTTCGCGACATGACGACGTTCGTCGAGAGCGAACCGCCGCATACGCGCGGCCAGTTCCCCGGCGCCATGATCGACCGCGCCAGCTTCGATGCCGATCTGGTGCGCCGGGCCGAGGCGGCGGGAGCGGCGTGTGCGTTCGCCGTCTCGTTGCGCAGCCTCGATGGTGAAGGCGTGGCTCGACTCTCGGACGGGCGTGCTTTCGCGCCGCGGGTGATCGTCGGGGCCGACGGGCCGCGCTCGGCGGTCGGCGCGGCGGTCGGCATCGTCAACCGGGAGCTGGCGGAGACGCGGCAGATCACCGTGCCGTTGCTGCAACCCTTCGCGGAGACCGACATTTTCCTCACACGACGGCTGCCGGGCGGCTACGCGTGGCTGTTCCCGAAGCGGGAGGTGGCCAATCTCGGCCTCGGCGGCGATGGGGAGTGGCGGCATCGTTTCAAGTCACTGCTCGAGGATCTGCACCGCCAGCTCATCGCCCAGGGGCGCGTCGGTGAATCCGTGCTGGCAATCACCGGCGGTGCCATTCCGGTCGGCGGGCTGTTGCAGGCAGCGACACGATTCGGCGGGGCAGCCGTGTTGCTCGCCGGCGACGCGGCGGGACTGACCAATCCCGTCACCGGGGCGGGCATCGCCTCGGCGGTCGTCTCGGGCCGGCTCGCGGGCGAGGCCGCGGCCCATATCGCCGCGGGTGACGCGGCGGCAGCCGAGGACTATGCCGAGGAGGTCCACGATCTCTTCGCGCCATCCTTGAGCCGGGCGCTGGCACGCCGACGCGAGCTGATGGCGATCTATGCGCGCCGTGCCGAGCCGACAGCGGCCGAGCTGCGCCGCTGCTGGATCGCGTTCGAGGAATATTGGGCGGCATGACGAGGAGAGGCCCGAGATGAGCTGCATCAATCGGGAGACGGCATTGCCCTCGGCGAAAGGTGCCGACGGGCGGGACTTCAACGCCGCCAATGCAATGGCACCGCGCGTGCCGGGCGAGACCCCCGCCGCCGCGCGCAACGGAGGTCGCGTCAAGGCGGCGAATGTTCCGCCCGAGGGCGTCTATCTGCCGAACAACAACCGGCTCGCTCCGTACATGCGCTCGCCCGAGTACGTGCAGATGTCGACCGCGGCGGCGATCACCTTGGGTGTGATGCCGGGCAAGATGCATCGCTGCGGCTGCACGCGCTGCCTCAACCTGCTGCTCACCTATCCCGAGGGCTGCCGCGCCAACTGCGCCTATTGCGGGCTGGCCCGCCATCGCGAGGCGGACCGCGACTACGCCGACCGCAACTTCATCCGCGTCGACTGGCCCGCCGTCCCAATGGAGCAGGTCGTCGACATCGTCGCGCGCGACGGCGAGGCGACCCCGTTCCACCGCATGTGCATCTCGATGATCACGCACCCGCGCTCCGATGCCGATACGGTCTCCGTACTCGAGGCGTGGACCAGCCGCATCGATCCTGCAACCGTGCCGGTATCGATCCTCTCCAACCCGACGACGATGGAGCGGGCCGACGTCGCCCGCCTCAGGGATCTCGGCGCCGAGATCTTCACCGTCGCGCTCGACGCGGCAACACCGGAGATCTTCGAGCGCACGCGCGGCAAGGGGGTCGCGAGCCCGCATTCGTGGGCCAAGTATTGGGAGATCCTGGAGGACGCCCGCGACGTGTTCGGGCCGGAGCGGTTCGGTGCGCATATCATCGTCGGCATGGGCGAGACCGAGCACGATGTCCTGAGTCTGGTGCAGCGGCTCAAGGACATGGGCGGCCACAGCCACATGTTCTGCTTCTTCCCCGAGCGGGGCTCGCTGATGGATCACCTGCCGGCAACGCCGCGCGACCAGTGGCGCCGGGTGCAGCTCGCGCGCTACCTGATCGACTACGGCGGACGGCGCGTCGAGGCGATGACGTTCGACGGCGAGGGGCGGGTGATCGACTTCGGCGTCGGCGCGCCCGAGCTCGACGGGATCATCGATGCCGGCATCGCGTTTCGCACCTCCGGTTGCCCGGGCAAGTTCCGCGAGGACGTCTCCGCCTGCGACCGGCCCTTTGGCGACAGTCCGCCGTCCAACATTGCGAGCTACCCGTTCCAGCCCGAGGCTGCCGACCTGCGCAAGATCCGCCATCAGCTCGGCAAGGAGCGGCCGGGCGAGGCCTACGTGTCCGGCGAGGAGCTGGAGGCGGAGGAGTGAACTCGACCGATCCGGCGCCGCGCGTGGATCGTAGCCTTTGCGCTTGCCTCGATTGCGGGGCGGCGGCTATCCATCGAGGCAATCATCCCCTCTTGCCCGCTCAGCCTGTGACCAGGAGCAAATCCGAAATGCGTTCGATTTCTCTCCGCCGCGCGGCGCTCTCGCTGGCTGCCCTGCTCGCTCTCGCCGCCGCTGCGCGCGCCGAGCCGCCGCCTTATACCGTCCAGGGGTTCCTCGACGCAGCCTATAAGAACTGCGCCGAGGTCGAGAACCGCGAGGCCAAGTCGTGCGAGTGCGAGCAGAAGCTGATCAAGGACCGCGTCGAGCCCGCCGACAAGGAGATGGCTTACTATTACTGGGTCGACCAGAAGACCTATATGACGCGCTACAACGAGAACGTAGCCAAGGATTCCGAGTGGGCGGCCAAGTTCTCCGACCGTTTCACCACCATTCAGGCGCTGATCATCGCCGCCTGCGGGGCGTGAGGCAGCAGAAGGCCCTCAGATGGCGCTTTCCGTCCGCGTGATCGACACCGGCGTGCGCGAGGGCCGCGCCAACATCGCCTTCGACGCCGCACTCGCCGAGTTGCACGGCGAGGGGCGAATTAGGGACACGCTGCGATTCCTGCGCTTTCGGCCGACCGCCCTGGTCGGGCGTCACCAATCGGTCCCGCGTGAGATCAACCTCGCCCACTGCCGCGCCAGCGGCATCGGCGTCGCGCGCCGCATCACCGGCGGCGGCGCCATCTTCTTCGACGAGGGCCAGCTCGGCTGGGAGCTGGTCGTCTCGCGCCGCCGGTTCGCCATCGCCGGTCTCGCGGACATGACGGCGCGGATCTGCAGCGGCGCGGCGGAGGGTCTGTCGCGCGCGCTGGGCATCGAGGCGAGGTTCCGGCCGCGCAACGACATCGAGGTCGGCGGGCGCAAGCTCAGCGGGACCGGCGGCTTTTTCGACGGCGACACGCTGTTCTTCCAGGGAACCGTGCTGATCGACGTCGCACCGGCCAAGGTGATGGCCGCGCTCAACGTGCCGAAGGCGAAGCTCGAGAAGCGCGCGCTCGACAGAGCCGAGCACCGTATCGTCACGCTCGCCGAGCTGCTCGGCCATACGCCTGCGGTGGGCGAGGTGCAGCGGGCGATCCGCGACGGGCTCGCCGCGGCGCTGGATCTCGAGCTCGCCGACGATGCGATCAGCGTGGAGGAGGAAGCGCGCGCTGCGGCCATTCTCACGGAGGAGATCGGCACCGACGCGTTCGTGCACGGGCTCGATGCAGACAAGGCCGGCGGCTCGACGTGCGAGGCATCACGTACCGGGCCGGGGGGAACGATCACCGTCGGCGTGCGGCTCGACGGCACGGGCGAGGGGGCGCGCCTTCGCGACGTGCTGATCACCGGAGACTTCTTCGTTGCGCCGCCGCGCCTCGTCATGGACCTCGAGGCAGCGCTGAAGGGCGCGCCGTCCGCCGAGGCCGGACAGGCGGCTCGAGCCTTCCTGACCGAGACGCCGCACGAGGCGCTGTCGGTCGCAATCGACGATTTCCGCGCCGTGATCGAGGCAGCGGTGGCAGCGGCACTGGTCGCGCCGGGCTGACAGGCAGGTGGGCAAGGCTCCACTCCCCTACACTCCCGCGCACGGCGGTCTCCCCACGTAGGCAGGGATCACGGAACGAGAGTCGCCACGCGCGAACGAAACAACCCTCACGAGCGGGTCAGCGGATCGTCTGGCTTGATCTGCGGCTCCTCGATCTCCTCGCCCGCGGTGGCGGCGGCGAGCTTGGCGAGGATGCGCGAGGTCTCGGCATGGAACGCCTCGTCGACGACATACGCGCCGTCCTTCTCGGCGCCGATCGCCCACTTCAGCATCGCCAGCGCCTTGCGCTTGCGGTTGCCGACGTACTCGAGCATCACGAGGACGGTCGGACCGTTCTTGCGCGGGCGCATGTCGGGGATGCCCTTCTCGCGGTTCGAGGCGACCTCGACCTGCAGCGCGACCCAGTCGATCAGCTCCTGCTCGCCGATCTCGCGCACGCGGGCGAGCACGTCGCGCCACTGCTCGGAGCGCTTGGGGTGGGCGCGGTCGCGGTAGGGCGTGGCGTGCACGTAGCGGTGCACGGCGCGCCAGCGAGCCAGCTCGGCCTCGCAAAGCTCGCGGTCGCTGGCCTTGGGTCGTCGCGCCTTGACGGCGTCGGCAGCTATGACGGCGGCACGCGTCTCGGCGAGCAGCGGCCCGCGCTGGGAGGGCGGCACGCGGCGCGATGCCTGGAGCAGATCGTCGAGTCGCGCCTCGGCGCTGGCGCAGGCAAGCTCCTCGAAGTCCTCCTCGCTCATGGCCGAGCTCCCGACACGCAACCGCCGCAGGACCGAGCGCGCAATCGTCGCACGGCCGTGTCTATCCGCGACAGATTTCCGATCACGGCTTGCGCTTCCGCAACGGACTCGCTAGAGCCGCCGAGGCTCGCAAGCGGGGCCGGGGGCTCAGCAGCCCCAAGGGTCGTTGGGTCGATCGAGCGGGTCGCCAGCATCGGTTTCGCTCGTGGCAGATTGGTGAACGGCGGCGCACGTCCGCCGCCTGGCATCCGGTACGATGACGACGATAGCACAGATTTCCGATACGCACGTCGCGGCCGGCACGCCGGCCGCGGCGCGTCGCCTGGACGATCTCTCCCGCACGATCGAGGCCGTCAATCGGCTGCGGCCGTGCCCGCTGGCGGTGGTGCACACGGGTGACGTTGCACACGACGCGACTGGCGAGGACTACCGCGCGGCGTGTGCGGTACTGAAGCGGCTGGAGCTGCCGCTCTATGCGATCGTCGGCAATCGCGACCGGCGGGGGCCGTTCACGAAGGCGTTTGCGGGGGCGGGCTATCTCGACGCGGCGAGCCCGTTCATCCAGTACGCCGTCGATCTCGGGCCGGTGCGCCTGGTTGCGGCCGACACGCTGCACGATGAGAGCGGCCTCGGCGGGTTCTGCGCCGATCGCGCGGCGGATCTGGAGCGGCTTCTGGCCGAGCGGCCGGCCACGCCGACGCTCGTCGTCGCCCACCATCCGCCGGTCGCGGTCCCCTCGCTCAAGGCGAGAAACCCGCTTCAGTTCCAGGATTCGGACGAGGCGGCGGCGCTGGTTCGGGTGATCGGCCGGGCGCGGCAGGTGGCCGGCGTCGTCGCCGGTCATATCCATCGCACGGAGACGGTCGCCATCGCCCACACGACGCTGACCACCATGACCAGCGTGGCGGCCGATCTTCGGCGCGGACGCGACAAGGAGACCGATCCCGAGGCGCCGGTGTTCCACCTGCACACGATCGCCGAGGGGCGGGTGACGATGCGCCGGGTTGTGGTGGAGCTTTCTGAGACGCCGGCGTAGACGTCGCCTTTCAGTGCGAGGCGCCGCGCGCGGCCCGCTCGAGCGAGAGCATCAGCGCGCCGACGGCGGCGACGGCGATCGCGAGACCGGCGAGCGGCTGCGACAAGGCCAGTACGGCGGCGCCGATCAGCCCCAGATTGCAGAGTGCGATCCGCTTCACGACGGCGGAATGCGAGCCGAGGCCGCGCGCCGCGCGCTGGTAGGCGTGGCTGCGATGCGGCTCCCATGGCCGCTCGCCGCGCGCGATCCGCTTGGCGAGTGTCAGCGTCGCGTCGGTCGCGTAATAGAGCGGCAAGATGATCGCGGCGGCGAGCGAGTGATGGACCGCGAGGTCGAACAGCAGCCAGCCCATCAGGAAGCCCAACGGAATGGCGCCGACGTCGCCCATGAAGATGCGCGCCGGGTGCCAGTTCCAGACCAGGAAGCCGAGTGCGGCGCCGGCGGTGGCGAGTGCGAGGCCAAGGAGCGGGGAGGCGGTGCCGGTAGCGAGCGTCACGGCGACATAGCCGATGGCGATCGAGGCGGTCTCGGTGCCGGCGATGCCGTCGATGCCGTCCATGAAATTGTAGAGATTGATCCACCAGACGAGGGCGAGGAAGGCGACCACCCGATCGAGCCACAACGGCAGCCAGCCGTGCAGGATCAGCGCGTCGGAGGGAAGCCACCACAGGCAGAGCAGGGCGGCGGCGGCGTGCACGGCGAGGCGGGGACCAGGCGCCAGCGTGCCGATGTCGTCCCACCAGGAGACGACGGCGAGCGTGGCGAGGGCGGGGAGCAGAACGGCGTGGTGCCGGCCGACCGGCCACAGCAGAATTGCGAGCAGCAGGGCGGTTGCGAGCAGCGGCCAGCCGCCGCCGACGGCGACCTCGCCCTTGTGCATCGAGCGGTGATTCTCCTGCGCCACGAACCGCCGGTCCTTGATCACGCGCATATAGAGCAGCGTCAGCGCCGCCGCGAGCAGCAGCGCGCCGACGAGGGTCACGAGCATCGGGACGAGCTGCGGCAAGCGGTCCTCCGCGGCGGCTTCGGTCGGGAGCGCTTAGCAGATCGGCGCGCAATGCGACAATGGCCACGCCGACCGAATGCGCCGTGAAGCTATCGGGTGGCCGTGCGGCGGCGCCACGCCTCGTAGGCGACGGCGGCGAGCAGTGGCGCGTAGTAGGTCCAGGCGAGAAGCGTGGTCCACGTCGGCCCACCGGGAGGGCGGGGGACCTGCAGCACCACCGCGAGCAGCGTCATCGCCAGCACGGCGGGATGGGGGACCCTGACCAGCAGCGCCACCAGCCAGGCGAAGTACCAGGGATAGTGCGGGGAAGTGAGCCATACGAATGCGGTCGCGAGCAGCAGCAGGTGCTCGGGCCTCATCTCGTCCGCGCCGCGCCGCAAGAGCGCGACGAGGGAAAGCGCCGCCAGAACGGCGAGCGCGGCAGCGATGTAGAGCCGGCCCGGCGGATCCGCGAGCTCGAGATCGCGCAGCATCCAGACCACGTGGAAGCCCCAGCCGGCAGCGTAGCCCTCGTTGTCCAGATGGCGGCCGAGGAATCCGGCGACACCGCTGCCGGTACCGAGCGCATAAGGTGCGTAGAGCGCCGCCGCCGTCGCAGCGAACGCGGCCGGCAGCCGCCAATTCCACCGCCGCCACAGCGCGGGCAGTAGCACCAAAGGGAAATATTTGACGAGCGTTGCGGCCGCGAGCAGGCAGCCGGTGATGCCCTGCCGTCCGCGCCGCGCGGTCACGATTGCCACCACCAGCAGCGCGATCGCGGCGACGTCGACATGCGCCTGGCTCGTGAGCTCCCAGATCGGCAGCGGATGCCAGGCGTAGATGACGACCCGCTCGCGCGGCAGGCCGTCGGACCCGAGCCAGGCGAGCAAGGCGGCGATGGTGATCGCCTCGAGCAGCAGCGCGAGGAGGCGCATTCCGGCGAGGCCGTCGCTCAAGCGGTTCGCCGCGAGAAACACGATCTCGGCCATCGGCGGGTAGATGGTGATCGCGGTCTCCTTCTGATTGATATTGGGGTAGATGGTCGCGTCGCGCAGGTGCGCGAGCCGCTCGTCGGCCGGCACCAGGGCGTAGGGATTGAAGCCGGCGGCCTGCACCCGGCCGTCCCAGACGTAGCGGTAGCCGTCGGTGGAGAGGGCCGGCTCCGAGTGCAGGGCGACGAGACGCAGCGCCGCCGCGACGACGAGGATCAGCGCGAGGTCCAGCCGGCGCGGCGGACGTGCGATCACCAGCCAGACGACGGCAACATATGCGGCAGCGTGGGCGAGCATCAGCGCCACGTAGCCGGAGACGCGTCCGGCATCGACCAGCGGCACTGCCGCCGCGCTCAGGGCAAGCAGCACGAGCGCTGCCGCGGCGAGCGGCCGGCTCACGGCGCCGTGGGGGGCTTGCGGATCTGTATGCGTTGCATCGGCCATCGCGGCGGGGCACCGGATCGGTTTCAACGCGCAGCGCCGGGCGCCGCCGCAAGTTGGTTAACCATTCTCGAAGCGGTGCGCGCTACACATCACGGTGAGCCGGCGCGGCCGCGGGGAGCGTAGCGAGGAGGCCTCGGCGCTAATGTCGCAGGCCGGCCGAAGGCGCCCCTGCGGCACCTTGCCGTCGGCGAGAGCGGTCGTGCAACCGGAACCGAATCGAGCGGGTTAATGTCGGAATTCAAGCACTTCTCGTGCGTCTGGGCGATCAGGGGGCGTCACGATCCCGACGCAATTCGGGGGCAAGGATGTGCCGTTCTCCGCACGTGACGTTGGAAGTAGGCATTAGGGACGTAGGCATCTGCGACATGCGATGGCTTTACGTCCGCCTATTCTTGCGCGCATAAGTCTGCGGATCCTTCTCTGGAGACGTCCATGAAGTCGAATGCGGTCAAATCGGTCGAGCTGGATTTCGACTGGTCCGTGCAAACAATCCTGCCCATCGAGTTCCGAGGCCAAGACGTGGTTCTCGATGCGCGGGCCTATCAGGGCTCCGACCCGAGCTATCAGGCGCTTGCGCTCATCCGCAAGACCGAGGGCAGCGCGGCCAACGATGAGCCGCCGCTGGTCCGAGTCCACTCGGGGTGCGTCACGGGTGACATTTTCCATTCCCTGCGTTGCGACTGCTACGCGCAGCTGCAGGCGGCGATGGAGCGTATCATCAACTCGTCCAACGGCGTGCTGCTGTACCTCCCGTACCACGAGGGGCGGGGCATCGGTCTCGTCAACAAGATCCGCGCTTATGCGCTGCAGGATCAGGGCCTCGATACCGTCGATGCGAACATCGAGATCGGCGCGCCGATCGATGCGCGCGAGTACGGCCTCGCGGCCGACATCCTGTTCGACCTCGGCATCCCGGCGATCCGTCTGCTCACCAACAACCCGGCCAAGGTCGAGGCGCTGCGCGCCCAGGGCATCAAGGTCGTCGACCAGGTTCCGGTGGTGGTCGAGCCGAGCCTCTACAACAAGCGCTACCTCGAGACCAAGCGCGTGAGGATGGCGCACAAGCTGTGAGCCACGACACCCGCCGGGGCGTATCTATCCCTCGAGCCATGACGTGAAGCGGCCCAGCCGGTGAGGCCGGCTGGCTGCTCGCGCGTGTTGGCTCGTGCACTGTATTCTCTCGGCCGCATTCGTCGCAGCGGCCCCGCCGCGGATCGCGCCGGCCTCACGCTTCGCCGCGCTCGAGGGCGGCGATCGGGTCCGGCTTGGCGGCCTCAGGCACGGTGAAGCCGCCCTCGCGCACCATGCGGGCGAACACGCCCTCGCCCTTGGCCAGCGAGGTGAACGTTCCGCGCTCGACGATCCGGCCGCGATCGAGCACCAGGATCTGATCGGCATCGGCGACGGTCGACAGGCGGTGGGCGATGACGAACGTCGTGCGGTCCCGCCGCAAGGTGTCGAGGGCGCGCTTGATTCGCGCCTCGGTCTCGGCGTCGAGCGCGCTCGTTGCCTCGTCGAGGATGAGCAGCGGCGCGTCCTTCAGGATCGCGCGGGCGATGGCGAGGCGCTGGCGCTCGCCGCCCGACAGCGCAGCACCACGCTCGCCGATGACGAAATCGTAGCCGCCCGGCTTCCTGGCGATGAACTCGTGCGCCTCGGCGAGCCGCGCCGCGGCCTCGATCTCGGCCCGCGTCGCGTCTGGCCGGCCGACGGCGATGTTATCGGCGATCGAGCGGTTGAACAGACCGGCGTCCTGGAACACGACCGAGACCGCGTGGCGCAGCGTGTCGAGCTTGACGGCGGCGATGTCGTGGCCATCGACCAGGATGCGGCCCGCCTGCGGCCGGCGGAAGCGCTGCAGAAGGGCGAGCGTAGTCGTCTTGCCCGAGCCGGTGGGGCCGACCAGCGCGATCGTCTCGCCGGCCTTGGCCTCGAACGAGAGGTCGAATACGCCCTGCTCGGACCTGGGGAACTGGAAGGTCACGTTGTCGTAGGTGACGCGGCCCTCGACATCGGCCGGCAGGGGAGCGGCATCGGGGCGATCGCCGAGCTCGCTCGTCTCATCGAGCAGCTCGAAATAGGTGCGCATGGTCGGCGCGCTCTGCTGGATGCGAACGACGAAGCTCGACAGCTGGTCGAGCTTGGCGATCAGCAGGTTGGCGAAGGCGACGAAGCTGACGATCTCGCCGACGGAGAGCTCGCCCCTGGCGGCGAGCACGGCGCCGGCGGCGAAGATGGCGACCATGGTGATGGTGGCTGCCGCGCGCTGTAGCACGGTCAACAGGCCCCACCAGGTCAGCACCGGGTACTGGGCGGTCAACAGCTCGCCCATCAGCGCCCGCATCGCCTCCGCCTCGGCCGAGAGACGGGCGTAGCTCTGCACCACGGTGACGTTGCCGAGCACGTCGCCGACGCGGCCCGAGACGTCATAGTGGTATTGCTCGACGGCGCTCTGCCCGGACGACGTCTTGCGCACGGCGACCATGTTGAGCAGCGTGTAGGCGACGGCCAGCGCGCCGAGGATGGCGGCCATGCGCACGTCCATCAGGATCGCGGTCGGCACCAGGAACAGGATGCCGATGAAGGCGGTGATCTGCTCGCGCAAAGCCGCCAGCCACTGCCAGAACAGCGCGTCGGCACCGGCGAGGATGGTGCGCACGATGGCGCCCGAGCCGCGCTCGGCGTGGTAGCTGACCGGCAGCGTCATCGCCCGCTCGAAGGCGATCGCCATGGCGCCCATGCGGCGGCGATGGGCGAGGCGGTCGGACAGCACCGCGACCAAGACGCTGGCCAGGATGCCAAAGAGGCCGAGCGCGGCCCACAGCCCGATCAGCGGCAGAGTGTCGCTGCCCTTCGACAGGCTGTCGACGACGCGGCCGAACAGCACCGGCTCGGCGAGCTGTACGCCGGCAACCGCGAGGCTGCCGACGGCCAGCATCGCGACCACCGACCGCTCCGGCGCCAGCATCGCGATCGCGCGCGCATAAACCTGAAAAGGGGTCATAGGAGAGGGTTCCATCGGGTCGCGGGCGGCGCCGGTTGTCCGACAAGCCAAGCGCGGGTGCAACTGTTTCCTTGCCGGGGCGCGCGGGTCAGCGGTCTCGCCCTCCGAGCGCCTGGGACAGGGCGCCACGGACCGGCGCGAACGTCAGCCGGACGAGGTGACGGCCCGGCGGCACACGAACGGCACGGAACAGCACGTTGGCGCGCAGAACGGGGGTGGCGACGCCGTCGACCTCGGCGCGCCACCACGGGTGCCAGACGTCGTTGAGCACCACGTAGCCGCTGCCTTGGCTGTCGGCCTCTGCGACGACCTCGTCGTTACGGTAGGAGATGATCCGCGCCGTGCCCGCTGCGCCACCGGCGGCGGTGGCTGGTTGCGGTCCTTCCAATAGCACCGTGCGTGACGGGTCGAAGTCGGGCCATTCGCCTGTCGCCAGGATGCGCTCGAAGTCGGCCTCGCGGGCGTCGGTGGCGAACGAGATGCGCGGGCTGGCGCGCGGGTTCTCGTAGACGTATCCGTCGGCGGTCCGGGCTACGAGTGTGAGGTCGCCGGGCGCAATGCGCTTGTCGATGGTCTCGATCGGCACGCTCGACGCGATGAAGCGGAGCCCGAGCAGGTCTGCGAGGCGCGAGCGATAGGACGGGAGGAGGGGGGAGAACTGGCGCTGGTCGGGCAGGCCGACATGGTCGCCGGCGCCGGTCGCGCGCGAGTAGAGGCCGAGGCGGAGTGGATTGTAGCCGAGCGTATTCTCGAGCTCATGGGTGAGGGAGGCGTTCGGCCAGTGGAAGCCGAGGCCGACCAGCTCGACGCGCGGGCGCATTGTCTCGGTCCGTGCCGCGGCGACCTTCTGCTTGAGAAGCGCGATGGTCTCGTTGCGGCTCGTCGGCTCGAGCACCTCGTAGGTGGAGGGCGGGAGCGCGGTGGCACTCCCGGGGCCGTTGCTCCAGGCGAGGTCGGCGACGGTGACGGCGGCGAGCAGCAGTGCGGCGGCGCGCGGGCGATATGGCTCGAGATGGACCGCGAGGCGGATCGCGAGGGCAGCCGCGAGGACGACGCCGGCGGCGACCAGCAGCGGCGCGCGTGCCGCGGCGAGACGGTCGAAGTGAACCGCGAGCGCAATGGCGGCGGCGAATGCGGCAAGCGTGACGATCGCCGTCGTGGCGACGGCCGAGCGGGGCAGCGGCGTCGGCGGATCGCGCAGCAGCGTGTGGGCCGAGTAGCCGGCGAGCACCGCAAGCAGGAAGCCGATCAGGAACGTCGCATCCGCGGGGCGGCGATAGAGGTCGACGCCCGGCAGCAGGGCGTGCGCGAGCGCGAACAGCGGCGTGTACCAGCCGAGCGCGTAAAGAGTGACGACGAGCACGGCGATCGTGAAGAACAGGATCTCACGCGCGAGCAGGCGCCCGCTCGCCAGCGCCAGTAGCGTAAGCAGAACGGGCACTGCGCCGATGTAGAGCTGGCCCATGTTCTGGGCGATGTAGAGCCCGCTCGTTCTCCAGGTGTAGGAGGGCGGACCCCAGTAGTCCTCCATGCGCCCCGAGGATCCGAACACATCGGGGGCGAATAGCGTGAGCAACAGCGCCGGATGCAGCGAGCCCTTGCCGGCACTCTCGAGGTCGATCGCCGGGCGGTTGGAGTCACCGGCAACGAGCGCGGTCAGCAGCACCGGGATGGCAATCACTGCGATGCCGCCGATCGCGCCGGCGGCGAGCGGGGCGAGGCTCGCGCGCATGCCGTCGGCGAGGCGCGGCGCGCTGGCGAGGTGCCAGACGACGAGGCCGATCAGGAAGTAGACCGCGAGCAGTGCAACCTGATCGCGCCCCAGAACCAGGAATCCCGCCGCGATGCCGGCGGCGAGCCCGTAGATCCACGAGCTGCGCTCGAGCGCGCGCGACAGCATCAGCACGACGATCGGCAGATAGGCGAGGCTCAGGACCTGGCCGATATGCTGTATGCGCCAGGCCATCGAGGCGCCAAAGGCGAAGCTGATAGCGGCAACGAGCGCGCCGCCCCAATGCCAGCCGCGGTCGCGGAAGTAGAGCACCAGCGCCGCCGCCCCGAGCAGGATGGCGGCCAGCAAAGCAGTGTCGGCGGCCCTTAGACTCGGCGCCGGATCGACCAGCGCCAGGGCGAGGAACGGCGGCGAGAAGATCAGCGATTGCGGGTCGGCGACCTGCGGGTGGCCGGAGAAGACGTAGGGCGCCCAGAACGGGCTCTCGCCCTTGGCGAGGCTCTGGGCCAGAAACTGGATCTGCGGCTGGAAGTGGGCTTTCGCGTCCCACGGGATCGTCACGCGACCGGAGAGCCACGGCCAGCCGAGCGCGAGCCAGGCGAGCGCCAGCAAGGCGAGCACCGGCAAGAGAGGCCAGCACGAGGTGGCGCGGCCGAGATCGACGGTCAGGGGCTTGTGCACGGGCGGGTCCAGGGGTGGTGGGGTGGCAAGGGCGCGCCGTCGGTCTATATCACCGCCGCCGGCGTCCGGCCTCGGCGTTGAGCTACGACCTGCAATCATGTCAATTGCGGGTCGGACCCAATGCCGCCGCGAGAGCCAGAGAGCGAGCCCGCCCGATGCGTAGCGATCCCGAGACATGTCTGGTGGCGCCGATCCTGGCCGCAGCCGCCGATCGGCCCTACGTGGTGGCCCAACTCGGCCAGTCGCTCGACGGGCGGATCGCCACCCCGACGGGGGAAAGCCGCTGGATCAACCGCTCGGCGGCGCTCGATCATCTGCACCGTCTGCGCGCGGCCGTCGACGCGGTGGTGGTCGGCGTCGGCACAGTTATCGCCGACGACCCGATGCTCAACGTGCGACGGGTGGCCGGGCGGCATCCGGCGCGGGTGGTGATCGACCCCGCGGGGCGGCTGTCGCCGACGGCCAAGTGCCTCGCCGATGACGGCGTGCGCCGGATCGTGATCCAGGAACGGGACGGCGCCGTTCGGGATGGCGTGGAGCAGATTACGATCGAGCGCGTGAACGGGCTGGTTGCACCGGCGCGCATCGTCGCCGCATTGTTCGAGCGCGGTCTCAAGCGTCTGCTCGTCGAGGGCGGGGCGACGACGATCTCGGCGTTCATCGATGCCGGCATGGTCGACCGACTGCACGTGCTGGTGGCGCCGATGATCCTCGGCTCCGGCAAAACCGGGCTCAGCCTCGCACCGATCGCAAGCCTCGGCGCAGCGCTCAGGCCGACGACGACGGTGCATGTTCTCGCCGACGGCGATGTGCTATTCGACTGCGACCTCAGGAGCTGCTGGAAAGGCAATTGACCATGGCCAATGCAGGCAGAGCCTCCTACCCGCGCGGCACATTCGGTGTCGAGGTCTATTCCCCCGCCGCGCGGCGCTTCCACTGGTTGACGGTGGCGCTGATCCTGGCCCAGGTGCCGCTCGGCCTTTACATGGCCTATCGCGGCAACGTGCTGAATGTCTGGGATAGCCTGACAAACTCGCTCTACAGCTCGCACAAGTCGATCGGCCTCGTCATCCTGCTCACCGCGGTGCTGCGGCTCGGCTATCGGCTAGCCCACGGCGGTCCGGCCGATGAGCCGACCATCGAGCCGTGGCAGAAGCTCGCCAGCCACGCGACCCATTGGAGCATCTACGTGCTGCTGGTGGTGGTACCGGTGCTCGGCTGGCTCGGCATCTCGTACTATCCGGCACTCGAGCTGTTCGGCCTCGTCAAGGTGCCGGGCCTCGTCGCGCCGCATCAGGATACAGCGGCGGTCGTGTTCTATTGGCATGCGACGGCCGCCATCGCGCTGATTGCGCTGATCGGCATGCACATCGGCGCAGCGCTGTTTCACCATCTGATCCGCAGGGACAACGTGCTGGCGCGAATGCTGCCCGGCCTGCTGCGGCGGTGGTGAGGCTACTCCCGCGCGGTCAGCTGCGGGCACGACAAGGTCTGTTGCAGGGCGGCGACGAGATCGTCGGTGGTCTCGGTCAGCGTGTAGGTGCCGCCGGTGATGTCGGCGAGGCAGCGCGAGGCGAAGCCGTCGAGGCGGCCGAGCTTATCGGCCTCGCGAAAGCCGATCACGTGCACCGTGACAAACGGGCTTTCGGCCTTCAGCGTCTCGGCCAGCGCGCACGGCGCCCCGCCGCAGTTCTCCTCGCCGTCGGTCAGCAGCACGATCGTCGCCGGCCGCTGGCGATGGCGGAGCATCTCGGCGGCTTCGCGCACAGCGGTGGTCAGCGGTGTCTCGCCGTCGGGCTGGAGGCGATCGATCTCGGCGATGATGCGCGGGCCGGCGTTGGGCGTCGGCGCGAGCTTCAGCTCGACGTTGCGGCAGGCCTGATGCGGGCCGGGCCCATAAACGATCAAGCCGAGGTTTCGATAGGCGGAGACGTGCGGGACGACCTGATGGATCGCCTCGCGGACCTTGGCGATGCGCGGCACGGCGATGCCGTTGAAATTGGTGCCGGTCATCGAGCCCGAGGCGTCGAACACGATCATCGCGTCGCTGGTGCAGCCGGCATCCGGATCGGCCGCTGCCGCGGGCGGCGCAACGGCCGCGAGCAGTGCGGCGGCGAGTGCCGGCATCCGGCTCGTGCGGGCCGTCTTGGAGAATGATCTCGTCGTCGCCACGTACACGGTGGTCCTCTGCGCGGGCCGTACCGCCGACGATGGCGGCTCGACCGGGAGTCTGCGGCTGCTGGAGGAGCCGGTCAAGCGAGCGAGCGGAGGAAGTAATGAGCTGGCAGCCGTCCCAGGATCCGATGCCCGGCGATGCGCACGCGTGCGATGCGATCGAGACGGTGATCGTCCCGCGCGCCCGCGATCTCGGCGGCTTCGAGGTGCGCCGCGCGCTGCCGGCGGCCGGCAGGCAGATGGTCGGCCCGTTCATCTTCTTCGACCAGATGGGACCGGCGGAGCTTCCGATCGGCAGCGGAATCGACGTTCGTCCCCATCCCCACATCGGGCTGGCGACCGTCACCTATCTGTTCGAAGGCGAGATCATGCACCGCGACAGCCTCGGCACCGAGCAGGTGATCACGGCGGGCGCGCTCAACCTGATGACGGCCGGGCGCGGCATCGTCCATTCGGAGCGCACGCCGCCGAACGTGCGCCTGAGCCCGTCGCGGCTCTATGGCATCCAGGCGTGGGCGGCGCTGCCGAACGCCAGCGAGGAGGCGGCGCCGGCATTCGTCCATCATCCCGCAGAGGCGCTGCCACGCATCGAGGGCGAGGGCAAGCGGGTGCGCGTCATCATGGGCGAGCTCTACGGGCGGCGCGCTCCGGCCGAATTTCCCCATCCCTGCTTCTACGCCGAGGCGGTGCTGGCACCGGGCGCGGTGCTGCAGCTCGATGCCGACCACGACGAGCGCGCGGTCTTCGTCGTCGCCGGCGAGATCGATATCGCCGGCCAGGGCTTCGCCGCGGGGCGGCTGCTGGTCTTCAAGCCGGGCGATAGGATCTCGATCCTGGCCAACAGTCAGGCGCGGCTGATGCTGCTCGGCGGCGAGCCAATGGATGGGCCCCGCCACATCTGGTGGAACTTCGTCTCCTCGTCCGAGGATCGCATCCGCGCGGCCAAGGAGGACTGGAGCGCGCGCCGGTTCCAGATCGTGCCGGGCGACAACGCGGAGTTCATCCCGCTGCCGGAATGAGCAGTCGGGTGGAAGCGGAGACAAACGGCGTCAGACCCGCAGGGTCTGACCCCCGGATAGTCATGCTCAGCCCCGGTACGGTACTGTCGGCAGCCCGCGCTTCAGCCAGCCGGGGCCCTTGAAGCTGCCCATCATGCCCTCGACGACGTTGGCCGCCTGGGTGAAGCCGTTGGCGGCGAGGTAGGCCTGCACTTGGCCGGAGCGGGCGCCGCTGGCGCAGATGAAGGCAACGGGCCGGCTCGCGTCGTTGTCGATCACCTCGAGCAGCTGGCCGACGAACTGCGGGCCAGTCACCGGCAGCGCGATCGCTCCTTCGGCGACGCCGGAGCGCATCATCTCGGACGGGGTGCGGATGTCGACGAGCGTCAGCTCGCCGCGCTTGACTCGATCGAACGCCTCGGCCGGGTCGATCTCTGCGGGAAGCCCGGAAGTGGAAGTCATTGCCATAGCGTGCATGATCATCTCTGCTCGGAACGCGGGTTGCCGGAGCCCCCTCGTGCCGGGGGGTGGGCGGGTCGTATGGGCAACGCGCCGTCCGACCCGCAGCGCACGCCTCATATGCGTGCGTCGCCCCCGGCCATCAAGAGTGCACCGGTCGGAGTAGACGGAACGGCGCGTCGGCCAGATTGTCTCAGGGGGCGCTGCCCGTGGCGACCGGCAGACCGTTGTCGCGGCCCCATTCGGCCCAGCTGCCGTCGTAGACCGAGGCGTTGGTCTGTCCGAGCACGGCGAGCGCCAGCGACACGATCGAGGCCGTGACCCCCGAGCCGCACGTGGTCACCACCGGGGCGTGCGGGTCGATGCCGGCCCCGGCGAATATCTTTGCGAGTTCGTCCTTCGATTTCAGCGTTCCGTCGGGGTTGAGGAGGAGTTCGTGATAGATGTTGACCGAGCCCGGGATGTGACCGCCGCGGAGCCCCTCGCGCGGCTCCGGCTCGGTGCCGGCGAAGCGGCCGGCGGACCTCGCGTCGATGATCTGCTCGGAACGCCTGGTGAGCAGTCCCCGCATGTCGTCGATGTCGCGGATCAGCTCGGCGTTGAAGCGTGGAGAGTAGTGGCGCGAGCTGCGCGGGGTCGGCGGCCCTTCCTCCAGCGGGCGGCCCTCGGCCTTCCATTTCGGCAGTCCGCCGTTCAGGACCGCGACGTCGGCGTGGCCCATGACGCGGAACGTCCACCACACGCGCGCGGCCGAGTAGAGGCCGAGGGTGTCGTAGACGACGATGCGCATGCCGTCGCCGACACCGAGCTTCTTCATCCGGCTGGCGAACTTGACGGTCGAGGGCAGCATGTGCGGCAGCGACGATTTCTCGTCCGAAAGGTCGTCGATGTCGAAGAACATGGCGCCGGGGATGTGCTCGGCGAGGAACTCCTGCCTGGGGTCGCGGCTGGCGTCCAGATGCCAACTGCCGTCGAAGATCAGCAGGTCGGGGGCATCGAGGTGGGCAGCAAGCCACTCGGTCTCGACGATCCAGTTCTTGGCGGTGTGGGGCAATGCGTCCTCCAGAATGGGCTCGCCTGACTTTTCGACCGGCGGCGCGGCTCGCGTCAACAGTCTCGACCGATGGTTGAAGGGGATGGCGGCGACGGACAGCGCTCAGACGGTCTCGAAAACCTGCGGCAGAGGCGCCTTGGCGCCAGTGAGCCAGGCGGGTGACGGCAGCCCCTTGGCGGCCAGGAACTCGGGGTTGAACAGCCGCGACTGGTAGCGGGTGCCGTAGTCGCAGAGGATGGTGACGATGGTCTTGCCGGGGCCGAGTTCGCGGGCGAGGCGGATGGCGCCGGCGACGTTGACGCCCGAGGAGGCGCCGAGGCACAAACCCTCCTCGGCGAGGAGCTGGAACACGATCTCGACGGCCTCGGCGTCGGGGATGTGGTAGGCCCGGTCGACGACGACGCCTTCGAGGTTCTTGGTGATCCGCCCCTGGCCGATGCCCTCGGTGATGGAGGAGCCCTCGGCAGTCAACTCGCCGGTGGTGTAGTAGCTGTAGAGTGCGGCGCCGGGCGGATCGGCGAGCGCGATCGTGATTCCGGGCCGCTTTGCCTTGAGCCCGAGCGACACGCCGCCGAGGGTCCCGCCGGAGCCGACCGCAGCGACAAAGCCGTCGACACGCCCTTCCGTGTCGGCCCAGATCTCCTCGGCGGTGGTCTCGATGTGGGCCTGCCGGTTGGCGACGTTGTCGAACTGGTTGGCCCAGATCGCGCCGTTGGGCTCGGCTCGGGCGAGCGCCTCGGCGAGGCGAGCGGAATACCTCACGTAGTTGTTCGGGTTCTTGTAGGGGACGGCCGGCACCTCGACCAGTTCGGCGCCCAGCAGGCGCAGCGTGTCCTTCTTTTCCTGGCTCTGTGTCTCGGGGATGACGATCACCGAGCGGTAGCCGAGCGCGTTGGCGAGTATGGTGATGCCGATGCCGGTGTTGCCGGCGGTACCCTCGACGATGGTGCCGCCGGGGCGCAGCGTGCCGCGGTGCTCGGCGTCGCGAATGATGTAGAGCGCGGCCCGGTCCTTGACCGACTGGCCGGGGTTCATGAATTCGGCCTTGCCGAGGATCGTGCAGCCTGTTTCCGCGGAGGCACGGCGAAGCAGGATCAGCGGCGTCTTGCCAACCGCGGCGGCGACATCGGGGGCGTGCGACAACGGTCCTCTCCCAGGCTCGGTCGGCGCATGGCTGCGCGCGACGTGGGCAACGTAGTCGCCGCCCCGGGGCACTGCAACATCGGGGTTGCGGGTCCCGCGGCGGGTCGCCGCTTAACCGCGGATTAACCGCATCAGCCGACGTTGCAACGGAGAGAGCGGGCGACGTCGCCCGCCG
>JBFMEX010000053.1:175000-176176 GCA_040752215.1 Pseudomonadota bacterium | reverse complement strand
GCTTTACCCGAAGACGGTGCGCTAACCGCAAGGAGGCAGCCGGCCACGGTAAGGTCAGCGACTGGGGTGAAGTCGTAACAAGGTAGCCGTAGGGGAACCTGCGGCTGGATCACCTCCTTTCTAAGGAAGAGCATGCCAAGCGACCGGCTCCGGCCGTCCGCTTCACGCTCGACTTGGAACAATGGGTGCGAGTGACGGATCTCGCTCGCGCCTAATATCAAGCGCGGGACACCGCCGCCTACGTTTCTCTTCCTTCTCGCGGATGCACGCTTCGCTTAGCGTGGCGCTTCGGTTGCCCGAATTGCAACCGCGCCATAGGGCCTGTAGCTCAGTTGGTTAGAGCGCGCGCTTGATAAGCGTGAGGTCGGAAGTTCAAATCTTCCCAGGCCCACCACGTTCCTGTCGTGTGGGCGTGGGGTGTCGATTTCCGGCCAATGACGGTCGGACCGGGGCCATAGCTCAGTTGGGAGAGCGCTAGCTTTGCAAGCTTGAGGTCGTCGGTTCGATTCCGACTGGCTCCACCAGCTCCCGGAGCGCGCCATTGGCGCGGGGACGCATCCGCTCGAGAGGGTATTCGAATTCCGCCTGCGGCCAGATGGCCCCGGCGGTGATCTAGACATCGTGAAGAGGGAATGAGCCTTTGGCGCCGGACGGCCTGTCCGCGTCGCCCGCAAGGGCCAGTGGAGCCACGTGACCGCGCGGCTTCCAGATGGGTTTATTCCGACTTCTGGTCTTTCTGAGCAATGAACTCACCAAAGCCGAGTGTTGCATGCGGCCAAAGGCGCTCCTCTCCGGGCGCGGGCGGCGGCATGTGACCGGGTGAGCATTGCTAATGAGAGCGATCAAGTGACCTAAGGGCATCTGGTGGATGCCTTGGCGGTAAGAGGCGATGAAGGACGTGGTACGCTGCGATAAGCTACGGGAAGGTGCGAACAGCCGTTGATCCGTAGATTTCCGAATGGGGAAACCCACCTTCGATAACTGGAACTTCGAGGCCGGAAGGCCTCGGGGCTCCGCTCCGGACTTCCGGCTTCGGATTTCCGGTTATCAGATGAAGGTATCTAACCCTGAATACATAGGGGATTAGAAGCAAACCCAGGGAATTGAAACATCTAAGTACCTGGAGGAAAGGACATCAACCGAGACTCCGCTAGTAGTGGCGAGCGAACGCGGACT